>CAVUEZ010000008.1:0-676629 GCA_963740615.1 Terriglobia bacterium
ATCAGTAGGTTGAAGGTTCGATTCCTTCCGCGCTCACCAAAATCACCAATAAAAATTTAGAGCTTCACCAAATGCCTCTGACACCCGCGCGGACGGCATTGCGATTCCGGGGCAGGCTTCACAGATCGATGACGAGGTCGCGAAGCGGTTGTGAGCAGCAAACGAGAAGGTTGCCGCCGGCGGGCTTGTCGAGTGGTTCCGGGCTGTAGACGACCTCTCCCGAAACCAGACCGCTCTCACAGTTGTGACAAACACCGGTGCGGCACGACCAACGGACCGGAACATCGCACGCCTCGGCCAGCTCCAAAATGCTCTGGTAGGCCGACGCCTTCCAGTGTGCGGCGATGCCACTGCGCGCGAACGATACCAGCGGACCAGTGTTGGCGTCGTCCTTGGGCAAATGCGGAGCTCGCATCGCTGCGCCGACGACACCAGGGGTCATCGACTCGCTGCCGTTGAAGATTTCGACGTGAATCCGCTCCGGCGCCACACCTAAGGTTGCGAGCGCCTCTCTCATCTCTGCCATGAAGCGAGTCGGCCCGCAGAGGTAGACATCCGCCTCTCGCGGGACGCCGAGCTCGTCGAAGACCGATCGCGATAGGTGACCGGCAGCGTCGAAGTCCTCACCCACCTTGTCGCGCGAGTCCGGCCTGCTGTAACAGACATAGCCGCGGCCGTGCGTGAGCGCGAGCATGAGGCGGCGGACTTCGGCGGCGAAGGGATGATGCTGCCCATCGCGAGCCGCGTGCAGCCACAAAACCTGTCGTGTCGAGTGGGCCGCCGCCAGCGCGTGTAGCATTGCCAGAACAGGCGTCGCCCCGATTCCCGCACTGAGCAGCACTACCGGCCGCTCTCCGGACTGCAGAATGAAGCTTCCGCGCGGCCAACTGACGTTGAGAGCATCGCCCACCCGGACATGCTCCCGCAGGTAGGTACCAGCCGCCCCATTCGGCTCGATCTTCACACTGATGCGACAGTGCTCCGTCGAGGGGGGACCCGAGAGCGAGTAGCTTCGAAACAGTGGCGGGCCGCCGGTGGTCCGCTGAAGGCGCACGACCACGTACTGACCGGGCAGAGCCGTTTGCAACGGCTGACCGTCCGGGCTCTGCATGGTCAGCGAGAGGACGTCCGCGGACTCGTGATGGACCGCCGTCACCAGGAGCGGCCGAAATCCTGGCGCAACCGGATGCGCAGCTTCGGCCGGCGCGAGCCCCGCGTTACCACCCCCCGCAGCCGTCGTTTGGCTTTGCAACAACGCCTGAAACGAGGAGCGCCATCCGGGTGGAAGCGCTTCGATCCGAAATGCGCGCTCCAGTCGATCGCGTGCATGATGGGGCGAATACAGAAGCGCGTTGATCTCGGCGACAGTCATTCGCTCTTCCGCCTCTCCCACCTTCAGGATTTCGTCTCCGGCGCCCACCTCGCCTTCCTGCAGGACGCGGAAGTAGAACCCCGGCCGTCCGCTGGATGTCAGCAATGCCGCCATCCGCGGCTCGTTCATCCGAACGCCGACGCGATAGCAGGTAACGCGGGGTTGGGTGACCTGGAACAGCGCGCTGCCGATCTGATAACGGTCGCCGATGCAGACAGCATCGTCGGGCAATCCCTCGATCGTGAAGTTCTCGCCGAATTGTCCGTGGACGAAGCCGGTCCTCTTCAGTTGTTCCTGCCAATAGCGATACGATTCAATCTGGTAGACGAAGACGGCGCGCTGTTCACCGCCGTGCCCGGCCAGGTCGCCTTGACCGTCTCCGTCCAAATTCAACCTGGCGACCCGACAGCGGCCACGCACCGGGTCCTTCCAGATTCCGGTGTGCACAGTGCGACCCTTCCACTCGATGTCGCGCGGAAGTCCGACGTTCACCGACAGGAGTCGAGCCATATCGCTCCCTTTGGCATGGACCGAAAACCTAAGCGCTATGCTGCGGATAAGACGCCGTCGAGGCGATGACCCGCATATTTCTCGTGAGTCGAGTCTTTGAATCGCGGTTACGAGTTGCTGGTGAACGACGTATTGGATTCGCCGGCGAGGGGCCGCGTTGTCTTTAAAGCTGGCAAGCCTGCGTCATTGCGCGTGCTGCGCGGACGCAACCTGGTCCGCGTAGGCGCCAGCCGAAACCAAAGTTTCAATGCTGTGCCGCGGCCGCGGTTTCGGGATAGAACTCCTGCAACGGGTATCCGCGCTCGCGCCAAGCGTGAAATCCACCGGCCAGCGGCCGGACACGTTGGATTCCCAACTGCTTGAGTCGGTGCGCCACCCGGGCGCTGGTGGCCTCGTTGGGTCAAGTGCAGTACAGGACCACATCGAGGTCGCGCGGAATTTCCGTGTGACGCTGGTCGATCTGTTCGGGTGAAAGCCGGACGGCGCCGGGCAGCACTTGCGGATACGGGAGGAAATCGAGCGGATGGCGCAAATCCACGATTGCGACCTGCTCGCCGGCATCGAGCTTGATTTTCAAATTCTCGGGAGTGATGCGGTCCATCCAGAGCTGCCGTTGAAAACTCCGCCGTTTCAGATACTTGCGAAGAATGTAGCCCGCCAGCAGAAGCATCAACAGGACGATCGCAACATCCCCCAGACGCCTCAGGTAGAGGGCCAAGCCCTCCAATTGCCCACTAAACAAGTAGCCGACAAGGGCTGCGCTACCCGCCCAGAGCAGGGCGCCCAGAGCGTCGAACAGGACGAACCGGGGCAGGCCCATCCCCGTCATGCCGGCCATCGGAGGGGCCGCCGTATTCAGGCCGGGCACGAACTTCGCGAACAGCAAAGACCGTAGGCCGTACTTCTGAAAGATATTTTCGGTGCGGCGTACGCAGGACTCAGGCTCGAGCGCGATACGACACAGCAAGCCGAGGATCCTGCCTCCGCGATGTCGCCCGATCTCGTACCAAAGCAGGTCCGCGATCAAGGACGCCCCGACGGCAAGGATGATCGACCAGCCCAGGCTCAGTCGTCCCGCCCCCGCGAGGGCACCCGCTGCCAGCAAAATGGGGAGCGAGGGGATAGGAAGCCCCATCTGCTCCGCCAACACCCAGGCGAAGAGCAGCGCGTATCCGTGGTCGACGACGAATTCGAGTGTTTCTTTCAATCCGGTCAGACCGGGCCGGCGACGTCCCTGTAAGTGAATTTACGGGAACAGCCACAGCCCAAGGATTCCTTCCCAACCCGTCTTCATTGTAGTGCGGACCGACGCCTATTTCTTGAACACCACACCGCCCTTCATGACGAAGCTGACCTTCTGCATCACCGAAATGTCGGCGAGCGGGGAACCCTGGACCGCGATGATGTCGGCGTACTTGCCCGCCTCGACGGTGCCGATGTCGTTCTGCATCTGCATCAGCTCCGCGCCGCCGATGGTCGCGGTGCGCAGCGCCTGCGCCGGCGTCATGCCCCACTTCACCATGGTGACGAGCTGCCGGGCGGGGCTCATGTCCCACTCGAACGCGCCCACGTCGGTGCCGAAGGCGATCTTGACGCCTGCCCGCAGCGCGCGCCGAAAGGTGTCTTCCTCAATTTCCAAGCCCGGCGACTGCTTGGGCTGAGTGCCCGCGCGCTCGGCCCGCCACTCGGCGTCGTACTCGGCGACGTACGGCGTAGGCACGAACCAGATGCCCTTCGCGACCATCGTCTTCATGTCCTCGGGCGCGATGTAGTTGCCATGCTCGAGGGTGTCGACGCCTGCTTCCACCGCATCGTGCACGCCCATCAGACCGGTGGCGTGCGCTGCCACGCGGTGGCGCTCGCGGTGGGTCTCGTCGACGATGGCGCGCAGTTCGTCGAGCGTGAACGTTGGAATGGTGTCGAGAATGTTGTCATGAATCCTGCCACCACGGTCGGCATAGATCTTCACCCAATCCGTGCCATGCGAAAGCTGCTCGCGCACCGCCTTGCGCGCCCCTTCGACCCCGTCCACGGTCTCGACGCCAATGGGCACCGTGACATCCCACGCGTAGGCCGGCTGCAGGGGATAAGCGCCGGTTACGTCCATGGCGCGACCTACCACCTGCATGCGCGGTCCCCAGATCAAGCCGCGGTTGATGGCGTTGCGCACATCGACATCGGCGTAGCCGGCGCCCTCGGTCTCGAGATCGCGGATGGTGGTGAAGCCCCAATCCAGCGCCGCATGCGCGGCGGTCGCCGCCTCGATCGTGCGATAGGCCACCGACTGCTTCAGCAGTTGCGCATCGTACTGGCCGGGCTTGCGGTCGCCCTGAAGGAAAACGTGCGTGTGCGACTCCACCATGCCGGGCAGGCATGTCAGGTTGGCAAGATCGATGACCGGCGCGCCTGCCGGCGGCGAGAACTTGCCTACTTGCTTGATCCGGCCGCGCTCGACGGTGATGACCATATTCGGCTCGACTTGGTCGGACTTTCCGTCGAACAGCGCGCCGCAACGGATGTACACCACGCCAGCGGGCGGCGGTGGCACCAGTTTTACCGGCCGCGGAGCATTGGCTGCGTCTTCGGCGATGTTCTGGGCGAGCGCAAGTCCGGGCAACAGAGCGAGCAAACAAAGGGGAATAGCAAGCCGTCTCACCATGACAGCAACTCCTAAGGAACCGTGCTGGAAAGCCGCCGAGTATAACAAATCGCCGCCCGGGCTCACGGCTTGAAGCGTAATGCCGCGCCAATCTCGCCGCCCTGGCCGTTGCTGTTCCGCATTCCGGCGCCACCCTTTATCTTGCGGCAATCATGTAACCGCGTGGCGAGAAATGCGTCTCATAAAATGGCAGGAGAGAGGGTGCCCGCTTATGCTCATGCGCTGGTTAGCTGCTTCCGTGATTTTGGAATTCGCGATTTTTCTTGCCGCTTGTAATGCAAATGCCGCTTCCAGGACACCAATTCCACCCGCGAAGGTGGACGTGGCACTAGCTTCGACCCCGGCTAAGCAGACGGCCGTGTTCGCCGGCGGCTGTTTTTGGGGAACGCAAGCGGTCTTCGAAAGAGTGAAGGGCGTCATCAGCACGAGGGCGGGATATGCCGGCGGCTCCGCGGCAACCGCAACCTATGATCAGGTGACAACGGAAACGACCGGACACGCGGAATCGGTCGAGGTGGTTTACGATCCGTCCAAGATCACTTACGGTCAATTGCTACGCATCTTCTTTTCAGTCGCCCACGATCCGACGCAGCTCAACCGGCAGGGACCAGACGTGGGTACCTCGTATCGCTCCGCTATCTTCTACCTCAATGACGACCAAAGGCGGATTGCGACTGCTTACATCGCGCAGCTCGACAAGGCGAAGGTGTTTCCGGCGCGGATTGTCACCCAGGTGACGCCCTTGAAGGGCTTTTACCGTGCAGAGGACTACCACCAGGATTACGCGCTCCACCACCCCGACAACCCGTACATCCTGGTTTGTGATCGTCCAAAGATCAAAGCTTTGAAAGAGCGGTTTCCCGAGCTTTTCGTTGATTATCAAGGACACTGAACCCACGCTAAGCAGGTTCCAGCGTCAGGAACGTGTTCGCCTCCGCCACCAGCACTCGCCCCGCGCCGGTCTCGGCTAGCGTGCCCTCACCACATTGTCCCGGCGAAGCGAGCGGGGAACGCGGTCCAGGCGCGTAATCGTCTCCAGTTCGGGTTTGTTCAGCACCAGGGTTCCTTCGATAACCAGGTCGGTCAGCGGGGAGCTCTTTGCGCCATCGCCAACTGGTTCGGTGCAGTCGCGCAGCCATGCCAGCAGAATGGATGGATCCTCTATGGCGACGACCAGATCCGGGTCTTTCACGCCCTCATTCCGCAGCCGCAGTTTCCCCTGGTTCACCACCAGGCCGAAGGTCCCACCGCTGGTGCGGACAGTAACCGAGCGGCGCCAGTTGGCGAGATTGGCCATCGCCCGCGGGCTTTGGGGGACCAGGTCAGCGAGTTTCTTGAAATGGGCTTTCACCTGACGCAAGGTTTCCTGCAGTTCGGCGGTGGGTTCGCGAAATTCCATTTCCGAGAGCCGGCCCCAGTCGATCTCGCTCTCGAAAAGCGGGCTCTTGGCGAGTTGTTGCGGTGTCAGTTCGCTCTGCGGCACGGCAAAAACGTTCCAGCATCTCGCCTTGCCTTGCATCGCAGAAGGCGAGCTTGACCGGCGTACCTCTCTTGTAGATTCCCGGGCGTATGGTTCCCCGCGTGGTGCGGACGCGAACCAGCATCGCCGTATCGCTGAGCTTGCCCTCCGTGGTTTCCAGAAACACCCGGCCGGTGCCGAACGGCTCCTGGCCCTTAAACCGGCTGGGCGCGAAAACCGTGATCACCGGCGTCGCCGCCAGGATGCCCCTGTCGTTCACGTACTCCTTTGTCATCTCCACGAAATTGCACGCAGGACAGCGCCGCATGAACGGCGGGATGATCAGGTGCCGGCACTCGGGACAGCGATGGCCGAACACTTTGCCCTCATCGCGCAGCGCGCGGAAGAAGTCGGAAAATTCGCCTTGCGTGTGTTTCATGGCCGTGAACATCACGTCATTCCGCTGGAGGTACACGCCGTCCGTCCCCTGGACTTCCGTGATTCCCTCCATGGGGAGCATCGCCGTGGAGATCACCGGCTTCATCTTGCTTTTCGCGGGAGCCGCCGCCTTTCCTGTTTGCGCCATCAGTTTCTCCTCTCCAGCACCAGGGCCACTCCATACATGGAAAGCGACGCGCCCGTGCCGTGAATCAGGCCGTGGTCCAGATTCCTGGCTCTCATTTCGCGCATCGCGCTCCAGGTGGACATCATGTTGGATCCGCCGACGAAATGTCCGCCGAAGACCAGTCCGCCCGAGGGATTCACCAATAGCTTCCCCCCGGGCATGATGATGCCTTCTTCCACCAGGTCATTGGCGCGTCCCAGCGGCACCACGCCCATCTCCGCCAGGGTGATCATCAACTGCGGGATGAAAGCGTCGTGCAGTTCGATCACCTGCACGTCTTCGATGGTGATGCCCGCCATCTGCAACGCTTTCTTGGTCGCCACGTGGTCGGAATAGATGCGATGCAGCACCTTGTAACGGGTGATGTCGTTGCCCACGAAGTAGGGCTCGTTGGCGGCGCCCACCCCGGTGAGCCAGATCGGTTCGCGGCCGTTCCGCTCCTTGATCCGCTGCGCCATCTCCGCGGAGGCGAACACCAGCGCGCAGGCGCCCTCGGTGTACACGCAGGTTTCCAGCACGCGCACCGGATACACCACGTAGCGTGAATGCAGCACCTGGTCGGCGGTCACTTTTTCCCCCAGACGCTGCGCATAGGGATTGTTTTGCGCCTGCTGGCAGAGCAGTTCCACGATCCTGGCGCGCGCCATCGGCGCCAGGTCTCCCGGATGCTCGTCCATGTACGCCTGGATCACCTCGGCATAACTCTCCGAGGCATGCGCCCCCAGCGGCCGTTCGAACCACGGATCCCAGGAGTACCCGATGGTCTGGACCACGGCCGGAGTGTTGCTCTCGGCTTCGTAGTCGTAACAATCCAGCGCCTTTTCCACGCCCAACACTAGCATCAGATCGTATTGACCGCTGGCCACCATGTTGTAGGCTGCCAACATGGCATAGGCGCCGGTCGCGCCGCCGTTGGTTACCCTCATCAGGGGCTTGTTCTGAAGTCCGATAATCCCCTGAAACCCGCTCTCGGGAATTGCCTGGAATTCGAAGATGTCGTTGTAGATTCCGGCGACGCCCGCCTCCACTTCCTGGATATGGATGCCGGCATCGCGCACCGCCTCGCTGACCGCCATTTGTGCCAGTTCCCAGAAGGTTTTCTCCACCCACCGGGAACGACACGGGGTCATCCCCGCGCCTACTATGGCTACGTCCCTCACTGTATGACTCCTGATTTGGTTTTTTTACTCCTGCGAACCTGAGGATGAATGCAAATCCTCCCAAGTCGGGCCCCCGGTAAGGCAGAGTCCCATCTGATATAGACAAATGTCACAAGCACCTGACACGCACGCCTCGGTGATCGGCACTTGCTGCAACTCCCGCAACGCTTCCTCGACCGGCCGGGGACGAGGTGGTGTCCCGCCCGCACTCGCGCTCGCTGCATCATTCACGGCAGTGCTCCTCGTCGGGTTCTTGAACTTTCCTGGGCCGATGCGATTCTTATTTTGGCCCAGTATTGCAGACATCGTTCTTCTTGGCAAAACAGTCTGTGATTTCACACGGCCGCGGCCGGCTTGCCGGCGTTCCCGGCCTGCGCTGCGCTCCTGCTCGCGAATCATGCGATGTTCTCGGCCCTTCCGTGCCTCATCGGCGGCTCGATGCCAGCTCTTCCGCTCGAGATTTCCCGCTGCCGAGCTCGGCCACCGCGTCCAGCGCCTGCCGCAAGTCGGCAATCAGATCTTCCACGTCCTCGATGCCCACCGAGTAGCGGACCAGGCCGTCGCTGAAGCCGGCGGCCCGCCGGGCTTCGGCCGACATGCCGGCGTGGGTCATCGAAGCCGGATGCTCGATCAGCGTTTCCACTCCGCCCAGCGAAACCGCCAGCGTCGCAACGTGCACGTGGTCCATCAGGCGGCGGCCTGCTTCCATGCCTCCCTTGAGATCGAAGCTGATCATGGAGCCGAAGCCTTTCATCTGGCGCTTGGCCAGTTCGTGCTGCGGGTGCGATTCCAGGCCGATATAGCGCACCCGGCTGATCTCCGGCTGCCGCTCCAGCCAGCGCGCGATCTCCATGGCGTTCTGTTGCGCGCGCTCCACCCGCAGCCCGAGCGTTTTCAGTCCTCGATACACCAGGAACGCCTGGTGCGGGTCCATGTTGCATCCGGTGCTGATCATCACCGAGCGCAGGCGTTTGTAGAGCTCCTTATCCTTGGCCACGATCACGCCCCCCACCACGTCGGCATGGCCATTGATGAATTTGGTCACCGAGTGCACTACCACGTCCGCCCCCAGGTCCAACGGCGTTTGCAGATAAGGGCTGGCGAAGGTATTGTCCACCGCCACCAGGCAGCCGTGCGCGTGCGCCAGCGCCGAAATTTCCTCGATGTCGCTAACCTGCATGGTCGGGTTGGCCGGCGTCTCCACGTAAACCAGCTTGGTGTTGGCACGCAGCGCCGCCCGCACCTGGTTGATGTCCGAAGTCTCCACGTAGCTCGCCTGCACCCCGAAGCGCGCAAACTCCTTCTCCATCACCAGCCGGCTCGGCCCGTACACCGACGCCGTGCTCACCACGTGCGCCCCCGCCTCCAGCAGCGCCATGTAGACGGTGCAGACCGCGCCCATGCCCGAGCTGGTGGCAATCGCCCCGCAACCGTTTTCCAGCTCTGCCACATTCTCTTCCAGCGCGCGGATGGTGGGATTGCCGATGCGCGTGTAGATGTAGCCGTCTTCGGCGCCGGCGAACAGCGCCGCCCCATGCTCGGCATTGCGGAAGGCGAAGGTTGAGGTCTGGTAGATGGGAACACTCACCGACCCGCTGGGGTCGGGCTTATGGCCGGAATGAACGAGTTTGCTGTTGATGCCCAGGTGCTTTGTGTCCATGGATCGCCCTTTCGAGATTTACCTTCTGCTTTGCCCCGCCACTGGCCGGCCACACACACTGCTTCCCCACGCCGGAAGCGGCTTTTTAGCGCGCGACAGGAATGACTTTCGCGCACACTTACCCTTCAGTGTCAGTCACATGGCTTGATGAAACAGTGACGCCCCGCACACTCCCCGGTGACCGGCCGGAAGACCTTCAGGTGCAGGTACATGCGGAACGGAAGGTTCGCGAACGGCAAATCGCGCGGACAGACAATCCGACCCGCGGCGGCGGCGTGGGCAGCAGCCGCCGCTGCGGAAACTGAAACTGAAACTGAAACTCTTCCCTACAGGTGATACTCCAGCTCCGGCGCTTCGTCGAGAGGCTCCATCCGGCTGCCGTACTGGGTGGCCTCTTCCAGCTTCCGGACTTTCTCTTTCAGCGCGTTGACCTGCGCCTCCACCTGCACCAGCGCCTCCGACAGCGGATCCTTGATCTGCTTCGGATCGGTGATCACCACCCGCTTTCCATCGCGGAAGATCACGTGCCCGGGCACGCCGACCACGGTCGAATTGTCGGGCACATCCTGCAGCACCACCGACCCTGCCCCGATCCGGCAGTTCTCGCCGATCTTGATGTTGCCCAGGATTTTGGCCCCGGCGCCGATCACCACCTGGCTGGCCACCGTCGGGTGGCGCTTGCCCTGTTCCTTGCCCGTGCCGCCCAGGGTCACGCCCTGGTACATGGTGACGTCATCGCCGACGCTGGCCGTTTCGCCGATCACCACGCCCATGCCGTGATCAATGAAGACGCGCCGCCCGATCTCCGCCGCCGGATGAATCTCGATTCCCGTCAGCCACCGGGCCACCTGCGAGAGCCAGCGCGCCAGCACCCGCCAGTTGTGGTGCCACAGCCATTGGTTCAGGCCGTGGAACCAGACCGCGTGCAGTCCCGAATAGCACGCGATGATTTCAAACTTCGACTTCGCCGCCGGATCGCGTTCCAGCGCCGCCGCCATGTCTTCGCGAACTCTTGCCAGCCATGCCATCGCTACACCACCCCCGCCTCGACAATGTCTTCCGCCTTCATTGCCAGGCTTTCGTTTCTCACGTCTTCAAACAGAATGCTGCTCAGGTAACGCTCGCCGAAATCCGGCAGTACCACCACGATCGTCTTGCCCGCGTTCTCCGGGCGTTGTGCCACCTGCTGCGCCGCCACCACCGCGGCGCCCGACGAAATGCCCACCAGCAGCCCTTCTTCCCGCGCCAGCCGCCGGGCCATGACGATCGACTCCTCGTTGCTCACCTGGACCACCTCGTCGATGTAATCCGTGCGCAGGATCTTGGGCACGAAGCCCGCGCCCAGTCCCTGGATCTTGTGCGGTCCCGGCTTACCCCCCGAGAGCACCGGGCTGTCGGAGGGCTCCACCGCAATCGCCTTGAACGACGCCTTCTTCGGCTTGATGTACTCGCTCACCCCGGTCAAGGTTCCCCCCGTGCCCACACCGGATACCAGGATGTCCACCTTGCCCTCGGTGTCGTTCCAGATTTCCGGCCCGGTGGTCTCCCGGTGGATCTTCGGATTGGCGGGATTGTCGAACTGCTGCGGCATGTAGCCGTTGGGCGTGCGCGCCAGGATTTCTTCCGCCTTGGCGATGGCCCCCTTCATGCCCTTGGGGCCCGGCGTGAGCACGATCTCCGCGCCAAACACCTTCACCAGCACCCGCCGCTCCAGGCTCATGGTGTCGGGCATGGTCAGGATCAGCCGGTAGCCGCGCACCGCCGCCACGAACGCCAGCGCGATGCCGGTGTTGCCGCTGGTGGGCTCCACCAGCACCGTCTTGCCCGGCTGGATCTTGCCCTCCTTCTCCGCTTCCAGGATCATGCTCGCCCCAATGCGGTCCTTCACGCTGTTGCACGGGTTGGAGCCTTCCAGTTTCGCCAGCACCGTTGCCTTGCTGCCGCTCACCACCTTGTTCAACCGCACCAGCGGAGTCCCGCCGATCAGCTCTACTACGTCGTTTGCCACCCTCATGAACCGCCTCCTGGCTTGTTGGATGACGCCACACAAACAAAAAGCCCACGCAACTTCTGGCGTGGGCTCGGAGCTTCAATCTCGATTGGCTTACGTCAAATGCCAAGTCTCCTCACGCCAGATCGGATCGCCGCGCAACACACGTTGCACGGCGCCAGACAACAGCACACGATCTGGCGCACAGTTGACATTGCTGTCAATTTTCCACAGCCGGCGGCTCCTGTCAACCGCAAAAAGGTAATCCGGCGGCGGTTACCCCTCCGGGGGGTTATGGCTCAACAATCTTGTTGCGCACCGCATAGCGCACCAGTTCGCTCACCGACCGCAGGTTCAGTTTGTGCATCAGGTTGGCCCGGTGCGCCTCCGCCGTCTTTACCGTGATGTTGAGCGCGGACGCCACTTCCTTGTTGCTCTTGCCTTCGCTCACCAGTTGCAGGACCTCGCGTTCGCGCCCGGTAAGCCGGCCGGCCGAGGGGGCTGCTCCTTCGGCGCCCGCATTCAGATACCTGTCCAGCATGAACTCGGTTACCCGGCTCGTCAGGTAGGGCTTGTGCTGGCGGAGCGCGTTCACCGCCGAGATCAGCGCCTCATCGGCATCGGACTTCAGCACCACGGCGCGCGCCCCCGCCCGCAACACCTCGCGCGCAATCTCCTCCGAACGATGCATGGTCAGGATCAGCACCTCGGTCCCGGCGACCTGCGCCACGATCTGCCGCGTTGCCTCCACCCCATTCAGTTCCGGCATGCTGACATCCATGATCACCACGTCGGGCTTCAGTTGTGCCGCCAGGGCCACTGCTTCCCGCCCGGTCGTGGCTTCGCCGCTCACCTCCCAACCCGGCTGGGAGTGCAGAATCGACCGCAGTCCCCGCCGGACCACGGGGTGATCGTCGGCAATTAATATGCGGACCTTGGACATCGGCCCCTCTTGCATGAAAACAGAGCTGCCGGTTGTTGCTCTGTCGGCCACCAAGCCCTTCTTAGTATCTCGCCGCACTTATCCGGTCGCTCCTAAGATGCCTGGTAAGAGTTGCTAGGATCGCTGCTAATTTTTCCTGGAAAGCTATCTGCCATCCCTGGGAGGAAATTGCTACTTCGTTATAGTTTCATGACTTGTCAGACCATAGTTTCATAACTTGTCACCAACTTTCAACAAGGCCTCCTAACCGGCTATGTTTGGCACGCTTTAAGGATTATTCGCGCTAGGGCAAGTGGTGGCCCGGGTTGAGCGGCATGATCCTTGGTCCTTAAGGCTCCCTACGGAATCATACCTTGCCGGATGGGTGATGTCCCGACTACACAAGGCGGGAAACATCCGGCTAGTGTGGAAATATGTCAGCTTCCCGTCCTTCTAACACGCGAACCGGCTCCCCCTCACAGTTTCCGGAACACATCATCAGCTCCCGTCTTTTGACTGGCCTGTCGCGCGCTGAAGCGCTCGCCGTCCTCGGACGCTCCTCCCGCCAGGAATGGATGCGCGGTACCTATGCGTATCGCCAGGGAGATCCTGCCAACCACCTATACTTGATGGAGGCGGGACGCATGAGGATCCTTCAGACCGGCGCCCGCGGCAAGGACGTTGTCATCAGCATCCACGGCCCCGGGCAAGTCTTCGGGCATGCCGCCCTGGTCAAGAAATTCGGCTATTTGTGCTCCGCCGCGGCGCTTGGACGCTGCCATGGCCTTTCGTGGAGCACCGATACCGTCTGGCAGCTCATGCGTGAGCTTCCACGCTTTGGCGAGAACGTTCTGGGCATGCTGGTCGTGCAACTGTTCCACATGCAGGATCGCTGTCTGCTGGCCGGCGAAGGCGTGGACCGCCGTCTGGCGCGTACCCTCGCCCAACTTGCTTTCAGCATCGGCAGGAAATCGGGACGCTCCATCCTCATTGACGATGGCTTTTCCGCCAGGGACCTGGCCGAACTTTCCGGCACCACCATTTTCACCGTCAGCCGTGTGCTTGGCGAGTGGGAGCGCCGCGGCTTGCTCAACAAGGGCCGCGGCTGGGTCATGGTCCACGACGTGGGCGCCCTGCTGAGCGTCACCCCAAACAGCCAGGCGGAGGAAGCTTGCGCGGCGCCCGCCCCCTGACGTCCCACAAACCGGCGGCCCTCCCCAGCCCTTCCCGATTTGACATGCATGGCGTCGGGCGCATGCCCGCCATCACTGCACCCGCCGCCCCTTTGCGCGCATCATGAAGACAGGGCAGAGGAGGCCACCTCCATGACCAACGCCACTGCCATGACGCTCAGCCTCGCCATCTTCATCGCCTTGTTCCTGGCCGCCCTGTACATCATTTGCTGGGGCGGCGCCCTGTCTGGCGGCCATCACCGGCGCCGCCGCCAGGCCTCGCATCCACCCGGCCATTCGCGCCGCGCCGCTTGACCGGGTCTCAACCTCCCTCAACTTTGTTATGCTGCATCCTTGGGGAGCGCCGGAATTCCCGGCGCTGCGGTGCCGGATGTTCTGCCGGCGAGGTTGCGCATGGCCAACAGCATCGGTGATCCCGCCCTGGCCTCGCGCCTGCGCCAGGCGCTGCGCGGCGAAGTCCTGTTCGACGCCTTCACCCGCGGCCGCTATTCCACCGACGCCTCCATCTACCAGGTCGAGCCCATCGGCGTCGCCTTGCCGCGCGACACCGCCAACGTCGAGGCCGCGGTTGCCATCGCCCGCGAGCAAGGCTTTCCCCTGCTTCCCCGCGGCGCCGGAAGCTCGCAATGCGGCCAGACGGTCAACCGCGCGCTCGTCCTCGACACCTCGCGCCACATGGACCAGGTGCTAAGTGAAGACCTCGATACTGAGCGCGGCACCGTCACCGTCCAGCCCGGCATCGTTCTCGACCACCTCAACACCAGGCTGAAACCCAGCGGCTGGTATTTTCCCATCGATGTTTCCACCTCCAACTGCGCCACCCTGGGCGGCATGGCCGGCAATAACTCCGCCGGCGCTCGCTCCATCAAGTACGGCATCATGGTGCACAACGTCCTGGAGATCGAAACCGTGCTCGCCGACGGTTCGCGCTATCTCTTCGGCGAGGTTCCGGAGAACGACAATGGGACCCCCGCGCGCCTCCGCCAGCTTGCCGCCGCCATGCGCGCGCTCTACGCCGGCCACGCGCGGGACATCGCCGAACGCGTGCCCAAGCTCATGCGCAAAGTCGGCGGATACAACCTCCACCTCATGGGCGGCTCGCCTCTGAACCTGGCGAAAATTCTGGTCGGCTCCGAGGGCACGCTCGGCTTCTTCACCCGCATCAAGCTCCAGCTCCACCGCATTCCGAAGCACCGCGTGCAGGCGGTTTGCCATTTCGAGCGCTTCTACGATTCCATGGACATGGTGCGCCGCATCGTCCAGCTCGGTCCCTCGGCGGTCGAACTGCTGGACCGCACCATGCTCGAACTGGCGCACGCTATCGCCGCCTTCCGCCCCACCATCGAGCGCATCGTACGCGGGCGCCCCGCCGCCCTGTTGTTCGTGGAGTTTGCGGGCGAAGAGCGGGCGGCGCTCATCCAATCCGTTGCCCGGCTGGAGGAATTGTTGGCCGACCACGGCTTCCCCAACTCCGTGGTCCGCGCCCTCGACAGCGAAACCCAGGCCGAGCTTGCCGGCGTGCGCAAAGCCGGGCTCAACATCATGATGTCCATGAAGGGCGACGGCAAGCCGGTCTCCTTCATCGAGGACTGCGCCGTTCCCCTCGACGATCTTGCCGCCTACACCGACCGCCTGGCCGGTGTCTTCCGCAAGCATGGAACCCGGGGCGTCTTCTACGCCCATGCTTCCGTCGGCTGCCTGCACATCCGCCCCGTGCTCAGCATGAAGGATCCGGCCGACATCGGGAAGATGCGCGCCATCGCCGAGGAGGCCTTCGCCCTGGTGCGCGAGTACAAGGGATCGCACTCCAGCGAGCACGGCGACGGCATCGTGCGCTCCGAATTTCATGCCCAGATGTTCGGCGAGCGCCTGGTGCGCGCCTTCGAGGCGGTCAAGGACACCTTCGATCCCGCCGGCCTGTTCAATCCCGGCCGCATCGTGCGCGCCCCGCGTATGGATGACCGCAGCCTCTTTCGCTTCAAATCGGGCTACGGCCCCCAGCCCATCCAGACCGCGCTCGACTGGTCCGACTGGGGCGGCCTGCTGGGCGCCGCCGAGATGTGCAACAACAACGGCGCCTGCCGCAAGCTCGAGGCCGGCGTCATGTGCCCCTCCTACATCGCCACCCGCGACGAGAAGGACGTGACCCGCGGACGCGCCAACTCCCTGCGCCTCGCTCTCAGCGGCCAGCTCGGTCCCGGCGCCATCGCTTCCGACGCCATGAAGGACACTTTCGACCTGTGCGTCAGTTGCAAGGCCTGCCGCCGCGAGTGTCCCACCGGCGTCGACATGGCGCGCATGAAGATCGAGTTCCTGCATCAGTGGCATCAGCGCCAGGGAGTCTCGCTTCGTACCCGGCTCACTGCTTATTTGCCGCGCTATGCCCCCATCATCAGCCGGCTTGCGCCGCTCCTGAATCTGCGCAACTCCATTCCCGCTTTCGCCGCTTTTGCGGAAAAATTCACCGGCCTCAGCGCCCGCCGCCGGCTGCCCGCCTGGCGCAGAGACATATATGAGTGGAGCGCGGGCGCCCGCGCCCGCGTGCTTGCCCCGAAGCGCAGCGAGGGGGAGCGACAGGGTGGGGATTTTCAGAATAAGAAGAGCGAAGTCCTCCTCTTCATCGACTGCTTCAGCCGCTACTTCGAGCCGGAAAACGCCCGCGCCGCCCGCGCCGTGCTGGAAGCCGCCGGATACAACGTGATCGAACCGCAAACAGGCCGGCCTCTCTGCTGTGGCCGCACCTTCCTCAGCGCCGGGTTGGTCGAGCCCGCGCGCCAGGAGCTCTCCCGCGTCGTCACCGCCCTCGGCCCGCACGCGCAGCGCGGCGTGCCCATCATCGGCATCGAGCCTTCCTGCCTGCTCACCTTCCGCGACGAGCTGAAAGCTATCCTCAAGGGCGAAGCGGTGGACGCCATCGCCACCCAATCGCTTCTCTTCGAGGAATTCCTCGCCAACCAGGCCGCTCAAGGCAAACTCAAGCTCGCCTTCCGCGATCACGGCCCACGGACGGCCTTTCTCCACGGCCATTGCCACCAGAAGGCGTTTGGCGCCATGCCCGCCGTCCTCAGCGCGCTCCAGCTCGTTCCCAATCTCTCCGTCCAGATGATCGACTCAAGCTGCTGCGGCATGGCCGGAGCCTTCGGCTACGAAAAAGAGCACTACGAAATTTCCATGAAGATGGCGGAAGCCAGCCTCCTGCCCGCCGTGCGCCAGGCGCCTGCCGATGCGCTCATCGTCGCCGACGGCACCAGTTGCCGCCATCAGATCGAAGCCGGCGCCGCCCGCCCCGCCATCCACGTCGCCCGCCTCCTCGCCGCCGCGCTTTCCTAAACCGATAACCGAAAACCGACAACCGACAACCGAAAACCGAAAACCGATAACCGACAACCGAAAACCAAACCGGCCTTGCTTTTTCTTCTCCGCTGTGTCGGAATAATTGTTTATCACTCAAGCGAGGACGCCCACATGCCCCGTCGCCCCGGCCGTCACTTCCTGCAGATCCCCGGTCCCACCAACGTTCCTGACCGCGTTCAGCGCGCCATGCACGCCGCCGTCATCGACCACCGCGGCCCCGACTTCGCCCGTCTCGGCAAGGAAGTTCTGGAGGGCATGAAATCCATCTTCCGCACCAGCGGCGCCGTCTTTATTTTTCCTTCCTCGGGCAGCGGCGGCTGGGAAGCGGCCATGGTCAACACTCTTTCTCCCGGCGACAAAGTCCTGATGTACGAAACCGGCCAGTTCGCCACCCTCTGGCAGCAGGTCGCGCGCCGTCATGGCCTCGACGTGGAATTCGTTCCCGGCGACTGGCGCCATGGCGTCGATCCCGCCAACGTCGAGCGCCGCCTCCGTGACGACCGCAACCACGCCATCAAGTCCGTGATGGTGGTCCACAACGAGACCTCCACCGGCGTCACCAGCCGCATTCCCGAAATTCGCCAGGCCATCGACGCGGCGCGCCATCCCGCGCTCTTCATGATCGACGCCGTCTCCTCCCTCGCCGCCATCGAACTCAACCAGGACGCCTGGCAGGTGGACGTCGTCGTCTCCGGCTCGCAAAAAGGGCTGATGGTTCCCCCGGGACTGTCATTCAACTCCGTCTCCGCCAAGGCGCTGGCTGCCAGCAAGGGCGCGCGCCTCAGCCGCTCCTACTTCGACTGGCAGCAGATGCTCAACGACAACGCCAACGGATTCTTTCCCTACACTCCGGCCACCACCCTTCTCTACGGTTTGAAAGAGGCCATCGCCATGCTCCACGAGGAAGGGCTGGAGAACGTTTTCGCGCGCCACAATCGCCACGCCGCCGCTACCCGCGCCGCCGTCGATGCCTGGGGCCTGGAGAACCTCGCCCTCGATCCGCGCGAGTATTCCGCCGCCGACACCGCGGTGCTCATGCCCCAGGGCCACGACGCCGACGCCTTCCGCCGCATCACCCTCGAGAAGTACGACATGTCGCTCGGCTCCGGCCTGGGCAAGGTGAAGGGCAAGGTCTTCCGCATCGGACATCTCGGCGATTTCAACGACCTCATGCTCATGGGCACCCTCGCCGGAGTCGAGATGGGACTGCGCGCCGCCGCCGTGCCTCACCACTCCGGCGGCGTCCAGGCCGCCATGGATGCGCTCGCCAAGCCCGCGCCGGCCGCCGCCGGCGTCCCCGCCCGCTGAGTGCATGGGGTGCTGTGATTCGTTCACAACTTTTTACAAACTTTCCGTAACGTTTCTCGTCCCTCGGGGTCTACTAGTGCAAGGTCTTTTTATCCCGGCCGGCGATGAGGATGGCGTCCGGGGCGAGGTTTCTCCATGAACAATCCGCAGCCAGTGCTGAGGTTCAACCCCATGGATCAGCCCACGTCTGCCGCGAGTGCGCAACCGCGGCACCTGGTGCGATTCGTCGTCAAGCTCGACTCGCGCATCCTGGCGGTTCCCGTCGACCAGGTCGACTGGATCGGCTCGGCGGCCAATTACGTTCGCCTGCACGTCGGCGCCATCACCTACCTGGTGCGCGCCACCATGAGCAGCGTCGAACGCTCGCTGGACCCGCGGCAGTTCCTGCGCGTTCATCGCAACGCCATCGTCAACCTGGCGCGCGTGCAGGAATACCATATGCCCGCCCGCGGCAGCATGAGCGTGCTCCTGCGCGATGGATCCAGCGTGCCCTTGAGCCGCGGTTACCTGCCCGCCGTGCGCAGGATGCTCGGCGGCCAGGACGAGCAGGGCACAAATACTTTGGTGAATTCTGCCTAGCGGCATCATCCAACCTGCTGAGGTGACGATGGCAACTCAGCCGGCGCGCGCCCTTCCCGTCCCCGAGCCCGATGTTCCCGCAAAGGCGCCTCGCCTTTCCATTGTCGCGGGATCGGCGCTCATCGTTCTGTTCCAGACCGGTTGCGCGATTATCGTCTTCGCCAACCGCATTTCCCTGATCATCGGCGGCGCCGCCCTTGGCCTGACGGCGCACGCCTCCTGGATGCACTCCGATCCGGTGCGCCTGCCGCTGCTTGCCCTGGCGACCGCCGGCTCCGTGTTCAACCTGTTTTTGCTGTGGAACGCGCGCCGCTTGCGGCGCCGCCCGGCGGCCCGCTGGCGTATCCGGCCGCTCCGCCTCCGCGACAAGCTGCGCGATGGCCTGGTGCTTGCCGCTTCCCTGGTGACCTTGTTTATGGTGATCTCCGAACTGCTCCTGCATCCCGGCATTTATCCCGGCGGGCACTGAGGAATTGAAGATTTCAGATTCAAGATTTCAGATTTTTCCATGCTGACGGCCCATGGCGGGTCGTCGTCAACTCTTAAATCTTAAATCTAAAATCTTCAATCTTAAATTCCTTGTCCACCCAGCCTCAGCCTCGATCCGACGAGCAGGCGCTCCTGGAGCGCGTTCGCCAGGGCGATTCCGAAGCCTTCTATCAACTGGTGCGTCCGCACGAGCGCTCGCTCTACATGAGCGCCTATTCCATCCTCCAGGACCCCTCCGAAGCCGAGGACGCGGCCCAGGAGGCGGTGCTCAAGGCCTTTCGCAGCCTGCACCAGTTCCGCGGCGAATCCAAGTTCGGCACCTGGCTGGTCAGTATCGTCATCAACGAGGCGCGCATGCGCTTGCGCGCGCGCCAGCGGGCGCGCCTGGAGTCGCTGGACGAGCCCGCCGCCGGCGACGAGGACTATGTTCCCATCCAGCTCCGCGACTGGCGCGAGATTCCTTCCGAGGCGCTGGAGCAACAGGAACTGCGCCAGGCCCTGGCCCGCGCCCTCGCCTCGCTCGACCCCAAGTACCGCGAGGTGCTGGTGCTGCGCGATGTCGAGCACCTCAATATCGCCGAAACCGCGGAAATCCTGGGCATTGCTCCCGGCAACGTCAAGGTCAGGCTGCTGCGCGCGCGCCTGCAAATGCGCGACCGTCTTGTTACCGAACTGCCCGGCTGGCATCTCAAAAGGAAGGGGCGTTGAATGGAGATTAGCTGTCATGAGATCTGGCGTGAGATCTCGAACTATCTCGACGACGAGGTCGATCCCAAGCTGCGCGAGCGCATGGAACGCCATTTTTCTAGCTGCGTTCATTGCGCCGCGCTCATCGACAGCACCCACAACCTCCTGGTGCTCATCGGCGACGGCCGCAGCTTCACCGTTCCCGCCGGGTTCAGCAAGCGCCTCTACTCCAAGCTCGCCGCCCACCTCGCCTCCTCGCGCTAGCTTTTAACTGTTCGGTAAACCTTAGACGGTACCCCACCCCCCTCCCCCATGCCTTTAATGGAATCATCAACTTACGCACGGTATACCGTGGGATACCGTCGGTTACCGTGGAGGCCGGACGAAGAATCAACGACTTGCGTCCGAGTTTTCTGGAAAACCGAAGATATTGTGTTGTCAAAGAGCGAAACCACAATTCCACACAAGATATAGGGCCGCAAGGTGGTCGCCCTCCCCTGCGGCCCTGATGTGGCGCCGGACTGACCGGCTACGTACATTGTAAGCAGTTGGTAAACGGTGTCAAGGCACGATGGTCACCGGTGGTGGTTACCCGGAAGTTGGTGATGAGCAATTAGTGGGGCACCCGCGCGTGGAGCTGTCACCGAGAAGCCACAACTGGTCACCGGCAACTGCCGGCTCGTCCCTGAGAACCGGCGACTCATCACCGGCGGGCCAACTCACCGGCTACCACATGCGATACCATGGCTGGCCGTCATCATGGGCTGGTGAATCAAGAGGAGGCGCCTGTGGCATACCGATGGTTAGCTTCGCTGCTCTTTTTGGTGCTGACGTTGCCGGCGTTCGGCGCTAAGGCGCCCGCGCCGCGTGACGTGGTCATAACCGCGCCCGACGGCGCCAAGCTGAAGGCCACTTACTATTCGGCCGGGAAGCCCGGACCGGCAGTTCTGCTGCTGCACATGTGCAACAGCCAGCGCACGGCGTGGGAGCCGGTGGCACGGCAGCTCAGCGCCAAGGGCATCCATGCGCTGGCCGTCGACTACCGCGGCTTCGGCGAAAGCGAGGGCGAGCGCTACGACAAGCTTACGCCGCAGCAGCAGGGGCAGATGGTCACCCAGAAATGGCCGGGCGACGTGGATGCGGCGTTTGCCTACCTGCTGGCACAGCCCGGGGTGGACAAGGCGCGCATCGGTGCCGGCGGCGGCAGTTGCGGTGTGAACCAGGCAGTGCAGGTGGCGCGGCGGCACCCGGAGGTGAAGTCGCTGGTGCTGCTGGCGGGAGGCACGAACCAGGAAGGGCTCCAGTATCTGGAGCAGACCCACTGGCTGCCGGTGTTCGCCGCGGCGGCGGCCGACGACGAGTTTGACGCCGATGCCGAGCAGACCATGCAATGGCTGCTGGCGCTGTCCGGCAATCCGCGCAACCAGTTCGAGGGCTTCACCAACGGCCGCCACGGGACCGAGATCTTCGGCCCTCATCCGGAGCTGCCGAAAGCGATTGTGGCATGGTACGTGGAGACGCTGGTGAAGGCGCCCGCCGGCCCGAACACGGCCGTGGTCCCCCGGCAGACGGCCGCCCGGACCTTCTGGTCGGCGCTGCAGGAGCCCGGCGGGATCGCCAAGGCGGTGCAGGTGTTCCACGATGCCCGGAAGCATGATCCCCACGCCTACGTGTTTCCGCAGGGGATCGGTGAACCTGATGGCCTACGAACGCATGCAGGCGGGGCAGACGAAGGATGCGATCGAGCTGTGCAGGCTGAACGTGGAAGCGTATCCGAATTCCGCCAACGTGTACGACAGCCTGGGCGACGCCTACCTGGCCGACGGACAGAACAAGCTGGCGCTGGAGGCGGCCCGCAAGGCGATCGAGATGCTCCCGGCGGACAAGGCGAACGAGGAGTTCAAGAAGGCGGTGCGCCAGAGCGCCGAGCAGAAGATTGAGAAGCTGAAGAACAGCGATTAGCAATTAGCGATTAGCGATTGGCGATTCGCGGTTAGCTGTTAGCTATCAGCTATCAGTTCTCAGCCCTGATAGAACTGACAAGAGCTTTCTTCGCGCAGCTCGCGCGGGACCGCGCCTTCGCGGGCGGCGTATTCTTCCTTGCTGATTTCCCCGTTTTGTAACCGCCAGCCGCCAGTTCTTTCCCCAGTACAAATCTTTCCGAACAGACCTCCTGATGGCTGACGGATTCAGGGCGCAGACCTCCTACAAACTCTCGCGACACAGGCGTAGCCGCCTTGGCTAAGCCTTACGGTTAAAAGGTAAATTGCCCGACAGACGGTGCAGGGGATTGAGGATTAAATGTAAATAAGCGGTGAAGCCGGATATTAGCGGCCTAAGCGTGGCGCCTTGCTGGTTGGAGGGAGATGGAGGGGAACGGAATGCGCGTGATCGCCGCGCGTGGCTTTGTCCTACTTTTGCTCCTTGTCCCATTTCGGTTGCTGGTGACACCGCGCCCGGGGATCGTCCTCTGCGTCGCATGGGCCGTGGTTTCGATCTGGGCGGTAGTGGAAGCCTTTCAGATCGCCGCGCTGGCTTCGCCATCACACCGCACTCCCGGGTCGACGGTTGTCATCACGGTCCTTGCGGGGGCGAACCTGCTGCTCGCGCTGTATGTGGTGATAAGCCCTACGGCATAAGGCCTACAGGTGTTCCGAAATCAGAACAGAAAACCGATTTTTCACCGCGGAAGGTTCGGAAAGTGGAGAGTTAGGCATTCTTGTTGGGGCCGTTGCGGCAGGTAGAGAGCACCCTACCGTAACTTCCGGAATCAGGACAGAGGACGATTTATGGTACGCAGCAAGTCTCGAAACTGGAGAGTTTTCCAGTATTCGGTTGACCCGGCACGACAGGCGTGAAGCAGATTCGCGGACCGAGCAGGGGAAGGCAATGGCTGCGCACGTCCTGACAGGATCCGAGATTGGAGCCGAGGAGAGAATGGTTCCGCGCTGACGATTGTGCCGGGGAAGCGCGGTTTCGGCTCGGAAGATGCAACTCTCGAAACAGATTACGCTGTTGGTGGTGGGCGATGAGCTGATTCCCAGGGCGGCGCTCCGGGAAATGCTTGCCAGCCATCGAGAGCTGCGGGTCGTGGGTGAAAGCGATACCCGGGCCGCCGAACAGGAAGCGCAGAAATTGAACCCGCAGGTGGTAATCCTTTATATCGGCGTGCCCGGGGCCGTGGCGCAAGGACTGATTCAGAGACTGCACCGGTTCGGCATCGTCGTATTCAGCCGCGAATCACAGGAAGCCTACGTGCGGGGGTGTTTCATCGCGGGCGCGCATGCGTACGTGCTGGTGACTGCGATGCTGGCGGATTTGCTGGCTGCCATCCGCGCGGCGGCCGGGAAAAAGCGCTTTCTGGATCCGCTGCTCAGCGACATCCTGGTAGAGGCGTTGGCGCATGAACAACCGCCGCCAACACGAATCCTGAGTTCGAGGGAGCTGCAGGTCTTGACCATGCTGGCGTACGGCCACACCAACCGGCAGATCGCCGACCAACTTTCCTTGAGCCGGAAGTCGGTGGATACGTATCGCCAAAGAATCTCGAGCAAGCTGAATCTGCGGACCCGCGCCGACATTGTGCGCTATGCCATTTCCATGGGTCTGATGAAAGTGGACTCCGACCTGCAGAGTGTCGGTTGAAGCGCCCGGCACTGTGCCGGACAAAATCGGGGAGTTTGCCGGACAGACGAAGGCCGCGAATCGCAGTTCAATATCGGCGGGAGTCCATGGGGATGGAGGAGATGGCATGGCCGACGCCGTCCGACTCGCCGAACCGCGGCGGGGCGATTCGGAAGCCCGTGCGCGACTTGCTGGCAGCGGCCAGGACGCTCGGGGAACGAATTCTGGTGGTGGAGAAGCCGGGCAAGGCTGACCTGATCGTAGTTCTGGGCGGGGACAGCAACGGCCGAGTTCGATTGGCGCTTCGCCTGTTCAGCGAGGGCTGGGCGCCGCGGGTCGTGATCCCGACCTCCTCTAGCTGGCAGATTTTTGGCCGCACCGAGACGGCGTTGGGAGAAGAGTTCGTGCGCTCGCTGCCGCCAGGTTTCCGGGATGCGATCCACATCCTGCCCAGTGCCGCCGGTTCAACCTTTGAAGAAGCCGTGGTTATCGGCGAGTACATGGACGCGGTGGGCGCCACTTCGGCCCTGCTGGTGACTTCCGATTACCATACCCGGCGCGCCTTGTCGGTGTTCAGCCGGGTCTTGCCCGAAAAACGTTTCGGGATCCGCGGCGTAGCCGACAGTTCCCAATTCGCTCCCTGCTGGTGGCAGAGGCGAGCCTGGGCCAAACGGGCATTGGGAGAATCGAGCCGTCTCGCCTGGTGGTTGCTGTTCCGCCGCTGGCGCCGCCCTCCTGTGGTCACTCCCGCGACACGCTCGCCGGTCATTTCAGATGGTCCTTGGCTGACCCATGGAAAACTCGACCCCTAAGGCTGGAGTATGAGCTCTTCCGATGCAAGCCAGGGGCGAGTCCCTCCTCCCGTCGGTGACCTGCGGGCAAGCTTGAAGGAGTTGGATCGCCGCGACTGGTCGCTTTGGTTCACCGCCATCGCCGTTCTGCTGCTGCTTTGCCTTGCTGTTTTTTCGTTTTCGGGGCCGGCGCTGTGGCTTGAAGAGCCCTGGCGACAGCATCAGCTTGAGACAGGCATGAAAGGGCTCTTTGCCCTGGTGCTCCTGTTTGCTGGTTTTGCGCTTTACCAGCAGTACCTGGTAAAGCGCCTCCGCGCCACGTTACAGGACAAGATCGCGGCCCTGAGCGAAATTCACGGCCGGGCAGAGACTTTTGAGCGCCTGTGCATCCTGGATTCCTTGACCGGCCTGTTCAACCGGCGTTTCGCGGTTGAGTACCTGCCCCGCGAAATCGGCCGCTGCGACAGAACCGATCAATCCTTGACCGTGCTGATGATCGAGTTAGATGTGGAGAGAATCGACGAGAGCTTTGGGCCGGGAGCCGGGGACGCAGCCTTGGCCGACTTTGCCACGCATATCAAGAAAGCGATCCGAAGCGCCGATCTCCCGGTGCGAATGGGCCGGGACCAGTTCATGGTGATCCTGCCCGAGTGCGGCCTTGACGAGGTATCCAAACCCATCCAACGAATGCGCGGTCGCGTATGCAGGCACGCAGGGCAGAATATCCCCCTCGACTTCTCCCTTGGTTGTGTCGAGCACAAACGTGGTGAATCGGCCGGTGAGCTACTGGAGCGAGCCGATGCCGCGCTTTACACACAGAAGCGGCGCAAGCAAGCAGGCCAGCCTGTGGAGCCGGGCAGCGATTAGCAATTAGCAAGGCTCTTAGGAAGTTAAGTGGCCTGTAGAATGACGGATCGCCAATGTCTACGGGCAAAAACAAGTACTACGTCCGTTCCCATATTTCGGAGAAGCTTTTTCGGCACTTGCTTCGCGTTTTCGCTTTGGATCTCACGGCCAGCGAAGCCGCGGCCATCACCGGTCTTTCGGTGCGTTCGGTGAACACGGTTTACCTCAAATTGCGGCGCCAGATCGCCCGTTGGTGCGAAGCGCAAAACCCGCTCGCGGGAGAAGTGGAAGTCGATGAGAGCTATTTCGGGCCGCGCCGAGTTCGAGGTAAACGCGGCCGTGGTGCGGGAGGCAAGACGATCGTCTTTGGTATCTTCCAGCGCCATGGCTATGTCTATACCCAGATCGTCCCCGACTGCCGGCGAAAGACGCTGCGGAAGGCCATTTTGGGCCGTATCAGCCTGGAGTCGGTCATCCACTCCGACGGCTGGTCCGGCTACGACGGCCTGGTCGATATGGGCTATCAGAAACATCTCCGGGTCAATCACGAGGCCCATCAGTTTGCGGTGCGCAAGAACCATGTCAACGGTATCGAGAGCTTTTGGAGCTTCGCCAAACGACGCCTGGCCAAGTTCAACGGCATCCCCGCTCACACCTTTGTTCTTCACTTAAAGGAAACCGAATTTCGCTTCAATCATCGCCGTGATAATCTCTACCGCGTCCTCTTGGATCAGCTCCGAAAGGACCCTCTGACAGGCCGCTTAACTTCCTAAGAGCCTTAGCAATTAGCTGTTAGCTGTCAGCTGTCAGCTCTCAGCTCTCAGCTATCAGCCCTGATAGTTTACAGGCCGTCTCATAAATGCTCGCTGTTTGGCACAGGGGCTAAAGCCCCGATCCTAAACGCGCCGAATTCGCGGGCCTGATCAGCCCCACCGCGCCAAAATCGGGTGCGGCGGGGACCCCGAATTCGGCCCGCGCTTCCACGGTTCTGCAAACGTTCCGCCCGTCTCATAAATGCTCGCGGTTTGGCACGGAGGCTAAAGCCCAACGTTCAAGAGCGCGAAATTCGCGGGCCTGATCAGCCCCACCGCGCCAAAATCGGGTGCGGCGGGGACCCCCGAATTCGGCCCGCGCTTCCACGGTTCTGCAGACCTTCCGGTATTCTGCAGACCTTCCGGTATTTATGAGATAGCTTGTAGCAATTGGCGATTAGCTGTCAGCTATCAGCTGTCAGCTCGCAGTCCTGATAGAACTGACAGGGGCTTCATTCCCGCTCGCCGTAGGTGAGATGGACGGACGCGCCCGAGCCCGCGGAGACTTTGCCGGTGAGCGGTGCGCGGGGCGGTTCCGGGGCGACGCCGGCCAGCTCGCGCTTGCGGTTTTCGATTTCGCGCAGCTCGCGCAGGATCTCGCCCTCGCGTGCGACGTATTCCTCCTCGCTGAGTTCGCCCGATTCCAGCAGCACCTGGAGTTCCAGCAGGCGCTCCTTCACCGGCGCATCGTCGGTGTACTCCTCCTCGGCGATGCGCTGCAGGGTGCGCAGGATGAACTTGAAGCCGGTGATGGGCGAAAGCAGCAGATCGTCGATGAGGAGCATAGGCTTCAGTGCGGCGGGCGGCTGGGATTGACGAATTTACGAATTGAAGAATTGACGAATTTTTCGGCCTTGGTTGAAATCCAGTACAGTGTCGGAATTCGTCAATTCGTAAATTCTAAAATTCGTAATTCTTACGACCCTGTTCCTCTCTCCAGCTTGAGCCGGATGTTGACGAAGTTATAGGGCGGCCAGGGGCCGGTGTACTTGAACGCGAGCCGGTCGCCGAAGCGGCGGGCGATGTGGTTGACGGCCTGGTCGAAATCGGCCTCGCGCTCGCGGTCGATGAGGAAGGCGGCATTCAGGATCATCTTGTCGCCGATGGGCTTGTTGTCGCGCGAGGCGACGCAGACGCCGCGCAGCGAATCGTAGATCTCGCGCACGTACTGCGCCGAGCGCTCGACCAGCGCCTTGTCGATCATGCGGCCCAGTTGCATGCGCGCCAGGTAGGTGGACTGCAGGTGCTTGCGGGTGATTTCCTGGTTGAAGCGGTGGATCTCCTCGTCCTCGCGCTTGAGCTCCTCGATCACCTGGTTGCGGTCCCAATTGACCTTGAGGCCGAACTCGACCTTGCCGGCCATTTGCTTGAGCACGTCCTTGAGCGAGATGTAGATGCTGCGCAGCACCTCCTTGATGTCGTCGTCGGTGCGGAAGACGGTGCCGAAGCTCATGGGGATGATGGTGTAGGCCTTCATCACCGTTTCGATCACGTGCTCGTGGGCGAGGGCGTTTTCGCGGGTGGGATCGAAGATATAGACGTTGGTCTTGCTGAGGACGGCGGCGATGTCGTTGTAGTGGACGGTGTAGACCATCTCGCCGGCGTCGCCGATGCCCATCTTGCCGAAAGTGACCGGCTGGCGGGTTTCGATGATCCCGTAAACGTAGCGTCCTCCGCGGGCCAGCGCGGGGGCCTCGGAAGTTTCGCGGTCGGCCGCCCGGGGCAGAGGCATCTCGGTAACCTTCACGCGCAGGTCGGCGGCGGAGACCTGTCCGGTCTTACGAGGCTTGGGAGCGGGGCTCACGCTTCCCACTTTCTGTCGGCTCATAGGCCTCCCTCAGAGCGCTGGAAATGGTGTCCAGGAATTCGCGAATTTCGATGGGCTTGTAGAGCACGGCGACGCACAGTTGCTCGGCCTTCTGCGCCGAATCCACGCTGGCATATCCGGTCAGCAGCACGCAGGGGACGCCGGGATCGGAGCGCCGGGCGTATTCCATGACCTCAAATCCGGTGCGCCCCTGCTCCAGCGAAAGATCGCAGAGAAGCAAGTCGAAAGCGCGGAGGTTGATGGCGTGGATGGCGTCCTTGGCGGAAAGCACGGCGGTGACGGCATAGCCGTGCTGCTCCAGCAGGATGCGGTAGGTGAACAGCACCGCGGCTTCGTCGTCGACCACCAGAATACTGGGCTTGCGTTTCTTCATAAGCACCGAATTTCAGCGCACCACCGGCAACTCCAGCTTGAAAACCGTGCCCTTGCCCTCGCGGCTGCGCACGCGCAGCTTGCCGCCATGATTCTCGATGATGCCCTTGACGATCCACAGTCCCAGGCCGGTGCCCTTTTCGCCCTTGGTGCTGACGAAGGGCTCGAAGATGGTGGGCAGCAGCTCGCGCGGGATGCCGGCGCCGGTGTCGCCGACCAGGATGCGAACGCAGCCGTGGACGCCGTCGGGGGCGGGGTGGTGGCGGGTGCGCAGCACCAGCCGGCCGCCGTTGGGCATGCTGTCGCGGGCGTTGACCACCAGGTTGGACAGCACCTGGCGGAACTGGTCGGCGCTGGCGACGATGGGCGGCACCTTGCCCAGGTCGATGCGCGGGCGGATGCGGTTGCGCTCCAGTTGGCGCGCGAACAGGGCGATGGTGTCCTCGATGACGTTGTTCACGTCCATGGCGCCGATGTGGTCGGCATTGCGATACAGCCCCAGCATCTGGCGGACGATGCGCGCCACGCGCTCGGTTTCGCCCTTGAGCACGGTGTAGATGGGCTGCGCCTTGGCCTTGACCTGCCCGTCCAGCAGGTAGATGGAATTCTTGATCGCCTCCATGGGGTTGTTGATCTCGTGGGCGATGGTGCCCGCCAGGCGGCCGGTGGCGGCGAATTTTTCCATCTCCAACATGCGGCGCTCGAGCTTGAGCTGCTCCAGCTTTCTCCAGGCGGAGAAATCGCGGAGCACGGTGACGGTGTAGGAAACCTGGCCGCGGGCGTCATAGATCTTGCCGGAACGCGCCTCGTAATCGACCTCGCCGTGGGAAGCGGGATGGAACAGGCGCAGCGACTCGGCGCCCTTTTCGTCGAAGGAGAAGGTGAAGCGGGTGAGGTAGGCGTCGAGCATGGCGGCATTGCGGACGTGGGCGGGGCTGCGCGGATCCTTGCCCACACCCAGCAACTGCTTGGCGCGGGGGTCGAGGAGGACGACCTTGGCGGCGCTGTCGGCGACGATGATGGGGTCGCCGACATTCTGGATGACCAGGTTGAGACGGTCGCGGTCCTGGCGAACGACCTCCTCGGCCTGGGTCAGCTTGTCGAGATTGGCGCGCACTTCCTGGTCGGCGCGGCGCAGGTCGGTGACGTCGCGCATAACGGTGACCATGCCGGTGCGCATGCCTTCGCGGTTGCAGGTGGGCGCGCACACCGCCTCGAACAAAACCTCCTCGCCTTCGCTGACGTCCACCAGGGTGAGGTCGCGGGAGGTATCGGCGCCGCTGACGGTCATGGAGGACAGGGCGGCGGAGAAGAGGATGTTGTTGAGCTCGACGGCGCGCTGGCCGCCTTCGCCCACCGCCTCCGGCGAGCGGAAGAAGCGCTCCGCCGCCTTGTTCTGGGTGACGACGCGGTGCTGAGTGTCGGTGAGGATGACGGGGTCGGCCATGCTCTCCATCACCGTCTGCATCCGGGCGATGGTGGTCTCCATGCCGCGCATGCGGTTGTAGTAGTGCTCGGCCTTGTACAGGCGGGCCAGGTAGCGGTTGGCGAGCTCGACCAGCGCGCCCGCGTCCTTGAGCTGGCGGTCGGAGGTCCTGGCCTTCATGCCGACCACGATCAGGGCGGAATAGCCGCGCATCTCGCAGGCGGAACAGACCTGCTGCTGCAACGAGAGTTTGCGCGAGAGCTGGTGGTTGGCCACGCCCAGGCATTCGTGGCGGCGGTCGCGGTCCGCCTCCCAGCAGGGATTCTGGTGGCGATAGGCGATGGGATGGCAGTAGACGCCGGAGTTGTTGCCGAAGCTGGGCAGCACCGCCGGCTGCAGGCGGTGGAGCACGGAAATCAGCGGATTTTCGGCGGCCCAGAGGGCGGTGCGCAGGGAGTGCAGAAAGGCCGAGGAACAGTTGAGGGCGGCGCCCGGGGCGACCTCGCCGGTCTCGAAGTTCACCGTCAGGGCGGCGGCGCGGGGAAAACCCAGGGCGACGATCTCTTCCAGGAGGACAGGGAAGATGTCGTCGGCGCGCTCCACCGAAAGCAGGCGAAGGGCGGGACGGCGACGCACCATCCGCGGGGAGCCCGGCGCGGGCTCCGCTTCGGAGGCCGCGGATACGAGACGCATTTCCGGCGATGCCATGCTCAAGAGACCCCGGTTCAGTCCACCTAGCGACGCGCCCCGGCACGGGCGGGCACGCGGGTTACGCGGCGGGAGGTCTCGACCACGGCGGCCTCGGTCCCTTCCGCCAGTTGCGGACGCGCGACCAGGCCGGTAAGGCCGACGGCGTCGGCATATTTCAAATAAGTATCGATGGAGGCCACAACCACGCGGGCTTCCACGGTGATGAGATCGATGCCGACCAGGGAAATACGCACCCACGCGTCAATGACGATGCCCTTGTCGAGTACGCGGTCCAGAACATCGATAAGGCTGGACCCGCCCGATACACGTTCAACAGCCATGCAGAGTCCTCCTGAAAACTACTTCTTGCGCCGGCCGGCGCGCGCCCTTCGCGCGGAGGGCGCCGGCGCCCTCACGCCCGCCCGCGACGCCGGTAACGGTCTGCGCGGAGCTGCGGCGGGCATGACTTGCTGGGTGAGGTTGGGATCGAATTTCCACCAGTTCAATCCGATCTGTTCCGCCTTGTCGACCGAGCAAACCAGCAGGCGAATGCGGATGGTGAGCAATTCAACGTTGGCGAGCGAAACCCGGATGTCGCCGGCGATCACGAGCCCCTTGTCGAGCACGCGGTCCAGAATGTCGATCAGGTTGGTGGTGCCGGATACGGTCGGTATGCGTTCCATAGTTGTGTGCGCTGTCATTCCCGTGCAAGCCGGCGCCCTTCGGGCGCGCCGCGAACAAGAATCTTGCTGGTACCTGAGGATGCCCGGCTTCGACGAACGGTGATTCGCAGCACCGGACCGCCGGATTAGCCCCCCAAACCGGCCGCCGGGCAGAGCAGCACCGGAAATAAGATTCAGAATTGCCCCACAATGGTTGCCTTTTCTACATGGCGGCTTCTTCGGTGGCCAGTGGCCATTGCCCGAAAAGCCCCAGGAGCGGCTATTCCAGCAGGTTGCCCAGGGGGCCGAGTTCCAGGTTCAAGTCTTCCGGCCGCAACCCGAACTGGGCGGCCAGCTCGCGGATCTTCTGCTCCAGCTTCATCAGCGCCTGTCCCATTTCCTCCACCTGCTGATCGGTGAGCGAGCCGCCCTCCATGCGGCGGATGGCCTGGCGTTCCAGCAGGCGGCGCAGCAGTTCGATCAGGCTGAGCACCAGTTTGGCCAGGCCCTGCTCGACGTTGTCCGCCGAGCACTCGATGCGCTGGGCGGCCTCGGCGGCGTGCGCATCCAGTTGCCGCCGGACGTCGTCGACGGCGGCGGCCACCTGCTGCGGAGAGATGGGCGGCGTATGGTTCATGCAAACACCGGCAAGAACTCGGTCGGCGGCCACGGACCGCTGAGGGTGGCGGCGACCTCTTCAGGCAATCGAACGCTCTTGATTTGCCGCTGGAACCCGGCGACGGCCTCCCGCCGGATGAGAGCGAAGCAGCGCACCCCATGCGAAGATTCGCGTTGCCGCCAGTCTATCACGCTGCCGGGAACGGCCGAACGGCAGGCGGCGGCGGCTTGCTCGAGACGGCGTGCGCGTTCGGCGCGCAGGCGCAGATACTTAGTCCCATCGGAAATATCGTGAGACGAGGCAGACAAGGCGAGCCTTAACTCCATCTGCACGGAGTCGCGGAATTGCTGCAGGGCCTCGCGGCCGGACTGGGCATGCTCCTGGAGATAGGCGTCGATTTGAGTTGCCGATTCGAGGGTGGTGGGGAAGCGAAAGGGAATGATGGCCGCCTGCTGGAAGAGCGCGCGGTTGACGGCGTGAAAAGAAAGCGCGTCGCGTTTGAGCATCTCGGGGCCGGCGGCGAGAGAGTCCACCAGCGAGTAGAAGCAGCGCAGGCCGCGGCAGTCCACGTGCTCCACGGCGGCGCCGCCCAGGCCGGCGGCGGGGGGCGTGGCGGCGCCGGGTTCAGCGAGGGAATAGAGGAGGTAAGGCATTTGTAATTTGCAATTTGTAATCAGTGCTGTCCTAACGTTGCACCCGTATTTTGCCGTAAGTCACAGCTGTTATGTGAGTTGCCGGCCAATTCCAGCGGAATCGATTTGAATTTTTCCGGTACTCTGACGGCCATTTTCCCTCGCGAGGATGATGGCCATGAATGCCGGTCGGACTGTGTTCGCGCAGCTGATGGACTTTCTCCCGTGGCGTGAGTTTCGGCGTTGTGTCGAGCGCTACGGCGGTGAGTACAAGATCCAGCACTTCACCTGTTTGGACCAGTTCCTCTGCCTCGCCTTCGCGCAGCTGACCGCTCGCGAGAGCCTGCGCGACATCGAGGCCTGCCTGCGAGCGCAAGACTCCAAGCTCTACCACATGGGCTTTCGCGGTGACATCTCGCGCAGCAATCTCGCCCACGCCAACGAGCATCGCGACTGCCGCATCTTCGCCGACTTCGGCCGCGTGCTCATTGCCATGGCGCGCGATCTGTACCGCGACGAAAGCTTCTCGGTCGAGTTGGCCGAGACCGTCTATGCGATGGACTCGACCACCATCGATCTGTGCCTCTCGCTGTTCCCCTGGGCGCAGTTCCGCCGGCACAAAAGCGCCGTTAAAGTGCACACGCTGCTCGATGTCGCCACCTCGATTCCAGCCAGTGTTTACGTGACCGGCGCGCAAGTCGCCGATGTGAACCTGCTCGACTGCTTGCTGCTGGAACCCGGAGCCTTCTACCTGATGGACCGCGGCTACTACGACTTCGCTCGTCTGTACCTGTTCACTCAAGCCTGCGCCTACTTCGTTACTCGTGCCAAGCGCGGCATCCAGTTCCGCCTGCGCTCGCATCGCGTCGTCGATCGCACCACGGGCTTGCGTTGCGATCAGACCATCCGCCTGATCGGGCCAAAAACTTCCGATCGTTATCCGGCACCGCTGCGCCGCATTCACTATGTCGATCCGGACGAGCATCGCAACCTCGTGTTTCTCACCAACAACTTCCTGCTGGAGCCACTCGCCATTACGGAACTGTATCGCGCGCGCTGGCAGGTCGAGTTGTTCTTCCGCTGGATCAAGCAGCACCTGCACATCAAAGCCTTTTACGGCACCTCGCGCAACGCCGTGACCATCCAAGTGTGGGTCGCGCTGAGCGTTTACCTGCTGGTGGCGATTGCCAAAAAGCAACTCGCGCCCCAGGCCAGCCTGTACAAAATCCTGCAAGTGCTGAGTATCACGATTTTCGAAAAAACCGCGATTTTAGAGGCTTTCTCGCACATGCCTGATCCGATGCCCTATACTGCTCCCGCTACTCAGCTGCAAATGTTCGACTTACGTTAGGACAGCACTGATTTGTAATTTGTAATTTGAAAACCCACGAGCGCTATTGGAATCGGAAAAACTCAAAACCCTGGAAAATTAATTGCAAATTACAAATTACAAATTCTTCTTCATCTGGCGCAGGGCTGTTTCAACCGAGGTCAAAACCACGTTCAGTCCGACGTAGACCAGATCAACGCCGGCCAGGGAGATGACCAGGCTGCCGTGAATGACGACGCCGGTATTCAGGACGTGATCGAGGATGTCGAGCAGCGAAACATCATCCTGGGCGTCGCTGCCAATCATCGCCACTTCGCCGGCGGGCATCAGCGCGCCACCCGGGTTGGCGCCGGCTGCGCAGTCTGGCCGGCAAAGGAATACGGCGGCCAGGGGCCGGTGCACTCGACGCGAAAGCGGTCCTGGAAGCGGCGGGCAAAGCGCGTGACCAGCGCTTCCAGCCGGGCGCGGCGCGCGCGCGGCACGAGCACCGAGGTATGCCAGCGAAGCCCCGGCTGCCCGGAGGAGACCTTGCCGCCTTCGGCCGAAGCCGCGGCCAGCTTGGCGACGGCAGCGGCGAATTTCTTGATTTCCGGTTCCAGGGTCCGCGAGGGCTTGCTCTGCAACAGCGCCGATTTCCGCCGAAGATACTCGCGTCCGCTGCGCGCGGCGGCGGCCCCCGCCGGCGAGGAGCGCGGCAGGGCGAAGACCCGAATGCCCCATTCGTCGGCGCCGCGGATTCGGCGGAAGCCGGCCTCCAGAGCGGCTTGGCGGGCGGTCACGTCCCGGCGAAGCGATTCCGGGCTGAGAAACACGGCGCCGAAGCGCGCGGGCAACATCGGCTGCCGCTGGTGAATGGCGCCGACCACGCGCTGGTGGTGCACGCTGGCGTCCGCCAGCCACTCCAGGTTCTCCATGTTGTGGGAGAGCTTCTGGCCGAATTCGAGGGCGTCCACGCGGCTTGTCCAGCAGGTGAAGCCGGCGCAGGCCAGCGGCTCGACGGGAGAAATGCCGTCCACGCCTCGCAGGGCCGGCGGCAGCGCCGCCGCGGCCTGGGTGATGCCGTAGAAGTAGAGCAGCGGCTCGACCACCCCATCACGCGCACCAGCCGCGCGTGACGGGGACCCCGGCTTGCGGGAACGGCTCAGACGATTTGCCATAGTTCGCCGATAAACGAGTTCAGCGCCGCCGCGCCCGCGATTTCGCGCACGCGGTTGCGCACGACGTAGATTTTTTTCCCGGGGTGGCGGCGCCGCAACGCGGACAGCGTGGCCATCTGCCATTGGCGCAAGTCCCCGCAGCGGCGGCAGCGCCCCACATCCTTTTCGAACAGCACGCGGTTCACGAACAGCTCGGCCGTGGAGATCCCCAGGTCCTGGAGCGAGCCGAGCAGGCGGATGGTTTCGCGGTCGGGCAGCGGCTCCGGCAGCATGACCGGAACCACCTGGGAGCCGCGGCCGTCCTTGAGCATGGCTGCCAGCTCGCGAACGCGATGCGAGAGCGTGGCGATTTGCACCGCCACTTCGCGGGCGAGCGCCATTCTACGGTGCGGGGCCAGGGTTTTCAACAGAAGCCGCAACCACAGCAGGATTCGGCCGGGCATGCGCAGCAGTTCCAGGGCGTGTCCGGTGGGCGCCATGTCCACCACCAGCCATTGCCGCTCGCCGATGTAATCCAGCACGCCGAAGATGGCGGCGATCTCGTCCACGCCGGGCGGCACCATGTCGAGCAGCGCGAGCAGGGTGCGGCGCTCGAACGACAGGTCCACGTGCAGTCCGCCGGCGTCGCCGCGGAAGGCATGGTCGATGCTGGACTTCATCTCGCCGGCCCAGAGGCGAAACCGGGCCGCCGCATCCATCTCGACCGCCAGCAGCCTGGCGTCGCCGACGACGGAAGCGGGCTGGTCGCCGACGGCGGCGCGGAAGACGTCGTCCAGCGAAGGCGCCGGATCGGTGGAGCAGATAGTGACCGTGCGCGAGCCTTGCCTTGCGCGCTGGTTCACCGCCATGGCGGCGGAGATGGTGGTCTTGCCGACGCCGCCTTTTCCCGTGGTCCAGGTGATGCGCGTGTTCAACTCGGGCCAGGCCACGCGCTCCAGTTTCAGCGCGGGCGCGGCGGGCGGACGCGGGTGCGCCCGCAAGGGCTTGCCGGCAAACACATGCGCCCCGAAGCGACGGAGCTGGTCCGCGCCCAGCGGCGGTCCGCCGGGATCCTCGGCGAGGTGAAGCGGCAGGCGCGGGAAATATCGTGTCACGAACTTGTGCGCGCGCTGGGTGGCGGCGGCGCGCTGCTTGCACCCCGGGCAGCGGCCCCCGTGCCGGATGGCGCGGTTGATGACCACTTCCGTCACCCGCAGCGGATCGGGCGCCGCCGCCATGGCTTGCGCGGTGCGCAGCGATTCCTGGAGCGCGAACTCCTCCGGCGTGGTGACCATGACGATGCGCGACTCCGGCTGATGCAGCGCCTGCTGCACGGCGGCGACCATGGCGCGCCATTCGCCGATAAACGGATTCCGTGGAATCGCCGATCCGCCAAAATGCGCCGCCAGCACCTGGTCGCGGCTGCCCGCCAGGTCGAGCAGGTCGAGGAAGCGGGCAAAGTACTCCGGCATCTCAAACAGCCGCAGAGTGTGTCCGATGGGCGCCGTGTCCACCACGATCTCGGCGTAGTCGCCGGCGGCCAGGGTTTCGTGGATGGCGAGAAGGGCCGCCATTTCCGCCATGCCCGGCAGGGTGGTGTCGAGCAGCGGCTCAATTTCGGCGCGCGAAAACATGGTGCCGCTTTCCAGCAGGGCGACGATGGCGGCGCGGTATCGGCGAAGAAATTGGCGGAACTGGCGCTCCGCATCCACCTGCCAGAGAGTGAGCGAGCTTCCGGCCGCGCGCGGCCTGGCCCCGAGGCGCACCTGGAAGACGTCGGCCAGGGAGTGCGCCGGGTCGGTGGACATGAGCAGCACCGGACCGCGCGGACGCCGCGCGGCGCGCCAGGCAGCGTAGGCCGCCGCCAGCGTGGTCTTTCCCACGCCGCCTTTGCCGACGAAAAAGCTCAGGCCGGGCACGGTGGGTATTGTCTCAGATGGGTTATCGGTTTACGGTTATCGGTTATCGGTTATCGGTTATCGGTTATCGGTCATCGGTCTTCGATCTCGGCTTCGGCATTGGCCGTTGGGTGGCATGGGAACGCAACCGTGAACCGAAAACCGAAAACCGTGAACCGAAAACCGTAAACCGGTTTCCATACAACGAAGCGTGGTCCGAGTTGCTCTAACTAATCCCGGGGAAAACACCGATGGAGGACTCCATGCCCACCATGCCCACCTGGAGAAAAGCCGTGGTAATAGGATCGCTCAGCGCGGGTGCGCTGATGCTGATCAAGGGCCATCGACCCGCCGGGGTGGCGCTGGCCACCGTCGGCCTGGCGGTGCTGGCCGCCGAGTATCCGGAGAAGTTCGAGACCATCTGGGACCAGGCGCCGGAATACGTCTATCGCGGCACGCAGATCTTTTCCACCCTCTCGCGCATCGCCGAGCGCTTTGCCGAGGAAGCGCAGAAGCGCGGCGCGATTGAAGCGTTCAAGGACATCAGCGCGGAATACGCGCGCTAGCCGCCGCTTTTCAGTATGCTTGCCTGATGAGCGCCCGGATCCCGGACCCGCAAAATTCCCTTATGTCGCCCCGAAGCCGCTGGCTGCTGGTGGTGCTGTTTGGCGCCGCCATGGCGTGGATGGAAGCGGCCAGCGTGGTCTATCTGCGCATGCTGGTGGGGCGGGTCAATCCCTACCAGTTGAACCCGCTGCCACGCTTCGACGCGCTCGGCCACACCGAACTGGTGCGTGAAGTGGCCACGCTGCTCATGCTGGTCGCCGTGGGCTGGCTGGCGGGGCGCAACGGACGTACACGCCTGTGCTATTCCCTGATCGCCTTCGGCGTGTGGGACATTCTCTACTACGTTTTTCTCGCCGTCATTGTGGGCTGGCCGCAATCGCTGTTGGACTGGGATGTGCTCTTCCTGCTGCCCGTGCCGTGGTGGGGACCGGTGATCGCGCCGGTGCTCATCGCCGCCCTCATGATCGTCGGCGGAACCATGGTCACGCAACTTGGAGACGCGCGTTTCTGGCCGCGGCGCTGGGCCCTGGCGATGAACGCCGCCGGAATCGTGCTGGCGCTCGCGGTCTTCATGCAGGATTCCTTGCGCGCGCTGGCGGGCGGGGAGGCGGCGGTGCGTGCCGCGCTGCCCACGCGCTTCAACTGGCCCTGGTTTGGCGTGGCGCTGCTGCTGATGTCGGCGGCGCTTCTCGATTTGCTGTGGCAGATGCGAAGCGCACGCCGTCCCCTTTCCGCGGCGATTGCGCCACCCCAACTCGCGCAAGAGCGGCGCGTGCCGGGGACTCGGGCCGCGGCCGGAGACTGAAGCGAAGGTCTAGTTGCGGGCGAGCGTGATGCGCTGCCGCTCGGCCTGGTCGATGCGCTCGGCGAAGGCGCTGAACTGCGGGAAGCGCTCGGGCGCGATCAACTGCGCGGGGATGCGGAATGAGCGCTCAATCTCCAGCAGCGCCGGCGAGGGCTGGCTCACGCTGAGCGAATAGCTGCCGAAGGCGGCGCGCAGGTTCAGCTCCGGCGCCGAGCGCATCACCGTGATACCCGGCGGCAAATGGACGCGGAAGCGCGCGCTCTCCACCAGCGGAGTGTCGATGTAGAGCGGGAACCTCCGGGACGCGCCGGGGTACATTTTTTTCAGCCCCAGGGTGGGGACTAACTGGTCCAAATCAGCCGCGTCCGGCTCCAGGTTGACGTAGCGGGGCACGCGGCAGCGCAGCCGCAATTCGAGCGGGCGGTCGGGATCGCGCTCGTTGCGGGTGTCGCCGCTCACCTGGTCGGCCCCGGCGAAAATCCGCATCGCCAGTTGCTGGTAAAAACGGGAGCGCTGTCCCGGCTCGATGCCCGCCAGCAGGGAGCGCATCTGCGCGCCGCGCCAGGCGCCCATGCGGATGGTCACCTCGGCCCGGAGACTTCCATCCTCCCGCAGCGTGATGTCGCCTTCGGCTACGCTCTGCTCCTCCGCATTGGCAGGCAATCCGATGATCGGCGCCGCCGCGACTTCCACCGGCGCATTCTCGCCGAGGACGGGGACCAGCAGGGCGTCGTTGCGCTCCACGGCGGGCGGCAGGGCGCCGAAAGCCATTCCCTCGGTTTCGGCGTCGGCGAAGGCCACGCGCCCGCCGGGAAACTGAAATCTCAGCAGCGGACGAGAGTACGAGTGCAGCGAGGCGCGGGGGGCGCGCACGATTTCCCCCGCATTGCGCGCCAGCACCAGGTCGGCCTGTAGGCCGGCGGCGCGCGCCACCGCCAGCACGGCCAGGGTGCGGCTGCCGGCGCCGCGCGCCAGGGTCTCCTCCGCCGGGATCATCTCGTCCGCATCAAACGTTCCCGCGGACCGGATGGAGTTCGCGATCGCGCGAAAAATTTCGCGTGCCCTGGCCTGCGGCTCCTGGGCGCGGACGCGCGCCGCCATCTGCCGCACCCGGGGTCCGGCGCGCAGCGCGTCAACCAGAGCATCGCGAAAGCGCGCGCGCGCCTCAGTCCACCCGCCGTGGAATTCCGCCTCCAGCATGGCGTCCGGCAGCACCTCGCCGCGCGCGGTGGCTACCTCCTCCACCGACTGCGGTATGTCGCTCCGCTTCCAACTCCAGACGCGGGTTCTGCCGGCCGTCTCGGTTCGCGGCGGCGCAATCCCGGGCGCGCTTTCCGCCCGCACGCCAGTGTCGGCGGCGGGGACGATGGCGACGAAGCGCGAATAAAGGATGGGCGCGTCGAACGATCCGAAGCTATGGCGGAACGCCTGCGCGTGCGCGGCGATGCCGCCCCGGCCGGGGTAATTCACCACGTATTCCTCGTCGATGGCGTCGCCGGCGGCCAGCGCGGGCATGGAGACGCTCGCCTTCCGGCTGCTCAGTTCCGGTTCGACGACCGTGCCATCGGCTTGGATGGTGCGCAGCTCCAGCACCTGGGCGCCGCGCGGCAGGCTGGCCTCGCCGTACTTCTCGATGCCGTCGCGGTCGAGCACGCGCGTCAGCTTGTGGACGTAGACCGAGACGCTTCCATCCTCCCACAGCCGGGCGACGCGGTCGTTCACCAGCATGACCGCCGGGCCGCCGGAAAATTTCCGGTCGTTGGTGCTGGCGACCATGGCCACGCCGTCGCGCCGATACTTCGCGTAGAAGCCATCCCGCCCCGCGCTCCGCGCGCCGGCGGCGTCGAGCAGCGCCTCGGGATTGGCGGCCGCCACCTCGGCCATCCGCTGGTAGCGCTCCGAGTTCGGCGCCAGCGCCGCCAGTTCCAGCGCCGCCGCGCGGGCTTTCTCCGCCTGACCGCTCCATGCCAGCTCGCGCACCAGCAATTCGCGCGCGCCGCGGTCCAGCGGATCACGCGCCACGACGGCTTCAGCGGCTCCGGCGGCCTTCCCATGCTCTCCCGACTCGCTCAGGCTGCGCGCGTAGGCCAGCGTGTCGGGGGCACAATCGGCCAGCCGGCGCCGCATGTCGCGCGCGTTTTCATAGCGGGCATGCCGGGCTAAAAACTTGTACTCCCGCATCAGCACGTCGCAGGAGGGATGCGCGCGCACCTGGCCGGCCATCGCACCTTCCGCCAGCACCGGCCAGTTCAGCCGGATGGCCATCCGCGCCATCAACTCCTGCCCGGGAAGGAAGTTCTTGCGCGCGCCGATAACTCGCTGCAGCCGGGTGAGAGCTTCGTCGATGCGATCGGCGGCGTAGGCGCGCGCCGCCAGCTCGTACTCGGCTGCGGTGGCCTCCGGCGCCGCCTGCAGCGCCGCGTTCAGCATGGCCGCCGCTTCCGGCGAATCCTCCGCCACCTGCGTCCATGCCTGGTAGACGAGGAAGTCGGCAAGCGCCGAGCCGCGCATTTTCGCGTTGTCCAGATCGGTGATGACGCGGTTGTAGTCGCCGGCCCAGTACTTCCGCGCCGCCGCCACGTAAGCGGCCTCGGGAGCGTAGTCGATTGGCGTGCGGCGCGTTGGCGGCGCAAGCTCCGGCGCGGCCATGAAGGTGACGCGGAAGGGCGAGGCCGGCGCCAGGAACTTCACCACCACGTGATGCGCTCCCGCACCCAGCCGCAGCGTGCTCCACGCGATCTCCGGGGTCGAGCGGAAGCGGTCGTCCTTGCGCAACGCAAGCGTGCCGTCCACCAGCACCTCCAGCGTGCCGCGGCTTTCCACGCGTACCAGCGAGCTCCGCGCGGCCGCCGGAAGCACGGCAGAGGCGTAGAAGACGCCGCCGCGCGCGAAATAATCGGGCAGCCGGAAAGTGCCGTCGGCAAAGTGGAGGCGCTCCACCGCACGCCCGTCCGAGGATGCGTGTTGCAGCGCATCGCGCTCGGGCGCCCAGTGCTGGTCGAATTCCAGGTTGGGGTAGTGGCCGAAGGGCCCGGCGACGCGCCAGTGAGTCAGCACCCCGGCCTCGCGCGCCACCTTCTCCATGTCGATCCCGGGCGCGCCATCGGCGGCTGCCGCCAGCAGGGCGGCACGCAATCCGGCGGCGTGCAGGTGCGGCCCGCGCGGGTGCGCGAGCAGCGCCTGGATACGCGGCACGGCGGCGCGGAAATCCTCCGTGTTGGCGGCCAGGTGAAGCAGGCGCGCCACCGCGATCGTCACCCGCGGATCGCGCTGCGCCGCCCCGCGCAGTTCGCACAAGGAAAGCGCGGATTGCAACTCCGCGCTGGTATCGGCCTCCAGCGCCGCCGCTTCCATTTGGATGAACAGCGCCTCGACGTCGGCTGGATTGCGCGCCAGTAACTGCCGCGCCAATTCCCGTGCGCGGCCGAGTTGCGAATCCTCGAACAGCGCCTGGCGCGCCTGCGCCGTCAGCGGAGAAACTGCCGTGCGCGGCTTGTGGACGGCGCGTGTGCGGCCGGACCCTGTTCCGGCGCCTGCCGCGAGGGCGAGGGCCGGCAAAGCCGCGGCCAGCACGATCGCCAATGTGATCCGCCGCCTCATCCCTTCAGCTCCACCTTGATCTCCGCGCGAAAGGCGCTCTCGACCTGCGCACAAAAACCACGGAAGGCCGCGTACTCGGCGGGCGTGATGCGCAGCTTGCGAAACTGCACCGAGGTGGTCACCACCAGTTCGTTGCCCTGGCGCTGGTAGCGCAGCAGGGCGGTGCCGAAGGGCGTGTTCAGCGTCGTATCCTGCGGCACCGATTCCAGGCGCGCGCCGGCGGGCAGGGCAAAGTGCAGCTCTTCCTCGGTGGTCCACGGAGCCGGCAGCAGCAGGTCCTCGGCGCGCGAGGCCAGCGGCGCCAGCGTCTGCACGTAGGTGCGCGGCATCCAGGAGGCGGGCAGCGAAAGCGTCTGCCGGCCGGCGAAGCTGTCGAGGTCGCCGCTGAACTTGACGGTCACGTCACGCTCCAGGTCGTTGGCGCCGTACACCTGCACCGTGTCCACGCGCACGCTGGGCAGGACCGCGGCCAGGCGGCTGCGCAGCGAATCGCGCTGCCGTTCGGCGATTTCATATTCGCGCCGCAGGCCGGGCGCGTCTTCGCCGCGGGTGTAGGCTGAGCCGGTGAACTCGATGCCGCCATTCGGCAGAATGCGCGCCTGCACCTGGCGATGGGTGTAGTTCTCCATCGGCAGCGTCACCGGGATGCGCCGCAGTTGCGCGCCGCCGTCGCGGGCCACCGTCAGCGCCATGGCGCCCTGGTCCTCCAGCGGCAACTCGCGCGAGCCCGCGTATTCGGCGGTCCCGTCCAGCCACAGCTTGTACTTCGGCACGTAAACGATGGCGTGATTGAAAATGGCGATCGAGGCCGCCTGCTCGCCGATGTCACCCAGTCGCCGCGTGCGCACCAGCGCGATGTCGGCGTCGATGCCGGCGGCCCTCAGCAGCGCGATCATCAGGCTGGCCTTGTCCTTGCAGTCGCCGAAGCGGCGCGCGTACACCTGGCTCACCGGGTAGGGCTTGTAGCCGTAAATCCCGAACTCCAGTGCGACGTAGTGGGTGTTGCGAAGCACGAACTGGTGAATGGCCCGGATCTTTTCCAACTCGCCGGTCTTGCCCGCCAGAATCCGCGGCAGCGCCTGGCGCAGCGCGCCGTCAAGCGCGAACTGCGGCGCGATCAGGCGCGCGTACCAGCGCCCCACCTCCTGCCAGTTGTCGAAGCTGGAAACGTGCACGTAGGGCGCGATCTCGGTGACCGCCGGCCCCCGGGGCTCGCTGGGGAGCGCGGCGATATCGCGCAGCTCCCAGCGATAGACGCGCCGCCCGCGCTCTTCGCGCACCTCCGCCTCGGGCATGCGCGCCTGCAGCACGTTGAACCTCTCCGACACCGGCGCGATCAGCACGTAGCGCTGCAGCCGCTCCGGAATCGTGGCGCGGAACACCACCAGGTCGCCGAAATACTTCCCGTAAGGATTGTCGTTCGATTGCGGCGTGAGCCGGTACTCGAGTTCGACAACGTCGCCCTTCTCCACGCCGGGGAAGCGAAGGGTGCGCGAGCGCGCGTCGTAGTACACGGCGGCGCTGCTTTCCTCCTCCGCCGCGCCGGGCGACTCTTCGCCGTCGATCACTCGCCCGTCGCGCTTGAACAGGCGCGCTGCCAGCACCTGCAACCGCTGCATTCCGGCCGCGTACTGCACCGAGCGCGTGGAATATTCGCGCGCCCCCTGCTCGCTCTCGATGTGGAATACCTGCTGGATGTGCAGCGAGCTCAGCCCGCTCGCCTGCACGTGCTCGATGCGCACGTCGGCCAGCGCGGTGGCGCTGGAACTCCCATCGGCGGGGGTGCCCCGCGCCTGGCGGGCCAGTTGCGCGGCGCCCACCAGGTAGGGCGCATCGGAATCGGTCTCGCCGCGCTCCCACGCCAGCCGCCGTCGCACATCTTCCTGGTTGGGATCCGCCGCCAGGATCTGCGCCCACTGCGCCCGCGCCTGCTGCCCGTCTCCTTCCGCGGCCAGCAGGCTGGCCAATTGCCGCCGCGGCGCTTCGTCCTGAGGGGCGATGCTCAGCGCCTGGCGCAACATCGATTCGGCGGCGGTGGAGTGTCCTTCACCCGCCTCCAGCTCCGCCAACTGCGACATCGCCTGCGTGTCGTGCGCGTTCAACCGCAGCATGTCCTGGTAGCAGGCGCGCAGATGGGCACCGTCGCCGCGTTTCCGGTAAATGCGGACCAGGATGTCGCGCGCGGCGGCATCATCAAAATTCTGGGCCAGCTCGGATTGCGCCAGCGCCACGGCGCGATCCGGAAATCCCGACTGCTCATAGCCCGCCGCCAGTTCGCGCCGCAGCCACAGCGGGGCGGGGGACTCGCGCTCCAGCTTGCGGTATTCGGCCAGCGCCGCCGATTTCAATCCCGCCGACGCGTAGGAATCCGCCAGGCGCTTGCGCACCACGAAATCATCGGGCGCGCTTTCCACGGCTTCGCGCAGCAGCGCGCGCGACTTTTCCATCTGCTTGCGGCCGGCGTAGTACTCGGCGAGCGCCATTCTCGCCGCCGCGCTGGCGGGCTCGGCGCGTAATGCCGCGCTCAGGGCCGCAAACGTGCACGAACTTTCATCGCAGCCGCGCGCCACTTCCATCCAGCGCTCGGCCGTGGGCGCCAGCCGCGCGGCCGCTTCCAGGTGCTGCTGGGCGGCAGCCAGGCCGCACTCGCGCTCAACCAGTCCCAGCGCCTCCAGCTTCGCCGCCGACTTCGGCTCTTCCGCCACGGCGGCCTGGGCTTGCGCCAGCAGCCCACCCGACACGGCGGGAACTTCCGCCACTCGTCCCGCATGTCCATCCATGAGCGCCGAATACCGGCGCGCCTGCTCGCGCACGACGGCAGGTTCCGAGTCGTTCCCGGCGATCGTGCGGAACCACGGCGCCAGCGCCTCCGGCGCGCTGACGTACTCCCGCAGGGCATACGCTTTGCCCAGGCGAACAGCGCGTTCGATGGCGCTCTGCGCGCTCCAGCCGGCCTGCAAAGCGCTCAGCCGCGCATCATAGGGATTGTGGGAATTTGTCGTCCGGCCGGCGCTTGCTGTTCCGCCGGAATTCTCGTTAGAAGGTGCGATTTGAGCAAGACTGGGGCAGGCTCCCAGCAACAAGGCCAGGAGGATGAGGCCGAGCTTTGTCTTCCACCGTTGCAATCGCCCCCGCAGCTTCTACATGGCCGCTCTTAGCACGACTCCCCGGCGACTCGTAAGTCACCGGGGAGGTCCCCATTCGATTCCGCGCTCTCTCCCACACCGTTTCCCCCAGGTTTTTAATGCAGGAGCCTTTGCGAACTCTTCTCGGGGTCGATGGGCAAAAGTATCGGCCAAAAGCGCACGGGGAAGTATTGAGCTAACGTCTTAGCCTTGTGCAAATAACACCTTAGTCAACGGATCGTGGTGAAACCTGCGTAGAATCAAGGCAGCAGGGAGGAGGCGCCGGGCGGCCCAGCCGGCCTGCGGTTTCAGAACTCAAGCTCGGAACCCGACAACCATGGCTCGATCTCGATCTCGGTCCCGCGTATCCCGGTTTTTTCAAATCGTGCTGCTGATCGCGCTGGTAGCGGCGGCGGTGCGGCTTTCGTTCATCGTTCGCGAGCGCCTGCGTCCCGCGGTGAAGAAACCTAAGGTAACCAGGCGGGCGTTGCCGCGCGAGGTCTACGTAACCCCGCGCAAGCTCCACGCCTACGACCTGGCTTCGGCGCGCGAACTCACCAAGCAGCCGGTGTGGGTGCAGGAAGGCTATCGCTACACCTATTATCCCTACGATCCGGCGCGCCGCCGCGCCGACTTCTCCCGCGAAGCCGGCCTGCTGGGGCCGATCGAGGAGCTGCGCATCACCAGCGTGGTGGCGCAGCCCACTCCGCACCGGGCCAACCATCACCAGGTCCTGGCGGCCTTCGACAAGGACGGCCGCCACTTCGCGGTGCCGGTCGGAACCGAGTCTGGCGGCTCGTTCCAGATCTACGCCGACCAGATATTCTTCTACGAAGACCCGCACCAGCTCTACAGCTTCTGGCCCGGCCCGGTGTGGGACGCCATTCGCCGCCACCAGGTGGAGCCGGGCATGAACGAGATCCAGGCCGACTTTGCCGTGGGCATGGGCGTGCCTCAGCCGGCGCGGACCGATCCCGACGAAAAAGTCGTGAAGTACCCCAATGGCGGTCATTTTCTGACCGTGACCTACGTAAAGGGACGGGCGGTGAAAATCAAGGAGCGCGACTGATTGACCTGGTTTTGCTGCCGCGGCTGACATCCGCGCCGCCGCGCCGCTCATCTATTTTGAGCCGAGGTCATGGCCACGCATGTCTCGATCCGTGCTTCTTCTGCTCTTCCTGATGGCCGCCGCCACCATTGCCGTCCCCCAGCAGTCTCCCGACGCGGACCTTGCCGCCGCTCAGCAGTCTCCCGACGCGCACCTGGCCGCCGCCCGTACCCGCGCCCTCGCCGGCACCTCGGCATTCGTGCACGGCTACCTGCACGGATACGAGGAGGGTTTCCACCTCGCCGATCTTGACCTGCAGATGGGACGCGGCGCGCGCAACCTGGGCAAGTGCAAGCAAGCGCACGACGCCCAGGGCTACCGCCGCTCTTTCGGCGACAAGCGCTTCTTCCAACACGGATACCGCCAGGGAGTGCGCGTGGGTTATGCCGACGGCATCGCCGGGCGCGCCTTCCGCGCGGTGCGCGAACTGGAGTCCGCGGCCGGACTGGCGGCCCATGCGGCCCCGGAGCGTCCCGACCCGGTTTTCGACAAGGGATTTTCCGCCGGCTACACCTCGGGACAGAACCAGGGGCTGCACGATGGCCGTAGCGACGCAACCTCTACTCCCCCGCTGCCCGGGTGTCCGCCGCTGCCCGCCAAGGCCGGCAACCCGCAAACCTTCTGCGCCGCTTACATCGGCGGCTATCGCATGGGATATTCCGACGGCTTCACCAACGTATCGCGCAGGGCCCAGGCCGAGGCGCGCCGGGGACAATAGGGCTATTTAAACTGTGTCATCCCGAGCGGAGCGAGGGACCTGCTTTTGTGCGAACCACCCTCCCGGATGGCTTTTCCTTGCGCCTTGCGCCTTGAGCCGTGCGCCTTGCGCCTTGAGCCGTGCGCCGTGCGCCTTGCGCCTTGCGCCTGCTGTGCAAGCTGTACTAGATGTTCTAGTACAGTTGTGTTACGATACGCAGGCTTTGATTGCTTTCAGAGTCGAATTCCGGCCAGGCATTTCCGTCTACGAGCAGGTTGTGTACGCGGCGAAAAAGGCGATTATCGTCGGACAACTGCGGCCGGGAGATACCTTCCCTTCCGTGCGGCTTCTGAGCCGGGAACTGAGGATCAATCCCAACACAGCGCACAAGGTGATCTCGCACCTGGTGGCGGACGGCCTGCTTGAGATCCGTCCCGGCATCGGTGCGATGGTGGCGGCGGCCAGGCAGGGAACGAAGACGGAACGCGCTGGATTGCTGGGACCGCAAATCGAAGCGCTGGTGGTTGAGGCGAAGAAGCTGGGAGTAGGTCTGGACGAGTTTTGGGAATCGGTCAGCATGCATTGGAAACGCCTGCGAGCACCCCAGGCGGAGGGCACGTCGAACCGGCGGAAGGCGGAGCCATGAGCGATGCGATTCGGACCGAGGGACTGAGCAAGACATTTCGGCGCGTCGAAGCGGTGCGGAGTCTTGACCTCGCCGTACCGGAAGGCGCCATTTATGCGCTCGTCGGACCGAACGGCGCCGGCAAGACGACCCTGATCAAGGTGTTGATGAACATCCTGCGGGCCAGCAAGGGCCGGGCCGAAGTGCTGGGCACGGACTCGTCACGGATTCGGGGCAAGTTTTTTGCTTCGGTCGGCTATGTCTCGGAGAACCAGCAACTGCCCGAGTGGATGGGGGTGGGATCGTTCTTCGCCTACTTGCGGCCCTTCTATCCGGCCTGGGACCGGAAGTTGGAGGCCGAGTTGGTGGCCCACCTCAAGCTGCCCATGGAGGGGAAACTCCGTCATCTGTCGCGGGGTACCCGGATGAAGGCCGCCCTGGCCGGCGCTCTTGCTTTTCACCCCAGGCTGATTGTGCTGGACGAGCCCTTCACCGGCCTGGACCCGCTGGTGCGCGACGACCTCATCCAGGCGTTGCTGGAGCGAGCCGAGGAGGCAACCATCCTTATTTCGTCGCATGACCTGGCGGAGATAGAGAGCTTCGCCAGCCATGTGGGCTATCTGGAGCAGGGGCAATTGCGCTTCTCCGAGGAATTGACCAGCCTGGCCGAGCGGTTTCGCGAAGTCGAGCTGACCTTCGACGCTCCGCCGCCTTTGCCATCGCCCGCGCCGGCTCACTGGATGCACGTGAGCAACTCGGGCGCGGTGGTGCGGTTCATCGAAAGCCGATTCCATGCGCAGCGGACGGCGGAGGAAATTCGCAGCGTCTTCGGCGAGGTGCGGAACGTGGAAGTTGCGCCCATGTCGCTGCGCTCCATTTTCCTGGCGTTCGCCAAGGCCGCCCAGGAGCCGGAGAAGCGGGCATGAAACAGGTGCTGCACATTCTTCGCAAGGACGCCCGCCACTACTGGCCGGAGTGGGCGGTTTCGCTGGCACTGATGGTCGGGTTTGCGCGCCATGAAATCCAGAGTTGGCGAACGGGCGACGTGGCGATAGCAGGAGCCTGGGGAATTATGCGCTTGGAATTCCTGCTATCCCTGACCGTGGTTCTGCTGCCGATCGCATGGATGCTGCTCGTCGTGCGGACGGTGCAAGCGGAGGCGCTGGTCGGCGACCGCCAGTTCTGGGTCACTCGTCCGTACGAGTGGAAAAAGCTGCTGGCGGCCAAGATCTTGTTTGTCCTCCTCACCGTGAATGTTCCGCTGCTGATATTGGATTGCTACCTGCTGGAGCGGGCGGGATTTGCCGTATTTCCGCACTTGGCCGGACTACTGTGGATGCAGTTGCTGATCGCCATCGCCTTCTTCCTGCCGATTGCCACGCTGGCAACCGTAACCGCCACCCTGGCTCAAGTGGGACTGGCGACGCTGCTGCTGCTGCTCTACCTGATCGGGATGGCTTACATCGGCAGCAAAATCCCGAGTTCAAGCTTTGGTTCGTGGACTGGATCAGTGCTAGGTGCGTTTTACCTGGCTGCCTGCGTCGCCGTGATTCTCCTGCAGTACGCGCGGCGGAGAACGGCGGTGTCGCGGGCGGTGATCCTGGGGCTTGGGGTAGTCGTAGTTCTGTTCGTGGTGCTTACGCCCTACGGAAGGCTGGTGGCGCGCGCCTATCCGCAACTGGGTCCGGGCGACAAGCCGCCGGTGCGGTTGGCGCTCCTCTCCCCGCCGCGGACTCAGGCCGTTGGTCCCCGTCTTGGAGATGAGGTCCTCATTCATTTGCCGCTGAGTGTTTCCGGAATCGGCGAAACTTCCATCGTCGCCGTCGACGGAGAGATGCTCAAGGTGACAGACGAGAGCGGAACGCGATGGAATTCCGGGTGGCAGTCGCACCGTGAGTCTTTGTTGCCCGGCCAGGAGCGGACATACGCGGATTTCTTTCTGCCAAAGCGGCTGTTCGAACAGATGACATCGTCGCCGGTAACGGTGAAGATCACGCTTGCCTTCACCGAGTACGAGAACAAGAAAGGGAGGGAATTCATGGTTCCGGCAGGCCGGTTCGAGTTGCCCGGCGTGGGCCTGTGCTCCGCCCAGCCGCCATTCTTTACCCGCCGGATGCACTGCCTGGCGCCGCTACGCCGGCCGCCATCGGGTCTGCTCTCGATGGAAGCCTCGGAAACGACCTGCAATCCGATGGGCGAGGAGACTCTTGCGCCACCAGGCGCGAAAGCGTATGGCTGGATTCAGGGCGACGACAGCCACGCGCCGGCGGAGTTCGGCATCAGCCCGGTAAAAAGCTTTGATATTTCGCCCGCGCTGCAGAACCAGGTTTCGGTGCGGCCGTTTCCCGTGGTCGGCATATGTCCCGGAACCCCGATACGGTTGAGCAATCCGAAGCCGATACGGCGGGCCAGAATGGAACTGGTGTTCCGCGGGATTCGTCTGTCGGATTACCGGCTCGGCGAAATGGGCGGCGCAACCGGCGCGGCAAGTTTTGTGCGCGTGCATTGATTTTCCTTGCGCCTTGAGCCGGTGCCCCAGGTTCGCGCCCCGTCTTTGGGCGCTAACCTGGGACCGAAACAAAATCTAACGAGTGTCATCCCGAGCGGAGCGAGGGACCTGCTTTTGTGGCTTGCGCGCGTCGTATTTTCTGACCACTGGCCACTGCCCACTGACCTCACCGCTCGCAAATCTCCCACGCCTCCCGGAACTTTTCAAATTTCCGGCGCGACTCCCGATGCGGACACAGGTGAATGCTCTTCACCCCGCAAAACTCCACCGGGATCAGGTACCAGGCGTCCTCGGGAATCACGTACGCCGCCATTACGTCGATGTCCTTTTTCGTGTACGGCCGCTTGCTGCTCCCTCCGCTGCCGCTCGCAACCCGATACGTGCCTTCGCGCTCCGCCGCCACCGATTTCACCTGCACCCGCCGCAGCGCTCCGTCCACGTCCACCACGAAGTCGTACGCGCAGCTTTCGCCCAGCGGCTTCGACACCCGCCAGCCCCGGCTCGCCGCCCGGTGCGCAAACACAAGTTCCGCCAGCTCTCCTTGACGTTTGGCATCACGGACAGAGCTGGGCATGGATGTCGGGGATTCAGGCTATAGGAAGTTTTTTCTAAGATTCAGGCTCCAGGAAGTGTCATCCCGAGCACAGCGAGGGATCTAGGTGTTCTTGTGTCGATTACCGATCACCGGCCAGCGATTACCGACAACCAACCGATGACCTGTCCTCATAAGCAAAAGGCGCGGGGCAATAGCCCGCGCCTTCTCTGACTTTCTACTCATATTATAGCATTTTTCGTACCCTTAACCCGCCACTTACCATCAAGGCTAAGCCGCTGTTTCCCCAGCACTTAGCGAGACTGTTTACTCCTGCGGGACTTGACAAGGTCCCTCCCAAATCGGGAATCCTGCACCATTGTTGGTGCAACCTTCAGGGTGGGTATTCCCGCGCGGGTGCCCCAGGTTCGCGCCCCGTCTTTTGGGCGCTAACCTGGGAGAACCGAGACAAAATCTAACGAGTGTCATCCCAAACGAAGGGAGGGACCTGCTTTTGTGCTGAAGGCGGTTAACCCATCACGCAATGAAAAAAGCCACCCGTTTCCGGATGGCTTTTTCTGACCACTGGCCACTGACCACTGGCCACTATCTGTGCGCCATCGCCGGGTGGCCCACCCTAGCGGTTTTGCTAGGGTGGGGAAGAAGGCACTCGCCGTCACCCCAGCGCCGGGTGCCCCGTTCTAGAGCAAATCCCCAATTGCTGTAGCTGCGTTTCGCGGTGGAAGCGCCGGCCTTCAGGCCGGCGAACTCTGAGTGTTTGACAACCCTGGGCTTTAGCCCTGGATACATCAACCCGAGAACTGCTTCTAGCCCGGGTTTGGCTAGGGCGGGGGGGCCGGGTGGATCTGGCCTTTCAGGTCTGCTGTTCAGGCCGCCCTCCCATGTTGTAAAATTCAGTTCGAATTAATTAGTTAGTTGGCAACATAATCCGAGGTCCTACGATGGGAACCACGAATATGCCAAAGGTAATCTCCGCCTTAGCTGCTCGTACTCAATTCGGCCAGATTATGCGCCGGGCCGGGCAGCGGCAGGAGCGCTTTCTCGTGGACAAGCGGGGGGAACCACAGGTGGTCATCATGGGAGTCAAGGACTTCCTGAAGACCATTGCCCCGGAGCCGGAAGTCCTGGCCGCGATCGGAGCGGAAGCCCGGCGAAATAAGACCGATCGCTTGAGTCTGGGGCAGATCAACCGCGAAATCGCGGCGTACCGAAAGGAACGCAGGCTGGCCCATGCCACGCGCAAGCGTCGTGCTTGACACGAATGTGGTGGTGTCGGCGCATCTCAAGCCGGATGGCTACGAACGGTTCGTCCTTGACCTGGCCATCGCCCGCAAGGTTCAGATGTACGTCTCCCTTGAGATCTTCGAAGAATATGGCGGCATTCTGCGGCGCGAGAAATTCGGCATTGATGCCGGGCTTCTGGACACGTCGCTGGCGCTGATCAGGAAATCGGCGCGCCTGGTCCATCCCTCGCGCAGCGTCCGCGCCGCCATCCACCCCGAGGACAATAAATTCCTCGAGTGTGTGCGCGAGTGCGCCGCCGATTATCTGGTCACCGGCAACAAGCGGCATTTTCCCCAACGCTTCGGCCGCACCCGCGTTGTCAACGCCCGCGAACTCCTCGAGCAGATCATTCCCGGGCTCAACCGCTAGCCGGATTAGATAACCGTGTCGGCTCCTGAGCCCCAGGTTCGCGCCCCGTCTTTGGGCGCTAACCTGGGAGAACCGAGACAAAATCTAGCGAGTGTCATCCCGAGCGGAGCGAGGGACCTGCTTTTGTGCTGAAGGCGGCTAACCCATCACGCAATAAAAAAGCCACTCTTCCGGATGGCTCTTCTGACCACTGGCCACTGACCACTGGCCACTATCTGTGCGCCATCGCCGGGTGGCCCACCCTAGCCGGTTCTGCTAGGGTGGGGAAGAAGGCACTCGCCGTCACCCAAACGCCACGTGCCCCGTTCTAGCCCTCTAGGGCGACCGGGTGGAGCAGGCCTTCAGGCCTGCTGTTGAGGCCGCCAGCAAACTACCGGGCTTTAGAGAGCGTGTGAGAACCAGCTTCACAGCCCCTCTCCGAACCTGGTACATGCAGTAACCCCCAACATTGGGTTTCCGTCCAACGTCACTCAATGACGCTCAACGCTGAATAGCGGCACCATCCAGACGTTAAGCTTGATCGATGGCCGGTTTTCCCTTGCCCCGCGCTTGCTGGAACCGTGTCAGGTTGTAAGCCAGGCAGGCTAGGGTGAACTCAATGCCGACCTTGGCCAAGCCTCGCAAACGGAACCGGGCCAGGTTGCGCTGCGCCTTCAGGGTGCCGAACACCGGTTCGACCATTCCCTTGCGGCGATCATAGGTGGCACGCCCCTCCGCACTGCGCAACTTCTGCCGCATGGCTTTGATTACCGGACTCCGCACTGGCCGACTCCCCACCCCGCGCGCTCGCTTCCCGAGGTTGAGTTCCCTGGCTAAGTTCGAGTCCGGTATGTAAGCATCGATCCCTTGCTCGCGCAGTGCTTCCAGGTTCTCCGTGCTGAAATAGCCCGCATCCGCCAATACCTTCCCGGGGCGCTCGCCGCACTGACGCTCCACTTCTTCCACCATCGGCACTATCCCGGCGTTGTCGTTCTTCTGTTGCGTCACCCGTTCGGCCACGATGAAATGATCTTGCGACGCGGCGATCTCCCCGCTGTACCCGATGACCGATTGGCCGCGCTTGCGCAGCACCCGAGCATCGGCATCGGTGCGCGGCAGCCGCTCCTGGCCGCTCTTCTTCAGTTGCTGCAAGCGCCCCGGACACTGCGCCAACTGCGCTTGGAATCGTTGCACTTGCCCACGGGCATAGGCCGCGCCCTCTTCGCTGTCCGCCTGTTCGCATTGCCGCTGCCAGCGCCGAATTTGCCGCCGATACTTGGCCCGATCCCGCCGCAGCCGCTTACGCGTATCCACGCGTTGGCGCCCATTGTCGGCTTTGATCGGCGTCGAATCGACCGCCACCGTGCCCAACCGCCCCAACTGCGCGTCCCGGATCAACTCCAACACCTGCGTGAACACATCGTTGATGCCCCGCCGATGCCGCCGCCGGAACGCGCTCAGCGCCCAGTGATCCGGATGCTGGCCGCCGGCCAAGTACCGCAGCGGTAGATCCTCCTGAATCTTTCGTTCCAGCCGCCGTCCGGAACTTAATCCCCTCGCGTACGCGTACAGCCACACACTCAACATCATCTCCGGAGCGTACAACTCGCCGCCTTCCCGGCTGTACTCCTCCTCGAACTTGCTCAGGTCCAACTTGGCAATTACCTGCCGCACCAGGAAGCACAGATGCCCCTCCGGCAAGATGTCCTTCACGCTCGGAGGCACCAAGTAGGCTTGCTCGGGACTGTACGACCGAAATCGGCTCATGCCCTCGTTGTGCCTCAACTGCCCTGAGGAAAACAAGTCAGTTCTCACACACTCTCTTTAGCCCCTGAGGTACTTCGTGCAAGTCCCTCAGCGGCTGAAGCCGATTTGTTTTGATATGCGCAAGTCGCAGGGCTGAAGCTCCTGTGCCACCCGATCCCCGGACCCAGAAACCCCACCCAACGAAAACCACGTTGGGTGGCCCACCCGCGATTCTTAAAGCTCCCAACTCTTGAAGTAGCACTCGCGACGGGCGACGGTTCTAACCAGAGCCTCCTCTGAAGTAAAAAGGGAATATGGATTGATGTTCATTAGCTCCAGCTTTCGCAGCGCCGCTGCCCTCTCCTTGACGGGAATCCTGAACTCGAACAGCCTCCCCTGGTCGCCGTTTGTGTCCATCAATATCTCGTCATGGGGAAGGAATGAAAAGTCATCGCCATCGGCCCGTACACACATTGAATATCGGCACTGCTGAAGATAGTGCCTCTGATGTGTGCGGATGCAGGGACCAATAACGAAGAAGTGTCGGTCCGACGATCCGTGGGTTAGACCGCTTCGTAGAAAGGCATAGACGCAAACATGCTCCGCATTTCTCGGGGGCACTTCGTCGAGGGCAAAAAAGGCACCGATGTACGGAGAAGCCGTCCAGTCGAGCAGTGGTGATGGGAAGCCGTGATGTCGCAAGTAAACGAGGTACGCGTATACGTCGGCGGTGTTCAAGAACATGTCTAGCCAACCAAATCGATTCTCTCGAAGACGCTTTGCAAACGTGGGAAAATCCGGCACTTCCGGCCAGAGACGGCCCGTGAAACTCTCCAAAACCGGCTTGCAAGCTGTGACCTTGCGGTAATAGGCAAGCAAACTGAGAGCCTCGGGAATCTTCTCAATGGAGGAGAAACGTTCCAACGTCGTCTCGAGTTTCCATCGACAGTGGTGATGCCCTTGTCCTCTGAATATGGGTTCATAGAACCGTTGGTCTATCGGTCCATCACGAACGATTCGGGAGTCGAGCCACTGGAGCCTCTCTTCAAACTCCGACCAGGTGTTGACTTGAATGACTGTTTCCGCGTTGGTCATTTCGTCGTGACTTTGCCGGGCGGCTTTTCGCAGGTTTCTTTTGCCTTTTCCAAATCCCCGCGGGTGTAGTGAGGATCAAGAATGAGGACACGGCCACCCTTGGCCTTGATTTTGTCTACGTCCTTGTCCTTGATCGAACTGCGGAAGGGAATGCCGGGGGGATAGTCGCCTGCCAAATACGTAAGAGCGTGTCTTTGGCTTCGTCCTTCGCGACTCCAGGTCGCAATCCCCTTTGCGGGTTCGACTGAAGACAAAATGACACAGGGCGTTTTTGCGACCGGCTTGTCCTTGCGCTCACTCTGCGCAAGAGCGCTGCCAGCCACCATGAGCATGGACACAACCACGATTAACCGCCATTTCCGATTCGCGTTCATAGGCGTACTTTCCGCTAAGAAAGCAAGTATCACCTGCAACAGGGCGCGTCACGGGTCAGTTGTGCGTTCCCAAGTACCGCGCCAAAACTTTTACAAACTCTTTGGTGAGGGCACTAGTTGCGCCTTTTGCTGTCCATCGGTTGCTGCGCGTGACTGTGAATAGCACCTTAGCTTCGTGGTTCATCACTACGATGTTTCCGTGCGCAAAATTCCATGTACTGGACCTTCGGAACTAAGAACCACGCGGTAATCATATCTGTCGCTCTGCTTGTCGACGAACTGGAAGTTGATCCCCCGCTCTGGTCCCATCTTGCGGCACACATTGATGAATTTTGGTATTACCGATGAATCTCCTTCGATGTAGATCGTGACGGGCTTCGGGGTTGGCGTACCTGAGCAAAAGCCAGCTACGGTGGCTATCAGCAACAACACAGCGGCAACGAATTTCCTTACAAGATTCCAGTCCATCAGGGTTTTTCAGGCGGAGTATGCCGTCACCCAGCGGCTAACGCAATTAAAAAGCCACCCTTCCGGATGGCTTTTCCGCTAACTCCTAACTACTAACTCCTAACTCCTAGCTCCTAGCGATGCACCATCGTCTCCTCCGGCTCCACCACCGCGGCCTTGGCGGGTTCCAGCCCCCCGATGCGCATCGAGTAGAACGACCGGTACACGAAGGTGAAGGACACGGCGAAGAACGCCAGCGCGATCAGGTGGCTGAGCCCGGAGCCGATTTCCAGCGTCAGTTTCACCGCCAGCTCCACCGCCAGCAGCCCGAACAAGGTGGTGAACTTGATCACCGGGTTCATGGCGACAGAAGACGTGTCCTTGAACGGGTCGCCCACCGTGTCGCCTATCACAGTCGCGGCGTGCAGGTCGGTGCCCTTCTGCTGCAGTTCCACCTCGACGATCTTCTTGGCGTTGTCCCAGGCGGCGCCGGCGTTGGCCATGAAAATCGCCTGGTAGAGGCCGAAGATGGCGATCGCGATCAGGTAGCCGATAAAGTAGAACGGCTCGATGAAGGCGAAGCACAGCGTGCCGAAGAACACCGCCAGGAAGATGTTCCACATGCCCTTCTGCGCGTACTGGGTGCAGATCTCCACCACCTTCTTGCTGTCGGCCACCGAGGCCTTCTCCACCCCTTCCAGCCGGATGTTGCGCTTGATGAACTCCACCGCCCGGTAGGCGCCGGTGCTCACCGCCTGGGTGGAGGCGCCGGTGAACCAGTAGATCATCGCTCCGCCGGTTACCAGCCCGAGGAAGAACGGGGCGTGCAGCAGCGACAGCTTGTCGACATTGGCGCTGAGCCCGTTGGTCAGGGCCATGATGATAGAGAAAATCATGGTGGTGGCGCCCACCACCGCGGTGCCGATCAGCACCGGCTTGGCGGTCGCTTTGAAGGTGTTGCCGGCGCCGTCATTGGCTTCCAGCAGGTACTTGGCGCGATCGAAGTTAGCGGCGAAGCCGTAATCGTGCCGCAGCTCGCCCTCGATGCCGGGGATGGTCTCGATCAGCGACAGCTCGTAGATTGACTGCGCGTTGTCGGTCACCGGGCCGTAGGAATCCACCGCGATGGTCACCGGGCCCATGCCCAGGAAGCCGAAGGCCACCAACCCGAAGGCGAACACCGCCGGCGCCAGCATGATCACGCCCAGTCCGGCCAGGCTGACATAGTAGGCGATCGACATGAGGATGATCATCGCGCCGCCCAGGTAGTAACCGGAGAAATTGCCGGCGATGAATCCCGACAGGATGGCCAGCGACGCCCCGCCTTCCTGCGCCGAGGTCACCACTTCCTTCACGTGTTTCGACTCGGTGGAGGTGAACACCTTCACCAGTTCCGGAATCACCGCCCCCGCCAGCGTGCCGCAGGAGATGATGCTGGACAGCTTCCACCACAAGGAGGTGTCGCCGTTCAGGCTGGGGACGATCAGGTAGGAAACCAGGTAGGTGAGCACGATGGAAACGATCGAGGTCAGCCAGACCAGGGTGGTCAGCGGCGTCTCGTAGTTCATCTCGTCCGCGTTGGCGTACTTGGCTTTGGCCCACAGGCCGTTCAGCCAGTACGAGCCCGAGCTGGAGACCAGCATCATCACGCGCATCACGAAAATCCAGACCAGCAGTTGCACCTGGATGATCGGGTCCTTCACCCCCAGCAGGATGAAGGCGATCAGCGCCACCCCGGTGACCCCGTAGGTCTCGAAGCCGTCGGCCGTCGGTCCCACCGAGTCGCCGGCGTTGTCGCCGGTGCAGTCGGCGATCACGCCCGGGTTGCGCGCATCATCTTCCTTGATCTTGAAGACGATCTTCATCAGGTCGCTGCCGATGTCGGCGATCTTGGTGAAAATGCCGCCGGCGATACGCAGCGCCGCCGCGCCCAGCGACTCGCCGATGGCAAAGCCGATGAAGCACGGCCCCGCGTAGTCACCCGGCACGAACAGCAGAATGATCAGCATCATCAGCAACTCGACGCTGATCAGCGCCATGCCGATGCTCATCCCTGACTTGATCGGGATGGCGTAGCAGGGATACGGCTTGCCCTTCAAGCCGGCGAAGGCGGTGCGCGAGTTGGCGAAGGTGTTCACCCGGATCCCGAACCAGGCCACGCCGTAGCTGCCCAGAATGCCCAACACGCTGAAACCCAGGATGATGAGCACCATGCCGGCGCTGTACTCGGCCTTCAACAGCACCCCGAAGTACAGCACGATGACCACCGCGATGAACGCCCACAGGATGGCCAGGAACTTGCCCTGCGTGACCAGGTAGGTCTTGCAGGTTTCATAGATCAGTTCCGACATCTCGCGCATGGAGCGGTGCACCGGCAGGTTCTTGAGCTGCACGTACTGCACCAGCGCGAACAGCAGACCGGCCAGGCAGAACAGAATGCCGATCATCAGCAGGTTGTGGCCGTTCATGCCCAGGAACTGGACGCGGGAAAGATCGGGCAGCTTCAGGCCGGCTTCGCCGCTCAGTTCGTGGGTGCCGGGTTGTTGGGCCAATGCCGCGCTTGACAGCAGGGTGACCATCGCCAGCAGGGCCGGCTTCGCCCGCCCGCGCATGTCCGCCGCGGCGGACAGGGCTCGGCGGCAGGGGTGCCAGGTAAACATAAGTGCCTCCACCAAAGACTGTTCATATGAACGTGACGAGATTCGGGCCTCATCCTTCAGGCAGGATTCCATTGCGCTCATGCTGGCCGGGATGGAACCGCGGGGGATGGCTTGGCCCCGCATCGCGGAGCTCAAGAGGGGATTGTATAACACGGGTTGAAAACCGCGGTCAATCGCTTCCGTGACCCTTTCCGGTGACGATCGCCATCACAAGCGTTTGTGACCGCCGTCACAACCGCCCTGGCCTTTGACCCCGGCCCCGGAATCGGTTATAAAAGAGGAGAAAGACTGTTCCTCAGTAGCTCAATGGCAGAGCATCCGGCTGTTAACCGGAGGGTTGTAGGTTCGAGTCCTACCTGAGGAGCCATTCTTTTGTGCACGTTACAAGCCTTCCCGGAATCTCACTGTCGAGCAATATTGAGCAAAACCCCTGGGGATTTTTCTCCTCGCGCAGTTTGCCGAAACGTCGACACCCAGCAGCGCCCTCGGCTTCCGAATCGGCCGCGTGATCAAGAGATGTCGAACCCGCAGCGGCGTCCTGTCCGATCCGGGTTCGCAGACCGGAAGGTGCCGAAGGCGTTTCTCGCGTTCAAGCCCGGGTTTCAAACTCCGCCGCGACACCAACTCTTTCCCGTTCCAGGACGACAAGCGGGTGTTTCCGTGCCCCGGGGCGCCCGCATCTTGATCGCAGCGCTGTAACATCGGGTGTTGGAATCACCGGACGGGGAGGTGAAAGAATGACTGCGGTTGCGACTTTTTCCTTCGGCAATAAAACGTACAACGTCGACTCCGAAGAATTCCTTTCGGACTTCAACGCGTGGGATGAGAACTACGCTCGCGGCATGGCCCCCAAGGTTGGCATTATTACCGGTTTGAGCGAGGACCACTGGAAAATCATCCATTTTATCCGCGACAGTTACCGCAAAACCGGCCGCTGCCCGCTGGTGTATGAAACCACCCGGATGAACCGGCTCCACTTGCAGGAACTGAAGCGGCTTTTTCCGGCCGGGTACCTGCGCGGGGCCTGCAGGCTGGCGGGAATCACTTACCGGGAAGGCTACCTAGACCAGGCCTGGGTGGAGGATTTTGCGGAGCAGATCACCACCGGAACGGAAGGCAAAACTTATGAGGTCGATCTTCGGGGTTTTCTGATCAATCCCTTTCAGTGGGACAAGGAATTTGCGGTTTACAAGGCCTGGGAGATGAAGATGCCCAAGCTCACCGCAAAACATTGGCAGGTGATCAATTTTCTTCGGGAGAGCTTCGAGAAGAACAACATGGTGCCCACCCTGTACGAAACCTGTGAGGCCAATCATCTGGAGCTAGACGAATTGGAAAAGCTGTTTCCCGACGGCTATCACCGGGGCGCCGTCAAGATTGCCGGGCTGCGAGTGCTTTGAATGCGAGGGTAATGGAAGGCTTGCTTACGGTGGCGGCGACAACGCCCGTGTGTGTGGATGAATTGGCCGCGGGCCGAGTCCGCCAGCCTGATCTGCCGTTCTAGTGTCCTGTGTCAGAAATTCATTTACTAAGCCCGGCGATCGCCAGGTGCTCGGCCGCAGGGCCTAAAGGCCTATTTTCCTGGCTGTCCTTATCGGCACGGCTGAAGCCGTGCCCTGACACAGAGCCGAAATTAGTAAACGAATTTGCGATACAGCACACTAGCGGCTGCCGACCCGGTTATTGGTAGGGATAAAAGACGAAGAACAGCAGTGAGAGGGCGCCCAGCACCCACAGTCCGCCGCGAACCTCGCGCCAGCGGCCGGCAATGACCTTGCACAGGGGATAGAGCACCAGCCCGGCGGTGATCCCAATGCCGATGTTGTAGGTGAAGCTCATCAGCAGGACGACGGCGAAGCCGGGGACCACCTCCGTGAGGTCATCAAAGCGGAAGCGGGTGACCGGGGCGAGCATGAGCAGGCCGACCACGATGAGCGCCGGACCGTAAGCCTGCGGGGGGATGGCGCCGACAAAGGGGGAGAAGAACAAGGTGAGCGCAAAACAGGCGGCGGTGACCAGGGCAGCGAGGCCGGTGCGCCCGCCTGCCTCGATGCCGGTGGCCGACTCGATATAGGCGCCGGCGGTGGTGGTCCCGACCAGGGGCGCGAACATGGTGGCCAGGGCATCGGTGATCATGGGGCGCTCGATCTGCGGCAACTCGCCTTTTTCATCGAGAAAACCGGCGCGGGCGGAAACGCCGATGAGCGTGCCCATGGTGTCGACGAAGGCCATGATGAAAATGGTCAGCACGACGGGAAAAAGCTCCAACTGAAGACCTGGGAGAAGTCGAGTTGGAGAAAGACCGGGGCGAGGCTGGGCGGAGCGCTGATCCAGGCGCGCGGGGGCGGAGTGACTCCGGCCGCCACGCCGAGAATGGTAGTGCCGACAATGCCGATGAGGATGGCGCCCGGGAAGCGCCGGATCAACAGCATGATGATGAGCAGGAAGCCGGCGAGGGCGAGCAGCACCGGCGGGGAGATCAAGGATCCGGCCTTCAGCGGAGCCCCGGGGACACCGATGGTGACGATGCCGCTTTCGTTCAGACCGACGAAGGCGAGAAACAGGCCAATGCCGACGGCGAAGCTGTAGCGCAGGCTCTCGGGCAAGGCACTGACCAGCCACTGGCGCAGGCGGAAGATGGTCAGGAGCAGGAACAGGACTCCGGCGATGAACACGGCCGCCAGCGCCGCCTGCCAGCGATAGCCAAGCGCCTGCACCACCGTATAGGCGATGAAGGCGTTTTCTCCCATGTAGGGGGCGACGGCGAAAGGACGGTTGGCGTAGAGGGCCATGATCACGGTGCCGAAAATGGCGGTAACGATGGTGGCCACCATGGAAGCTCCGGGCGGAATGCCGGCGGCGCGCAGGATGGCGGGGTTGACCACGATGATGTAAGACATGGTAAGGAAGGTGGTGATGCCGGCAACCACCTCGCGGTGGAGAGTGGCGCCATGCCGCGCCAAAGCGAAGCGAGCCAGCAGCCGGCTGCCGGCGCGCTGTATTGGCGAGTTGGGAGAGGCTGGCAAGGTTCTCCAACAGTTGTACGCACGTATTGCCGCCAGAACAATGCCGGGGAGCGTAGCCGCGCGAGAAGAGCCGAACCGCGTCTTCCGCTCCGGACTTCTCCCGGAATGGGACGGGCGGGGTTCCCTGGCGCGGCGCGTCTCCGGTTCCGCTATGCGGCGCGCGCTGTGTCTGCGCTGACACTCAGCGTGTGCGGCGGGACACGGTCGAGTATGGCTTGTCGAGGGGAGTTACTTCCAGCGATTCCCGCAGCGGCGATTGAAGTCTGCGAAAGAAATGTCCTAGCCAAGTGGCTCTGTTGACACCCTGTCGCTTCGTCCCTCCGGGACTCTCATCTTTCGGTTGACTTTTCCCAGGGCTGCCGCCCTGGGCTACCAGCGTTCGCCCCTGCGGGGCTCGGGTTCTGCCGCTTTCGGTGCAACAAAGGCATTGCTTTAGCACGGCTGAACCTCTGCCGCTCAGAAACAGCTCTCACATTTGAGTTTTTCAGTAGCCTGTGAAGCCGCGCCCCTCCGCAAGCCACTTTTGAAAGCAATCAAATTCGTGAGACCGCCCGCCGCGGCGAGCGTCATGGCCCGCCAGTTGCTCTTCGTCCGGTTGCGAAGATCGAGTGATGGAGGCGAAGCATGGGCGGGTCGGCGGGCAAGTGGCTGAAGGAGGAAGTGTGCAGGTACCTGCTGGTGGCGTTGCTGGCGGCAGGCATCATCCAGGGTGGGCCGGCGTGCGCCGGACAAGTCAGGAACGGTCCGCCGGCGGTGGGGGAAGGGTCGATGGTGTACCGCTCGCCGGTGTCGGGCGAGTACGAGACGGTGCCCCTGCTGCATACCGACGTCGAAGTGGACGTGCGCGGGCTGGTGGCCGCGGCGACGGTGACCCAGCAATACGCGAACGCGGGCACCGAGCCCATCGAGGCCGTGTACATCTTTCCGCTGCCGCATGACGCCGCGGTGTACGACCTGGAAATGCGGATCGGGGAGCGGGTGATTCGCAGCCAGATCCGCGAGCGGGCCGAGGCCAAACGGGTGTATGAAGCGGCCAAATCGGCGGGCAAGCGCGCCGCCTTGCTGGAGCAGGAGCGGCCCAACATCTTTACCGCGTCGGTGGCGAACATCATGCCCGGGGACCGCATCGATGTGCGCTTGCGCTACGTGGAGCCGCTGCGCTGGGAAGACGGTGTCATGCGGCTGGTGTTCCCGATGGTGGTGGGGCCGCGGTACATACCGGGGGAACAGGCAGTCGGGCACCAGGGAAGCGGCTGGGCGGCCGATACGGACGAAGTGCCGGACGCATCGCGGATCACGCCCACGGTGCGAAATCCGAAGAGCCGTTCCGGGCACGACATCTCGCTGGCAGTTGATCTGGACGCGGGCTTCGACGCGGCGACCATCCAGTGCGTTTCCCACGTGGTGAACGTGCGGCGATTGAAGGACGGACGGCAGCATATCGAACTGGCCACCGGGGCCACCATTCCCAACCGGGATTTCGTGCTCGAGGTGCAGCAGGGGGCAAGCAAGCAGGCGGAGACGGCGCTGTTTCTGTCGCCCGCGGGAGATTCCGGCGGGACCCAGTTCCTGCTCGCGGCCTTTCCTCCGACGGTTGCGCCGAGCGAGCGGCTGCCGGTGGAGATGCTGTACATGATCGACGAGTCGGGCTCGATGGCGGGGAAGTCGATGGAGCAGGCGCGCGCGGCCCTGCTGCAAGCCCTGGACCGGCTGGGAGCGGACGACCGCTTCGGCATCCTGGCGTTCAGCAGCGGCTATGGTGAATTTGCGCCGGAACCGCTGGCGGCCACTTCGCAGAACGTGGCGGCGGGGCGCCAGTACGTGGAGCGTCTGCAGGCGGGAGGGGGCACGGAGATGCTGCCGGCGCTGCTGCACCTGATGCAGAAACCGGAGACGCCCGGGTACCTGCGGCACATCGTTCTGTTGACCGATGGAGACCTGGGCAACGAAGAGCAAATCCTGGCCGCGCTGGAGCACAACCTGGGGAACGCGCGGCTGTACACGGTGGCCATCGGAAGCGCGCCGAACCTGTTCCTGGCCACCAAGATGGCGCAATTCGGGCGCGGGACGTTCACCCCCATCGCCGACATCAGCCAGGTGCAAGAACAGATGACGCGGCTGCTGGAGACGATTGAAAGCCCGGTGCTGACCGACGTGAAGCTGCGGTTCGAGGGAGTGGAGGCGGACGAGGTGTATCCCAGGCGCCTGCCCGACCTGTTCCTGCGGCAGCCGCTGCTGATCTACGGGCGCATAGCGAAGGGCCATGCAGGGAAGGTGCACTTGACGGCGCGCGCGGGCGGCGAGACCTACGAAAAGACGATTGCGTTTGACGCGTCGAAGGCGACGTTTCATCCCGGGATCACGACGCTGTGGGCGCGGCAGAAGGTTGAGGGTCTGATGGATGACTGGCGGCACGCGGATGAGAAAGGAAAGGCGGAGATTCGCGGGCAGGTGATTGCCCACGCCATCCGCTATCGACTGGTGACGCGGTTTACCTCGCTGGTGGCGGTGGAGGAGGTGGTGACCAATGCCGGCGGCCAGTCAAAGAAGGTTGGGGTGCCGACTGAACTGCCTGCCGGCTGGAAGATGGACAAAGTGTTTGGCGCGCCGGCCACCGGTACCGCCGACGCTTTTCTGGAAATGCTGGGCGTGTTGCTGCTGATGGCGGGAATCGGGCTGTGGCGCCTGGGACGCCGCCGGGGAGCGCTGGCGTGAAAGCGCTGCGGGTGATTGCGGCGCTGATCCTGATTGGTGGGGCGAGTCTGACGGGCCGCGCCTTGTACCTTCATGCCAAGGCAGAGATGGCAAGCGTGCTGATCCGGCGGGCGTGGGAGGAGAGTGTGCACTCGGGCAAGGCGCACCCGCCATGGCCGTGGGCGGACACGCATCCGGTGGCGCGGCTGCAAATCCCGCGCCTGGGTTATGACGAAATTGTCCTGGAGGGAGCAACGCCGCGAACCCTGGCGTTCGGTCCGGCGCACATGCTGAGCGGCGCCGGCGTGGGCGAGGCGGGAAACGTGCTGGTGGCCGGCCATCGCACCAGTTGGTTCCGGCCGCTGGAAGGGATTGCGCGGGGGGACGAGATCGAGGTGGAGTGGTTCGATGAGCGCGGAAATCTCTACCGGCGGAGGTACGCGGTGCAGGCGATTCGAGTGGTCGAGCCGCAGGATGTCAGCCTGCTGGCGCCGACGGCGGAAGACGCGCTGACGCTGATTACCTGCTATCCGTTTGGGCGGAGGCCGAGTTCTCCGCTGCGGTTCGTGGTGCGGGCGAGGGCGGTGGGAGAGGCGGGGGTGGTTTCTCAAGCCCCACCCAAGCAAACCCGGCTTGGGTGGGCCGCCCGGCCTTAGGCTGCGAGCTTCGCTTCCCAGTGTTTGCCGGGCGAGATTTTGGCAGTGACCGTACTCGACGTTGGTTTGCGCTTGGTGGCTAGATCTTTGATTACTTCGCGCAATTTTCCCAAGAGAATTGGATCGCCCGATTCGACCGCATAGTGGTAGCGAACCAATTTGTCCACGCGTGCGCCAGCGGGTATGTGGCCATTTTCAATGCGCGATAGGGATTCCGGTTTGACAGAAATAGCTTGAGCAAACGTCGCGGCCTTCTCACTCAATCGCTTCCGCAGAAATCTGATCTCTTCGCCGCTGAGCGGCTCTCTTTTTTCTGCCAAGTCGCGAGCTATAAGGGACAGCAACTCTTCCATAGCCGGAATCTTGGCGAATAGGTGGCCCGCCGGGCAAACGTAGTATGTGATGCCGACTAACAGAACATTGGACAGGCCAGAATCGGTGAAGCGATACGGCTGATGGGATGTGGCAATTTTTTCTTCCAACATTCCATCGCAGATCATGCACTCTCGTCGTTCTCCGGCCATCTCGTAATCACCTCGAATTCGCGGCGTATGGTGTCGACCGCGATAATGATCAGCAGTTCGCGGCCGTCGGCATCACTGGCTATGATCCTGTATTTCCACTGCCAGAAGTATCTGTTGAACGGTTGTTGTACTTTGAACTTTCGCCAGTTGCCTCGAAGTGCAAACAAAACGTCATCTGTTTGAATTCCGCGGTCCAAGTGTCCATACAGCGCGTGGTAGGTCTCCGGACTCTGGTCCTCTAGCCTTCCGATCGCCTCTTGGATCAACTTCCGGAGCTCTTGTTCAGTCAGCGGATCGGGGATGTAACCCTGACTTGACATATTGTCATCTTGAATTGCCTTATTGTCAAGCTAGTCCTTGCGGCCCGCCACGCGCCCTGCGACCAATGAAGTATAAGCTCAACGTTCCGAGATACGGCGCAGCATCACGCCTGGCCGTGCCTGCCAGCGCGCCGCGCGTTAGAATCGCGTTAGAATTAGGTAGGCGGAAACGAATCCTACACACGTTTTTAGGGGCGCCGGCGATGGCCACACTGCGGGAAATTGTCGATCAGAACGTTCGCGAAGGCGATTTGTACGAGAAGCTGGACCGCAATCGCGTGCGCTGCTTCGCCTGCGGCCATTGTTGTCCCATCCCCGAAGGGCAGCCCGGCGTTTGCAAGGTCCGCTACAACCGCGGCGGCGTTTTGTATGTGCCGTGGGGCTACGTGGGCGGCGTGCAGTGCGATCCCATCGAGAAGAAGCCGTTCTTCCATGCGCATCCGGGGGCGCTGGCTTACAGCTTCGGCATGCTGGGCTGCGACCTGCACTGCGGCTATTGCCAGAACTGGGTGACGTCGCAGGCGCTGCGCGATCCCCATGCGGTTTCTCCTCCGCTGGGCGCGAAGCCGGAAATGCTGGTGCGCGAGGCGGTGCAGCAGGGCGCCAAGGTGCTGGTGAGCACCTACAACGAGCCGTTGATCACCAGCGAATGGGCGGTGGCGGTGTTCAAGGAAGCCAAGGCGGCCGGGCTGGCGACCGGGTATGTCTCCAACGGCAATGGCACGCCGCAGGTGCTGGAATACTTGCGGCCGTGGGTGGATCTGTACAAGGTCGACCTGAAGAGTTTCGACGATCGCCACTACCGCCAGCTCGGCGGGCGGTTGGAGCCTATCCTGGACACGATACGGCGGCTGCACGAGATGGATTTCTGGGTGGAGATTGTCACCTTGCTGGTGCCCGGCTTCAACGATTCCGACGCGGAGCTGAAACAGATGGCGGAATTCCTGGCCGGCGTCTCGGTGGACATGCCGTGGCACGTGACCGCGTTTCATCAGGACTACAAGATGACCGACCCGGACGATACGCCGCCGGAGACGCTGCTGCGCGCCGCCGAGATCGGCGTGCAGGCGGGACTGCGGTACGTCTATACGGGAAACCTGCCGGGGAGCGTGGGGGAGTGGGAAAACACGCGCTGCCCAAATTGCCGGAAGACCTTGATCCAGCGCTATGGATACTTTATCGGCGATTATCAACTGACCGAGACGGGATGCTGCCCCTCATGCGGCACGCGCATTCCCGGACAGTGGGACCGATCGTTTGAGGGACAGATCACCAGCCGACCGTACAGGCCGAGAGTGCGGTCGAGTTTGATTTCGCTGTCGTGAGCTTCCTGAACCCAGGTTAGCGCCCTAAAAGCCGGGCGCGAACCTGGGCACCCGCGCCGAGAGTGCGGTCGAGTCTGATTTCGCTGTCGTGAGATCAGGAGCCGTACATCTGGAGGGGAGAGCCGGAGTCCAGATCCAATCCCAACTGCAGCTTGGCGGCTTCCGACATCATGCCGGGATGCCAGGGCGGATCGAAGACGATGCTCACCTGAACCTGTTTCACCTCGGGCAACTGCGAGAGCTTGCGCTCGATGTCGGCCTTGAGCACGTCGCCCATGCCGCAGCCGGGCGCGGTCATGGTCATGTTGATTTCGATCCTGTGGCCGCCTTCGACCGCCGTGACCTTGCAGGAATAGATCAGTCCAAGATCGACGACGTTGACCGGGATTTCAGGATCGTAGACGGTCCTTAGCTGGTCCTGAACCAGCTTCTCGCTGAATTGGGCGGGAGCAGCGGCGGCGGGCGCCTGCGGCGCCAGGCCCAGGGCGCCGGCATCCTGGGCGTCGATGCGCACCATGGAGCCCTTCTCGGTGGAGACGGTATAGGAGCCGCCGAGCGACTGCATGATTCTTACCTGGCTGCCGGCAGGCAGCAGCTCGCGCCCGCCATAGGGGATCTGGGTGGCTTCGCAGTCGCGCGTGAGCTTAACCGTATCGGCCGACATGGAATCCTCCCTTCGCCGGCGGCGTTGCTACTCCGTGGAAACCTTCTGCTCGCCGTGCAAGGCGGCGTGCAGGGTGTGCCATGCCAGGGTGGCGCACTTCACGCGCACGGGAAATTCGGAAACTCCGGCGAACGCCGCCAGCTTGCCGAGTTCGCTGGATTGGCTGCCGTTTTGCCCGGTGACCACGTGATGGAATTTTTCAAACAGCTTCTCCGCGTCTTCGGTGCGCTTGCCCTTGAGCGCCTGGGTCATCATGGAAGCGGAAGCCTTGGAGATGGCGCAGCCCGAGCCCTGGAACGCGATGTCGCGAATTTGGCCGTCTTCCACGTCGAGATAGACGGTGAAGTGATCGCCGCAGAGCGGGTTGTAGCCTTCGGCGGTGTGGTTGGCGGCCTCCAGCGTGCGGTAGTTCCGCGGGCGCTTGCTGTGTTCCAGGATGATTTCCTGGTAAAGATCGCGCAGCTCGGGCATCAGGCGAAGACCTCCCTCACCTTGTGCAGACCGCCGGCGAGCGCGTCCATTTCCTCCATGGTGTTGTACAGGGCCAGGGAGGCGCGGGCGGTGGCGGGCACGCCGAAGCGCTGCATCAGCGGCTGCGCGCAGTGATGTCCGGTGCGGATGGCGATGCCCTGCTGGTCGAGAATGGTGCCGATATCGTGCGGGTGAATGCCTTCCATGACGAAGGAAAGCACGCCCGCTTTTTCCCTGGCGGTGCCGATCAGGCGCAGTCCGGGAATCGCCTGCAGGCGCTCAGTGCCGTAGGCCAGCACTTCGTGCTCGTGGCGGGCGATGCGCTGCACGCCGATGGCGGTGACGTAGTCCAGCGCCGCGCCCAGGCGCGATGCCGCCGGCAACGTGCGGAGTGCCGGCTTCGAATTTGTAGGGCAGGCGGTTGTAGAGCGTCTTCTCGAAGGTGACGGAGCTGATCATGTCGCCGCCACCCTGGTAGGGCGGCATGGCATCGAGCAGTTCCGCCTTGCCGTAGAGAGCGCCGATGCCGGTGGGGCCATAGACCTTGTGGCCGGAGAAAACATAGAAATCGCAATCGAGGGCGCGCACGTCCACCAGGGTGTGGGGCACGGCCTGCGCACCGTCGACCAGCACGCGGGCGTTGCAGCGGCGGGCCATCTCCACGATTTTGCGCACCGGATTGACGGTACCCAACGCGTTGGAGACGTGCACCACCGCCACCATCTTGGTCTTCGGGCCGAGCAGCTTTTCATACTCGTCGAGCAGCAGTTCGCCCTCATCGCTGACCGGGATGACGCGCAGCTTCGCCCCCTGCTGCTCGCACAGGATCTGCCACGGGACGATGTTGGAGTGATGCTCCATGCCGGAAATGACGATCTCGTCGCCGGGGCCGACGTTGGTGCGTCCCTAGGAGTGCGCCACCAGGTTGATGCCCTCGGTGGCGCCGCGCACGAATACGATCTCGCCGGCGGGCGGCGGCGTTCAGAAAATGCTGGACCACGCCGCGCGCCTGCTCGTAGCTCTCCGTCGCCAGCTCGGACAAGGCGTGCACGCCGCGGTGGATGTTGGCGTTCTCGGACATGTAGTAGCGCACGATGGCGTCAATCACCGCTTGCGGCTTCTGCGTGGTGGCGGCGTTGTCGAGATAGACGAGCGGCTGGCCGTGAATTTTTTGGGCAAGGATCGGGAACTCGGCGCGCAGCTTGTACACGTCGAAGCCCGCACGCGTGCGCGACTGCGGCCAGCGGAATGTATTTGCGGCAGTGGTCATCCGACCTCCTCCCAGCGGCGTTCAACCGCGCCGGCGGCAGTTGCGGGTTGCAAAACGGAAGGCAGCCACGCCTCCACCACTCCCTGCAGGTAGTGGCGAATGGGGGCGCACTTCATGCGCTCCAGGCACTCGCTGGCAAAGGCCAGCAACAGCAGGCGGCGCGCGGAACCTTCGTCGATGCCGCGGGAGCGTAGGTAGAAAAGCGCGTTCTCTTCCACCTGGCCGATGGTGGCGCCGTGCGTGCATTTCACGTCGTCGGCGTAGATCTCCAGTTGCGGCTTGGTGTCGATCTGGGCGTCGTCGCAGAGCAGCAGGTTGCGGTTGGTCTGCTTGGCGTCGGTCTTCTGCGCGTCCTTGTGGACGATGATGCGCCCATGGAAGACGCCGTGCGAGCGGCCGTCGAGAATGCCGTTGTAAAACTGGCGGCTGCTGCAGTGCGGGCTGGCATGCTCGACGAGCATGTAGTTGTCCATGTGCTGCGTGCCCGAGGGAATGAACAGGCCGTTGATGAGGCACTCGCCGCCTTCACCGGCCAGCACCGGATGGACGTTGTTGCGCACCAGCGCTCCGCCCAGCAGCACCGAGTGCGAACTGAGGTTGGCGCTGCGCGCCTGCTGCATGCGCAAGGTCGAGATGTTAAAAGCCTGCCGGTCCTCGCGCTCGATCAGATAATGCGAGACGGCCGCGTTCTCGCCGGCGACCAGTTCGGTGACCACGTTGGAGAAGGACACGCCGCCGCCGAGCGGGAGTGGCGCGTCGCCGGGCGTCAGCGAAACGTACTCTTCCAGCACGCTGGCTTGGGACTCGTCTTCCGCCACGATCAGGTGGCGCGGGTGCGTCATCTCCGGCGTGCCGCCGGGAACGGAGACAAACAGCAGGCAGATAGGTCCCTCCACCACGGCGCGCCGCGGCAGGTAAATGCAGGCGCCGTCTTCCAGGAAGGCCGTGTTCAGAGCGCAGAACGAGTCGCGTTCAACATTGACGTAGCGGCCCAGGTGCTGCGCCAGCCATTCACCGTCGCCGGCAATCGCCTGTGCCAGGCTGCCGACCTTTACGCCCTTCGGCAAACTGCCCAGATCGGACAATTCTGGGGCGAAGCGGCCGTTGACGAACACCAGTTGGCAGGCGGCGCCGGGGATGCGGTACGGTTCGAGGGCGGCGGGTGAAACGCGCTCCCGCGCATCGCTCGCCGGCGCAAACGGCGTCTGCGCGATAGCGTTCACGTTGGTGAAGCGCCAGTCCTCATTCCGCGTGGTGGGGAAGCCGGTCTCGGAGAAACGCACGAAGGCGAGCTCGCGCAGATCGCGCAGCCAGGCGGGCTGGCGGGCGGTGCGCGAAGTGAAGTCGCTGAATGCGTCGAGATAAGTACGAAGCCGTTCTGTGGTCGCGATTGGCATGGTTAAAGTCGTAACGCCCTCGAAATTTTCGAAACCCAGATTCCTCGCGGGCTCGGTCCCCTTCGTTTCACTCAGGGCCCTTCGCCCGCTCGGAATGACAAATATTAGAGACTTCTTACGGCACGGCTAAAGCCGTGCCCTTCCCGAAACCTCTCTATCGCGCACTGGCAACGGCCTCCGGCTCGGCCCAGCCATAGCCTTTTTGTTCCAGCTCGAGCGCCAGCTCCGGCCCGCCGGATTTGACGATGCGGCCGTCCACCAGCACGTGAACGTAATCGGGAACGATGTAGTCAAGCAGCCGCTGGTAGTGGGTGATGACCAGCATGGCGCGCTCGGGGCCGCGCATGGCGTTCACGCCCTTGGCGACAATCTTGAGCGCATCGATGTCGAGCCCGGAATCGGTCTCATCGAGGATGGCCATGGTGGGCTCGAGCACCGCCATCTGCACAATCTCGTTGCGCTTCTTCTCCCCGCCGGAGAAGCCTTCGTTCACCGGGCGACTCAGGAAGCGCTCGTCCATTTCCAGCAGGCGCATCTTCTCTTTCAGCAGCGGCAGGAAGTCCATCGCATCCAGCTCTTCCTCGCCGTGGTACTTGCGGATGGCGTTGAGCGCGGCGCGCAGGAAATAGGCGTTGCTGATGCCGGGAATCTCCACCGGGTACTGGAAGGCCATGAACAGGCCTTCGCAGGCGGCGTCTTCGGGCTTCATCTCCAGCAGGTCCTTGCCGTTGAGCAGCACCCGGCCTTCGGTGACCTCGTAGGATTCGCGCCGCGCCAGCACTTGCGCCAGCGTGCTCTTGCCCGAACCGTTCGGGCCCATGATGGAGTGCACCTCGCCGGCGTTGATGACGAGGTCGACGCCCTTGAGAATCTCCTGGTTGTTTACCTTCGCGTGCAGGTTCTTGATTTCGAGTGTGCTCATCTTTTCTCCGGTGTCCTCCGGGGTCCCCGCCACGCGCCGGTTTTGCGCGTGATGGGGTGGCTTATCCAACGCTTCCTTCCAGGCTGATGCTGAGCAGTTTCTGGGCCTCGACGGCAAACTCCATGGGCAACTCGCGGAACACCTGCCGGCAGAAGCCGTTGATGATCATGGAGACGGCCTCCTCGCCGGTGAGGCCGCGCTGCCGCAAGTAGAAAATCTGGTCCTCGCCGATCTTCGAGGTCGATGCCTCGTGCTCCATCTGGGCGCTGGCGTTCTTCACCTCGATGTAGGGAAAGGTGTGCGCGCCGCACTTGTCGCCGATGAGCAGAGAGTCGCATTGGGTGTAGTTGCGCGCTCCGGTGGCGCCCTTCTGGATCTTGACCATTCCGCGGTAGGTGTTCTGGCCGTATCCGGCGGAGATGCCCTTGGAGACGATGGTGCTGGTGGTGTTCTTGCCGATGTGGATCATCTTCGTTCCGGTATCGGCCTGCTGGCGGTTGTTGGTCAAAGCCACCGAGTAGAACTCGCCCACCGAGTTGTCGCCCATCAGGATGCAGCTCGGATACTTCCAGGTGATGGCGGAGCCGGTTTCCACCTGCGTCCAGGAAATCTTGGAATTCCGTCCCTGGCACTTGCCGCGCTTGGTGACGAAGTTGTAGATCCCGCCGCGGCCTTCCTTGTCGCCCGGATACCAGTTCTGCACGGTGGAGTACTTGATGGTGGCGTTATCGAGCGCCACCAGTTCCACCACCGCCGCGTGCAACTGGTTTTCATCGCGGATGGGAGCGGTGCAGCCTTCCAGGTAGCTGACCGACGCGCCCTCCTCGGCGACGATCAGGGTGCGCTCGAACTGTCCCGTCTCCGAGGCATTGATGCGGAAGTAAGTGGAGAGCTCCATCGGGCAGCGCACTCCCTTGGGCACGTAAACGAAGGAGCCGTCGGTGAACACCGCGGCGTTGAGCGAGGCGAAGAAGTTGTCGGTGTAGGGAACCACCGAACCCAGGTACTTCTTCACCAGTTCGGGATGGTTCTGCACCGCCTCGGAGAACGAGCAGAAGATCACGCCCTTCTCGGCCAGCTTCTCCTTGAAGGTGGTGGCCACGGAAACGCTGTCGAACACCGCGTCCACGGCGACGCCGGCCAGCCGCTTCTGCTCCTCCAGCGGGATGCCAAGCTTCTCGTAGGTGCGCAGGATTTCCGGATCCAGTTCGTCCAGGTTGGTGAGCGTGGGTTTCTTCCGGGGCGCCGAATAGTAAACGATCTCCTGGTAGTTGATGGGAGCGTACTTCACGTTGGCCCACTTCGGTTCGGCCTGCGACTGCTCCAGCGAAGTCCAGTGGCGATACGCCTTCAGCCGCCACTCCAGCATGAATTCCGGTTCGCCCTTCTTGGCCGAGATCAGACGAATGATGTCCTCATTGAGCCCCTTGGGAGCGCGGTCTTCCTCGACCGTGGTCACGAAGCCCCACTTGTATTCCCCGCTGGTCAAGTCTCGAATGGTGTTGGCAGTTGTCATTGCACCGTCCCTGATTGCAAGCTGATGGATACGACGTTGCGGCGCTTGTCGGCCGTGGTTCCCATGCGCAACGGCTTGGAAAGATCGGACAGGCTGATCGTGTCCAGAGCCCGCTGCAGCGCCATGCTGATTACGCGGGAGTTGTCGCGGACCGAGCAGGAGCGCTCGAATTCGCAGCAACCCGGCTGCGAACTGCACTCGGTGAAGCCGATCGGCCCCTCCAGCGCGGCGATGATCTCGGCCACCGAGATGGCGTCGGCCGGCCGCGCCAGCGTATAACCTCCCTTGACCCCGCGATGGGAGACCAGCAACTGATGGTCGATCAGTTGCCGCAGGATCTTGCCCACCGTGGCCAACGGGAGCTGCGTTTCGGCCGCCAATTCCTGGGCGGTATGTAGCGAGGGTTGCGGCAAGCCGCTCACAAAGGTCATCAGCATCAGGCCGTAATCGGTCATCTTGTTGAGCCTGAACATCGCTTTACCGCCTTACCGCCGCTCCCGGACAAATCTTGACTAATTTAGTCAAGTTTCAATTATAGGAGATGCCCCGCCGGGTGTCAAAGATGCGGGGAAAAACGGCGGCCAGTGGTGGTCAGTGGTCAGTGGTCAGTGGCCAGTGGTTCAGTGGGCAACGCCGAGAGTGGGCAGAGTGGCCAACGAGTAGCTGATGGACCCAGACGAGCCAAATCTGGCTCGTCTGGGTAACTCAGGTTAGTTTTGTGACATTGGCGCCGGAGCGGCCGTCGAGGTTTCGACCTGCGGAGCAGCGGCGTTGCGGGTTGCGGGCAGAATGGTCACGGTCCGGAGGATCGCATCCAGCCGCCGCATCACCTGGTCGGGATCGAGCTCTCTGGCCAGGCCATCTTCGTTGCTGGTTTTGACGCCCATCTCCAACTCATAGCAGATGCCGTTGGTGAAGGTGACGTAGTTGCGCAGCTTCAGGGCGCTGCCGCGGCCCCCGCTGTCGGTCTCCATCCAGCGGAAGTCCACCCCATGGATGGTGACGGTGTCGGTCCCGACCGTCCCATCGGGGCCGAGCGGGAGCACCGACTCGCATTGCTGCTGGTCGAGGTCCTGGTTCAAGCTGAGGGAGAAATAGCCGCTCTCGAAGTCAGTGTCGGGATAGAAGCCCTTGGGAATCTCAATTCTGGCCAGGGTGAACTGGCCGTCGTGGCCGTCGGAGCGGGGCTGCAGGGAGGAGTCGCCGTTCGCCACCGACTTCGCGCTCAGATAGGCGTACTGCCATGGGTAGTGAAACGAAACTCCATAGTCGCGGCTCCGAAAAAGGTACAGCGTGGAAGCCGGCGGCTTCTCAGGCGGGGTCACGTTTGCGACCGCAGGCGCCACATGCGGCGCCGCGGGTTCGGTGGTCTGAAGCACTGCCGGGCGAACGCTGGGGCTGACCGCCGGCCTGGACGAACTCACCACCGGATTGGAGTTACTGGAACAGGCGACGGTAATCGCCATGGCTGCCACGGCGCCGAGAAGGACAAGTGCGCGCCCGGAGCGGACCGAGAATGAGACCTGTCTGCCGTCTGACTTGATGTGCGTGTTCTCTGAGTTCATACATCACCTCCTGTCCACGGCAATCGCAAGCAGGCGGCCAGAATGGACGCCGTTGATTTCCGGCGGGTTACGGCTGGCGGATCGCTGGATCACCGTGGTGCGGCGAACACGATGTGGGCGCAGGCACACGGCGGAGCCTCTCTGATGACCAATTGCGTAGGCTCTTAGGAAGTTAAGTGGCCTGTAGAATGACGGATCGCCAATGTCTACGGGCAAAAACAAGTACTACGTCCGTTCCCATATTTCGGAGAAGCTTTTTCGGCACTTGCTTCGCGTTTTCGCTTTGGATCTCACGGCCAGCGAAGCCGCGGCCATCACCGGTCTTTCGGTGCGTTCGGTGAACACGGTTTACCTCAAATTGCGGCGCCAGATCGCCCGTTGGTGCGAAGCGCAAAACCCGCTCGCGGGAGAAGTGGAAGTCGATGAGAGCTATTTCGGGCCGCGCCGAGTTCGAGGTAAACGCGGCCGTGGTGCGGGAGGCAAGACGATCGTCTTTGGTATCTTCCAGCGCCATGGCTATGTCTATACCCAGATCGTCCCCGACTGCCGGCGAAAGACGCTGCGGAAGGCCATTTTGGGCCGTATCAGCCTGGAGTCGGTCATCCACTCCGACGGCTGGTCCGGCTACGACGGCCTGGTCGATATGGGCTATCAGAAACATCTCCGGGTCAATCACGAGGCCCATCAGTTTGCGGTGCGCAAGAACCATGTCAACGGTATCGAGAGCTTTTGGAGCTTCGCCAAACGACGCCTGGCCAAGTTCAACGGCATCCCCGCTCACACCTTTGTTCTTCACTTAAAGGAAACCGAATTTCGCTTCAATCATCGCCGTGATAATCTCTACCGCGTCCTCTTGGATCAGCTCCGAAAGGACCCTCTGACAGGCCGCTTAACTTCCTAAGAGCCTTGCGTAATCTGGTAAGCTGCAGCGCGTCCGCCTGGCTTACACGATGAGTGCCCCTGGTCCAACCGTACGCCTTGAAACCCTGAGCGAGTGGCTAAACGCCTCCGTGCCAAGGCGAAAGCTCGCGTTGCAGACATGCCTGGATAGCATTCGGGCGCTCGATCCCTCGATCCAAGCCTGGGTCCAGGTGCTGCCGCAGAGTCCCACCGGCAACGGCAGCCTGTCCGAAATTCCTTTTGGGGTGAAGGACGTCATCGAGACGAAGGGCCTGTCCACGGAATACGGCTCGCCCATCTACCAGGGGCGAACGGGAACGGCCGACGCCGCCATTGTTCAACAGTTGCGCAGGCGGGGAGCGGTTTTGCTGGGCAAGACGCAGTGCGCGGCGTTCGCTTACTTCGACCCCGGCCCGACCCGCAACCCGCGCGCCCCGGAGCACACTCCGGGCGGAAGCTCCAGCGGATCGGCGGCGGCGGTGGCCGCGGGGATGGCGCCGTTTGCCCTCGGGACCCAGACCTTGGGGTCGGTGCTGCGGCCGGCTTCTTATTGCGGCGTCACCGGATTCAAGGCCAGCCATGGCCTTCTTCCCATGGATGGCGTGCTGCCCCTGGCAAAGAGCCTGGACACGCTCGGGTTCTTCACCCACACAGCCGCGGACATGCTGATGCTCTGGGAAGCGATGGGAATGCCCGCGGGCAAGAGCGAAGAGTTTGCGCTGGGAGTGCCCGATCCCATGCCCGAGGTGGAGCCGGCGATGGCTGCGGCCTTGGAGCAGGCGATCGCGGCTTTGCGCAAGGCCGGCGCGACGATCCGCTCCCTCGACATGGGCGACATGCTTACCAGGCTCTCGGAGGCAAGCAAGATCGTCATGTTCTACGAGGGCGCTCGCTTTCACCGGGAGCGCTTCCGGGAGCACGGCGCCCGGCTCGGGCAGCTTGCGGACTTGGTTCGTGAAGGTCTCGAAATCCCCACCGAGCGCTACGACGAAGCCCGGCGATACATTGAAAAGTGCAAAGCACGCATGGCAAAGGTATACAAAGCGACGCCTGCGATCCTGGTTCCGGCCGCCACCGGACCGGCGCCCCGAGGGCTGGCTTCGACCGGCGACCCACGCATGAACGCACCCTGGACGGCGCTGGGAACCCCCGCCATCTCCATTCCCTTGCCGGTGACGGGCGGGCTGCCGCTAGGCCTGCAGCTCACCGCCGCGCACGGCCAGGATGCGCGCGCGCTTCGCACCGCCGTGCGTCTGGAAAGAATGCTCGCGCCGCGATACAACGCGCGCTCCTGAATGGCGGCAGATTGCGCCATGGCCCCAGATTGCGCCGAGAACGGCCACGGTAGCCATTTCCGTTGACATTCCTCCTCTGCTTTGTATAGAGTCTGCGCCCAAGTTTCGGTCCTGGGGTGGGGCCTCTTCTCGGAGTTCGCATAAATAAGCGCAACACAGGGCTACTTGGTCTCACAGGAAGGGGGTAGGTGTGATGGCTAAGAAGGCGTCCAACCAAGCCAAGAAGGCTTCCAACCAAAAAGGAATCACGCGGCGCGATTTTGTGAAGATGGCCGGCATGACCGCCGGAATGGTGGCGGTGGGAGCCGGGATGGAGACATTTTCCAACCGGGCGCCGGTTTTCGCGCAGGAGAGATCGCTGCACTTCCTGCTATGGAAAAACTTCTCGCCGCCGGCCGACGTGGAAATCGTGCGCCAGGGCGAGGAGTGGGGCAAGCAAAACAAGGTCAAGGTCCGGATCGAGCAGATCAACGCCAACGACATTCCCGCCAGGGCTGCCGCCGCCATCGAGAGCAAGCAAGGGCCGGACATCATCCAGTTCTTCCACAACTGGCAGAACCAGTACGCGAATTCGCTGGTCAACGTCAGCAACATCTGCACCGACCTGGAATCCAAGTATGGCGGCTACATCGATTACGCCAGAGCCAACGCCATGCTGGACGGGAAGTTCAACGCGGTTCCGCACACCATCGTGCCCAACATCTTCGTGATCCGCGAGTCCTATCTGAAGGCCGCGGGCACCACGAGTTGGCCCAAGACCTGGGAGGACCTGCGCCGGGAAGGGAAGAAGTGGAAGGCCGCCGGACATCCCATCGGCCAGACCGTGGGCCACACCTTCGGCGACGCGGTGGATTTCACCTATCCCTATCTGTGGAGCTACGGAGTCGCCGAACGGGACGAAAAAGGCCGGGTGACCATCAACACCAAGCAGACGCTGGAAGCGCTGAAGCTGTTCAAGGCCTTGTGGGACGACGCCATGAATCCGGCGGGCGCGGGCTGGGACGATTCCGCCAACAACCGCTCCTTCCTTTCCGGCGCCATCGCCGCCACCAACAACGCGCCCAGCATCTACCTGACGGCTTCCAACCAGGTGATCCTGGACGAAAAAGGCGAGCCCATGGTGAACGACATCAAGCACGTGGCCAATCCCACCGGTCCGGCGGGCCTGTACCACTACCACTACAGCCAGCAGCTTGCCATCCCCAAGTTCTCGAAGAACGTGCAGGCGGCGAAGGAGTTCGTGAGCTGGCTGCTGCAAAAGGAGCAGTTCGCCAAGTACCTGCGGCGCGGACAGGCCTACCAGTCGGCGGCGCTGAAGGACTACATGAAGGACCCGATGTGGGACATGTTCCCGGCGCTGAAGCCCTTCCGCGACCACCTGCTGGAGGCGCAGCACGTCGGCTGGAAAGGCCCCGCGGACGCCAGTGCGGCGCGCGTGGTGCAGAACTACATCCTCATCGACATGCTGGCCAACGTGGCCACGGGCAAGATGACGCCCCAGGATTCCATCAAGTGGTGCGAGGGGCAGCTCAAATCCATCTACGGCGCTTGATGCGGTTCACGGCCGGGCCTGAGACGGTGTGAGTACAAAAGCGAAACCTGAACAACTGCCGGCGGCCTCCGCGGGTTCCATGCGCGGGGCCGCCCTCAACCTGCTGGAGCGGCCGAACGTCCTGGGATACCTGCTCATGACCCCGGCCGCGTTCATCATCCTTTTCTTCGTCGCCTACCCCTTCGCCTGGGGCGTCTGGATGAGCCTGACCGACAAGACCATCGGAATGCCGTGGTCGCACGTGCATTTCATCGGGCTCAGGAACTACCTGGACCTGGTGTCGAGGGACAGGATTTTCTGGACGACCACGCGCAACAGCTTCGTCTACACCGGCATCGCCACGGTCATCAAGTGGGCGCTGGGCATGTGGCTGGCGCTGTTGCTGAACCGCATGGTGCGCTTCCAGCGTTTCGTGCGCGCCGCGGTGCTGCTGCCGTGGATTGTTCCCACCGTGCTCAGCACCATTGCCTTCCTCTGGATTTTCGATCCTGATTTCAGCGTCATCAACTGGTCCATCCGGCATTTCTACGCCTGGATGGGGTGGGGATTCGCGCAGGGCCCACTGTGGCTGGCGGATCCGACCCTGGCGCTGGGCTCGGTGACCTTCGTCAACATCTGGCGCGGCACGCCCTTTTACGCCATTTTTTTCCTCGCCGGGCTGCAGACCATCAACCCGGAACTCTACGAGGCGGCGGCCATCGACGGCGCCAGTGCGTGGCAGCGTTTCTGGAACGTGACCATGCCGGGAATCATGCCGGTCACGGTGGTGGTGCTGGTGTTTTCCATCATCGTGACCTTCTCCGATTTTCAGATCGTCTACGTCTTGACTCGCGGCGGTCCGGCCAACAGCACGCACCTGTTCGCCACCTACGCCTACCAGGTGGCGATGGTCGGATCGCGCCTCGGCTTGGGCGCGGCGGTTTCACTCTTCATGTTTCCTTTCCTGGCGGTGGTGATCGTCTGCCAGTTGATTTACTTCCGGCGGGAGCAGGCATAAATGTCAGCGCTGGTCGGCGAAAGATTCGCGCGAAGGCTGTTCGCTTATCACCTACCGCTCTTCCTTTTTCTGGTGTTCGCCCTGTTCCCCTTCTACTGGATGTTCGTGACCTCCATCAAATCCACGCGCGAGACCTACAACCGCGAGACCAATCCCTTCATTCCGGTGGTCTGCGTGCAGACCATCGCCACCCAAGTGCGGACCCTCCAGTTCGACGGCGAAGCGATCAGCGAGAACTGCTTCTACCACTGGCGGACGCTGCTGCGGGATACGCTCTTCGTCCGCTGGCTGGAAAACACCCTGCTGGTGGCGGTGGTTTCCACCATCATTTCGCTGTTTGCCGGGATCACCTCGGCCTACGCACTGGCGCGGCTCAAATTCCGGGGCGCGGACACGATCGGGCTGCTCATCTTCATCACCTATCTGGTGCCGCCCACGCTGCTGTTCATTCCGCTCTCCGACGTGATCGGCAACCTGCCGCTCCTGCACCGGAACCTGCTGAATTCGCCCTGGGCGCTGATTGTGGCCTACCCGACTTTCCTGGTGCCCTTCTGCACCTGGCTCCTGACCGGCTACTTCCGCACCATCCCCAAGGAACTGGAGGAGCAGGCGATGATCGACGGCGCCAGCCGCGTGCAGGCGATGGTGAAGATCATCCTTCCCCTGGCCCTGCCGGGGCTGCTCTCGGCGGGCATGTTCGCCTTTACGCTGTCGGCGAATGAATTTCTCTACGCGCTGATCTTCATCTATGATGCGCCCAACAAGACCGTGCCGGTGGGAGTGGTGAGCGAGCTGATCAAGGGCAACGTCTTCTATTGGGGCGAGCTGATGTCGGGCGCGCTGCTGGGCTCGGTCCCGGTGGCCCTGATTTATTCGTTCTTCGTCGAACACTACGTGGCGGGCATGACCGGCGCGGTGAAAGGTTGAGAGAGATGAACGTGCGCGCGCTTTCGCATTGCTATCGAAGCTTCTCCGCGTTGCTGGCCATCACCGTATTGCTGGCGGGTCTTAACGCCTGCCAGGGAGGCAAGAAGCAGGAGGCAAAGTCCACGGCGACGCCGGGCGCGCCAGGGGAGATCTCGGGAACCATCACGTTGGACCCGGCCTTGAAGGACAAGGCAGGCTCGACGCCGCTGCTCATGATTTTCGCTTCGCCCTCCTCCGACCAGACCCGCCCTGCGCTGGTGGTGAAGCGCGAGGCCGGCGTGAGCTTTCCCTACAGCTACAAGATCACCGCGGAAGACATCACCCTGGTGGGTTCATCGTTCCAGGGTGCGATGTATGTCACCGCGCGCATCGACCCCGCCGGCTCGGTCGGCCCTCCGCGTCCCGGCACCTTCGGCGGGACGTATGCCGGTAATCCAGTGCCGGTGGGCTCCAGCAAGGTGGACATCGTAATCAACAAAGCCTACTGAGACTGGGTCGCAAACCGTCTTCTTTGTTGCCGCGGGCCTTGTCGCTCCCCTCTCGACCCGAAGTACGCCCATCGTGACTTCTGTCATAGGCTGCCCATCCGCGGCTTCGTATTCTCGAAGGCGGAGACACGGCCATGTCAGCTCCCGCCACCGTTGTCGAGGAAAATCCGCTGCGGGTGATTCCGCCGCCGGCCGAACCCCGGGGAAAGAAGAAACTGGTCCGCCGCCGCGGGCGCGACACCTCGCAGCGGCTGCGCCGCGCTGTTCAGGCGGCATTCCTGGTTCTGAGCGTCGCCATTGGCGCGCAGTTCTATTTCTGGGTGCGCTATTACGAGACCGCCGGCGCGACCTCCTATGTTTCCCGCCCCGCCGGGGTGGAGGGCTATCTCCCCATCGCCGGGCTGATGAACCTGAAGGCCGCCATTCTCACCGGCCGCATGCCTGCCATTCACCCCGCGGGAATGTTCCTGCTTTTCGCTTTTCTGGCGATCTCGTTTCTGCTGCGCAAGGCCTTCTGCTCCTGGCTATGCCCGGTCGGAACCGTGTCCGAATACCTGTGGAAGCTCGGCCGCAAAGTTTTCGGCCGCAACCTGCGCCTGCCGCGCTGGCTGGACATCCCGCTTCGCGGCCTGAAGTACCTGCTGCTGGGATTTTTCCTCTACGCCGTCGGCGGCATGGCGGCGGGCGAGATCGCCGGCTTCATGCGGAGTCCCTACGGCCTGATTGCCGACGTGAAGATGCTGAATTTTTTCCGCTACCTGGGAACAACAGCGGCCATCGTGCTCGTTATCCTGGGTGCGCTCTCGCTTTTCATCCAGAATTTCTGGTGCCGCTACCTGTGCCCCTATGGCGCGCTGATGGGGCTTGTCTCGCTGCCCAGCCCGGTGCGCATCCGCCGGGAACCCGCTGCCTGTATTGACTGCGCCAAGTGCGCCCGGGCATGTCCGGCCTCGCTTGCCGTCGACAAACGCCTCGCCATCCGCTCCGCCGAATGCACTGCCTGCCTGGAGTGTGTGGCGGTATGCCCGGCGGAAGGCGCGTTGTTCCTGTCGGCCCCGCGCTGCCGCCCTGTGCCTGCCTGGGCCCTGGCGGCTGCCATCGCCGTGCTGTTTGTCGGGACCGTTGCCTATGCCAAGCTGAGCGGCCACTGGGACAGCGCCATTCCGAAGCAGGTGTATCTCCAACTGGTTCCCGACGCCCGCAGCGCCACTCACCCTGGTTTCTGACGCTGCCCGGCCGCAAACCGCGGCGACAGCGCCGTGGCCTGCACTCCCTGCGACCGGAAAACAAGAAGAGGCTCCAACACGAGCCCCCCTCCCCGGGAGCCGCGCACGGGAGCCCCTGCTCCTCCCTACTGTTAGAGCGCTTCTATTTGATCGCTAACAAAGCGGAGAAGCCTAGTCCCTGGAGGTACGAGCCAGATCGGCTAACCGATCGGGTTATGTCCGCGCCCAGTCCGGGGCCTGGCCCAGATGCGGGAAGTGCGCGGCATACGAAGGAAAAGGAAGGAGAGCGAGGCTAAGCGGCGCCGCGACCATGGCAGGCACGGCGCCGCGACCAGGTCAGAAAGCCAGACGCCTGCGCAGGAGACCGAGCAGCCCCATTCCACTGCCCAACAGCAACAGCGTGCCCGGCTCCGGTACCAGCACCAGGTACTCCTGTTTGCGTCCCTGGGTGTCGGTGAGAATCTCGTAACCGGAAGTAAGCGCGTTGGCCGCCGCTGCCTCCTTCCAGGATTGGATGGGCAGCCCGGTGGGAGAAACCACGGAAAAGCTGCTGTCGGCGATCGACCAGATGGCGCCCTGAATCGCCTGTTGCGTGCTCTTGGCGGAATTAGAACTCAGCAGCATCTGCTCCGCCAGCCATGCCATTTCCCCGTATTTGGTGGCGTCGTTCAGGTACGTCTTGCTGAGATCATCCGGCATGCTCAGGTACGCGGTCCACTTGTCCCCGTAGGTTATGTCGTGCTCGGGATCAACGCAGAACAGGATGGTTGCCACCGAGTTGATGGTCCCCTGGTAGGGGTCGATGATTGCGGTTACACCGCTGGGGAACAGGTTGTTCTTGATGGTTAAGGTAGTGTTGCCTACTGTTCCCGTGAACTCCATGTTGACGGTGGTCGTGTCCGCCCAGGCCGCAGCCGCCAGCAAAACCACTCCCAGGACGACGGACAACTTCATGAGACGCATCGATTTGATCCTTTCCCGAGACTATCCTGTGCACCAGGGAGTGCACGCTGGCCTCCACCTGGAACAATGTCTAAGTCGTTAGTGCTTAATAATATAGGGATAGCGGACGAGGGGAGAAAGGCCCGGGTTGCAGAGTTTTGCACTGGGGTCGGAAAACGTCTGCCCCAATACTGGTCACGCTGCTGAACAGGTGGAGCGACGGAATTCACCGGCGCGCGTAGCCGTAGCGGTCACGCCAGCTCGAGCTCAATCTTCTTCGCGGCAGGATCTAGTCTAACAATGCGGAAACTGCGGACCTGGCCCGGGCTGGGCAGTTCCGGCTTGGGAGTGCCGGCGGCCGCGGCGCCCTTCCACCGCGCGTGAAGCATCGCGGTCAGCGACGACAGGTTGGCCTTGCCGCCGCCCCCGGTCTCCTGGCCGGCGGACGGGGCAGAGGCGATCCGGCACCTAGCCTGGATGCCTTCGCCCAGTTCCACTCGAGCTTCTCCCGCCGACAGGTCGATGATCCTGCCGGTGACCACGTCACCGGGTTTGCGTTCTACCAGGTATTCATCCAGCCCGGTGGGAACCAGTTGCTTCATGCCAAGGGAAATGCGGCGCTTGGCGGAATCGAATTCCAGCACCTGCGCGCGCACCATCTGTCCGACCTTGAGCACGTCGTGCGGGTGCTCGATCCGCTTCTCGGCGCTGATGTTGCCCACGTGAATCAATCCCTCGACGCCTTCCGTGAGCTGCACGAAGGCGCCAAAATTGGTGAGACTGGTTACCGGGCCGTCGACCACCGAGCCCGGGGCGAACCTGCGCGCCGCGTCCTCCCATGGATCTCCCAGCGCCTGCTTCATCCCCAGCGACATGCGCCGCTCGGGCACGTTCATTCCCAGGATCACCGCTTCCACCACGTCGCCGGGCTTCACCACCGCGCTGGGTTTCGTCATTTTCTTCGCCCACGACATCTCCGAGACGTGGATCAGGCCCTCCACGCCCGGTTCCAGTTCCAGGAACGCGCCGAACTCAGCCACCCGCGTTACCGTGCCCCGCACACGTTCGCCCGTCTTGTACTTGGCCGCCACCGAATCCCAGGGATGCGGCTCCAGTTGTTTCAGGCCGAGGGAAATGCGCCGCTTTTCGCGATCGAGCTTCAGCACCCGCGCCTCGATCTGCTGCCCCACCGCGAGCACATCGGCCGGCTTACCGACGCGGCTCCAGGAGATGTCGCCCACATGCAGCAGCGCGTCCACGCCGCCCAGGTCGACGAAGGCCCCGTAGCCGGTAAGGCTGCGCACCGTGCCGTGTACCGTGTCGCCTTCCTTCAACTCGGCATAGCGCCGGTCCCGGGCCGCCTTCTCCTCCGCTTCGTCCACCGCGCGCCGGTCCACCACCACGTCCTCGGTGGTTACGTCGAGCTTGGTGATAAGGCAGCGGATCTCCTGGCCGACCAGCTTTTCCATCTCGGCGGCATCGCGCGTTCCGCTGCGCGAGCCGGGCATGAACGCGCGCACGCCCAGGTCCACGCTGAGGCCGCCTTTCACCACGGCGGTCACCGTACCCACCACCGCCGCCTGCTCGGCGAAGGCTTGCTGCAGCGAGGCCCAGTCCGTCGGCCGCTCCACGCGCGAGCGCGAGAGCTGGTAATAGCCCTCCGGATCGCGCCCGGTCACCGACACCGGGAACTTGTCGCCCGGTTTCACCGCGTCGGCGCCCTCGGCGAAAACCGACAGCGGCAGGATGCCTTCCGTCTTGAAACCGATATCCAGAAACACCGACTCGCCGCTCACGGCAATCACCGTGGCTTCAATCTGCTTGCCGCGGCCGGGCTCCTTGCGCGCATGGCTTTGCTCGTATTGCGACAGAATTTCGTCGAAGGACTCGTCGCCGTCGGCGGCTCGCGATTCGGGTGTGCCGGGATCGGGCATAGAAGCTGGAGGACTCAGGCTGATGAGGCTTTACGATACCATCCCGCGCCGGTTGTGTGTCACCAAGCGGCTGGCTTTTCTTTCCGCCCGGAGCGCCGCCGGCAAAAGAATTCTCCGCCAGGGCGCGATGCGCTCATCCGCTCCGATGCGTTAGAATCGTTTCCGGTATTCAAGGAGCGCACATGAGCTGCGGTAATCCTACCGGCGGCGGCCCGCCACAACCGGAAGATCCGAACGCCCGCAAGGTGTACTGCGTCAAGTTTCAGCGCGAGATGCCGGGGCTGGCCGAACCGCCTTTCGACAGCCCGCTGGGCCAGCGCATCTACGAAAACGTTTCCGAGGAGGCGTGGAAGCTCTGGGGCGAGTACTGCAAGATGGTGCTTAACGAGTACCGCCTGAATCCCGCCAATCGCCAGGACCAGGAGCTCATCCTCAAGCACATGGAAGAGTATTTCTTCGGCGAGGGCTCGGCTTTTCCCCCAGGCTACGTTCCCCCGCGCGCCAAGGGATAGCCGCGCCAGGCTGCCGCTTCGACCTCTTCTGGAGCAAACTCAGGTCGCGCAGCTTTCCCGATTCCGGATTCGTCGTGTGAATTTTTCTGTGGAAATCAAGAAATCCACAGACTTTGGCACTTTTCCACAATTGTTCCACGTGGAACAATTGTGGAAAACTTTTTAGACGACAGGGATCGCCTTGGAAATCAGGAAGTTAAGTCGCCGGTGCGACTCACGTAGTGCGTTTTCAACCACTTGCGGCGTCTTGCCCCGGGCGAAGATAAACCCCAGGTAGCTGGCGCCTTCCGGCAGCGGCACCAGCTTCTGCTGCAGCTTGGCCGTGATCTCCACCCGCTCGATGCCCGCAACCTGTTGAGCAGCCTCAAGATTCTCAACCCCCTCGTAGAGGCCCTCCTGGGGGATGGGAATCATCATGACCCCGGCGGCGCAGCTTTCCCGGGGCAGCGCCTCCACCGCCTCGCCCAGCGCGTGACGAAGGATAAGTTCTTCCAGGGTAATCAGATAGCCATCATCGCCAAAGCGCAGCGCGGCCGCGCACAGCCCCCCGATGGGGCGGGCCGCCACGTCCAGCATCCACAGGCCGCCGGGGTTCACACGCAGCTCGGCGTGCACCGGGCCGTCGCTGAGTCCCAGCGCGCTGACCGCCTGCTGCGCGCATGTCCCGATCGCCTGCTGAGTGCTCTCCGGGAGGCGCGAAGGAGTGACGTAGATGGTCTCCTCGAAGAAGGGGCCGTCGAGCGGGTCGGGCTTATCGAAGATGGCGAGCACGCGCAGGCGGCCGCGCGTCACCAGGCCCTCGACCGCCACCTCGCCTCCGGGGATGAAGCTCTCCACCTGGATCCAGGCCGCGCTCTCATCACGCATGATCCTGATGTCCTTCTGCCGCAGCAGGGCGGTGATGCGCTGGAACGCGGTGACGAACTGCCGTTCATCATCGGCACGGATAACGCCGCGGCTGGCGGAGAGGCCGAGCGGCTTGAGCACGCACGGATAGGGCACGGCCCGGGCCGCTTGCGCCGGAGGGGAGGCGATCTTGAAGCGCGCGTACCAGGGCACGCGCATGCCGGCCTGCCGGTAACGCTCGCGGGCCAGAAACTTGTTGCGACAGGCCTCCACCGCCTGCGGCGGATGGAAGCGCAGGCCGAGGCCGTGCGCCACGAGCGCGGCGGTGGTGGTGGGCGCGTCACCGATGGCCGCCAGGCCGTGGATGGGCTGGTGCAGCGCGAACTCGCATATCTTGGCCGCGGACTCGCGGGGTTTTTGGAAGCGCACGGAGATGGCGCCGTCGCCCCAGGGGTCGTCCATGGCATGGCAGGAATCGGTGGCCAGCGCCAGGGGTATGCCGAGGCGCCCGGCGGCGGCGCGGAATTGTTGCGCCTGGTACCCGGTGGTGGTGGAGAGCAGGAGAAGCCGTTTCATCCGCTTCCATTGTACGAAAATAAAAAACCCGCTCGCGGGGAGCGGGTTGAAATCGGAAAGCGCGCGCGCGGTCAGGCGGCGCTGGTGTAGGCGAAGTTCACGTTGCGGATGACCGTCTGGAGGATGGAGGCGGGATCATCGCTGGCGCAGCAATCGATGGCGCCGGCGGCCAGAACGGAGGCCCACATTTCGTCGTCGGGAATGCGGTGTGTGCACACCACGGTGGTGCGGCTGAAGTCGCGAACCAGGCGCTCCACCTCGTCCACGGAGGCCAGTTCCAGATCGACGATGGCGAGCTGGGCGCGGTGCTGGGGAATGGCGTGCCGAACTTCATCGAGGGAACGCGCCACCGACACGATGCGGAAATGCGAGTTCAACGAAGCGGCAAGCTGGGAGGCGGCCTTGGAGTTGCTGCTGGCTAGTACGACGCTCAGAGGCTGCATAGAGCCCCCTTTCCTGTGGTCGCGTCCGCGGCAGGGCCGCAGAGGCATTTAAGGGTTGCTCTCGGCGCGTTCCGCCGAGGGTTGGAAAGGTTCCGCTTGAAGTTTGCCGTTCTGCTTGAGGAGAATTTCTACCTTGCCCTCGGCGGCCTCCAGCTCCTGGCGGCAGGAATTGGAGAGTTGCACGCCTTCCTCGAAGAGCTTGATCGCCTGTTCCAGGGGCACGTTGCCCTTTTCCAATTCATCGACGATCTTTTCCAGCCGTTGCAGGCACTCTTCGAACTTCGGCAAGAGGCATCCTCACCATAAAGTTTAGCCCAGTTTCCCGAAACCACACCGAAGAAATTTTGGGCAGGGACGGACGGGAGAAAGGCCGATGCCGGCGCTTGTACTTAAGTGCAGGGTGTGGAGGGACCTGCGATTTTCTGCACCAATCACGGTGCAAAACGGGCTGGCTGAGCGCCCCAACCCCAGGCATTCCTGATGGCCGGGCGAGATCACGCGTTGGCGCTGCCGGTAGCTTTCGAAGTCCCTAGAGCTTCGAGCACGTCCACCGCGGCGGCGTAGCGGCCCAGCGGGGCGCTGATCTGCACGCCCTCGACCATGGCGCGCACGGCGATGAGCATTTCGCGAGCAATGGCCACGCCTTCGGCGCGGGCAGCTTCGGCGCTGGTGGCTCGCGCCATGCGCCGCATGATTTCGGCGGGCACGGCGACGCCCAATTCGCTCTGCATGAACTCGGCGTTGCGCACGCTGACCAGCGGCCAGATGCCGGCAAACACGGGAATGCGGCAGTGCTCGACCTTGCGCAGAAACTGCTCGAGCAGGCCGAGATCGAACACCGGCTGGGTGACGGCGTACTCGCCCCCAGCTTCGACCTTGTACTCGAAGCGGCGGACCTCCTCGTCGATGTTGGGAACGCCGGGATTGGCGCCCACGCCGATGACGAAGGCGGTGGCGGCGCCGATGGGATTGCCGCCGAGGTCGAGACCCTTGTTGAGATTGGCGACGATGTTGACCAAGCCGATGGAGTCAACGTCGAACACGGCGGTGGCGTCGGGATAATTGCCCATCTTCGGCGGATCGCCGGTGATGCAGATGAGGTTGCGGATGCCGAGAGCTTCGGCGCCGAGCAGATCGGACTGGATGCCCAGCACGTTGCGGTCGCGGCAAGTGTAGTGGAGGACGGGCTCGATGCCGACCTGCTGCTGCATGAGCGTGGCCAGCGCCTGGTTGCTCATGCGAGCGGAAGCGCGCGGGCTGTCGGGAATGTTGATGGCGTCGACGCCTACGGACTTGAGAAAGCGCGCCGCCTCCACTTCCTTGACGGCCTGGGTGCCGCGCGGGGGAACGATCTCGATGAGGGTGGCGAATTCGCCGCGTGCGATCCTGGCGCCAAGCCGGGTGCGCTGCTCCAGGGGCAGGGTGGGCACGGCCGGCACCTCGGCCTTCTTCCGGATCACCGAGGGGGAAGCGGCGCCCTTGGCGGCGTCGGCGCGCACGAACGACTTCATGAACTTGATGTGCTCGGGGGTGGTGCCGCAGCAGCCGCCGATGAGACGGACGCCGGCGGCGATGAATTGGGGCACGTAGTTGGCCATGTACTCGGGCGAGCAGAGATAGATGTTGCGGCCTTCCACGGCGCGCGGCATGCCGGCGTTGGGTTGGGCGGCGAGCGGGATGCCGTTGGTGACCTGGCGCACGCGCTCGACGGCGCTGAGCATGGCGCCGGGTCCGACGCTGCAATTGCAGCCGATGACGTCGGCGCCCCAGTCGGCGAGCTTGGCGCCGAAGGTTTCGGCGGTGGCGCCATCGAGGCAGTTGCCATCCTCGTCGATAGTGACCTGGGCGACGACCGGGAGATTGGGGTCGACATCACGCGCCGCGCGCAGCGCCTGGCGAAGCTCCTCCAGATAGCCGAAGGTTTCCAGGATCAGCAGGTCGACGCCGCCTTCCAGCAGGGCGGAAATCTCCTCGAGGAAGGCGGCATGCGCCTCGTCGAGCGAGGTCTTGCCCAGGGGTTCGATGCGGACGCCGAGCGGGCCCACCGATCCGGCCACCAGCCCGTTGAAGGGCTTGGCCGCCTCGCGCGCCACCTTGGCGCCGGCGATATTGATGTCGCGGGTTCGCTCGGCAAAGCCGTGGCGGGCGAGGCGGAAGGAGTTGGCGCCGAAGGTATTGGTTTCGACGAGCTCGGCGCCGGCCTGGAAGTAGTCGTGATGGATATCACGGATCAGCTCGGGCAGGGAGAGGTTGAGCTCGTCGTAACAGCGGTTGATGAAAATGCCCTTAGCGTAGAGCAGCGTGCCCATGGCTCCGTCGCAAAGCATGGGGGCTTGTTTGAGGCGCGAGATGAGGTCGAATGGCATGGCCGGCTGGTACAGAAATGTACTACGAAGCGAGCGCGAGGGGAAAGCGGCGTCCGCGGCAGCTTTGTTATAATCGCAATTTCCGAGACGGAAACGATCCCACCTTAGCGCTTCAAGCCCGGGAGCGAGCAGGCGGGCGACCTCAAGTCAGGTGGAGTGCGAGCGTTTTGAAGCGAGCGATCATCGCAGTAATCTGCACGGCCGCCCTGGGCGTGCTGACGGCGTGCAGCACGGGCGGTTCTTCCAACTCCGGCTCGAGTGGCAACACGCCGAAGGTGCGGCCCAGCGGCATCAAGACGCGGGCGTTCGTCACCAACGGCTTTCAGAATCAGATTGAGATCGTGAATGCCGCCAACGACACGCTTCGAACCTTGCTGAGCACGGATGCCAACGGGAACACGGTGACGACGGTGGTGGACAAAATCACCTCGGGCACATTTCCCACGAAGATGGTGCTCAGCCCCGACAAGAAATTCACGGTGGTGTTCGCGCAGGCGACCAACGTCATAGTGATCATCAGCAACGATTACGAGTCCATCACGGGTTCGTTTCAGCTTCCGGACTACACCGACAGCTTCGTCGCCGCGCCGGACAACCGGACGCTGTTCGTAGCCGTGCCCAATGCGCCGGTGAGCGGCCAGCCGAGCGGCGTGGTGGACTACCTGGACATGACCACCAGCGCGCTGACCGACACGGTTGCGGTGCCGCGCGCGCATCGCATCGTGCTCAGCCATAGCGGCACGAAGCTGCTGGTGTTCGCCGACGGCACCGACCAGATGTGGGTTGTGGACTCGGCGGCCAAGACGGCCACGGCGGTGAGCGGCTTCGACCGGCCGGTGGACGGGGTGTTCAGCGCCGACGACAGCAAGGCCTTCATTCTGAGTTGCGGCCCGGAATGCGGCGGAACGGCGGCCAAGGTGACGGTCCTGGACATGGCGACCAACACCGCCGGGGCGAGCGTGCCGGTTTCCGCGGCGACGGTCGGTTTGCTGGACAGTTCGGGCAACCTGTACGTGGCGGGGACCGCCGCGGATGGAACCGGCAGATTGGACGTGGTGAACACCACCAGCCTGGCGGTGAGCAAATCGGGGGTGGCGATCAGCGACGGCTATCACGGCCTGATGGCGCTGACTTCGAACGGGAAGCTGTTTGTTGGCTCTCGCACGTGCACCGGCACGACGCAGGGCTGCCTGTCGATCTACGATACGGCGGCACAGTCGGTGGTGAGCTCACCGGCGGGCGGCGGCGACGTAACCGGCATCCAGCCGATCGACAACCGGAAAGTAGTGTACGTGATCGAGGGCGGCGAACTGGTGATCTACGACAGCAACACCGACCAGCCGCAGGCGACGCAGATTGACATTGTGGGCAAGGCCGGTGATGTGAAGCTGGTTGATTAACAGCGATTAGCGATTAGCAATTAGCGGTTAGCCGGCGCACGGTAGAGCCGCGGTCTTCCTTCCCACCAGGATTTTCCAACAGCAAACGCGATCGCTCTTCGGTTATCGGCACTCGAGCGCTGATGGCCATCTCATAAATGCTGACGGTTTGGCACAGGGGCTAAAGCCCGAGGACTGAACGCGCGAAATTCGCGGGCCTGAAGGCCCGCGCTTCCACGGTTCTGCAGACCTTCCGGTATTTATGAGATAGCTTGGCTCTGTTGACGTCCTGTCGCTTCGTCCCTCCGGGACTCTCATCTTTCGGTTGACTTTTCCCAGGGCTGCCGCCCTGGGCTACCAACCACCCCGCCACGCGCAAAACCGGCGCGTGCCGGGGACCCCGGCCAGCGTTCGCCCCTGCGGGGCTCGGGTTCTGCCGCTTTCGGTGCAACGCTTCCACGGTGCGCGAGACTGCACCACTACCCACGGTGCTGCAAGCCTCCCGGCATTTTATGGGATAGCCGACAGCCTCTAGCTATTTCGGCTCGAGGCGCAACTCGTGCGCGCGCGACTTCCGCACCGCGGCGGGCGAAAAGGGCAGGGGGAAGGTTGTTCCCCGGTACCAGGCCTGCCACTGATCCATGTAATGCGGGCTGAGGAAATTTCCGGACTGGCCGGTGACGATGTTCAGAGTGGAGGCGTCGAGGTCGGAGAAATCGACGGTGAGGCGCTCCGAGGGGCCAAAGTCACGGCCTACCTGCTTGACGGTTTGGCGGTCGCCGGACTGCGGCTGGAGACCGGGGCCGGTCCAGCGGTTGAGCAGGGGCACGCGGCCGAAGAGCGGGTGCTGCAGGTAGAGCGGATGCGAGCCTCCCCACCGCCAGGAGCCGAGGCCGCGGGGCGCGCCGCCCGAGCCGACCGCCTGCTGGACGGCAGTGGCCAATAGATCGTCCCACGATCTATAGTTTTTCGGCAGCCAGCGCCGCGGCCGGTTGGAGACCACGTTTTCCAGCCAGACAAGCGAGTTGTGCCAGGTGTAAAGCCGCCAGCCGGCGCGGACACGCGGGTCGTTGCCGGCCGGCCCCAGCAGCGGTTCCAGCAGCAGGCGCCGCAGCCGCCGGCGGGACGCGACGGCAATGGTGGCGGCGGCTGAATCCAGGGTGACGCGGCCGTCCCAGTTGCGCAGCAGGGCGGCAGCCTGGCGGGCGCGCGGCGAAGCGCCGGGGGTGCGATCGACCGCCCCGGCGAAGCGCTGGGCGAAGAAGCGGTCGATGGCGGAGTCAACGTCGGTTTGCAAGCCGAGCAGGCCGGCGGCGGTGAATTTCTTCCCCGATTCCAGCACCTGGTAGATGCGTTCGGTGCGGTAGGGCGACATCCACTCGGCGCTGATCAGGTAGGGATAGTTATCCGGCGTTACGCGGGCATTGGCGGTGGCGATGACGCCCGAGGGGGGATCGAAAACGGCGGGCATCTTGTCGAAGGGCAGGTAGCCGGCCCAATCGTACGCATCCGCGCTGCCGGGCACGGGCCGGGAGGCGTCGCCGGCCTTGCGCAGCGGCACCCATCCGGTGGCGTGATAGCCGATGTGGCCGTCCACGTCGGCGTAGACCACGTTCTGGCCAGGGCCGCCGAAATGGGCGAAGGCGCGGCAGAACTCGCTCCAGTTCCGCGCCCCGTCGGCCTCGCGAATGGCCTCGAAGGTAGAAGCGAGCTGGCCGGGGTCCCAGAGCGTCCACCGCAGAGCGAGGATACGGGTTTCGCCGGGCAGCAGGCCGGTAACGATGGGCCCATGACGAGTGCTGGTGACCTCGAGCGAGACGTTGGGACGGCCGCGAACGTGAATGATTTCGCGGCGACGCTCGGGCTGGTGCCAGCCATCGGGCGCCAGGTAGCGGCCCTGCTGGTCGAAGCTCTCAATATAGAGATCGGTGACCGCGGGACCGAGGTTGGTGAAGCCCCAGGCGATGCGGCGGTTGTGTCCTACCAGGACAAACGGCAGGCCGGGCGCGGTGACCCCGGCGACGTCCAAGGCGCCGCTGCTGAGGTGCACCTCGTACCACACGTTGGGAATGTGGTGCGGCAGATGCATGTCGTTGGACAGAAGCGGCCTGCCGGAGACGGTGTGGGCGCCGGAGACGACCCAGTTGTTGGAGGCGGGGACAGGGGCGTCGATGGGCAAGGCGTCGATGGCAGATAGTCGACGGTCGATGGCATCGGATGCCCCGGCGACCGGCGATTCGCTCCTGGCGCGCTTCGGCTTGGGGGCCGGGGTGTCCTGCCCTGGTGGATGGTCGTGCAACGATTGATTGGGGAACAGGTCGGCGGCCAGATCGGCGGGAATGCGGCCGAGCACCCGCTCGCGCGCCAGCATGTCTTCGATGGAATAGAGGTTGAGCATCTGGTTGAACATGCAGGCCACGAGAAACGTGTCTTGAGGCGTCCAGGGCCGCGGCCGATAGCGGAGCACGCGGAACTCGATGGGCAGGGCGGCGCGGTGCGCGGCGATGTAGGCGTTGACGCCGCGCGTATAAGCCTGGAGCAGGCGGCGGTCGGGGGAGAGGCAGCCGCGGCGGCGCGCTGGGCCACCTGGCGCATGCCGAGCGTGCGCTGCGTCCGGTCGGAGCCAAGGTACGCCGGACCCAGGATTTCGGCGAGCTCGCCGGCAGCGAAGCGCCGGGTCATGTCCATTTGCCAGAGCCGGTCCTGGGCGGTGACATAGCCCTGGGCGAAAATCACGTCCTCAAGGCTGGCGCCGGAGATGTGCGGAACGCCCTGGGCATCGCGGACGACGGTGACGGGCGCCGACAGCCCCGCCAGGCGGATGCTGCCGTCGAGCCGGGGCAGGGAAGCACGGACCGCGGAATAGAACCACCAGCAGGCGCCGCCGGCCGCCAGCACGATCAGCAGGCCGGCCAGGGCAAGGACGCGCACCAGAACCGAGGAACGCCGCGGGGGAGCAACGGTGAGGGTGGCCATTGACGTTTTCAGTCTAGCGGTCAGCAGGTCTGGCGGTCTATCCAACCCGGGCGGCCCATTTTGAACGGCCGCCCTCCCAGGAGCCCTTAGAAGTTTTTCCTAGTTGAAACCCTGATGTTATGCTGGATAGTGGTGGCGCCCATGCTGCTGAAACGGGTTGACGATCAGCCTTCCATCTCGCGGGAGAACGTGCGCGCGGCGGAGAGCATCTTCCACAACCACCTCAAGCGGGTGGGGTTGAAGCACACCGACCAGCGCGACACCATCCTGCGTACGTTTCTTGACACGCGCGAGCATCTCTCCACCGACGAACTGCACCGGCTGGTGAAGAAGAAGGACGCGCGGATCGGGTTCACTACCGTGTACCGCACGCTGAAGCTGCTGGCGGAATGCGGGCTGGCCAGCGAAGTGGCCTTCCACGACGGGATCACACGCTACGAGCACCAGTACAACCGCCGCAACCACCATCACATGGTGTGCACCGAGTGCGGCAGCTCGGTGGAGTTCTTTTCGCCCGAGGTGGGGCGTCTGGAACAGGAGATCGGACGCAAACACCATTACCTCACCACCCGGCACACCTTCCAGATCTACGGCGTCTGCGAACCGTGCCGGCGGAAGCAGGGACGGCTGCAGTAGCGAGAATCCCTCACAGCAGAAGGAGAGAAACGAACGATGGCGCGATTCTGCACCAACTGCGGGTTGCAACTGCCCGAGAACGCGAATAACTGTCCGGGATGCGGGAAGCCAGCGGCCCAGCCGGCGGGTGGAGGCGCTGGCGCCGGCCCGGCGCCGGTTGGCGGCCTGACGGATGAGGTCGCCGGATTGCTCGCCTACGTGACCATTGTTCCGGCCATCATTTTCCTGGTGGTGGAGCCGTACAACCGCAGTCGCTTCATCCGTTTTCACTCCTTTCAGTCCATCTTCTTCTTTCTCGCGATGTTCGTATTGTCGGCGGCGGTGACCGTGGTGGGGATGCTGCCGTTGCTGGGTTGGGCGACGCTGCTGTTGTGGCCGCTGTTCTACCTGGCCGCCTTTGTGATCTGGGTGCTGATGATGATCAAGGCCTACGGCGGCCAGATGTGGAAGGTGCCGGTGATTGGTGACATCGCGGAGCGTCAGGCAAACGCGCGGTGAATCCGGGGCGAGGGCTCAGGCGACCGAGGCTGCAAGGATCTCCTTGGTGCGGCCGGGGATAAACAGCAGGAAGATGGTGCCCGAACGCCCGGGGCCGACATAGCTGCGCACCCGGATCGATCCTCCCTGCTTCTCGATGAAATCACGCGCAATCCAGAGACCGAGGCCGGTTCCACTGGCGCCCTTGGTAGTGAAAAAGGGCTCGTACATTCTTTCCCGCACCGCGGGCGGGATGCCGCTGCCGTTGTCGGCGATGGCCACGCGGACGCCGCGGTCCCCGGCGCCGGCCAGGGTAATGCGCAAGCGGCCGTCCTCGGGAAGCGCATCGAGAGCATTCCCCACGAGGTTCGCGAAGATCTGCCGCAATTCGCCGGCCCGGGCGATGACACTCCCCTCGTCGCGAAACTGCTTTTCCACCTTGACCCGGCGGGTGCGGATTCTTCCCGAATACATGGCGAGCACGTTTTCCAGCACATCGCGGACGCTGGTGGAAGCCGGAAGAGGAGCGGCGCGCGAATAGCGTAAAGTGGCGTTGGTGATATCGGCGATGCACTTCACTTCGGCTTCCGCTTGCTGGATCAGCTCGCCGGCGCCTTCCGGGAGGGTCTGCTGCTGGAGCAGGAAAAGAATGTTGTTGAGAACGTCGAGCGGATTGTTGATCTCGTGAGCGACGGTGGCCGCCAGCCGCCCGAGGTTGGCCAGCCGCTCGGCGGTGCGGATATGCTCCTGCCGGCGCTTTTCCTCGGTCAGGTCGCGGTTGATTTCAAACGTGCCGATAAGATGCCCGTCGGGTCCGACGCGGGGGGTCCAGCGGCTGGCAACCGTCACCACGTATCCATCGCGGGTAACGTGATTGATCTCGCCGCGCCACTCACCCTGCACGCGCGCCGCGGTCTGAATTTCCTGCAGCGGCACGGGATATTGCGAGTGCAACAGCGCGTTGGCGTTCGTGCCGACGGCTTCCTCGCGCGTCCAGCCGTAGAGGCGTTCGGCGCCACGGTTCCAGAACTGGATGTTGCCCTCGGAGTCGAGAACCAGGATTGCGTCGTTGGCTAAGTCGAGGATGGACGCGTATTCGTGCGCTTCGTCGTCGGACCAGGGCGTGCGGGCTGCCGGAGACACGGTACAGCATACCCGCCTGATGCCGTACTCGGCAATGACTCAGGCGGCAGGAAGCTTCCCGATGGTAACGCGATCGGAGGTTACCGGCAGGCGTAGCGCCAAATCAAAATCCGGCGGGCGCCGGAACAGATTCAGCGCCACCGAAGAACCTTGTTTCCGCCTCGGTCGCTAGCGCGAGGCCGCGGCGGACGCAGGGGGAGGAGTCTCAGCGTTGTCCTGGCTGGTCAACACCACCTGCGCGACGGCAAGCATGCTGATGGCCTCCGCCGAGGGCTCCTGCAAACTCTGGGCGCGGCCGAGGGCGGCCATCGGATCCACATGAGCAGCCGCGCCGCTGACCTCCTCGATAATTCCGACGGCATTCTGTCCCGGGAACCGCTGTTGCCAAGCCTGGTCCGCCGCGGAAAAGGCGATATCGAAGTAACGCCCGGCGGCGGGACGATCACCGGATTTCCCCGCCGCGAACCCGTAAGCCGCCGCCTGGCGCGCGCGCTGCGCCGGAGCAAGCTCCTGCAAGGCATCGGATTGGTCTTCCTTGTTGGCCATGGCCTGCAGCACGGAGACGTTCGCCTCTTCCTCGGGTGGCGCGATCTCGAAGGGCTGGCCCGCGAACTGCGCCGCTTGCGCGGCCATGACGTTGGAACGCAGAGCCTCCTCATAACCCTCCTTGCCGAGAATTTTCTTCATTGTCCCGGTGACCAGCGTGACCGCCTGGATGCGCTCCGGGCCGGCGTCCATCTTGCCGAGCCACTCCAGAAACTTCAGGCCCGCGGCTTGGGCGGCGTCCTGGGCGGAGGCCGGGGCAAGGTCATCGTAGATGGCGGCGTAGAGAGGAGCGTCGGCGGCGGACCGCTGCGGGTCGGGCAGCGACGAGAACACCGCTTCGAAGTGGCGCTGCGACCATACCGAGGTCAGCCCGCTGGCCTGCATGGCGGCGAGCATGGCGCGCGGCGGCACCGCCGCGTTGCGCAGAGCGTCATCGAGCTTCCGCTGGACGATGGCCAGCGTCTGCTTGCCGCAGGCGGCGGCGACATGCGCCAGCGAGTCGGCCGCGAATGCCACCGACTCGGCGCCGAGGGAATCGACGAAGCCGGCGGCCGTCTTGCAGTCCACCAGCCCGGTTTCAAGCATGGAAACCGCAGGCTTGATGCCGCCGGCAACCAACTGCGTCTCGATTCCCGCGCCTTCGGCGGCCAGGTTTCGCGCCAGCTCCGGAGAGACGTTGCGTGCCAGTTGGGCCGCCGAAACCAGCACGCGCAGGCGGTCCTGGGGATCGGCCTGTGGAAGCGAGACGGCGGACTGGATGACGTCAAGAACGAATTTCTTTCGCGACTGGTACTTCTGTCCGCTGACGGCGCGGACCGCGGCGGGACGCACCGTCTTTCGAGTCGGGTGAGGCGGCGGCGCAGTCTGGGCGTGCGCGCAGGCGGTGAGGGCAGCGAATCCGGCGGCCAGGATCAGCGTACGAGGACGCAAACATACCTCGCTCGGTGCAAGCAGTTCATAAGCAGCTTAGCGGGACATCTACTCTCGCTCAATGGACCGCGGAGATAGTGCGAAGCCGGGACTAGAGTGGGACTAAGCAGGTTCTTAACCCACACTGGAAAGGCACGCGATCCCCTGGATTCGCGCTCAGGGCTGGCGCCTTCTGAATTCCGCCGTCAGGCGCTGGCCTCCGGGCCCGTCTTGGTGGCGCGGTAGCTTTCGCGGAGTTCATCGACGATTTCGCGCGCGGCCTTGCGGGCAACGTCAAACTTGTCCGGCTCAAACGAGATGGCGCCCACGCGGGCGTGGCCGCCGCCGCCGTAGCGCTCGCAGATCTTCGCCAGGTTGACCATGTTGTCCGTGTGCGTCCACGGATTGGAGCCGACCGCCACCTTAGTGCGGAAGCTGCTCTTGCTCAGCCCCACGCTGTAGGTGCAGGAGGGATGCAGATAGTACGGAATGAACTTGTTGTAGCCTTCGAGGTCCTGGTCGGTGACGTCGAAGAACAGCGTGCCTTCCTTGCACTCGGCGCGCTCGCGCAGCACGCGAATGGCGTGTTCGTGCCGCTCAAACAAGGGCGGCAGCAGGCCGCCGACGAACGGCTGCTCCAATATTTCTCCCAGGGGCATGGAGGCAAGCAGCGGAATCAGGCGCGGGATGAACGCCGGGTCCTGGGTCGACTCGATGGCCATGGTCAGCTTCATGGCCGGGTGCTTCATTTCCACCGCCGTCCTGGCGTCCGGGTAGAGGGCGCCGTCGACAATATCGGCCCACTCAACCAACTCCGCCACCGGCACGGGATTGAAGCCGAAGCGCGTCTCGGCGATGGTGGCGACGAACTTGGTGCAGGACTTGAAGTCGGGATCGTAAAACTTCTTGGTGCTCTCGTCTTGTTCGTAATGGGCGGCGTCGTCCGGGGTAAGAAATGCGCTCAGGTGATGGTCGAACCACCAGGTGATCTTGGGCGAGGTGGAGTACTTGAAGTCGACGATCACGTTTTCGTCGCCGTCGAACTTGCTCTCGTCGAACAGGGCGCCGGCGCGGTGCACCAGGCCGGAATACTGGAACTGGACGTCCTCGCGAATCCGCTCCCGGTAAAAGCGGCTGAAGAGCGCCGCCGAACAGGCGCCGTCGAAACACTTATCGTGATAAAAGACCCGAACTTTCACACAAGCCCCTTGTGCCGCGCGCGGCAAGAACAAAAGCGTATAGAAATCTCATCTTGTCTGCGGAAAGTCAAGGAGGGCGTCGCGCGTGAAGTTACCATTGGCACCCGCGGCGGGAAACCCCAGCAGCTCGTTCGGGAGACGCCTACGCCGTTGCCGGGTCCCTCAGGGAGGGAGCCGCGGCCATTTTCAAATCGGGACGATGGCTTGAATTGGCGGAGCGTAACCGGCAGCGGGTCACTGCCGAATCCGCCCGGTGAGACTAGGATTGCATCGATGCTGCCCGCAATCAGCGCGTCGGTGGTGGAAGCGCAGTTGCGCCGGATGTCGCCGGAGCAGTTGCAGGCGGCGGTGGCGGCGCTGGCGCCGGAGACCGCCACCACGGCGGAGCGTGTCCGGGCCATCGAGGCCGGGCTGCGCAGTCCCGCCGGCCGGGGGTTGCGCGACGCCATGGCGCGCTGGGTTTGCGGCAAGCTGGTGCCGGTGGAGGCGCTGGTTCCGGCGGCGTACTCCAAATGGCGGCCGCCGGTGCGCGACGCCATGACCTTCGTGATGGCCCACCTGTCGGCCGGGCGGCTGGCGCCCAAGCTGCTGGAGCAACTCGAGCTGCCGCCCAAGACACCCGCCGAGGCGCGTCTGTTGCGGCTGATCGCCAAAGTCCCCGGGCTGCAGAAGCTGGGACAGGTGATCGCCCGCAACCGCCACCTCGGTCCTTCGCTGCGCAACGCCCTGGCCAAGCTGGAGAACGGCATTCGCGACGTCGGGGCGGAGGAAATCGGCGCCATCATTCGCCGGGAGCTGGGCCCGCGTCTGCGCGAGTTCAACGTCCGCATCAAGCCGGCGATCCTGTCGGAAGCCAGCGTCAGCGCGGTGGTGCGCTTCACCTGGCGCGATCCGGCGAGCGGCAGGCGCGAGCGCGGCGTCTTCAAGGTGCTGAAGCCGCACATTCCCTCCTGCTTCGCCGAAGACATGGAGTTTCTTCACGACCTGGCGCAGTGGTTCGCCGGCCGGCACCGCGAGTATGGATTTCCGCGCCACCTGATTCCCGACACGTTCCAGAAAGTCCGCCGACTGCTGCAGCATGAGGTTGATTTTGCCCGCGAGCAGAAGACGCTGGAGGAGGCACGGGCGCTCTACGAAAACATTGCCGGGGTGCGCGTGCCGCGGGTGATTCCGCGGTTGTGCACGCCCACCATCACCGCCATGACGGAAGAGGCGGGGGGGAAGGTGACCAACGTGGCGGCGCGGATGCCGCCGTGGCGGCGGAAGCAGATGGCCGAACAGTTGTTGGAGGCGCTGGTGGCGGTGCCGCTGTTCGCCTCCGACGAGCACGCCGTTTTTCACAGCGATCCCCATGCCGGCAATCTGCTCTACGATTCCCGGACCGGCAAGCTGGTGATCGTGGACTGGGCTTTGCGCGAGCGCTTGAGCCGCCCCCAGCGCCGTCACCTGGCGCTGCTGTTCCTGATGGTGAGCCTGCGCGACCCGGTGGGCGCGAGGAATGAGATCGCCGCCCTGGCGCAGCACGCGGTCAGGCGCCGTTCACGCGAGGAACGGCTGATCCGTGATGCCGTGAATCGGTTCATCGACCACTTGCCCCTGGGGCATCTGCCCAGCGGCGCGGACGTCATGCAGCTTCTGGAAAATGTCGCCGTGAAGGGCGTTCGTTTTCCGGCGCCGCTGATCATGTTGTCAAAAGTGCTGCTGACGCTGGACGGACTGCTGGCGGACATCGCCGGATCGGGCACCGCGATGGGGCCGGCGATCGCGGCGCTGCTGGCGCGGCACTGGCTGGTGGACCGCAAAGCCTTTCGTTCGCCGGTGCGGCCTGGAGACCTGCTCCGGCTGCAGTGCAGCGCGTTGCTCTATGGCACCCGGGTGGCGGTGCGTTGTGAGCAGGCGATCGTGGACCGGGTGCTGCGGCGGGGCGCGGCTCCCGGGGAGCTTCGGCCGTGACGCAGCGCCCCACCTCTGCCCGCATCCGGCGGATGCAGGTCCGGGCGCCCAGCCTTATACAGTGGCTCTCGCCAGGCGTTCGGCAATGATGCTGTACACCGAGGGATTGAAGACCAGCCCGACGTGCGTGCCCGCAACCTCGAAATCACTCCGCGGATCGCCCGTCTTGCAGTAACGCCAATCCACGATGCCGTCGTCGCGGGTGAAAATGGCGGTTTCGTCCACCGATGGTGGCATTTCGCAGCGCAGCGAGTTCACGAAATCGCAGGTGCAGCGCGGCGTGTAACAGTCGGGCATCACGTGCGGACCGCGCTCTTTCAGAATCTGTTTCCGAACCACGTGCGCCGCCTCCAGCACCGATCGATGGAGCACCGTGCCGCGGAAGGGAGCGGCCAGCGTGATGACCGAGGCAACGTCGTGGGGCCGCTGGGCAGCCACCGAACGGGCAATGATGCCTCCCAGGCTGTGGCCCACAAGGTGGACCTTGCGCCCCGTATCCTGGAGGGCCTTCTCGAGGGTGTTGGCCAGACGGTAGCGGATGAGCAGGTTGGGACAGTCCGCGTTCAAGCCGATACCGGAGAGATACGAGCGGTAGCCAATGCGCTCCAGCCAGGCATGCAGATGGGCGACGTAAGTGTCGGTGCCCAGGAACCCCGGAATCAGGATGACGGCGGAGCCGTCGCCATGGGGAATGCCCAGGCCCCAGTACACCGGCGCGGAGTGCAGAAGCAGCAATTCGAAACCAAAAAGCGTTTCCTTCCAGATGGGGATATCGGCTTTCGCTTCGTGGTCGCGCACGCGAATCTGCGGAGACCCTCGCCTTGCCGCACTCCGCCGTGGCCGCTGCTTTTTTGCGTTCCGCTTTGTTTTCACGAGTTCAAACGCTGCGAGGGAGGTTAAACACGCCTGTTCGCTGGTTAAAGTCACCCCAACTGGATGCGCCTTGCGCAGCACACGTTGCTGCTTTTCTGATGCAAGGCCGGAAAAATGCCCGAATGATGGGCATGAGAAATATCACACCGGATTTCCAAGCGCAACAGAAAGCGGCGTGACGTGGGCAACGCCACGCCGCTGTCCGACGTTGAAACTACGACCATCGAACCCACGACGCCTGCGCGCTAAGCGCCGGCGTGCGCAACCTGGACCTTCACCACCTTGCGCCGTCCGCGCCGGACCGGCCGGCGTTCGCCCATGGTGACCACTTTGACCTCCTTGGCCCCGTTGTGCGGCTTCATCATCGACTGGATTAACGCCTTCTCCGCGTCGACGAAGCTCTTCACGCCTTCGCCGGTGAGGTTGGCCATCGGCAGAAGCCGGGAAGGAGCCAGCGTCTCCAGGGTGTGGGCCGCCGCTTTCAAGTTAACGTTCATCTGCTGGCCGACCACGTCCAACACGCGCTTCTGCGCCTCAATGAAGGCGTTGGTCGCTTCGCGCGCGAGCTTGGACATCTCGGTCTTCTTCACGTGCTTCACTTCCTCCGCCTTTCCGGAGGTTGCCTTGGTGGTCTCCTGGGCGATCACGTCCAGGAACTTCTTCTGCGCCTGGACAAAGGTGTCCATGCCTTCGCGGGCGAAGTCCACCAGGTGCGTTCCCTGGTAGCCCTTGCCGGCCTTCACCGCTTCCAGCCAGCCCAGCGTCTGCTTACTGGTGATTTTCAGGAAATCATGCTGCATCTTCACGAAGGTGTCGATGCTGCGGCGCACCAGGTCGGTCATCGCGACCGCGGGATGGGAGCCGGCGACGCGCTCCTTGATCCCGGTCATGATGATCTCGTTTTCCTGCTGCGCAAGGTTAAGAAGAATGCGCTGCGCTTCCATGAAGCTGGAGGTTCCCTCAATCGCCAGCTCGCTCAGGATCGCCAGCGGAGAATGCTCGGGATCGGAAAGACCCTCCCGCAGCGTCTTCATGGCGACGGCGTTCTGGCGCATGGCGACATCCACGAGGACGCGCTGCGTGGCAAAGAAGTTTTCGACACCCTGCTGCACCCACCCCGTCAGCAGGCTAAGAAGCGACGACGACCGGGGGTGGACGGCCGGGCGGGGCTTCGTTGGTTTTGGCATCACAGCCTCCGAACTGAATTGCTGCATTGCAGCATTCGATTCGAAGCTAGTCTTATTCAGGTTTTGTGTCAATATAGAAGAGAAATTTATTGCGGTGCGTCATGCGAGGCGGCAGGTGAAAACGGGAAAGGTCATTATCCGGAAATACGCAAACCGAAGACTCTACGACACATCCGCCAGCCGCTACGTCAACCTGGAGGACATCGCCGCCCTGATCCGAAATGGAACCGAGGTGCAGGTGATCGACGCCAAGACCGGCCAGGACCTGACGCGCGTCATCCTCACGCAGGTCATTCTGGAAGACACCCGGGACCAGCCCAGCGGACTTCCGCTGGAACTGCTGCGCCAGTTCATCGTCGCCTCCGACGCCGTGCGGCGGGAATTGATGAAGTCCGCTTTTCACACCTACTCCCGGATGCAGGACGCGCTGCAGAGCGGCTTCAGCGACGTGCGCTCGGCGGCCCTGTCTCCACTGGATGCGGTCACCGGTTTCATGCGCGGCGTGGCTTCGCCGGAAAAAAGCGGCGAAAAGCCCGGCGAGTTACAGGAACTTCGCCGGCGGCTGGCGGACCTGGAAGCGCGTCTGGGAAAGCCCAAGCGGCGGCGCAAGCGGCGCACTTCCCAGCGCTAGGCCGCCGCGGATTTAGCCACGGGTCGCGGCGCCGGCGGCGGTTCCGGCGTGGCTGGCGCTGGCGCCGGTTCGGGCGCGGCCGGGGCAACCACCGGTTCAGCCACGCGCTTCGCCTTCGCAGGCCCGGCTTTCCGCCGTGGACTCTGGATTCCCGCGCTCTTGCGCAGCTCGGCAAAGCTGGCGGTCAGCAGCCCTTCGAATCGCCTGAGATCCGGGACGGCATTCGCGTCGCCGGTGAAACCGAAATGCGCGGCGCCGTTGTAGGTCAGCAGGGCGCAGTTCATTCCCATCTCACCGCCGATCGGCACGTAGGGATAACAGGAAAGCATTTTGTGACCGAGCAGGTAGAGCGGGCCCTCGGGTCCGTGCACGTTGGTGAAGATCAGGTTGCACAGGCTCAGCGGCAACTGGCTGGCGATCGGTCCAAACAGCGACTGCACCGGACCGGGAATCGTGCCGATCAAAGTGCCGGCGAGGCCGACGAACTCGGCCAGTTGCGCGCTCTTCAATTCCGCCATTCGCTCACAGACGGCAGCCAGCAGTTCCCGAGGGTCGGCAATATCCAGAGGCAGGCTCACGGGCAGGAATGTAATGCGATTGCCCAACTCACCGGCATCGCCCTGGCCGCGTACGCTCACCGGGACCACGACCCGCAGGGTCCTGTTCTTGAGGCGCACATCATGCAACTCGGCGTAGCGCCGGACAGTCGCGGCGATGGCGGCCAGGGCGACATCATTGAAGGTGGCGCCGGCGGCCTGTTTCACCGCTTTGATGTCAGCCACGGGAATCTCCGTCCAGTTGAACTTCTGCGGCCCGCGGCAGACCACGTTGAAGGGCAGGCGCTCGGCGGGCGCGGCCCATTCCGGCATCATGCGGCCCCAAAGTTCCAGCAGGGAAGCTGGGCGATGCGAATTGCCGCCGGCTGGCGTCTCCACTCCCTCGGGCTGTTTGCCGGCGGCCGCCACCATCCGCTGGGCGAGCGCCAGCAACTCCGACTGCGCCGTGAGCACCTGCTGCACCGCGCTGAAGCAGGCGCTGATGACGTCGTCCAGCAGCTCCGGCTGGGCGCGGCGGACGGCCGCGGCGCTCGCCGCCCGGCGCATGGCAGGCGGAGCCGAAACCGGGCTCGAGTCCAGGAGCGCATTCATCAGCCCGATTCCGGCCAGGCCGTCGGCCAGGCAGTGGTGTATGCGAAGGATGAGCCCCGTCCGCTCGCCCTGCAAACCGCGCACCAGGGTAAGGTCCCAGAGCGGCCGCCGGCGGTCCATGGTGACGCTCAGGATGTTGCCCACCACAGCCTGGAATTCGGCCCGGCTGCCGCGTTTCAGCGTCACCTGGCGGATGTGATTGCGCAGGTCGAAATCAGCGTCGTGTTCCCAGCTCGGCAGGCCGAAGTTGAGCGGAGGAACCGCCACCCGGCGCAGGAAACGGGGAACGCGCGGCAGCCTCGAGGCGATGAACGGCATCAGCCGTTGCCGCGCAATCCTGCCCTCAAACACGTTGACCGACGCAATGTGAAGCGGCACGCCCGGCCGCTCAAGGTAGAGAAAAAGAGCGTCCCCGAAAGACAGCGAATCGTGGCCGTTGCTGTGCGGCATATCTCCGCTTTTCGTCACTCCAGTTGCCATTGTCTTCCGCTCCGGTCTCTCCACCATTTCAGTTCAGGAAGAAGAACCGCGGGGCAAGCTTGGCCAGTTTGAGCACCCCGTACACTTCCGCGCTGACGCCGCGGAGCTTGATCTTGACCTGCTTGTCCTCGGCTCCCGCGGCCAGTTGTTCCATCGCCCGCAACGCGGCCGCATCCACGCGGCGCACCGCGGCGAAATCCAGAACCACCTCGCCCTCGGCGCCATCCAGTCGTTCGCGGCCCTCTTCGAGCGCCTGGACCAGGCGCTCTCCGTCCATCAGCCATACGGCAATCATCGGCATAGGCCAACCATCGTCATGCGGTCTCCTGCTGCGATGCAGCAGAGGCTCTCGCCGCGCCCCGCCCCTGGTAAGCGTTCCACAACAGCCCGGCCAATTCGCTCATCAGCGGCATGCGCGGGTTCGAGCGCCACGACGGATCGTCAAAGGCGGCCTTGACCAGCTCCGGCATGGCGCGCTCGAATTCTTCTTTTGAAATCCCCAGTTCGGCGATCGACCGCGGCATCGCCAGCCGGTCCAGCAGCTCCTCCACCGCGGCCACCAGGTTCTTCACCTTCTCTTCCACCGTGGCCCCGCCCAGGCCCAGCAAGTCCGCCATGCTCGCGTATTTCTTGTCGGCGACATACGCCCGCTGGTTGGGCGAGGGCATGAACTTGGTGGGCACGGACGCGTTAAAGGCGATGGCGTGCGGCAGCATCACCGCGTTGGCCCGGCCGTGGGCCACCCCAAAGCGCGCCCCGAAGGCATGGGCCAGCGCATGGTTCACCCCCACCGACGCGTTGGCGAAGGCGATCGCCGCGATGCACGCCGCGTTGTGCATCATGCTCCGGGCCTCCTCGTCGTGCGGGTGCTCGTAGGCGATCGGCAGGTATTTGAACACCAGTTGGATCGCCTGCATGGCATTGGCGTCGGTGTAGGGCGAAGCGTAGATCGACACACCCGCTTCCAGCGCGTGGGTTAAGCAGTCGATCCCGGTGTCGGCGGTCAGGCCTCGTGGCATCGACATCACGAACTGCGGATCGACAATCGCTACGTCCGGGGTAAGCGAATAGTCGGCCAGCGTCACCTTGCGCCCGCGCGCCTTGTCGGTCAGCACCGCGAAGGGAGTGACCTCGCTCCCGGTCCCGCTGGTGGTGGAAAGGGCAATCAGGCGCACGTGGTTGGTCTTCTCCGTCGGGTACTCCACCACCCGCTTGCGGATGTCGAGAAACGGCGCCGCCAGCTCCTCCAGATCGGCCCGCGGCGATTCGTACTTGAGCTTCATGATCTTCGCCGCGTCGATCACTGCCCCGCCGCCGAGCGCGATCATCTGGTCCGGCCGGTGCGCGTTCAGCGCCTCCACTCCCCGCAGGATCACCGCGACCTCCGGCTCCGCGTCCGGAATCACCGAGACATGCACCTGGGTATTGGCGGGAAGGTGGCGCCGCACAATGTCCACGTGGCCAATCTGTTCCAGCGCCGCGTTGGTGATGATCATGGTGGAGCGCGAGTCAAACCGCCGCAGGTTCTCCACCGCGTTCATATTGAAATAAATTTCCTTGGGAATACGGAGCCACATGTGTGCCTGTGTCCTGCGCGCCACGCGCTTGATGTTCAGGTAGTGGTAGATGTTCACGTTGTCGGTGGTGCTGTTGCCGCCGCCGGTGCCGCATCCGAAGGAGAAGGTGGGCACCATGTCGTTGTAAATGCCGCCCAGCGCGCCAATCGATCCCGGCGAGTTCACGATGATCCTGCCCGCGTTGATCACCTCGCCGAAGCTGCGGATCACCTTTTCGTTGGCCGAGAAGATCACCGCCGTGTGTCCCAGCCCTCCGGCGTGATTCACGTCCACGCACACCCGCAGCGCCTCCTCCACCGACCGCGCCCGGTACACGGCGAGCACCGGACACAGCTTTTCGGCCGAGAGCGGGTGGTCGCGGCCGACGCCCTGGATGGGAGCGATCAGCAGCTTGGTGTTCGGCTTTACCGCCAGGCCGGCTGCGCGGGCGATGTCCACTGCTTTCTGGCCGACTGCCAGGGGCTGCATGGACCCGGTCTTTGGATCGATCACCGTGCGCCCCAGCAGCTTGGTTTCCGCCTCGTTGCAGATGTGCGCGCCCAGCTCGGCGAACTTCCTCAGCGCCGCGTCGTAAATCGCGTCGTCGATCACCGCCGTCTGCTCGGAGGCGCAGATCGTGCCGTTGTCGAATGTCTTGGAGGTGATGATGTCCACCACCGCCATGTCCAGGTCGGCCGTCTTCTCCAGATACACCGGGGTATTGCCCGGTCCGACGCCCAGAGCCGGCTTGCCCGAGCTATAGGCTGCTCTCACCACGCTCGGCCCGCCGGTGGCGTCGATCAGCGCGATGTCCTTGTGGTGCATCAGGTAATCGTTGTCCTGCAGGTCGTGCGATTCCAGGCAGGTGAACACGCCTTCGGGCGCGCCGTGCCTCACCGCCGCGGCGTACATCGTCTGCACCGCCTCATAGCAGCAGCGCCACGCGTTGGGATGAGGGCTGAAGATCACGGCGTTCCGCGTCTTGATCGCCATGATGCACTTGAACAGGACGGTCGAGGTCGGATTGGTGATCGGGGTGAGCGACAGGATCACTCCCATCGGCGCCGCCACCTCCACCAGTCCGCGTTCGGGAAACTCGCGAATCACCCCCACCGTGCGCTTGTCCTTCACGTAGTCGTAGACGAATTCGGTGGCCACCATGTTCTTGATGGCCTTGTCTTCCAGCACCCCGATCCGGGTTTCCTCCACCGCCAGCGCGGCCAGGTACTGGGCCTTCTCCAGTCCGGCCAGCACCATCGGTTTCACGATCCGGTCAACGTCCTCTTGCGTGTACTGGGTAAACACGGCGGCGGCCACCCTGGCCTGCTCCACCAGTCCTTCCAGGTAGGCGATGCGTTCTGCTTGGGGGCGTAAGTCGTGGTCGGTGCGTTCGGGCGCCGGGGCAAGGGTAGACATCGCACCACTCCCGCAACTGGCTGGTTGCCGCTGTCGTTGTCATGCTATCCGCACTGGACTTGGCTGCAGCAGGGAACGGAACAGAAACTTTTGGGCCTGTGCCAAATCGGTACGCCCGCGGTGCGCCAGAGTGCGCCAGCCATCACACCGCCGCCGTCGAAGAAGAAGGAGAGGAGGAAGAGGAGGCGGCGGCCACCGTCTCCGCTGCATCGTCCCACGATGTATCGCCCGCCGCCGGCAGGAACCGCATGGCCCGCTCCGCCAGCGCGGTGATGGTCAGGCTGGGATTCACCCCCAGGTTGGCCGCCACCACCGATCCATCGCAGATGTACATATTCTTATAACCGAACACCCGGTGCCGGTGGTCCACCACGCCGCGCGCCGGCGAGCCGGCGATCACGCAGCCGCCGATGCAATGCGCGGTCCCCGGTACGTCGAACAAGATCTCCGGCAGCATGCTCATGGCGGTTCCACCGGTCAGCCGCGCGAAGCGCTCGGCGAATTCGTTGGCCCGTGGAATGTAGGTGGGGACCTTGTCGCCGCGGCTGACCAGAAATTTGCGCCAGGGCCAGAACCACGGCCGCCGCCATCCCATTTCGATATGCCCGTCGAGCGTCTGCATGCACAGCAGGATCAGCGTTTCACGCGCCCAGCTCCACGGGCGGAACAGGCGCAGTGTCTTGATCGGGTGCAACAGCAGCGAGCGCGCCACGTTTTTCAGCCACCGCGGAATGCGTCCCCGCCCGGGCCGTCCGCTGGTCAGCACCGTAGTTAGCAGGCTCATCGTGTCGGAGCCGCTGGGATAGCGGACCACCTCGACGTGCGTGTGCTCGTCCAGATAAATGCCGGCGCCGATGGCCACTCCCTTCGACAGGTCCTCCTGGCAGCCGGGAATCCGTACCCCGATCAGCGATTCGGAGTTGGTGCGCACGTGCTTGCCCAGTTGCTTGCTCACCGCCGGCAGGGAACCGCTTTCCTTCAGCCGGAACAGCAACTCCATGGTGCCCAGCGATGAAGCGGCAAACACCACTCCACGGCAAGTGAAGCGCCTCGCCTGCCGGTTCACCCAGGCGGTGGATTTCACCGTGCGCACTTCGTAGCCCTGGCTGCCGTCGCCGCCCAGCGGCCTTACGTCCACTACCTGGGTCTCCGGGAACACCCGTGCCCCGAGCTTTTCCGCCAGGTAGAGGTAGTTGAGGTCGAGCGTGTTTTTCGCGCCGTGTTGACACCCCATCATGCAGCCGCCGCAGGCGATGCAGGTGGTCCGCGGCGGGCCTTGTCCGCCGAAATACGGGTCAGCGACCGTCTTGCCGCCCGGCTCTCCCTCCGGCGCCTGAAAAATAGCTACGTTGGTGCGGTAGAAAGTGCCGCCCACTCCCACCGCCTCCGCCGCCTTTTTCAGCAGATGGTCGGCCGGCCCCAGAATCCTGTTCTCCGTTACTCCCAGCATCCTGCAAGCCTCGTCGTAGTGCCGCGGCATCTCCGCTTTCCACTCGGCCAGGCCGGTCCACGGTCCGCTCTCCCAGATCTTCTCCGGCGGCCGAAGCAAGGTGCAGGCGTAGGTGATGGATCCTCCCCCGACGGCGCAGCCGTGCAGAATGGTCACGTGCCGGAAGAACTGCATGTTGAAGAAACCGCGCAAGCCCAGCTTTGGACGCCAGAACCAGCGATGGATCGACCAGCTCGTGCGCGGAAGGTCTTCCGGCCTCCAGCGGCGGCCCATCTCCATCACCGCGACGCGGTATCCCTTTTCGGCCAGTCGCAACGCGCTCACGCTGCCCCCAAACCCGGACCCGATCACGACGAAGTCGAAGTCGAAGTCGTATTGGCCTTCAGGGCGCGCCATCTCAGCCGCACTATACGCCTGCGTCAGGCGCCCGCCGGAGGGAATCGCCGCTTCGGACCGCTCTGGACATTCCCATTTTTGCGAGCTAATGTCCGTGGTCTTCGCGGGAGGGAAGCCGGTTTCCATGCGCAAGCTCACCGAGGTCGAAGAGGCCAAGGCGCTCATGCGCGAGGCCATCGAGTGGTCGGTCGTCAAGTGGCTGAAGGAAAAGAAGAGAGTCCGCCGCGCCGCCGACAAGGCCAACGAAGCCCTCGACCTCCTCGAAGACGAGGTCAAGAGTTCCTGGAGCGCGGCGCTGAAGACCGCCTACGCCGAGTTGACCACGCCAAGCCCCGCCGGGGACCCGCAATCGGACGAACAAGCAAGATTCGTGGCGAAGGCCGTAAAGAAGGCTGACGACTCGGCGCGCCGCGCCCACTTGGATGCGGAAGATACCTTCGACCAGGCGGAGCGCGAACTGAGTACCCGCCTGGCGCGCGAAGGATGCGGCAAGGCGATTGCCTCCTGGGAGCTGCACGAGCACGCCATTCGCAAGGCCGAAGCTGCCGTGTCGGGAGACAAGTCGCCCGCCTGAAGCGGCATCCCGACGCTGCCCGCGCGGCGGAGCCCGCCCCTCCCTCCTGCCAGGCGTCTTCCGCAAGTAACCCCTGCGGTTACTACTTTCTTCCGCCACCGGTAGTAACCGGCCGGGTTACTACTTTCTCTCCCGCGGAGACTCAAATCCGCGCTTCTCGTTTTATCCTGTGCTCCTGGGAGGACGATCCATGGTTCATCTACGACCCCTCGACATGCTTCTGGTGGCGGCCTTCGTTCTGGCGACGGCTGTTCACTTCGGACACTTCTTCTTCGGCTTCCGGCGCGTGTTGGCCGCGGCGGGCGCAGTCGCCGCGGTGCTGCTCATCGGTGTGCTGCCGCCCGCCTTTGCCCTGGCTGCCCTGTTTGCGGGCTTCATCGGCCTGGTGCTGGCCTCCGCCTGCCACCACATGAAGACCACTGTCTTCGCCACCAGCGCCGCCACCTTGCTGAAAGAGTCGCTTGCCGGCACCGCCGAAGCGCTCTCCGGCGACTTCGCGCAAGGCCGCGCCGCCTGAGATCTCAGCAGTTTGTTTTCTGGCAGGGGCGCTGCGGATCGGGGCCATGCGGGCCGGCTCGGCAGCGCTCCAAGGCGACGCTGGAGGCCCTGGGCAGATTCGAACTGCCGACCCGCGGTTTAGGAAACCGCTGCTCTATCCATCTGAGCTACAGGGCCGTCACGGAGAAGAGCGGCGCCTTCATCAGTTTACACCCGCTCCCACGCCGGCCTCCGCCGGCATCGGTGCACGATGAACGCAGTCTCGACCGTGCGCGGTGTTCAGACAGCCGGCGTGCCGCTATTTTCCCCGCGACCAGTGAAAGACCACGCCGGCGCTCAGCAGCAGATTGTTTTGATGGTCATTGGTGGAGTTCGCAAAACGGGTCAGGCTGTAGTCGATCTGAATGATTCGCACTCCGATTCGGGAACTCAGCGGCACATCGATGCCTCCACCCATGCGGCTGGCAAAGGCGAACGACGAATCCGCGCTGCCCGCCATCCCCCCGCTGGCATGGGCGGCTCCCAGCAGCAGTTGGGCAAAGGGCTCGGGGCTGTGAGAACCGCGCCGCCACCATTGCGGCAGGCGGTAGCGCGTTCCCGCCAGAAAGGAAGTCACGGTCAACGGCTTCCCCGTGGAGAGCACATTCCCCGCGTGCTCGGCGCTGATTTCTCCCACCAGCGCCCAGCGCCGGCGCAGGTTCCACGAGCCGGAAACGCCGCCCCCTTGAAGGGCAAAACAGCCGCATCCGCCGGGCGGGACGTTGCTTCGCAGCCAGTGATAGGTCACCGCTGCCTCTCCGCTGTGCGCGTCCTGGGCCATGACCCCCATGGTCATTCCGAGTAACAAGATGCTTACTAGTGCGGGGAATCGCATTCTCATGCTCCTCATTTCCCTCAATTAGTTCGACGGCGCGGAAACCGTGGCTGTCAGGTTACTGATCACCGTTTTCTCCCAGGATCCGCCGGTGGAGGCGGTCACATACAGATACGCCACCGGAGGAACCATCACCTTGCCGGAAAACACCTGGGCGCCATCCATGGTCACGGTCATTTGTCCTTGCACGATGCTCACCGCGTAGTCGTGCGATACCGTGGTTCCAGAGCTGGCGAGGGCGGGGATGTTGGTGTTGACGTTGAACCATGGGTTCTCCCACAACCCGGTGTCGCTCCTGCCCACGCCCAGGTAAGGAACGGTTGGATCGTAGGTGTTGTGGTAGGTGTCGAAGCCGAGCACGAAACCGGGAATTCCTTCCGCCCCTAAGCCTTGTCCCGTGGCCCCCGTGCTGGTGGGCGTCGCTCCCAGGGAGGGATCGCCCAGCACCATGGCGAAACCATCCGCCGGAGGACTGCTCGGATCGCTGATCGCCACCGTGAAACTGAGCTGGATATTGCCGGTGGAAATCAAGCCCGGCCACACAATCTCTCCGTGCTGGCCGGTGGTTGCGGCGGTCAACTGGAAGCTGCAGCCCGCCAGGCTGGTGGCATCGCCAACCGCCGTCCAACTCGTGCTGCACAGATCGTCGATTCCCGCCAGCGTCCCCACGAACAGCGACGCCGTTTGGCTGGACACCGAGGCCGTGCTTCCGTTGCTTACGATCACCAGGAACACCGAACCCGTATCCGTGCTGGCCGTAGTATCCAGCGTGTAGGTTGCGCTGGTCGCTCGCGTGATCGGCGCAAACGTCGAACTGCCGGGGTTGGCTCTGTACCACTGGTAGGTCAACGGCAGACTGGAGGCGGCGGTCACCGTGAAGCTGGCCGGCGCGCCTTCATTGACGTAAGCCGTCTGCGGCTGGCCGGTGATCTGGAGCAGGATTCCATCGCCCACCGCCAGCGGCGCGTGCTCGGAAACTGCCTGCCCGTATGCGTTGCTGACAATTACGTAGTAGGCGTCCTGATCATTGTCGGCGGTGGTTGCCGAGCTTAGCAGGGTGTAACTGGCGGAGTTGGCGCCGGCAATCGCCACTCCTGTCGTGCCGCCCGCCAGAATCCGGTACCACTGATAGGAAAGCGCCGGCGTTCCCGAAGCCACCACGCTGAACGTCGGCGTGGCGCCCACCGCCACTGCCTGGCCCACGGGTTCGGTGGTGATGGTGGGAGGCACATTGCCCGTGGTTACCGTCAATGTGGCTGCGCTGCTGGTGAGTGCAGTTCCGCCGCAAGCATCCGTCACCGTGGCGTAGTACTGGGCGCCGTCGTAGCTGGTATCCACCGCCGGCGTCGTGTAGGTACTCGATGTCGCCCCGGAGATGGCAGTTGCCGTTCCCGAACCGGCCACGCCCGAGATCGCGATTCCGGTCGGTACAACCGAGGGAATTACATACCATTGGTAACTAAACGGGGATTGACCTTCCGCCGAGACCGAAAACGTCGCCGTCTGCGTCGCGTACACCGAAAGACTCGCCGGGTTGGACGTGATCGACGATCCCACCACCAGCCGGGCAACGTTGGATGTCACACTTCCCGCGCCATTGCCTACCGTGGCGCTGTAAATCCCGGCATCCGCGGGGGCAGCGGCGGCAATGTTGTAACTCATGCCGGTGGCGCCGGAAATCCCCGACCCGCCCAGCATCCACTGGTAACTCTCCGCGTAATCGGCGGTGACCGTAAAGCTCGCCGTGCCGCCGGGGCACACATTCAGGCTTACAGGTTGGCCGGTGATTACCGGCAAACTGACCGTCGCCGTGGTGGAAGACGAGACCGATGGATCATCCACGCTGGTGGCGGTAATGGTGTAGCTGCCCGCCGTGCTGGGAGAGGTCCAGATGTTCCCCTGGAAAGTTCCCCCGCTGGCGCTCCAGGTCAGGTTGTTGGTTGCGCCGCCGCTGACTGTGGCGGCAAAGCTCTGCTGCCCGGGAGCCATCGTTGTCCCGGCGGGAGAAATGGCGGAAACACTCACGCTTCGTGGCGTCACCGAACACGTCGTGGAGGCAACCTCTTCTCCTGCCCCGGTGACGCTCAAGGTATAAGTGGTCGCCGAGGTCACTGCTGGCGTGCTATAGGAATCGCCGCTGACGGCTGTAGCCGTGATATCGGAGCTCCCCACGCCCGCCGAGCCGATCACCGCCGTTCCGCCCGAGAAGGTGGGAACCAGGGTCACCGAGCCGTGATAGGGCGGCGTGAAGGAACTGCACACCAGGCTGCTGGCCACCGGAGTCCCGCGGTTCACCGTCAGGGTCGCCGGTGCGCTCGCTACACTGCCGCCGGCGTTGAATACCGTTACCGAGAAAAGCGCGGCGTTGTCCCTCATCTCCGTTGCCGGGGTGGTGTAGGAGCTGGAGTTCGCGCCGCGGATGGCGATACGGTCCCGGTACCATTGGTACCCCATGGGCGCAACGCCCGTGGCGGTCACCGCGAAGCTTGCTCTCTGCCCCACCGTCACTGTCTGGTCCGCCGGTTGGACGATGATGGCAGGCGCCGAACCTTGCCATCCGCCATTACCGCAGGCAACCATGGTCAGCACACCAAGGGCTATCGCCGTCCAAGGCAGGAGAGTACGAATGCTCCAGGGTTTGGGAACGTTTTCCCTGTCATGGGCGATACCAGGAACCTGGGCCGTATCCGCGCGCCGATGTTGCGCGCGATGGGGTAGTCCTGCTGGGACAGTTACCACGGCAAGGTTCCAGAAGGACTTGAGCAGAGCGTGAAGGCTGACAATCAGCGCCGGATACGCCGGCCGAGGTACACGCTGCATAAGAGCGAGCTCCTTGTGTAACTGCATCTATGGTTGCGTTGCTCGCTAATTTGCCACGGAACGGAGGACCGGCCTCCCGGCGCGGCGAAATTTCGCAGCGCTCTGCTCCCAATTGCGCGCCGGGTTCTTTTATGGGAACGGCTGGTGTGGGCCGCTTGCGGAAAATACTCGTGGCCGACTTTCATCCCGCCGATGTGAGGAACAGCAGCGGGACTTCATGGACACGGAGTTCGTGCCGGCCAAGAGGAAGCTGGAAATAGTCGAAGCGGCGCCCGCCCTGGGAAGGGTCAGCGCCAGGATATCCGGAGTCCCACACGGAGGACGAACGGGGCCGTACAGCTCCTCGCCGCGCTTAGGCCTGCGCCTGCGCCTCGCATTTGATGCTCACCCGCCATTTGCCGGCTTGGCGATGTCCGCCCACCGACGACACGCGGCCCTTCATGATCCGCTGGTCGGGCAGGATCATGCGCACCAACGCGCCCGGCTCCACCAGGTGATGCAGCAGCGCGCAGGCTTCGTCGGGACGGGTGAATACCAGGTCCGTTCTTTCCGCCAGCGGCATGCGCGCTGCCGAGACGCCGGTGATCAGCGCCGGCATCGACGGCCCAAGCTCGGCCGCTGCCGGTTCGGGTGGCGGTGCTGGCGGTGCTTCGGCCAGAGAACTGGGAACGGCAACGTACGGAACCGGGGTCACCACCGACACCGGTGGTTTCCTGTGGCTCCGCCAGTCGCTGCCCTCCTTGCTGGGGAAGTACACGCCCCAGAAGTTGCCGGGATCGTCCAATTCGATCCCATAATGCGGCTCGCTTCTTCTGTCCAGCCAAACCACCCGGGCCGTCTGCGGCTGCTGTCCGTTACGGGTGGAGATGCGCAGTCGTTCGCCACACGACAGCTTTCCGCGGACCCCGATCATTCGGATCCTGGCCCCATGTTTACTTACAGTTACAGTTTCAGCTTCCAGCGTGTTTTCGTCGCCGGCTTCCACCAGCAGCGGAATTCTAAGTTGGACGCGGGCGCTGCGCCGCTTAAACTGCTTGGAACTACGAGGGAGAATTGCCGGGGATTGCATTTGTTCATCATTCCCTCTCCCCCCGCATGCGACAAGTAACGGAGGAACACCGACCTCTGCACGGCTGGCGGCTCCAACCGGCCAACCAGACCTGAACCACCCAACTCCCCGCCGGCGCCTCCCCCCGGGTGGGTGTTTTAACCGTCTTGTAACCTCTTTTTCATCACTTCTTCACAGGCCGGTGTTCCCCTTGCACCATGAGCACCCCCGACCAGCCGCCCTCGCCGGGCTACGCCGCCGAACTGCTTCAGATGACCCTGGTGGCCTGCGAACTGGCCCGCCAATCGGCCGCCGCCACCGCCGACGCTTTGGTCGGAAGGTCATCCTCCGCCCTCGCCCAGATCGCCGACTGCGAACGCAAGCTCGACCTCATCGACCGCGAAATCGACGAGCGTGTCGCCTACGCCGTCACCCGCGTCGAGCCCGAGGTGGTTCCCGACCTGCTCGTGTGCATGAAGTTCGTCATCGATTTGGAGCGCATCGGCGACCTGCTGTGCTCGGCCGCGTCCCGCATCCAGGCCCTGGACGCCACCGCCGACATGGCCGATCTGCGCGATCTGATCGAGATGGCCACCGTACTGGAAGGCATGTTGCGCGACGCCCATGCCGGCCTCGCTTCCCGCAACGTTGACCTCGCCCTCGGCCTGGTCAGCGCCGACGCCGAAATCGACCGCCGCCGCAACCTGCTCTTCTTCCGCATCCTCGACGGCGCCTCCAGCGCCTCCCGCAGCGCCGTGCACCTGCTGTTTCTTGCCAACGCCCTGGAACGCGCCGGCGACCACGCCGTCAACCTCGGCGAGGAAATCTGCCACATGGCCACCGGGCACACCATTCGCCACGTTCGCCGTGAAAACGACAAGTCTCAGGAGCAGCGCTATATCGAGCGCCTTCGCCAGCAGGATCTCGCGGCCAGTTTCGGAGTCGTTGAATAGAGGCTATCCCATAAATGCCGGGAGGCTTGCAGCACCGTGGAAGCGCACCGAAAGCGGCAGAACCCGAGCCCCGCAGGGGCGAACGCTGGTAGCCCAGGGCGGCAGCCCTGGGAAAAGTCAACAGAAAGAGGAGAGTCCCGGAGGGACGAAGCGACAGGATGTCAACAGAGCCAGGCTATCCCATAAATGCCGGCAGCCTTGCAGCACCGAGAGCCTTGCAGCACCGAGAGCCTTGCAGCACCGAGAGCCTTGCAGCACCGAAAGCCTTGCAGCACCGAGAGCCTTGCAGCACCGAGAGCCTTGCAGCACCGAGAGCCTTGCAGCACCGTGGAAGCGCGGGCCTTCAGGCCCGCGAATTTGGCACTCTTAAGCATCGGGCTTTAGAGAGCGTGTGAGAACCAGCTTCACAGCCCCTCTCCGAACCTGGTACATGCAGTAACCCCCAACATTGGGTTTCCGTCCAACGTCACTCAATGACGCTCAACGCTGAATAGCGGCACCATCCAGACGTTAAGCTTGATCGATGGCCGGTTTTCCCTTGCCCCGCGCTTGCTGGAACCGTGTCAGGTTGTAAGCCAGGCAGGCTAGGGTGAACTCAATGCCGACCTTGGCCAAGCCTCGCAAACGGAACCGGGCCAGGTCGCGCTGCGCCTTCAGGGTGCCGAACACCGGTTCGACCATTCCCTTGCGGCGATCATAGGTGGCACGCCCCTCCGCACTGCGCAACTTCTGCCGCATGGCTTTGATTACCGGACTCCGCACTGGCCGACTCCCCACCCCGCGCGCTCGCTTCCCGAGGTTGAGTTCCCTGGCTAAGTTCGAGTCCGGTATGTAAGCATCGATCCCTTGCTCGCGCAGTGCTTCCAGGTTCTCCGTGCTGAAATAGCCCGCATCCGCCAATACCTTCCCGGGGCGCTCGCCGCACTGACGCTCCACTTCTTCCACCATCGGCACTATCCCGGCGTTGTCGTTCTTCTGTTGCGTCACCCGTTCGGCCACGATGAAATGATCTTGCGACGCGGCGATCTCCCCGCTGTACCCGATGACCGATTGGCCGCGCTTGCGCAGCACCCGAGCATCGGCATCGGTGCGCGGCAGCCGCTCCTGGCCGCTCTTCTTCAGTTGCTGCAAGCGCCCCGGACACTGCGCCAACTGCGCTTGGAATCGTTGCACTTGCCCACGGGCATAGGCCGCGCCCTCTTCGCTGTCCGCCTGTTCGCATTGCCGCTGCCAGCGCCGAATTTGCCGCCGATACTTGGCCCGATCCCGCCGCAGCCGCTTACGCGTATCCACGCGTTGGCGCCCATTGTCGGCTTTGATCGGCGTCGAATCGACCGCCACCGTGCCCAACCGCCCCAACTGCGCGTCCCGGATCAACTCCAACACCTGCGTGAACACATCGTTGATGCCCCGCCGATGCCGCCGCCGGAACGCGCTCAGCGCCCAGTGATCCGGATGCTGGCCGCCGGCCAAGTACCGCAGCGGTAGATCCTCCTGAATCTTTCGTTCCAGCCGCCGTCCGGAACTTAATCCCCTCGCGTACGCGTACAGCCACACACTCAACATCATCTCCGGAGCGTACAACTCGCCGCCTTCCCGGCTGTACTCCTCCTCGAACTTGCTCAGGTCCAACTTGGCAATTACCTGCCGCACCAGGAAGCACAGATGCCCCTCCGGCAGAAACGTCCTTCACGCTCGGAGGCACCAAGTAGGCTTGCTCGGGACTGTACGACCGAAATCGGCTCATGCCCTCGTTGTGCCTCAACTGCCCTGAGGAAAACAAGTCAGTTCTCACACACTCTCTTTAGCCCCTGTGCCAGGCAGCGAGCATTTATGAGATGGTTTGAAAAAGAAGAAGGGAAAAGAGGTGGCAAAAATTATAAGGGCCGTGACATTGGTTATGCTCTAGCCGCCGACTCCTGCGAGGGAGCCAACAGCGTGGAGGCATGTACCGTCACAGCCCCTGATGCAATCACTGCTTTCGCAGTTCCGAACCCCAACGGCACCTCGCAGTAACCGTCGGTTTTTTCGGGTCCGGACGCCCGGGCGAGTCGCCTCGCCGAGCGGATCACCCAGCCTACTTTGGACTGGCGACCGATGATTGACGCCAACCCTTTCGACCGTCGACGCGCCGAAGATTAGCGTCATAACACTATGCTGTCAATGCCCAATTCTTGTGCAACTGAGGAAAAACCAGCGGAAAACACGCGGAAAACCCGGACAAAATTAGTTATTTTCGTGCTGGTGACCAGCATTTGTGAGCGCTGCGAGCTAAGGAGACTCTGATCAAGTCGGTTTTTTGAAGGGGGCGGCCTTCAGGCCGTCCGTAAGCGCCAGCAAACAAAGGGCGGCATCAGCCGCTGCGGGACTGTTCACCACTTGATCAGAGTTTCCCTAATGTGGGGGTGTTCCTAGCCGAGTCTCTTGTCGTTTTCCCGCCGTTCATTACGATTCAGAACAGTGGCGCTCGTCGTTGTGGCAGAGACGCTACTACGATCAGCCGCTGATTAACTCAGTTGGACACGGATGAATCTGGTTGCGGCTGTCGCACTCGGATACCAAAAAACCCCACCCTGGCAAAATAGGCTAGGGCGGGCCACGCGTGTCGCTGCTAGAAAGTCTAAGTGTCAGAAAAACAGGTGCAACTCGCCACGTAGGTTGAGATAATTCTTCGCGTTTCGCAAGCGGAAGAATCGACCGTGTGGCCGCCAACAACAATCAGGGCTCTTTCCCAAACCTCCGTTCTCCTTACTTCTGACGGGAAGCTCTTTTCTGCGATCTTTGACCAGAATAGGCTCTGTATCCCACTTCACCAGGTCGCTGAGCCCGTGTTGCGGTGCCTCATTGCGACAGAGGATCAACGTTTCTTTTCTCATTACGGCATAGACCCCATCGGCATTCTAAGAGCCGCATACGTCAATGTTCGCGCACTCCGCATTGTGCAAGGCGGAAGCACCATCACTCAACAGCTCGCGAGAATGGCCGTCTTACGTCGCTCTGATCGGTCGCTTCGAAGGAAAATGATTGAGCTATTAGCCGCACTTTGGATCGAGCGACGTTTGACCAAGCTGCAGATTCTCGAAATCTACTTGAACGCCGCTTACTTCGGCCACTCCGTTTTTGGCATTGAACAAGCAGCCCTGACACTATGCGGGAAGCGGGCAGCTCACTTGGACGAAGCTGACGCCGCCTATCTCGTCGGTCTCTTGAAGGCGCCCGGTCGATATTGCCGCTGCTGCAACCCCGCTCGAGCGGAGCAACGTACGCGGTTGGTTATGCACTTGTCCCATCTGCGGGGGGAGCACGGCCAAGCTTGCCAAGTGCGTGAATGGAAGTCGCGGCGTACGTATGCTGACATTTTTCCGTGCACAGCAGCATACGTGCGTGAGTTCGTGCGCAAGTCATTACTGCACTTAGTCCCCGACCATTTTCCGGCTCGGCGGCTGGTAGTTTCCACGACAATCGATCCGGTCTGCCAGGGCATAGTCGAGTCGGTGTGCGAAGCGAGCAGACGCTCGGGATATCTTGGCCGCCTTGGATGCGTCATTCAAGATGCCCACTCCGGCGACATCAAGGCGCTAGCGGGCGGTACGCGTTTCCAGGATCAGCCGTTTAATGCTGCGACCGATGGCCTGCTGCAGCCAGGATCGTTACTCAAGCCGTTCATCCTTCTGGCCGCCTTGCAGCAGGGAATCTCACCGGAGAAGCAATATGAGTCGCACCCACTCGCAATTAAGCTAGACGGTGGACGCGTCTGGAATGTTCGAAATGCGGCGGAGCGCTACGGTGGCTTGATGAGCATCGCTGACGCAACCGTGCATTCGGACAACACCGTCTATGCTCAGCTACTGCAAGACGTAGGGCTAACCCGTGTGCAACGGATGTTGACGGACGTTGGAATCCCAACCCGCAGGCCCGCGCTGTCGCTTAGTACGGGGGCGATCTCGCCAGGAGTATCACCACTCCAGATCTGCAATGCGTACTCTGCCATCTCAGCGAACGGGTACTCTTATCCACATTCGATCATAAGGCGCATTACTGAAGAGAACGGAACGGTTTTATTCGACAACAACACCGCGGGAAGAAGAGTTTGTACTTCGTGCCATGCTTCGACCGTGAAGGCGATCCTCCGTAGAGTCGTGCTGGAGGGAACAGGCCGCTTGCGGGCCAACCATTGCGGCCTAGCGGCTAAAACGGGTACCAGCGACAGCGGGCAGTGGTACGCGAGTTTCGATAACGTCTATCGCGTTCTTACTTGGACAGAGTCGGATTTCACGCCGTTCGGTTCGCCCTTCTATTATGGCAAAGCGACCTCCGCGAAGGAGCTGGCCGATCGCATTTGGCGATTGCTTCGCAACCAACGGTTAGGATTCCAAGAACTATATTCTTCATTCGAATGTGTGCACAAGCTGACCGTCCTTGACCTGCTTTGGGTGGAGGACCAATTCCAAGGGCGATGAAGCCAAATGTATACGTCGTAGACACGCACGGCCTTGTTTGGTTTCTCAAAGGCCAACCGCACAACCTCGGTCTCAGCGCGTTCTTGTGCATGCTGCATCCGCGCTTACGTCTCGTTGTGCCGTCTTATGTCTTGGAAGAAGTTGAACGTAAATTCAGGCCCGGCATGCAGTCCAAAGACATATTGATCCCGCCCACGGCGCTATTACGACTCTTATTGAAGTGTTCAAACGTACGAATATTGGACCGAGGAAGCGCTGTTCTCGCCAGAGAGTTTCAGTTGAAACGGAATCGGCGGGCAAATCGAATCCCCGATCAGGACATCCCGATTGCCGCTGCTGCACTGGTAGTGCAGCAGTACCACCCGGGGAAGACGATACTGCTCACCGGGGATTCCGCCCTAAAATCGTGGGCTGTGCTGAACGGCATCACCGTCATTTGGAATCAGCGCCCAGTTGAGGGCCTACCAAAGTAGCAAACGAGTAACCTCGCGTCGACAAATCGCCGATTAATCTGCCCAGATGCTGCGCGGTTCGCGCGTGAGTGTCATGGCAAACGATGGTCGTCGCTTGTCTCCGTTCGATAGCCGAAATTGCGTCCTCCACCCAAAGAGAATCATCCCGAGAGGTAAGCCAGTCCTGCGGGTCGTTGTTCCAGAGCAGCACTTCAAATCCAAGTTCACGAATCACTTCAGCCACCCTCGCGTTGATACGCCCAAATGGGGGTCGCACGAGGCTGCAATCGATACCGAGCTCGCGCAGAATGTCTACGGTTGTTACGAGTTGCCGTCGGATTTCCCGATCAGAGCATTTCGTGAGGTCCGGATGAGTCAGAGTGTGATTGCCAATGACGTGACCCTCGGATGCGGCCCGGACCACTATGTCGGCGAGCCTCTTGCTGGCGAGCTTTCGTCCTATGACGAAAAACGTCGCTTTCGCATTTCTCTCGTGCAGAATGTCGAGAATACGGGGCGTGAATTCAGGGTGCGGCCCATCGTCAAGGGTGAGGTAAATCGTTCCAACCGCGGCCTGGATGCCATTACCCATGTCCAAATACTCACTTTATCGTTTAACAGAACCTAAGATTATAAGACTCCTCTGAACGTCATCCAGGATGGCCTCAAATTGCGAAAACGTCCGCGCGGGCAGCGCATGTCTGATGGAGAACTGCGTGTTCTCGTATTGCGTAAACAGCCACCCCCCCTTATACGGCAGCCCGTCCGACTCCCATTCATACACGACCTTTGTTGCGGGGACGTGCTCAAGCGAACCGTCCTTGTTTTGTAACGCTACGGTGGCAGGTGTTGTGCCACCAATGTGAAATGCATCCTTCAGACGCTCCGCCAACATCTCGTTGAATATCCACTCCCGAAGTGTGGGAGCAATCACGGCCGCGTGAGCGTAACAACGAATTTCCACGCACCCGGTGCGATCTGATAACCGAACTCCGTCGCCGTTTTGGGACTCTGCCGCTTTCCATTCATTCGGATACCTAATTGAGAATCCGAACCGTCCGTTGACGTACTCTCTAATGCCTGATTTCCGTGGGAAAGCCATAGGATACGTACCTTTACGTCCCGTACACCGCTCATTATCGCGCACACCGCTGCGCGGGCGGTCCATATTTGCCCGGGGTTGGCAAATGTGGGTCCTTTCCTAACATCACGGACAAACTCAGGCTGGGTGCCGGGTGCCCCAGGTTCGCGCCCCGCCTTGGGCGCTAAGCTGGGCCAGCTAATCGCTAATTGCTAAGGCTCTTAGGAAGTTAAGTGGCCTGTAGAATGACGGATCGCCAATGTCTACGGGCAAAAACAAGTACTACGTCCGTTCCCATATTTCGGAGAAGCTTTTTCGGCACTTGCTTCGCGTTTTCGCTTTGGATCTCACGGCCAGCGAAGCCGCGGCCATCACCGGTCTTTCGGTGCGTTCGGTGAACACGGTTTACCTCAAATTGCGGCGCCAGATCGCCCGTTGGTGCGAAGCGCAAAACCCGCTCGCGGGAGAAGTGGAAGTCGATGAGAGCTATTTCGGGCCGCGCCGAGTTCGAGGTAAACGCGGCCGTGGTGCGGGAGGCAAGACGATCGTCTTTGGTATCTTCCAGCGCCATGGCTATGTCTATACCCAGATCGTCCCCGACTGCCGGCGAAAGACGCTGCGGAAGGCCATTTTGGGCCGTATCAGCCTGGAGTCGGTCATCCACTCCGACGGCTGGTCCGGCTACGACGGCCTGGTCGATATGGGCTATCAGAAACATCTCCGGGTCAATCACGAGGCCCATCAGTTTGCGGTGCGCAAGAACCATGTCAACGGTATCGAGAGCTTTTGGAGCTTCGCCAAACGACGCCTGGCCAAGTTCAACGGCATCCCCGCTCACACCTTTGTTCTTCACTTAAAGGAAACCGAATTTCGCTTCAATCATCGCCGTGATAATCTCTACCGCGTCCTCTTGGATCAGCTCCGAAAGGACCCTCTGACAGGCCGCTTAACTTCCTAAGAGCCTTGCTAATTGCTCCTCACCAACTCCCGCGTAACCAACACCCGGTAACCATCGTGCCTTGACACCATTTACCAATTGCTTACAATATACGTAGCCGGTCAGTCCGGCGCCACATCAGGGCCGCAGGGAGGGCGACCACCTTGCGGCCCTATATCTTGTGTGGAATTGTGGTTTCGCTCTTTGACAACACAATATCTTCGGTTTTCCAGAAAACTCGGACGGAAGTTGTTGATTCTTCGTTCTGCCTCCACGGTATCCGACGGTATCCCACGGTATACCGTGAGTAAGTTGCTGATTCCATTACATGGGTGGGGGAGGGGGGTGGGTATCGCCTAAGGTTTACCGAACAGTAATAAATGGCCTTGGGTGCAATCGCTACTTCACCAGCTCGCGCGCCCCTTGCAGAGCGTAGCTGAGCACGCGGCCGGGAAGCACCCCGAGATAGATGGTGGCCAGCGCGGTGGCTGCCAGCGAGACGCCCAGCGCCTTGGGCATGGGGATCATGGGCGTGTCGTCCTTGGGCTCGCGCATGTACATCACCACGATCACCCGCAGGTAGTAATAAGCGGCGATGGCGCTGTTGAGCACGCCGATGATGGTGAGGCCGACCAGGTCGGATTGCAGCGCCGCGCTGAACACGTAGAACTTGGCGAAGAATCCGCCGGTAATCGGAATGCCGATGAGGGAGAGCAGAAAGATGGTGAGCACGGCGGCCAGTCCGGGAGCGCGGCGGCCCAGCCCGGAGTAGTCGTCGATGAGGACGTAGCGCTCGTTGAGGCTGGCGAAGTGGGCGATGACGATGAAGGCGCCGGCGTTCATCACGGCGTAGGCGGCGGCGTAGAAGATGGCGGCCGAGATGCCGATGTCCTTGGCGGCGGCGAAGGCGCACAGCAGGTAGCCGGCGTGGGCGATGGAGGAGTAGGCGAGCATGCGCTTGACGTTGGTCTGCACCAGCGCGCCGATGTTGCCCAGGGTCATGGAAAGCACCGCCGAGCACCACACCACCCAGAACCAGCCGGGCGCGGCGGCGGCGAACAGAATGCGCAGCAGCACCGCGAAGGTGGCCGCCTTGGGCGCGGTGGACATGAGCGCCACAACCGGCGCGGGCGCCCCCTCGTAGACGTCGGGCGTCCACACGTGGAAGGGCGCGGAGGCGATCTTGAATCCCAGGCCGACGAACATCAGCGCCATGCCCGCGTAGGCGAGAGTGGGCGCGCCCTGGCGCAGCGAGGCGGCGATGGGGTAGATGCTGGTGGAGCCGGTAGCGCCGAACATCAGCGCGATGCCGTAGAGGAAAAACGCGGTGGCGAAGGATCCCAGCAGGAAGTACTTGAGCGAGGCTTCCACGCTGCCCGCGGCGTGGCGGCGGAAGCCCGCCAGGATGTAGGTGGAGATGGAAGAAATTTCCAGGGCGATGAAGATCAGGACCAGCTCGACCGCCGATGACATCAGCATCATGCCGACCGCGCCCAACAGGATGAGGCCGTAGTATTCGCCGAGGCGGATGCGCTGCACCGCCAGGTACTCGAAGGAGGCCAGAATGACGGCGGCGGCGACGAAGCCGACAATCAGGTGGAAGAAGATGCTGAAGGTGTCCACCCGGATCATGCCGAACCAGGCCGTTCCGGGATAACCAGTCTGCACCAGCGTGGCCACGATGGCGAGCAGCGTGCCGATGAGACGCGAGCACGCCCAGGCGCTTGCGGTCGTCATGCTCCGGCAGCAGCGGGTCGAGCAGCATGACCATCATGCCGAAGACGGTGAGCACCAACTCGGGCAGCAGGCGGATGTAGTCGAGGCCGCTCATCGCACCACCACCTTGCTCATCACCTGGGCCGCGGTATTGAGCACGTTGCGCACCGCCGGGTCCACGGGGTTGATCCAGACGAGCGGGGCCACGCCCATGGCCAGCGCGGCCAGCGCCAGCGGCCAGAGGGCGACGCGCTCGCGGATGCTGAGATCGGGAAGCTTGAGGTTGACGTCGAGCTTGACCTTGCCGAAGAAGACGCGCTGGTACATCCACAGCATGTAGCAGGCGCTCCAAATGACGCCGGTGGCGGCCAGGATTCCCCACAGCTTGTGCGCCTGGAAGGCGCCGCTCAGCACCAGGAATTCGCCGATGAAACCGTTGAGCAGCGGCAGGCCGATGGAGGCCAGAGTAATGATGGAGAAGAACGTGGCGTACACCGGCATGGGCGTGGCCAGGCCGCCGAATTCGCTGATCTCGAAGGTGTGGCGGCGCTCGTGAATGATGCCCACCAGCATGAACAGCGCGCCGGTGGAGACGCCGTGGGCCAGCATGACGAAGACGGCGCCCACCAGTCCCGCCTGGGTGAAGCTGAAGATGCCGAGAACGACAAAGCCGAGGTGGCTGACCGAGGAGTAGGCCACCAGCTTCTTCAAGTTGGGCTGGACCATGGCGACCAGGGCGCCGTAGATGATGCCGATGATGGCCAGGGCCACGATCCAGGGCGCGTTGTGGCGCGCTTCCTCGGGAAACAGGCCGAGGTTGAAGCGCAGCAGGCCGTAGGTGCCCATCTTGAGCAGCACGCCCGCCAGCAGCACGGAGCCGGCGGTGGGCGCTTCCACGTGCGCATCCGGCAGCCAGGTGTGCAGGGGGAAGAGCGGCACCTTGACGGCGAAGGCGACAAAGAAGCCGAGGAAGAGCCAGGGCGCGGCGCCACTGACTTCCGCGCCATGGATATGGAGCCAGCCCTGGATGTCGCCGAACTGGAACGAGCCCACGTGGGCGTAAAGCCAGAGGATGGCCGCCAGCATGAACACCGAGGCGATCATGGTGTAGAGGAAGAATTTCACCGCGGCGTAGACGCGCCGCTCGTGGCCGTAGATGCCGATGAGCAGCGCCATGGGGATGAGGCTGGCTTCCCAGAAGAAGTAGAACAGGAACAGGTCGAGAGAAACAAAGACGCCGATGAGCGCCGTCTCCATTACCAGCAGGAGAATGAAGAATTCCTTCACCCGGTCATGCACCGACTTCCAGGAGATGAGCACGCACAGCGGGGTGAGGAACGTGGTCAGGACCACCAGCCACATGGAGATGCCGTCGATGCCGAGGTGGTAATGGATGTTGGGGGTGGTGATCCACTGCAAGTCCTGCTCGTACTGAAAGGCGGCCTGGGTGCCGCGGGCGAAATGCACCGGGAGATGGAGCGAGGCGACGAAGGCAATGAGGGACACGACCAGGGCAAAAATGCGGATGTCGCGATGACGCCGCGGAAACAGCAACAGCAGCAGCGCCCCGGCGAGCGGGATGAAGGTGACGATGGTCAGAAAATAGGTGTTCAGCGTGCTCATCTCACACCCAACCACACCATGTAAGCGACCACGGCGGCGCCTCCCAGCGCCACCCAGCCGGCGTAGGAGCGGAGGTTGCCCGACTGCATGCGGCGCAGGCCGTTGGAGACCTGGCGCGCGGCTTCGGCCGATTCGTTCACCGTGCCGTCGATGACGCCGGCGTCGATGGCGCGCCAGAGGATGTTGCGCGATCCCTCGACTAACGGACGCACGAACATCCAGGAGTAAATTTCGTCCACGTAGTACTTGTTTTCCAGGGTGGTGTAGACGCCGTGGAAGCGCTCGCGCAGCTTGGCCGGCAGGTCGCGGCGCTTGTAATAGAGGAACCAGGCGACGGCGATGCCGAACAGCGCCGAGCCGGTGGCGGCGACGCTGAGCGCGATCTCCGAGGGCGCCTGGCCTTCGGCGGGAGCGGCCGCGGCGGCTTCACCCACGGTGGCAACGTGCTCCTCGAACACCGGCGCGAGGAAATGCTCGAAATGATTGCCGCCGCCCAGCGCCTGGGGCCAGCCCACCCATCCGCCACCGAGGGAAAGCAGGGCCAGCAGCACCAGCGGAATGAGCATCACCTTGGGACTCTCGTGGATGTGATGAGATTCCTCGTGGTGTTCCCGGCCGGCGCGTTCCGGATGGTGCTCCGGTACGGGCTCGCCCCGATACTCGCCGAAGAACGTCAGGAACCAGAGGCGGAACATGTAGAAGGCGGTGAGGGACGCCGCGAGCACGCCCACCGCCCAGTATCCCCATGAGCCGTAATGGCTGGCCCAAGAGCGGTAGAGGATTTCGTCTTTGGAGAAGAAGCCGGAGAAGGGAAAGATGCCGCAGATAGCGAAGGTGGCGGCGGTCATGGTCCAGAAGGTGACCGGGATGTAGCGGCGCAGGCCGCCCATGAAGCGCATGTCCTGCTGGCCGCCGAGGGCGTGGATGACGGAGCCGGCGGCGAGGAAGAGCAGCGCCTTGAAGAACGAGTGGGTCATCAGGTGGAACAGTCCGGCGGAGTAAGCGGCCACGCCGCAGCCCAGCACCATGTAGCCGAGCTGGGAGATGGTGGAATAGGCGAGCACGCGCTTGATGTCGTGCTGCACGCAGCCGATGGTGGCGGCGAACAGAGCGGTGGCGCAGCCGATGATGGCGACCACGGTGAGCGCGATGGGGGAGCGGTCGAAGATGGCGTGCGAGCGCGCGATCATGTAGACGCCGGCGGTGACCATGGTGGCGGCGTGAATGAGGGCGGAGACCGGCGTGGGGCCTTCCATGGCGTCCGGCAGCCAGACATAAAGAGGAAGCTGGGCGCTCTTGCCGCAAGCGCCCACCAGCAGCAGCAGCCCGATGGCGGTGAGCAGGCCGGCTGCGGTCTCCTGCGGCATCCCGGAGACGGTTTCGAAGATGCTGGTGAAATTGAGGCTGCCGAAATACTTGATCAGCAGGAAGAGCGCGATCAGGAAACCGAAGTCGCCAATGCGGTTGACGATGAAAGCCTTCTTGCCGGCGGCGGAGGCGGAGTCGCGGAGGAAGAAAAATCCGATCAGCAGGTACGAGGCCAGGCCCACGCCCTCCCAGCCAACGAACATCAGCAGGTAATTGTTGGCCAGAACGAGGGTAAGCATGAAGAACATGAACAGGTTCATGTAGGAGAAGAAGCGGTAATAGCCGCCCTCGTGCGCCATGTACCCGACGGAGTAGACGTGGATGAGAAAGCCGACGCCGGTGACGATGAGCGCCATGAGCAGCGAGAGCTGGTCGAGGTAGAGCCCGTAACCGACCAGGAAATCGCCGGCGCGCAGCCAGGGGGCGTAGGCTTCGATGTGCGGGATGGCGGTGGCGGGAAGCTGGCCGAACTGCCAGGCCGCTTTCCACGTCCACAGCATGGCCGCGCCGGGGAAGAAGAGGCCGATAGCGGTGACCGTGCGCTTGGAAAAATGCCGCCCGAAGAGGCCGTTGATGAAGGCGCCCGCCACAGGCAGCAACGGAATGAGCCAGAGATTCATGCGAGTTTGGCCGCCTCGTTCAAACCAAGCGAACGGCTCACCACCGAGACACCGAGATGCGCCGCGTCTGGTCCATTCTCGGTGCGCCTCGGTGTTCTCGGCGACTCGGTGGTGAATGATGATGTGTTCATAACTTGAGCAAATTCACCCGGTCCACGTTGAGGGTTTCGCGGGTGCGGAAAACGGCGATGATAATGGCCAGGCCGACGGCCGCTTCCGCCGCCGCCACTACCATGACGAAGAAGACGAACACCTGGCCGCTGAGCCGGTGCCAGTGCGCGGCAAAGGCGACAAAGGCCAGGTTGACGCCATTGAGCATGAGCTCGATGCACATGAAGATGGTGATGATGTTGCGCTTGATGAGAAAGCCGGCGACGCCGCAGGCGAACAGGATGGCGCTGAGCAACAGGTAATAGACGAGCGGAACCATCAGCGCTCCCTCCGCGCCAGCACCACGGCGCCCATGATGGCGATCAGGATCAGCACCGACGTGACTTCGAAGGGCAGGAGGAAATCGCGGAAGAGCAGGCGTCCGATGGCGTGCGGCGTACCGGGCAGCGCGCCGGCGGCAACCGTGCCGGTGGCGGCGCTCTGGCGGATCAGCGTCCAGGCGATCACGCCCATGAGCACCAGCAGCCCGGGGATGCCCAGCACCAGCGCGATGCGGCTGCCGCGGCTGCGTTCCTCCGCGCCGGCGTTGAGCAGCATGATGGTGAAGACGAAGAGCACCATGATGGCGCCGGCGTAGATGATGACCTGGATGACGGCGACAAATTCGGCGCCCAGCAGCATGAACTCCACCGCCAGGGAGCCCATGACCACGATGAGCGAGAGGGCGCTGTTGATGGGATGGCGCTGGGCAAGCAGGTTGATGGCACCCGCCACGCAGATGGCGCCGAACAGCGAAAATAGGGCGAGATGAAGCATGGAATCGGGTAATTTCGTAATCGGGTAATCGGGTAATTTGGCCAGGTGCGTAAGCGCGCCCGGCAAAACCCTGTGTCGTTGACAGATCCCACAAATGCTGCCGCGCCGTCCCTACGGGACTCTCATGTCCACCTCGACTTTTCCCCAGGGCTGCCGCCCTGGGCTACCAGCGTTCGCCCCTACGGGGCTCGTTGCTTCACAACATCCGCGCGGCACGGTTGAAGCCATGGCCTGCGCAGCAGAAATGCATAGATGCTTCCGCTTCACTGCGCTCAGCGTCAGCATGACATCGTATAAGGTCTTTCCTCGGCGGCTAAAGCCGCCTCAATTCAGATCCTTCGCGGCACGGCTAAAGCCGTGCCCTTCCCGTTTGCGTCTCCCAGGTTAGCGCCCAAAACCGGGGCGCGAACCTGGGGCACCCGGCCCTGGGCTACCAGCGTTCGCCCTTACGGGGCTCGTTGCTTCACAACATCCGCGCGGCACGGTTGAAGCCATGGCCTGCGCAGCAGAAATGCATAGATGCTTCCGCTTCACTGCGCTCAGCGTCAGCATGACATCGTACAAGGTATTTCCTCGGCGGCTAAAGCCGCCTCAATTCAGATCCTTCGCGGCACGGCTAAAGCCGTGCCCTTCCCGTTTGCGTCTCCCAGGTTAGCGCCCAAAACCGGGGCGCGAACCTGGGGCACCCGGGAATCGGGTAATTTCGTAATCGGGTAATCGGGTAATTTGGCCTGGTGCGTAAGCGCGCTCGGCAAAACCCCGTGTCGTTGACAGATCCCCAAACCCCGTGTCGTTGACAGATCCCACAAATGCTGCCGCGCCGTCCCTACGGGACTCTCATGTCTACCTCGACTTTTCCCCAGGGCTGCCGCCCTGGGCTACCAACCACCCCGCCACGCGCAAAACCGGCGCGTGTCGGGGACCCCGGCCAGCGTTCGCCCCTACGGGGCTCGCTGCTTCACAACATCCGCGCGGCACGGTTGAAGCCATGGCCTGCGCAGCAGAAATGCATAGATGCTTCCGCTTCACTGCGCTCAGCGTCAGCATGACATCGTACAAGGTATTTCCTCGGCGGCTAAAGCCGCCTCAATTCAGATCCTTCGCGGCACGGCTAAAGCCGTGCCCTTCCCGTTTGCGTCTCCCAGGTTAGCGCCCAAAACCGGGGCGCGAACCTGGGGCACCCAGCGTTCGCCCCTACGGGCTTGAGAAACCCGACTACAACGTCAAGGCCACGACCAGGCTGGTGACGATCACGTTGGCCACGGCCAGGGGCAGCAGAAATTTCCAACTGAAGGCCATCAACTGGTCATAACGGAAGCGCGGCAGCGTACCGCGAACCCAGATATAAAGAAAAAGGAAAAAGAGCACGCGCAGGAAAAACCAGAATACGGGAAGCAGGGCGTGCAGCACCGGCCCGCCAAATACCGGTCCCGACCAGCCGCCCAGGAAGAGGATGCTGGCCAGGCAGGCCACGGTCACCATGTTGGCATACTCGGCCATGAAGAACATGGCGAACTTCATGGAGCTGTACTCGGTGTGGTAGCCGGCCACCAGTTCGGTTTCGGCTTCCGGCAAATCGAACGGGATGCGGTTGGTTTCGGCGAAGGCGGCGCACAGGTAAATGAAGAAGGCGACAATCTGCCATCCGCCGTTAAAGATGTTCCAGTGCCAGATGCCTCCCAGTTGGCGCTCGACGATGCCGCGCAGGCTGAAGGTGCCGGAAAGAATGAGCACGCCCACCAGCGAGAGCCCGAGCGCAACCTCGTAGCTGACCATCTGGGCGCTGGCGCGGAGGGAGCCGAGCAGGGAATACTTGCTGTTGGAGGACCAGCCGGCCAAGGCGACCCCGTAGACGCCGATGGAGGTGATGCCGAGGATGATGAGGAGCGCGACGTTGACGTCGGTGATTTGCAGCGGGATGCGCAGGCCGCGGATGGTGACCCAGCCGCCGATGGGGATGACCGCGATGGAGGTCAGCGCCAGGGAGAGCGACAAGATGGGCGCCAGCAGGTATAAGGGCTTGTTGACATAAGGAGGTGTGAGGTCTTCCTTAAAGATGAACTTTAAGCCGTCGGCGAGCGGTTGCAGGAGCCCGAATGGGCCCACGCGCGAAGGTCCCCAGCGGTTCTGGATGCGGCCCACCAGCTTGCGCTCCAGCCATACCGTGTAGGCCACCAGGGTCAAGAGCATGACGAGCGCGAGCACCACCTTGACCACGGAGATGATGACGAACAACCCGACGCTGAGATTGCCGGAGGGCATGATAGCGATTAGCAAATAGCGATTAGCAATTAGCGATTAGCAATTAGCCTGACCCCAGATTCCTCGCGGGCTCCCTCGCTGCGCTCGGGACAGGTTCCGCCCGCTCGGAATGACAAAAAACTTAAATGGCACGTCCGGCACGGCTCCCTCGACTTCGCTCGGGACGGGTTCCGCCGCGCCCCTTCAAAACGGCTGCATGACTGCAACCGATAACCGAGAACCGAAAACCGATAACCTACAACCGATTCCTGCAACTGAAACCGAAACTGAAACTACACCGCCACTTCCTTATCATCATCCTTATCCTTGTCCGCAGGCTGCCGGCGTTCGTTCTCAATTACCGCATTGAGCGCCTCCGAGTAGCGCCCCAGGGTGCCCGAGGTGAACAGAGTATCGTCCGAGGGCGCCACCAGCTCCGGATGGCTGGGCACATGGCCCACCGGCACGATGCGCGTGTGCTCGTCGTTGCCGGCGGCCAGGTTGAGGCGCGAAACGTCGTATCCGGGCACCAGGCGCTGGATTTCATCCAGCATGGCCAGCGGATCGTAGGGGCTCATCTTCGGCTCCAGACCCTGGCGCTCCAGCCAGACGGCGTGGCGATCGGCCTCGCCGGACTGGGCGCCGCGCGACTGGCCCATATCGGCGCGCAGCGGGCGCCCGAACGGCACCAGCAGCCGGATATCGTAGCCGATAGCGGCGGCGATGCGGACGATGATTTCGAAATCGGACCGCGTGCCCTCCAGGTCGCCGGCCTTGCGCAGCATCTGCAGATCGCCGCAGGTGTTGGTGAAGGTGCCGGACTTCTCATAAGCGCAGGCCGCGGGCAGCACGACATCGGCGGGAATGGCGGTTTCGGTGAGGAACATGTCCTGCACCACCACGAAAGGCTTGGAGAGCACGAACGGATCCAGTCCGTAGCGGGCAATCGGGTTGGAGCCGACCATGTAGAGGGCCTTGATGCGGCCGTCGTTGGCGGCCTCGAGCATCTGCGCGAGGTTGAGCCCGGGTTGCGGCGGCACGGATGCGAGCCACTCTTGCGGCCAGCGCGCGGCAGCCTCGGCCAGCGGCACGTAGCCGGGCAGCAGGTCGGGGTAGAGCCCCATGTCGGCGGCGCCGCGCGAGTTGGCGTAATCGGCGAGGCAAATGAAGCGGGCGTTGGGCAAGGCGCGCACCAATTCGGCGATGCCCCCGGCGCGCAGCTCCGAGCCGAAGATGACCACCAGTTGCTGCTCGCCGCGAAGCTTGTCGCGGAGTTCCGCCAGGGTTTCGGCGGTGGTTTCGCCGGCGGCCAGCGCCGGAGGCGCCGCATCGTTGCCGGCCAGGAAATGGATGAAGGCGCTCTCGCCGTTGTCCTCGGTTATCTGGGCGAACATGGCGGCCTGGCGGCGCAGCTTGATGGCGTGGGAGTTCACCAGGTAGAGGCGCGCGCGGCGCAGGCGCACGTTGGTGCGAATCTGCCACGCCAGCAGCGGGTGCTGGTCGGTGGGATTGTTGCCGATCGAGCAGGATCGCCGGGGCGAAGAAGGCATCGCGCATGGTCGCCGCTTTGTCTTCACCCCCGAGTGCACTGACGAAACCGGGGAAGTCGGCGGTGCGGTGATGGTCAACGCTGTTGGTGCCGAGCACGGTGCGCGCGAACTTCTGCAGCAGGTAATTTTCTTCGTTGGTGGTGCGGTTGGAGCCGATCACGCCGAAGGCTTGCCCGCCGTGCTCGTCCTTGATCTGGCGGAAGCGGGCGCCGATCAGCTCGATCGCTTCTTCCCAGGTGGCCGGCTGGAGCTTGCCCTCGCGGCGGACCATGGGCTGGCGGAGGCGGCGCGGGTCGGCGGCAAAATCGAAGGCGTAGCGGCCCTTGATGCAGAGGAAGTCGCCGTTGATGCCGCTCTTGTCGCGATTGTCGCCGCGCACGATCTCCATGCCTTCCGGGGAGCGGCGCAGGCCGAGGGTGGTTTTGCAGCCATCGCCGCAATGGGTGCAGATGGTGCCCACGTGGTGCATCTCCCAGGGGCGGGTCTTGTAGCGGTAAGCGCCGCTGGTGAGCGCGCCGACCGGACAGATGTCGATGCACATGCCGCACTCTTCGCACCACAGGTAGTCGCCGATTCCTGGCTCCTGGTGGTTGGGTGCGATCACCTGCGCCGAGCCGCGGTTCTGGATGCCCAGCGCCCAAACGTCCATGCCTTCGCCACAGACGCGCACGCAGCGGTAGCACATGATGCAGCGGGGGCGGTCGAAATAGACCACCGGGGACCATTGCTGCTCGTCGCGGTGGTTCTTGATGTCGATGAGCTTGGATTCGGCGGCGCCGTAGCTGAAGGTCATGTCCTGGAGCTCGCATTCGCCGCCGGCGTCGCACACCGGGCAATCCAGCGGATGGTTCTGCAGCACGAATTCCAGCATGGCCTTGCGCGCCTGGCGCACCTCGTCGTTGTCGGTGGTGACCGTCATGCCCTCGCTGATCACCGTGGTGCACGCGGTCTGCAGCTTGGGCATCTTCTCGATCTTCACCAGGCACATGCGGCATGCGCCCTGCAACGACAAGCCCTGGGTAGTAGCAGAAAGATGGGACCTCGATGCCGACGTTCTTGCAGGCTTCGATGAGCAGCGTGCCCGCGGGGGCCGTGAGCTTTTTGCCGTCAACGGTGATGTTTACATCGGGCATGATCTGTAATTTGTAATTCAATTGCAATTTGTAATGTGAAGAGCAAGGAGACCGGCCATAGTACAGCCGCATACAGGCCGGTCAAATTGCAATTTACCAATTACAAATTACAAATTCGTTACGCCAGCACCGGCAACCGCTCGACCGCGCCCTTCTCATACGGGCATGGGCGGCCTTCCAGGTGATCCTCAAATTCCTTGCGGAATTTCTTGACGATCGAAATCGTCGGCATGGCGGCCGCGTCGCCCAACGGGCAGAAGGTGCGGCCGAGCATGTTTTCCGCCAGGTACTGGATGTTGTCGATATCCTTGCGCACGCCGCCGCCGGCATGGAAGCGGTTGAGCGTTTTCTTCAGCCAGTCGGTGCCTTCGCGGCAGGGAATGCACCAGCCGCAGCTTTCGTGCTGGTAGAAGAGCATGATGCGCTGCGCGTATTTCACCATGCAGGTCTGGTCGTCGAGGACGACAACGCCGCCGGAGCCGAGCATGGAGCCGCCCTTCATCAACTGGTCGAAATCCATGCCCACGTCAACCTCGTCGGCGGTGAGCACCGGGGTGGAGGAGCCGCCGGGCGTGACCGCCTTCAGCTTGCGGTCCTTCCAGACGCCGCCGCCGACCTCGTCGATCATCTTGCGCAGATTGTAGCCGAGCGGCAGTTCGTAGACGCCGGGACGGTTGACATGGCCGCTCAGGCAGAACAGGCGAGTGCCGCCATTTTTGGGCGTGCCCAGATCGGCGAACCACTGGCCGCCGCCCAAAATAATGTGCGGAACGCTGGCCAGCGTCTCGACATTGTTGATGATGGTGGGCCCGCCCCACAGGCCGACGACGGCAGGGAACGGCGGGCGGATGCGCGGAACGCCGCGCTTGCCTTCCAGCGACTCCATGAGCGCCGATTCTTCGCCGACCTCGTAGGCGCCCGCGCCGGTGTGCCAGTAAACGTCGAAATCCACGCCGCTGCCGAAGATGTTCTTGCCGAGGAAGCCGCGCGCGTAGGCCTCCTCCAGCGCCTGGCGCATGATGTCCACCAGGTACCGGTATTCGCCGCGGATATAGACAAAGCCGACGTTGGCCTTGATGGAGAGCCCGGCGATGACAACTCCCTCGATCACCGCGTGCGGATCGTGTTCCAGGATCAGCCGGTCCTTGCAGGTGGCGGGCTCGCTCTCGTCGCCGTTGCACAGCACATACTTGGGCTTGGGCGACTCCTTGGGCACGAACGACCATTTCAGGCCGGTGGGGAAGCCGGCGCCACCGCGCCCGCGCAGGTTGGAGGACTTGACCTCGTTGATGATCCCCTCCGCCCCCATCGCCAGGGCCTTCCGCAGCGCCTTGTAGCCGTCGAGTTCGAGGTAGCGGTCGAGCTTGGACGCACCCTGGCCGAAGCGGCGGGAGACGACGCGAACTTCGTCGGGATGGGAGGTCAGGTCAGGCATAATCGCTTCGCCAATTGCGTAATCGGGTAATTGCGTAATCGGGTAATTTGAAAGCCGCCGGACTTCGGCCAATTACCCGATTCTCCGATTACGCAATTCCGCAATCCTTATGGTCCCTTGCTTCTGTACTTCTCTAAGACCTCGTCCACCTTCTCCGGTGTTAAATTCTCGTGAAAGTCGTAGTTCACCTGCATGGCCGGGGCCCAACTGCAGGCGCCGATGCACTCTACCTCTTCGAAGGAGAACATGCCGTCGGCGGTGGTGCCCTTGTGCGGAATGCCGAGGCGCTGCTTGACGTGCGCGATGATCTCGTCGGAGCCGCGCAGCATGCAGCAGATGTTGCGGCACACCTGCACGTTGTACTTGCCGCGCGGCTTGGTGGTGAGCATGGAGTAGTAACTGATGACGTTGCGCACTTCCAGTTCGGTGAGGCCGACCTTTCCCGCGAGGTAGGAAATCGCTTCGTCGGACAAAAATCCCAGTTCGTCCTGGGTGTAGAGCAGCATGGGGACGAGAAAAGAGCGCTGCGTGGGGTATTGCTTCATCTTCTCGGTGAAGAACTGGTCGAGTTGATCAGAGACGATCATTTTCCGCTTCGTTGTTTTTTTGACTGCGTAACTGCGGAATCGGGTAATCGGGTAATTTTCTTATTGGCGTTGGAAGTTTCGTAGGATGCCGTGAAAATGGCTGTCAACTGCTTTGCCTCGTCTTGCAGGCTGGCCAATTTTTCCGGCTTCAAAATACCCGATTCGACCAGCAATTCGAGCCAAAGTTGTGATTCGTCAGCCTCCTCGACAACCACTCCCATTCGGGCTGCAAACTCCGGTCGCGAACGTGCCCGGCAACATGCCCGGTAGTTTGCCGCCACCGATGTTCCGCTTCTCACTAACTGCTTGCCGATCGCCTGGGCATCCGCCCGGGTCGGTAACGAACGAAACAAACGCAAAATCCGTACCGCGAAGGACTTCGTCCGATTTCGCAATTCTTCCGATTGCGACTGCATGCTTCGGTGTTCTCCAATTGCCCGATTACCCGATTTCGCAATTACCCGATTTCACCGGTCCACGTCCCCCAGCACGATGTCAATGCTTCCGATGGCGGCCACAACGTCGGCAATCAGCCGGCCTTCGCACATCTTCGACAATACCTGCAGATTGGCGAAGGAAGGCGCGCGCACGTGCACCCGGTAGGGCTTGGGCGTGCCGTCGCTCACCATGTAGAAGCCCAGTTCGCCGCGCGGCGATTCGGTCGCCATGTAGACCTCGCCCGCGGGAACGGTGAAGCCCTCGGTGATGATCTTGAAGTGATAGATCAGGGCTTCCATCTGCGTCTTCATCTTCTCGCGCTCGGGCAGCACCACCTTGGGCGCGTCGGCCTTGATGGGCCCTTCCGGAATACCCGCCAGGCATTGCTGGATGATCTTGGTGGATTCGCGCATCTCCTGCACGCGGCAGATGTAACGAGCGAAGACGTCGCCGTCGCGGGAAACCGGGACCTGGAACTGGAATTTCTCGTAGCCGGAGTAGGGCGCATCGCGGCGCAGGTCGATATCGACGCCGCTGGCGCGCAGGGTGGGACCGCTGGCGCCCATGGCGATGGCGTCCTCGGCGGTCATCACCGCAATGCCCTTGGTGCGCCTGGTCCAGATGGGATTGGCGGTCAGCAGGTCCTCGTATTCATCCACCTTGGAAGGGAAGCGGTCGGCGAACTGCTTCACGCGCTGGAAGAAGCCGAGGGGCGGCTCCATGCTGAGCCCGCCGACGCGGAAGTAGGAATCGAACATGCGCTGGCCGGCCAGCGCCTCGAACAGGCGGAGGATGTCCTCGCGCTCGCGGAAGCAATACAGCAACATCGACATGGCGCCGAGGTCGATGGCATGGGTGCCCAGCCAGACCAGGTGCGAGTTGAGGCGCGTGAGCTCGTTCATCAGCACCCGGATCCACTGGGCGCGCGGCGGCGCCTCCAGGCCCAGCAGCTTCTCCGCCGCCAGCACGAAGCCCAGCTCGTTGCTGAAGGGCGCCAGGTAATCCATGCGGTCGGCCAGCGGCACGCATTGCTGGTAGAACTTGGCCTCGTAGGTCTTCTCGATGCCGGTGTGCAGGTAGCCGACATCGGGCATCATGCGCAGCACGTTCTCGCCGTCGATCTCCAGGATGAGGCGAAGCACGCCGTGGGTGGAGGGGTGCTGCGGACCCATGTTGAGGATCATGGTCCGGTCGCCGGATTCCTCGAGCGAGGCGATGTGCGGCAGATGACCCATCAGCGATAGCCCTCGACCGGATAGTCCTTGCGTAGGGGGTGGCCTTCCCAGTTTTCCGGCATCATGATGCGGCGCAGGTAGGGATGGCCCTGGAAGTGGATGCCGAACAGGTCGAAGACCTCGCGCTCGAAAAAGTTGGCCGCCGGCCATACCGGGGTCAGCGAATCCAGGCGCGGATCCTCGCCGCCCAACTGCACCTTCAGCCGCAGGCGCAGCTTCTTCGGAATCGAGAACAGGTGATAGACCACCTCGAAGCGCGGCTCCGAGGGATACCAGTCCACGCAGGTCAGGTCGGAAAGAAAGTTGAACTGCAGTCCGGGATCGTCCCGGAGCAGCGCGCAGGCCTCGCGAATGGCGTCGCGGCGGAGATAGACGCTGAGTTCGTTGCGGTCGAACTTCGCCCCTTGCACGGCTTCCGCGCGCCAAGCCAGCAGCCGCGCCAACTCCGGGCGCTGTTTCAGTTGCTCGAGATCGGTGATCGGAGGCGCGATCGGCATCAGGGGCGGCCCCCTTCGAGCGGCACGGACATGGCAGGAGCGGCGCCGGGCGCCTCCGCCGCTTCCGCCATCAGCGCGGGAGTGCGGGGAATGGCGGCGCCCATCGGCTCTCGGCCGGACCAGTCCAGCACTCCTTTGTTCCACACGTAAAACAGGCCGACCATGACGATGGCGATGTACACCAGCATCTCCCAGAAGCCGAACATCTTCAGCTCCCGGAACACCACCGCCCAGGGATAGAGAAAGACGGCTTCCACGTCGAACAGGATGAACATCATGGCCACCAGGTAGAACTTCACCGAGAAGCGCTCGCGCGCGTTGCCCACCGGCGTCATGCCGCATTCGTAGGGCGACATCTTGGCGCGGTTGAAACGATGCTTTCCCAGGAGGGTGGAGAGAACCACGATGCCGCCCGCCAGAATCAGGGCGGTCCCCACTTGAATCAGCAGCGGAAGGTAGCGGGCAAAGTAATTGTCCGGCATAGGGGAGCTAGATATAATTCCCGCCCAAGGCACTGAATAAACATCCGACTATAGATTTCGTCCTGTGCAGTGTCAAGCGCAGCGGAACCGTTGTAGAGGCGCGTTTCCAGCGATGACCAGCGGCCGCAACACAGCTTGGACGCCGCCGAAGGCGGCGGCAAATCAGCGCAGCTCGGCTCCTGGGATTTTCTGGGGTGGTTCGTGATCTTCGGCTTCAACACCGACGTCGAACATGCCGGCACCGTGTACCACGTGCAGAGCGAAGCGCACACTCACGAGTTGCTGCTGCAGACCGAGGTTTTCGTCAAAGGGCGCTTCCTGGGGAAGCGCGCCTCCTCTTACGCCGGCAACTTGCAGGAGCCCGGTTTCTGCGAAGAGCGTGTCCACGAGATGCTCAAGGACCAGCATCGGCATTTGGTGGCCGCCGCGCGCGAAGGGTGCATCGAAGCCGAACTTGCCGCCATGCCGAACACGATGTTTTCCGCCCCGGCGTTTCCCGTGAGCGACGTTGCCGCCCCTGAGCCGGATACGCTCGCACCGGATGCGGATGCGGACACTGCAGCAGATGCGGATTTGTTCCCCAAGATCAGCCTGCCCGCGGAGGCAGCCGAGGAGCCGACTGTTGCTTCCGCCGATGAACCAGACGCCGATATCGCGCCCCAGGAGGTAAGCGCCTGGACCTTGCGCCCGATCTCGGCGATCATCGGCAACGGAATTTCTTTCGATTGCCTGCCGCCGGTGAGTGACCCGGATGGGGCGGCGGTCACCATCGCCGTTCAAGTCACCGACGATGCCGGCCCGGCGGCCGAAGCCGAGGTGAGCTGCCGCATCACCTCCGCCGCCGGACCCGCATCCTACGTGTACTCCATCAGCAGCGAGAACGGGCTTGCCGATGTGCCCGTCAGCCTCGACGAACTTGACCTGGCCAGCGCCGCGCTGCTCATCCGCGTCAGCCGGCGGGGCCGGTCCGCCAGCCGCAAGTATGAACTGCGCCAGAGGTAAACTCCGATTCCATCAAGTTGTCCATGAACCTTTGCGGGGGACAGCCTGGAGCGATGTTATTCTTGGGCTGCCATGCGCCTGGTGGTCAACGGCGAAGAACGGGAGTTTGCCGGCGACCTGCTCACCCTAGCCTCTTTGGTCGAGCAGTTGGGCATGAAGTCCGACCGCGTGGCCGTGGAACTGAACCGCGACATCGTTTCCCGCGAGCGCTGGCCCGAGACTTCTCTTCACGAGGGCGACCGCCTGGAAGTGGTGCACTTCGTTGGCGGCGGAGGTTTTAACGCCTTGCGTCTCGGACCCCTAACTCCTAACTCCTAACTTCTCTTACTTCCTGAACGCTTTCATCTTGACATCCAACATCCCCGGTCTAGAATGTTTTAAACATTTCGGTGGCGAAATGTTTTGGGTGGCAAAAGGGTGGAGCAGCAGTTTACATCCAGCCAGGTGATGGCGCAGACCGGCATCACCGCCCGCCAGCTCCAGTGGTGGGATGAGCGCGGACTGGTGGTTCCGCGCAAGCAGGGACATCGCCGTCTCTACTCGCTGGACAACGTCGCCGAAATCGCCGTCATCTGCGATCTCCGCCGGCGCGGCTTTTCGCTGCAGCGGGTGCGCCGCGTCATCCGCTTTCTGCAGAAGGAATTCGGCAAGCGCCTGGTGGAAACCGTCAGCGGCGCCTCCGACTACCACCTGCTGACCGACGGCAAGCGGCTGCTGCTGGAGACCTCGCCCCAGCAGGTGATCGACATTCTGAAAAATTCGCGCCAGCCGATGTTTACCATTTGCCTGAGCGACACGGTACGCCAGGTGCGCGCCGAACTGGCGCCCCGCGAGGCTCCCCGCACGCCGCGGGGCCGTCAGCGGAAGGCGGTTCGCTCTGATTCCGGCGCGCGGCGGTTGCGCGTCCGGGGAATTTCTTAGCCGAGCACGTGATCTTTGTGGAGGTCACCGATGGTCGCCGAGATCGATGTCCTGAACGAGTGGATCCCGGAGCAGATGCAGCCCGGCGCGATGTTCGTCTTGGAAAACGCCGGCGAGGTGGGCGAAGCCGACGATCCTTACTGGGCGGTGCTGGCCTGTCCCGCCTGCGGCACCCTCGGGCTGATCACCCGCCGCCAGATTTCCGGGCTTATCCCGGTCATCTGCGGCTCCGAGAAGTGCCCGGCCCAGTTCTTCCTGAATGAAGGGCAGGTGATTGTGCGCCTGCCCAGTTGAGGCTGGAGGCTCAAGGCGCAAGGCGCAAGGCAGTTCCGTGACATTTTGGCGTTGCGCCCTGAGCCTTATGCCTCGCGCCTATCTCACCGCCGCTGCCGTCCGCCCCAGGTACTCCTTCACGTAGTTGTCGAATACCTTCCCCAGTTTCTCCGTCACCGGGCCGGGTGCGTGCTTGATGGCGTGATCCTCGATGTGGCTGATGGGCTGAACGTGCCGCGTGGTCGAGGTAATGAAGACTTCATCAGCGGAGTAGAAGTCGTCCAGTCTGAGTGCCGTCTCGGTGACCGGAAGGCCGGCCTTGGCGGCTTCCTCCAGCAGAATGGCCCGGCTCACTCCCGCCAGGCACCCGGAATCCAGCGGCGGAGTGAAGACCCTTCCGCCTTTCACGCAGTAGAGGTTGGCGGCCGTGCACTCCGCCACTTCTCCGCGCTCGTTGAGCAGGAGCGCGTCGTCGAAACCGCGGCGGTGCGCCTGTTCCACCATCCACGCGTTGTGCAGCCAGGAGGTCACCTTGACTCCGGCCAGCGGATGCGCCGCATGACGTCCGTGCTCCTGCACCGAAATCGCGGTCGGGCCCTCACGCTCCGGCACGTCCATGGCATACATCAGGAAATCCACCTCGGGGAAGGGCTCGCCGCTCTTCCAGATGCCAATAGTATTGAAGATGAAATAAATGCGGACGCAGGCATTGCCGGCGCGGTTGGCTTCCAGCATGGCCAGCATTGCCTCGCGCACCTGCGGAAGCGAAGCCTTCAGCGGAAGCAGGATTCGTTCCGCATCGCGCGCCAGCCGCTCGTAGTGGCGCTCCAGGGCAAACGGAATGCCGTCGTACACACGCACCGTGGTGAATACGGCCCAGCCGTTGATCAGCCCTGCCTGCCCGGGCGAGAGCCGCGCCTGCTCCAGGGGAAGCACACGGCCATTGTGATAGACGAATTTGTGCATGCGAGCCTCCGCCGGCGTTGCTGCGCGGGAATGTCCTATTCTAATCGGTGGCGCAAGGCTAAGGTGTATGCTAAATCGCGGTTACTCAACCGATTCTGCCCGGGTGGCGAAACTGGCAGACGCACGGGACTTAAAATCCCGGGTCCCGAGAGGGACGTGCCGGTTCGATTCCGGCCCCGGGCACCAGGGCGAGAGATCCTTCGCTTCGCTCAGGATTTCGGCTGCGGGCTCCCGCCCTCGCTACGCTCGGCCTCACGCCCGCCGACGGTTCAAGTTCGATTCCGGCCCGGGCACCCCCGTGCGCGAGCAGCTACCAATAAGAGGTCTGACCAATCCGGCGAGCCCGCCCCGTTAGGGCACAGTCCCGATCCCGGATGTTCGATCCCGCGCCACGGCGGTGCCCCAAGCTGTTGAAAACACGTCATGAAGCCAGCGCGCGGAGCGGAGGATAGGTCCGTAAGGTGCTGATTATGAAGGATATTTTCTTTCGAGGCGCGCGGTCCCTTTGGCTTCAATATTTTACATGTTTTTTACTTGTAGATACCGCCGAAACCCCTTAGAATCGTTCATTTTGGCGGGGCTTCTGGGGCGCACCGATAGGGGCAGAGGTGGGGCAACCTGGGGCGCTTGGCGTGAATCCTTCTGGAGCTTTTGGGAATCCAAGCAATTGGCCCTTGAAAAATCCACAACATAATTATTCGAGGTAGGCAGAACTTAATCATGGCGAAGCGACGCGGAAATCCGAATTGGGGCAAGCCGGAGCCGATTGGCCCGATTACCCCGACTGTTACCGAGTTCGAGCAGGTAGTGCGCGAGTTCAAACTCCAGCCTGATCAGTATTTGCGCTCCACCCGGTTGCGCGAGTGGGCACGCCGCAACAAGAACTCGAAATACATCCCGGAGCCCTTGCTGGAAGCCTGGGGCTTCGAGATTGAATCCACCCTGTAAATCGCACTGGACCGGAGTTTTCTGGGCCGCCCGCAAGGCGGCCCTTTCTATTTAAGATTTCAGATTTAAGATTTCCGATTTCGGAGGGGCTGCCCTTCTTACATATTGACTAGCGCCTTCATCAGCCGTCCGACATCCAACAAATCCGAAATCTGAAATTATCTGAAATCTTCAATCTGAAATCGGCCATGCCTTTCTCTCCGGACCAGACCGCTGCCCTGATCGCGGCCACCAGTTTTGCCGCCGGGCTGAACGTGTACGCGACCGTGGCCACTCTCGGCCTGCTTGCTCGCGCACAACTGCTGCGATTGCCGTCGTCGCTCCACCTGATTGAAAGCTGGCCGGTGATCGTGATCTGCGGGGTGATGTTCGCGATCGAGTTCTTCGCCGACAAGATTCCCGCCTTCGACCTGGTCTGGAACGCGCTGCACACCTTTGTGCGCGTGCCGGTGGCGGCGCTCATCGCCTACGGCGCGGCCGCGCAACTCTCGCCCGCCGCCCAGTTGGTGAGCGCGGTTGCCGGCGGCGCCATTGCCCTGGCCGCGCATGGAGGCAAGACGGCCGCCCGTGCCGCCGTTACCCCTTCGCCCGAACCCTTCTCCAACAGCGCGCTCAGCGTCGGGGAAGACGTTGTCGCCGTGGGCCTCACCTGGTTTGCCACGACCCATCCTTTCATCGCGGCGGCCATCACGCTCGTCATGCTGATCGGGATCATCTATCTCATCCGCTTCGTCGTTCGCGCCATGCGCCGCCTGTTTCGCGGCGCCGAGCGCGCGGTGGCGGGCTGAAATCCCGATCAAGGTGAAGGAGTTGTACGAGGTGCTGGAGAAGTTACAAAATTCCTTTCCCGCCCGTGTAGAATTTGTCTATCCATGACTCCAGCCTCTCCATTCACCGACGTGCCCACCGCCATCGCCGAGATCCGCGAGGGCCGCATGGTCATCGTGGTCGACGACGAAGACCGCGAAAACGAAGGCGACCTTACCATGGCCGCCGAAAAGATCACGCCCGAGGCCATCAACTTCATGGCCCGCTATGGCCGCGGCCTTGTCTGCCTGGCGCTGACCGAGGAGCGCCTCGAGCACCTGCGCATCGGCCCCATGACCGCCGAGAACACGTCGCAGTTCGGCACCGCGTTTTGCGAAGCGATTGACGCGCGCGAAGGGGTCACCACCGGAATTTCCGCCTACGACCGCGCCCGCACCATTCAGGTGGCCATCGATCCGCAATCCCGCCCCGGCGACCTGGCGCGCCCCGGCCACGTGTTTCCGCTGCGTGCCCGCCGCGGCGGCGTGCTGGTACGCGCCGGCCAGACCGAGGCCTCGGTCGATCTGGCGCGGCTGGCCGGCCTGGTGCCCGCCGGCGTTATCTGCGAAATCATGAACGAGGACGGCACCATGTCGCGCGTCCCCGACCTGGCGAAGTACTGCAGCCAGCACGGCCTCAAGATGCTCACCGTCGCCGAACTCATCCGCTACCGCATGCAGCATGAGCGCTACATCCGCCGCGTGGGCGAGGCGCTGGTGCCAACGCGCCTGGGCGAGTTCCGCATGATCGCCTACGAGAGCGAGGTGGACGGCGGCGAATCGCACATCGCGCTCCTGCGCGGCGAGGTCGAGCACGCCAGCGGGCCGGTGCTCGTCCGCATGCATTCGCATTGCCTGCTCGGGGACGTTTTCGGCGCTACCTGGTGCGGCTGCCACAACGTGGTTGAACGCTCCATGGAAGCCATAGCCAAGGCGGATTGCGGCGCGCTCATCTACCTCCACCAGGGGACGAAGGGCTTCGTCGTGGAAAAGCTGGGCGAGCGTCCGGTGCTTACCTTCCACCGCGAGCTTCGCCTGCCGGCGCTGCCCGAAAGCGAGCGCAAGACGCAGCGCGAAATCGGCATCGGCGCCCAGATTTTGTCTGACCTCAACCTGCGCCGCATTCGCCTGCTCACCAATCATCCGCGCAAGGTGGCGGCCCTGGAGGGGTTCGGCATCGAAATCGTGGAGCAGGTCCCGATTCCGGCGCAAAGCGCGATCAGCGCCGCCGAGCGCTGATCGCGCCCGCGTTACAATTCCAAACTCACAATTCCCCCCGTCTTCATGCTCCGGTACGCCGCATCCAGGATCATCTGGTTCTTCCAGCCCTCTTCGCCCGGCGCGGGAAACGGGGCGCGGCCCTCGACTGCATCGGCAAAGGCGTCCACCTGCCGCGCGTAAGCCAGGCGGTTGGATACCTCTTCCGTCTCCACTTTGCCCGCTCGCTTTAACTGGATGGTGACTATCCCGTCCACGCTGAACCCGTCGTCGGCGCGCAGGACCCCGGCTTCGCCGGTGAACTCCAGCGGCGTGCGATACTCGGCCCGCGTGGACACCATGACCAGGCCCAACGTCGAGCGGCAGAAGTGCAGCGACAACACCGCGGACGCCTCCACCGTTCCCGATTCCTCGTCGCCATAAGCGGCGGTAGAAACGCTTGTTACCTCGTCATCCAGGATGAAACGCAGCGCGTCCACACAGTGCACGCCCACGTCGGCAATCGGGCCGCCGCCGGCGATCTCGGCATCGGTCAGCCATTTGCGAGGATGCGCCCGGCCCGGATAGCTGAATTCCGAGCGCGCGAACACCACCCGCCCGATCTCATCCGCTGCCAGGCGCTCGCGCATCCTCCGCGTGCTCTCCGCGAAGCGAAAAATCTGCGCCACCCCCAGCGGCACGCCCGCGCTTCTGGCTGTTTCCACCATCTGACGAGCCTCGGCGGCGTTCATGGCCATCGGCTTCTCCACCAGCACCGGCTTGCCGCACTCCAGCGCCACCAGCGTGTCCCGCAGGTGGCAGTTGTTCGCGGTGGCAACGAACACCGCGTCCACCTCCGGTGAGCGGCACAGCTCTTCTACCGACGCGAACGCGTGCGCGATCCCGTATTCCAGCGCCGACGCCCGCGCCCGCTCCGCATCCCGCCGCGAGAGCGCGGTCACCCGCGCCCTCTGCGCCAGCCCGAAGCCGGGCATCAGCCGCTTCACCGCGTGCAGCCCGAACCCGACAATCCCAAATCGAACCATGCGCCCATTTCATCACATCTAGTGGGTGCGCCGTCCTGGCCCTGGGAAGTGAACTCCGCTTCCCGAAACGATCTGCCCGTTCGCCTTGCGAACCACGGCCAGCGGTCTGTGAGACAGGTCACAGCGGGCGCTCCAGCGCGGCGCGATCATGGTGATGGTATGACCGGTGTAGACATACTCGCGTACCTGATTATCACGTACTGCGCAACGGTCTTGGCGACGGTCTATTACCACGTGCAGAAGCGTGAGCCGAAGTAGTGGGCCAAGGTTGTCGCTCCGGCGCTGGCAGCAAGCGGAGAAGAACTTTTTCAAAATGTCCGGAGCGGGCGCCTAGTCACTCCCCCTCGTGACCTGGATCACCGCAAAACGTGTTAAGCGGCGCGATCATGATCGCAGGCCGCTTTCTCGAGGTGTTCCATGCCGATCCTCTTCATGGCGCTCATTGCTCTGCTCGTGTTCCTGGTGATGGGCGGAATGGTCTTCTACGCCGCCTATGCCGAGGCGCACACGCCCCACAAGGAAGACGAGGCGGCGCCCGACACCAAGGCCGCGCCGCACCGCGCTTAACCCGGGACGCGAAGCGATCATCACGTGCACCCGTGACCGGCAACACAGCCTTACGTATTGACAGATTTTTCCCGCCGGATATACTGCTAACTTCACATGTTCGAAGTAGCTCACAACACGACCATGGCCATGTGCACCATTCCCATGTGCATGTGTCGTGGTCTGTGGGTTGCTCGGACACGCGGCGGAAGCTGAAGCAGTAGCCGCATAAGTTCAACGACCCACGGTCCACCCGGATCGTGGGTCGTTTCTTTTTTGCGCCAAGAACGCAGCGGCAGCCCCCGGCTGCCAAGGAGAGGACAAGCGATGAGCAACAACGGCAACCCGCAACGCCATTTTGCCACCCTGGCCGTGCACGCCGGCCAGGCCCCCGATCCCGCCACCAAGGCGCGGGCTGTCCCCATCTACCAGACCACCTCCTACGCCTTCGACGACGCCGACCATGCCGCCCGGCTCTTCGCCCTGAAAGAGTTCGGCAATATCTACACGCGCATCATGAACCCCACCACCGACGTCCTGGAGAAACGCATCGCTGCCCTGGAGGGCGGCATCGCCGGCCTGGCGCTGGCCTCCGGGCAGGCCGCCGAGACCCTCGTGATTGTTACCCTGGCCGGCGCCGGCGACGAGATCGTCTCCACCACTTCTCTCTATGGAGGGACTTACAACCTGTTTCACTACACTTTGCCGCGGCTGGGCATCAAAGTCCGTTTCGTCGATGCCGAAGATATCGACGGACTGCGCGCCGCCATCAATTCCCGAACCAAGGCGGTCTACACCGAGGGCCTCGGCAACCCCAAGCTCGATATCCCCGATCTCGAGCGCCTGGCGGCCATCGCCCACGAATACGGGCTGCCGTTCATCGTGGACAACACCTGCGCCTCGCCCGCGCTTTGCCGGCCCATCGAGTGGGGCGCCGACATCGTGGTCAACTCCGCCACCAAGTTCATCGGCGGCCACGGCACCTCCATCGGCGGCGTCATTGTCGACAGCGGCAAGTTCGACTGGAAGGCCAGCGGCCGCTTCCGCGAGTTTGTCGAGCCCGACCCCTCCTACCACGGCGTCAGCTACACCGAGGCCTTCGGCCCGGCGGCGTTCATCATCAAGGCGCGGGTGCAGGGGCTGCGCGACACCGGCGCCTGCCTCTCTCCCTTCAACTCGTTCCTGCTCTTACAGGGCGCGGAGACGCTGCATCTGCGCATGCAGCGGCACTCGGAAAACGCGCTCGCCGTGGCCCGCTTCCTGCAGTCGCACCGCGAGGTCGAGTGGGTCAACTATCCCTCGCTTCCCAGCAACAGGTATTTCGAGCGCGCCCAGAAGTACCTGCCCGGCGGCGCCAGCTCGCTGGTCACCTTCGGCATTCGTGGCGGTTACGAAGCGGGGCGCGCGCTCATCAACTCGCTGGAACTTTTCAGTCTGCTCGCCAACATCGGCGACGCCAAGTCGCTCGTCATCCATCCTGCTTCCACCACCCACCAGCAGCTCAGCGAGGAGGAGCAGCGCTCCACCGGCGTCACTCCCGAACTGGTGCGGCTGTCGGTGGGATTGGAGGACGTGCGCGACATCATCGCCGACCTCGACCAGGCGCTTACCCGGGACGCAAAACCGGCGCAGCACGAATCGCGGCTGCAGGCCGCGGGAGACTAGACATGGCTGTGATCGAACCGACCTCGGAAGCCAGTTGCACGCTCGGCGGCGTTTTTCGACTGGAAGCCGGCGGGGAACTGCCCTCGCCCCAGTTACACTACGCCCTCTACGGTGAGCCCAACCAGCGCCGCGACAACGTCATCCTCGTCTGCCATGCGCTGTCCGGCTCGGCGCGCGTGGCCGACTGGTGGCCGGAGCTGTTTCCCACCGTCTTCGACACCTCGCGCTACTGCGTTGTCGGCACCAACCTCATCGGCTCCTGCTACGGGTCGACAGGTCCTTCGTCGCTGAACCCGGCGACCGGCGCGGCCTACGGGCCGGACTTTCCGCTGATTTCGATTCGCGACATGGTGCGGGCGCAGGCCGGCGTGCTCGATCATCTCGGCATCGAGCGCCTGCACACCGTGGTCGGCGGCTCCATCGGCGGGATGCAGGCGCTGCAGTGGGCGGTGGATTTTCCGCAGCGCGTCGAGCGCGCCATCGCCATCGGCGCCGCGCCGCTCTCCGCCATGGGGCTGGCGCTGAACCATCTGCAGCGTCTCGCCATCCAGCTCGACCCGGCCTGGCGCGACGGCCGTTATCCGGCCGGAGAAGGTCCCAACGCCGGCCTCGCGCTCGCCCGCGGCATCGCCATGCTCTCCTACAAATCGGCCGAGCTGCTGGCGCAGCGCTTTGCCCGGCGGCCGAACCGCAACGGCGAAGACCCGTACCGCTCGTACGAGGAGCGCTTCGACGTTGCCGGTTATCTCGACCATCAGGGCGACAAGTTCATCGCCCGCTTCGACGCCAACACTTACCTCGTGCTCTCCAAGGCGATGGACACCTTCGATCTCACCCGCGGCTACGAAAACGAGCGCGAGGCCCTGCGGCGCATCCGCGCGCGCATGCTGCTGGTCGGCATTTCCTCCGACTGGCTGTTTCCGCCCGAGGACGTGCGCGACCTGGCGCAGCGCATCCGCGCCGCCGGCCGCTCCGCCGACTATGCCGAGCTGCAATCCGCGCACGGCCACGACGGCTTCCTCGCCGACATGGACCAGCTTGCCCCGTTCCTTACCGCCGCGCTCTGGCGCCCGGCGGCCAACCCTGTTCCCATCACGCGCCCGCACCTGGCGCGCACGGCCAACCTCTAGGAGAGAGTCATGGAAGACACGCAGGTCGCCGAACAGTCCGTCCGCTTACCCAACCATTTGCTCCGCGACCGCGTCGCCATCGTCACCGGCGGATCACGCGGCATCGGCCGCGCCGCCGTCCAGCGCCTCGCCGAAGCCGGCGCGCACGTGGTGGTGAACTATCTTGCCCACGGCCGCGAGGCGGCGTTGGCCGTGCAATCGGCGCGCGAATTGGGCGTGGAAGCGCTCGCCGTGCAGGCCGACGTCAGCCGCGGCGCCGCCGCTGAGCGCCTGGTGGACGCCGCCCTGGAGCAGTTTGGACAGGTGGACGTGCTGGTCGCCAACGCCGGCATCTGGGAAGGCGCGCCGGTGGAGGAAATGCCGGAGGAACTCTGGGACCGCGTGCTCGACGCCAACCTGCGCGGCACCTTCACCTGTTGCCGGGCGGTGATTCCGTGCATGAAGGCGCGCGGCCGCGGCTCCATCGTCATTGTCAGCTCCACCGCCGGGCAGCGCGGCGAAGCCGGGTATTCCAACTACGCCGCCTCCAAGGGAGGCCAGATCAGCTTTGCCAAGTCGCTGGCCACCGAGCTGGCGCCGCACATTCGCGTCAATTGCGTCGCGCCCGGCTGGGTGGACACCGAGATGAACGATCCCGTTTTCCACCGCAACAACGGTTTCAAGCACCACGTCGAGGAGGCCATCCCGCTGCGCCGCATCGCCAGCCCCGACAACGTCGCCCTCTCGGTCGCGTTTCTTGCCTCCGACTGGTCGCGCCACATCACCGGGGAAGTGCTCAACCTGAACGGCGGCTCGGTGCTCTGCGGGTAATCGCCGCTCCGGCTTTCGCCTTCTTCTCTCCCGTGCGCTGGCTCACATCCACCGGTGACTGCCATCACCGCCCGTTAGGACAGCGCCCCGCTACTTTAGAGACAGATGGTGCACCGTCCGGTAGTTCCGTTGGCGGGCGCGCCCAGGAAAAATTATTGGGAGAAACCAACGATGGCCTACATAATCACTGATAGCTGTCTGAAAGACGTCCTCTGCGCCGACGCCTGCCCTACCGACTGCATCCATCCGAAGAAGGATGAACCCCAGTTCGAGACTGTGAACCAGATGTACGTCGATCCGGAAGGCTGCATCGATTGCGGCGCTTGCGTCTCCGTCTGCCCTTCGAATTCCATCATGCCCGTCGACGACGTGCCCGACGACAAGAAGAGCTACATCGAAGCCAACGCCAAGTTCTACGCCAGCTAGTACGCACCACGAGCACCGAGGCCCGGCTAACACCCGGGCCTTTTCATGTGTAGCGACGGAATTCATTCCGTCGCCCACAACCGAAACCGACAACCGATAACCGAAAACTCCTTCACGCTGGCCGTTTCTTCCGCGCGAAGCTGTACACCACCGTCTCGCCCGTGTCCGCGGTGGGGCCGTATACCGAGGGCACCAGTTCCCCGGCCAGCCTGAGGATTAATCCGCCAGCGCCGCCTGCACCGTCTCCGAGGGCTGCTCCTTGCCGAACTCGCCTTCCCAGCGGGCGATCACCGTGGACGCCAGGCAATTGCCGATCACATTCACGGCGGTGCGCGCCATGTCCATCAGCTCGTCGATTCCGAGGATGACGAAGATCGGCCACTCCGGCAGGTGGAACGATGCCGCCGTGCCCAGCAGGATCACCAGCGAGGCGCGCGGCACTCCCGCCACTCCCTTGCTGGTAAGCATCAGGGTGAACACCATCACCAATTGCTGCGCGAAGGTAAGGTGGATGCCCGCCGCCTGGGCCACGAATACCGAGGCAAGAGACAGGTAGAGCGTGCTGCCGTCCAGGTTGAAGCTGTAGCCGGTGGGGATGACGAAGGCCACGATCTGCCGAGGCACGCCCATGGCTTCCATGGCCTCCATGGCGCGCGGCAGCGCTGCCTCCGAGGAAGTCGTGGCGAAGGCGATGGAGGCGGGTTCGGCGATCGCTTTCACGAATTTCCGCAACGGCACCCGCGCCAGCAGCGCCACCGGCAGCAGCACGCCGACCAGGAACACGATCAGCGCCACGTACAGTGTCCCCAGCAGCTTGAACAGGTTCACCAGGATGCCCAGTCCCATGTGCCCGACGGTGTTGGCGATGGCGGCCCCGACGCCGACCGGCGCGAACATCATGACGATGTTGGTGAACTTGAACATCACCTCCGAGAGGCTCTCGCAGAAGGTGAGCATGGGGCGGCGTTTCTGATCGCTCAACAGCGCCAGCGCGATTCCGAAGATGATGCTGAACACCACGATCTGCAGCACCTGTCCTTCGGCAATCGACTTGGCGATGTTCTCCGGAAACGAGTGCAGGATGATCTCGCTCGCCGTGTGGTGGGGGGCGGCGGGCATTTCCGCGTGCAGCGCCGCGGGCACGTGCACGCCCACCCCGGCCTTGCTCAGGTTGATGGCGCCCAGGCCGATGAACAGCGCGAAGGTGGTAATGATTTCAAAGTAGATGAGCGCCTTCACTCCCATGCGCCCCACCTGCTTCAGGTCGTGATGCCCTGCAATGCCCACCACCAGGGTGGAAAAGAGCAGGGGCGCGATGATGGTCTTGATCATGCGCAGGAAGATCAGGCTGAGCACGCGCAGGTTGACGGCGAAGTGCGGCCAGTCGTGGCCGATCTCGGCGCCCACCACCATGCTCACCAGGATCCACGTGGTCAGCGACCGCTTGGCGATGGCGTAAACGATCAGGGCAACAATGGCGAGCCAGCGCACCACCGCGGTGGCAATGGGCGGCGCGTGTAGAAGGCCGTAGCGTTCGCCTACCACGAGCACGGCGGCGATAAAAAACAGGGCCAGCGCGGCGATGAGCGAGCGGGATTTCATAAGAGAGTTTCAGTTTCAGGTTCAGTTTCGCGTTTCAAGTCTCAAGTTTCAAGCGTGCCGTCCCTACCGGGACTCCAGCCATCATTAACGCAGCCTTCCCGGCACTGACATGCCGGGCTGGGTTCTCTCGCCCCTGCAGGGCTCTGAAACTGAAACTATCTCAACGCCTCTTCCAGGGCGGCGCTGGCGTCGGTCTTTTCGTCGCGGTACTTGATGATCACCGGGGCGTAGGCGGCGACGCCCCACTCGATCGCCTTGGCCCGGTTCAACTGCCGCGATCCAGGCACGACGACGGCGTTTTCCGGCACCACCAGTGGCTGGTCCGTGGAGGCGCGATAGATCTCGCCGCGCACTACGTCGTAGAGAGGCGTGGACCGGGTCAGGATGGTACCCGCGCCCAGCACGGCGCGCCGCCCGACCTGCGTGCCCTCATAGACGCCGCAGTTGCCGCCCACCAGCACGTCGTCCTCGATAATCACCGGCGCGGCGTTCACCGGCTCCAGCACACCGCCCACCTGTGCCGCCGCGCTCAGGTGAACCCGTTTCCCGATCTGCGCGCAGGAGCCGACCAGAGCATGGGAATCCACCAGCGTGCCTTCATCCACGTAGGCGCCCACGTTGACGTACATCGGCGGCATGCAGATCACTCCCGGGGCCAGGTAGGCCCCGCTGCGCACCGACGAGCCGCCCGGCACCACGCGCACCCGCTCGGCGGGGGTGAAGCGGCGCGCGGGGAACGTGTCCTTATCGACGAACGACAAGCCGCCGCCGGCGCTCATGTCCACCATCTCGCCCAGGCGGAAGCCCAGCAGGATGCCCTGCTTCACCCACACGTTCACCTGCCAGCGGCCGTCGCGCTTCTCGGCGGCGCGGATTTGTCCCGCGGTGAGGGCGTCGAGGAACTCGCCGAAGACGCTGCGCGCCTGCGCCTGGTCGGCGGCGGCGCCCAGGGCAAACAGGCGCTCGATGGAGGATTGCAGGGGGTCCATGGCGCGGCAGTATATCGAAGTCAGAAGCGAAGTCCGAGCTAAGAAGTCAGAATTAAGAAGGCGCAAGGCCCAAGGCCCAGGGCGCCCGGCATCTGGCTGAGAGGCAGGGAGCCCTTGGGCTTTGGCTTCGGAACCAGTCGTATCCGCCCGGTTTCTTACTTCTTACTTCTTACTTCTTACTTCTTACTTCGCTTCAATTCAGGTTGCCGCCGCCGTGTTTTTGGCGGCAGATACGGCAATAGGTCGGCGGCTCGGTATTGTCCACGCGATGCTTGCGGGGCGGCAGGCTGCGCAGGTAAGCGTAGATGGCATCCAGGTCCTCATCGGTCATGCCGCGGAAAACCCACCACGGCATCAGTTTTAGCTGGCGCGCCTTCACCTTGCCGGTGCGTATCACCTGCCGGAAGAGTTGTTGGTCGTAGTAAGAGATGCCGGACGGATCGGGCGTCAAATTGGTGCTGGCGACCCCGCCGAAAACCTGGCCGCCGGCGAACTGCATGTTCGGCAGCGGCTGACCCTTGTCCATGGGCGTGTGGCATCCGATGCATCCCCCGGCGTGCACCAGGTATCGCCCAAGCTTCAACGGATCGTTCCTATCAGGCGGAGCCACCGGCGCGGTCACCGGCACCGGCGCGGTGTTGATGAGCCGGGAGAGAGGGAAGGGAACACTGGTCGCCGGCAAAACGTGGCGGACCGCCGGCAGGGTCCGCACATAGACCACCACCGAGGCGATGTCCTCGTCGGAGATGGAGCGGAACTCCTGGTACGGCATAATGGGAAACAGGGTGCGCCCATTCTTGTCCACGCCTTCGCGGATGGCGCGCGCGATCTCGTCGTCGGTCCATTTGCCCAGGCCGGTCTCCGGATCAGGCGTGATATTCAACGCCACCACGCGGAAGTTGCCTTGTTCCACGAATACCCGGCCCGAGCCCGGCGGACCGGTGCGCTCCGGGATGGTGGGAGTGTCCTTCGCCGGGGTGTGGCACTCGATGCATCCCATCACGTTTTCCGCCAGGTAGCGGCCGCGCTCCAGCCGCGCGGGCGTAACTTCGAATTTCTTCGAGCTAACCGGCCGGACGTTCGGCCCCAGGATGGGCCGCCACCCGAACACCAGGACAACTCCGGCCAAAGCCAGCGTAAACAGCGCCGCCACGACCACCATGCCGATCTTAAGCAGACGATTTCCACGGTTCGTCAAGTGCCCCGTTACCCCCGTGTCTGAGATCTTGTGGGATTATATCCAATGCCGCCGGGCTTCCATCCCGCTCCCCGGCGCGCTGCATCTGAGACAAACATGGAGCGCCTGGTCCCACTGCTGGGGAAGACCCTGGTCATTGTCGCCCACCCTGACGACGAGACCGTCGGCTGCGGCGCCCTGCTGCAACGGGTGCGCGAGCCGCTGGTGCTGTTCGCCACCGACGGCGCTCCCCGCGACCGCTTCTTTTGGGAGAAGTACGGTTCGCGCGAAGCTTACGCCCGCACTCGTTACGAGGAAGCGCGGCAAGCCATGGCGCATCTCGGGGTGGAGCGCTTCGAATTCCTCTCGCCCGCCGACCATCCCAACAAGCGCTTTGCCGACCAGGATCTGTTTCTCAACATCCCGCAGGCGCTGGAAGCGATTTCCGAGATCGTCACCCATACGCGGCCGGAGGCGCTGCTCACCCTGGCTTATGAAGGCGGCCATCCCGACCACGACACCTGCGCCTTCCTGGCCTGGTGGATCGGGCGCGAGCACGTGCTGCCGGTGTGGGAAATGCCGCTCTACCACCGCTCCCCCGGGGGAGTGATGGTCCGCCAGGAATTCATCGTGCCGGAAGGGGATGAGGTGCTGTTCGATACCACCATGGAGGAAGTCGGGCGCCAGCGCCTCGCCTTTGAGGCTTACGAATCGCAGGCCGATACCTTGAGCCTGTTCAATCCCGCCATCGAACGGTTCCGCCCGCAGACGAACTACAATTTCACGCGCCCGCCGCACCCCGGGGTGCTCAACTACGAAGCCTGGCAGTGGCCGGTGAGCGGCGCCCAGGTGGTGCAGTCGTTCGGCTGCTGTATTAACTGCCATCTGCACCCGTTTGAAGTCCATCACCCCGGGTCCGGCATCCGGGGACTGGCGTGACCGCTCAGCACATTCTTTACGTCGCCTACCCCATGCTTCCGGTAAGCGAGGAAAGCTGCGGCGGCGCCGAGCAGATGCTGTGGACGCTGGAGGCGGAAATGGCCCGCCGCGGCCGGCAGACGGTGGTCGCCGCCTGCGAAGGATCGCGGGTGGCGGGAACCCTGTTTGCCACCGGCGCCCCGCCCGAAGAACTGGACCGCTTCGAGCAGCGCGACCATGAGCACGCCGCCAGGACGCTGCAGTTGCTGGCCCGCCGGCGCTTCGATCTGGTGCACGACAAGAGCGGCGGCTTCTGGCGTCATGCCGGCAAAATCGATGTGCCCGTTCTGGCCACCCTGCATCTGCCGCGCAGCTCCTATCCGGCGGGCTTTGACCGCCTGCCGCCCAACCTTCACTTCAATTGCGTCTCCGCCGCCCAGCTCCGTGATTTTGCCGGTCTGCCGGGCATGCTGGGCGCGGTAACGAACGGCATTCACCTGCCGTACTTCCCTCCGCCGCACTCCCGCCGCGAACCTTACCTGCTGTGGCTGGGCCGCATCTGCGAAGAGAAGGGAACGCACCTTGCCATCCAGGCGGCGCACCGGGCTGCGCGGACCCTGGTCATCGCCGGCGAAGTTTATCCGTTCTCCTATCACCGCGCCTACTTCGACCGCGAAATCCGGCCCCACCTGGACGGACTGCGGCCGAGGGTGCATTACGTGGGGCCGCCCAAGTTCAGCGACAAGCTCAGGCTCCTGCGCCGCGCCCGCGCCCTGCTGCTGCCCAGCCTGGTGGACGAGACCAGTTCGCTGGTGGCGATGGAGGCTATGGCCTGCGGCACACCGGTGGTGGCGTTTCGCCGCGGCGCGATTCCGGAAATCGTTGAGCACGGCGTCACCGGGTTGCTGGTGGACTCGCCGGAAGAGATGGCGGACGCGGTGCAACGCGTCGGGGAGATCGACCCGCGGGCCTGCCGCGCTCGTGTGGAGGAGCGCTTTACCGCCCGGCGCATGGCGGTCGAGTATGAGAGTCTGTATGAAAGTGTGCTCGCGGCACGGCTGCAATCCAGGGAGACATCAAGCGCGGCGTGAGAACTAGCAATCAGCTATTAGCGATTAGCACTTGCTGATTCGTGAGGCAGTTTTTCTTAAAGATTCGCGCAAGGGTTCCTCTGCAGGTGTCTGATTCCAAACCCGAAGGATACTTACTCGCTAATCGCTAATTGCAATTGCTGATTTCTAACCAATCGCTAATTGCTGCCCCATTTTCGCCAACCCGAGCTGCTCGACGATTTTCTGCAGCTTGGCGCGGTTTTCCGGCTTCATCGGGCACAGCGGGAGGCGGTAGTTCTCCTCGATCCGCCCCATCATCGCCAGCACCGCCTTCACCGGGATGGGATTGGATTCGATGAAGTTGGCCTGCATCAGCGGCAGGTAGCGGCGATGCAGCGCGCGCGCCTTCTGCCAATCGTTGCCGAGCGCGGCGCGCGTCATCTCCGCCATCTGGCGCGGGATTTCGTTCGAGGCCACGGAAATGATGCCCACGCCGCCCAGGGAGATGATGGGCAGGGTGACCGCGTCGTCGCCGGAGAAGACCAGGAATCCTTCCGGGACGGCGTTGCACACCTCGGCGATCTGCGAGATGTTTCCGCTGGCTTCCTTCACGCCCACGATGTTGGGAATCTGCGCCAGGCGTGCCAGCGTCGCCGGCTCCAGGTTGGCCCCCGTTCGCCCAGGCACGTTGTAGAGGATGAGCGGCTTGTCCACCGCTTCGGCAATCGCCTTGAAGTGCCGGTACTGCCCTTCCTGCGTCGGCTTGTTGTAGTAGGGGGAGGCGGTCAGGATGCCGTCCACGCCGGGAATGGCGGCCACGGTGCGCGCCTTTTCCACCGCGTCCTGGGTGTTGTTGGAAGTGGCGCCGGCCACGATCGGCACCTTCCCCTGGGCCACCGAAATGGCGGTCTCCACCACCTGCAGCCACTCTTCGCGGGTGAGCGTGGGGGTTTCGCCGGTGGTGCCGCAGGGAACCAGGAAATCGATGCCGCTGGAGACCTGCCACGCCACCAGTTCGCGCAGCGCGCGGTCGTCGATGGAGCCATCTGCCTTGAAGGGGGTAACCAGGGCCGTGCCGCAGCCGAAAATCCGCTTCATAAAAACTCCCTTGCACGCAGTCTAAATCAGTTCGCCGGGGAACGGGGAACTCTAGCGCAGAACAGTGGCCAGTGGCCAGTGGGCAGTCAAGTATGGGTTCTCTGCTGCCAGCATGACTCCTATTTCAATTCCCGAAATATGTCTTTGAATTCGTGGAAGCCGCGCTTGCCCCGCAGCCACTCGGCGGCGCGGATGGCCCCCTCGGCAAAGCCGCGGCGCGATTTGGCGTCGTGCACCAGGGTGATGGTGTCGCCGGCGGAGTCGAGGGTCACCTGGTGCAGGCCGACCACCTCACCCTCGCGGACGGATTCAATCGGCAGCTCCGCCTGTGCGGCGTCGCGAATCAGATTGCGAATCGCCGCCGCCGTGCCCGAGGGCGCGTCTTTCTTGTGTACGTGATGCTTTTCCAGAATCGTGCCGGAATAGCCGTACCCTAGCGCGGGCGCGGCCGCGCGCACGATGTCGAAGAACAGGTTCACGCCAATGGAGAAATTTGCCGCGTAGAGGAAGCCGATGCCGCTCTGCTCCACCAGCGGCCTGATGCGGGGGATCTCTCCATACCACCCGGTGGTGCCCACCACCAGGTTCGCCTTCGCCCGGATGCAAGCCTCGATGTTAGCGACGACGGCGTCGGGAGTGGTGAAATCCATGACCACATCAATGTTGGCCAGAGCCTCCCGGGTGAGGGCCCGCGCGCCGGCATTTTCGGGTATATCGACCGCACTCACGTTGTGACCACGCTCGCGCGCGACTTCTGCAACCAGCAAGCCCATCTTGCCCCGGCCACCGGAGATGAGAAGGTTCATGGCTGAACCAAGATAAATGCAGAGGCGCTAAAGGTCACGCAGGTTCTTGATTTGTCGCGGCGAGAGAACGCCTGCTCTGCTGGAAACCGGAAACCGGAAACCGGAAACTGGAAACTGTTTTTCAGTCCCGCGCGAAGACTTCCGGGTCGGGATCGGCGAAGAAGGCGCTGTGCAGGCGGCGCACCGCCTCCGGCACGTCGTCTTCGTCGATCACGAAGGTGATGTTGATCTCCGACGCGCCCTGCGAAATCATGCGCACGTTGATGTCGCCCAGGGCGCTGAACACCTTGGCGGCCACCCCGGCCGTCTCGCGGATCGCCTCACCCACCAGGCAGACGATGGCGTTGCGCCCGGAGTATTTCACGTCCGCCAGGCGCTCCAGGTCGGCGGCGATGGCCGGGATGGCGTCGTTGGAATCCACGGTCAGCGACACGCTGACCTCGGAGGTGGAAACCACGTCCACGGCGCAGCGGTGGCGGTCGAACACGTCGAAGATCGATTTCAGGAAGCCATGCGCGCCCAGCATGCGCGTGGCCACCACGTCGACGATGGTGATGCGCTTCTTGGCGGCGATTGCCTTGAAGGTGCTGCGACAGTGCGGCGCCCGCGCGGTGATGCGCGTGCCTTCATTCTCCGGGTTGCGCGAGTTCAGCACGTGCACCGGGATATTTTTCTGCATGGCGGGCAGCAGGGTGGAGGGATGCAGCACCTTGGCGCCGAAATAGGCCAGCTCCGCCGCCTCCTCGAAGCCGATGGACTTGATGCGCAGCGCCTCCGGGACAGAGGCTGGGGTCGGTGGTCTTCATGCCGTCGACGTCGGTCCAGATCTCGATGCGCTCCGGCGTCCAGCGCCGCGCCCACGATGGCGGCGGAAAAATCGGATCCCCCGCGCCCGATGGTGGTGGTCACTCCATCGCGGGTGGCGCCGATGAAGCCGCCCATCACCGGCACGCGCTTCTTCTCCAGCAGCGGACGCAGGCGCGCGCGCAGGTTGTCGTTGGTGTCGTCCATCTGCGGCACGGCCCGGGTGTGGGTGGCGTCGGTGACAGGCACTCGCGCGAATCCACCAGCACCGCCTTCAGGCCGTGCGCGCGGAAGGCGGTGGTCACCAGCTTGCTGGAAAGCCGCTCGCCGAAGGAGAGCACGTTGTCGGTGGTGCGCGGCGTAAGCTCGCCGACCGCGGCGACGCCCCGCAGCAGCTCATCGAGCGCGTCGAAATCGGCTTCCAGCTCGCTGTGGATCTGGCCGAAAACCGCCGTTCCCAGCAGCTCCGAGGCGGCGTTGTAGTGGCGTTCGCGCACCGCGCGCGAAAGCTGGAGCGCCGTCTCGCGGTCGCCCGCGCCGGCCGCGCGCGCCATCGCCACCAACTGGTCGGTCACCTTGGCCATGGCGCTGACCACCACCACCGGGTCCTGCGGCAGCCGCCCGCAGACGATCTGCGCCGCGCGCTCGATGGCGGTGGAGTCCTCCACCGAGGTCCCGCCGAATTTCATCACCACAGCCATTAGCGATTAGCGATCAGCCTCATGCGGCAATCGGCTTCTGCAGCAGCGCGCAATAGCGCCCTCCCGGCCAGTCCTCCAGGACGCGAACCGCGTCGAAGCCGGCGCGCTGCAGTTCCTCCACCACCAGACCGTGGCGGATGCCGTGCCCGCCGCGGTTCGAGGGAATACCCTTGGGCGTAAAGGGCGCCAGCAGCAGGCGTGGCGGGAAATCAATCACCGCCAGCGTGCCTCCGGGACGCAGCGCGCGCCACAAGCTCGCGTCCATGGCGTCGGGATCGGTCAGGTGATGGTACACGCCGCGCATGTACGCGGCATCGCAGCCGGTCTCCGGCAAATTGCAGGTGTCGGGCCGGCACTCCAGCACTTCGACGTTGTCCCACCCCGCGTTCTGCTTACGCCGTTTCAGCCTGCGCAATTTGCCGGGATCGATTTCGGTGGTCAAAATCCGCCCGCCGGGTCCGAGCCGGCGCGCCAGCAGGGCCGTCAGATCGCCGCTGCCCGCGCCTACTTCGCCCACCCGCGATCCCGGCTTGAGCGCCAGCAGGTCCCATAGACGTGCCGCCTCCTGCTCCAGGTGTTCCTTTCGGTGCTCGGTGTACACGTAGGCGCCGGCGAGGAAGATCCCGGCGGTCGGAATAGCCGCAAGCAGCAGCGTCTTGGTCAATTTCTTCATTTACGCAATTACCCAATTACCCGATTACCCGATTCTTTCAATTTCAATTACCGGCAAGGACAGCGCTGCGATTTTGTTTGTTCAATTACCCGATTACGCAATTACCCGATTACCCGATTACCCGATTCCTTCAATCTCCCAAATACCCTTCCGCCTTCAGCAGTTCGGCGTTGAGCAGCGCCGCGCCCGCCGCGCCGCGGATGGTGTTATGCGAGAGCACGGTGAACTTCCAGTCGAGCACGCCGCAGGGGCGCAGACGTCCCACGCTGGTGGTCATGCCGGCGCCGCGGTCCACGTCGAAGCGCGGCTGCGGATGGTCGGGCGCTTCATCATAGACAATCGGCGGATCGGGCGCGTTCGGCAGCCGCAATTCCTGCGGCGCAGCGCGAAACGTCCGCCAGGCGTCGATCATCTCCTCCGCGCTCGCCTTGCGCGCCAGCTTCACCGACACCGACTCCGTGTGCCCGTCCTCCACCGCCACCCGGTTGCACTGTGCGCTGATGGCGAACTCGGCGGGACGGATTCGGTTTGCCTCCGCCCGCCCCAGCAGCTTGCGCGTTTCCTCCTCCATCTTCTCTTCTTCCTTGCCGATGTAGGGAATCACGTTGCCCAGGATATCGAGCGACGCCACCCCGGGATAGCCGGCGCCGCTGACCGCCTGCATGGTTACCACCATCACCTTCTCCAGGCCGAAGCGCTGATGCAGCGGCGCCAGCCCCATCACCAGCCCGATGGCCGAGCAGTTCGGGTTGGTCACCACCAGCCCGCCGCTGTCCTGCCGCCAGCGCTGCGCGTGGATCAGCTTCACGTGATCGGCATTGACCTCGGGCACCACCAGCGGCACGTCTTCCTGCATCCGCAGGGCGCTGGAATTGGAGATCACCGCGCAGCCGTTGGCGGCGAACCGAGGCTCCACCTGGAGCGCGATCTCGGCATCCAGCGCGGCAAAGATCACCCGCGGCGCTCCCTCCGGCGAAGCCGGCGACACCTTCATCCCCGCCACCCGCTCCGGAATCGGCGTGCGCAGCCGCCAACGCACCGCCTCCCGGTAAGGCATGCCCGCCGAGCGGTCCGAAGCCGCCAGCCACGCCGGCTCGAACCACGGGTGTTGATCCAGCAACTGCACGAACCGCTGCCCTACCACTCCGGTGGCGCCCAGAATTCCCACGGGGATTTTTGATGACATGAATTCGCCGTCCTGTTCCCGTCACTCGGGCCGGGTCGGCTCCCACGAGCGCACAAGTTCCGGAAGGATAATTTCGGATTTTACACGAATCGCCGCGGCCGCTCCGTTCGGCCCGCGGCGGTGGTATGCTCCGCTGTTTGCGTTAGGACAGCCGGGGCCGGCTGTGCCTTGCGCCGCCGGAGGATGCTCATGCCCGAGCTGCGCCAGAACCGCTTCACCAAGGAGTGGGTCGTCATGGCCACCGAGCGCGCCAAGCGCCCCGAGGAGTTGCGCGTGGAACGCGGGCCGCACCCGCCCCTGCCCAGCTATTCGCCTACCTGCCCCTTCTGTCCGGGCAACGAACACATGGCGCCTCCCGCCATCATGGAAATTCCCGGCGGATCAAAGTGGCAGGTGCGGGTGGTTCCCAACAAGTTCCCGGCGCTGGCCCGTGAAGGCGAGCTGTGGCGGCGCATCGAGCGCTCGCGCCGCACCCTCAACGGCGTTGGCATCCACGACGTGATCGTCGAAACCCCCAACCACGCCCTGAACACCGCGCTCCTGCCGCTGGAGCACGTGGCGGAAGTGCTGCGCTGTTACAAGCGGCTATTCGCCCGGGCCAGCGAGGACCGCCGCATCGCTCACGTCACCATCTTCAAGAACCACGGCGTGCGCGCTGGCACCAGCCTGGAGCACCCGCACTCGCAACTGATCGGCACTCCCATCATCTCCTCGCAGGTGCGCCACCGGCTCTACGAAGCCCTCCGCCACTACGACGAGTTCGGCGAGTGCATGTTCTGCGAGGCCTTGCGCGAGGACCTGCGGGACCCGGAGCGCGTGGTCCTGGCCAGCGAGCATTTCGTCGTGGTGGAGCCCTTCGCCTCCTCCTCGCCGTTCGCCACCTACATCTATCCGCGCCGCCACATGGCGAGCTTCGGCGACATCACCCCGGCGGAAATTCTCGATATGGCCAAGGCGCTGAAGACGGTGCTCGCCAAGCTCTACTTCGGCCTGCACGATCCCGACTTCAATTACGCCATCCGCACCGCGCCCCACGAGAACGCCGGGGTCATGTACTACCACTGGTATGTCAGCGTCATCCCGCGCCTGACGCGGGTAGCCGGCTTCGAACTGGGATCGGGCATGTTCATCAACACCGTCCTGCCCGAAGCCGCGGCGGAATTTCTACGCAACGTCAGCGTGGAACCCGCCCCCCTCACTCCTGACTCTTGATCTCCGGCCGCCGCTCGCGTGGAGGCGCCTCCCCCGACGACACCATTGCCACCGGCGCGTCCACGTACGTTCGCCAGTGGCGCCACACGATCCGCAGCGTGGCCATGATGGGAATCGACAGGTACACGCCCACCACGCCCCCGACCTCCGCCCCCGCCAGCACTCCGAACAGCGCCGCCAGCGGGTGCAGCTCGGTCTGCCGGCCCATGATGCGCGGTGCGTTCACGTAATCCTGCACCACGCGCCACGCTCCCAGGAACAGCAGCAGCAGCAGCATGTGCTTGTAGCCGGTCACCGCCGCGATGAACACGATCATCACCGCCGTCACCAGCGGGCCGACCACCGGAATGAACTCCAGCGCCCCGCCCACCGCCGCCAGCACCACCGCGTATTGCACCCGCAAGGCCAGCAGCCCGATGGTGTATACCACCGCCGACAGCACTGCCAGGATGAGCTGCGCGCGAATGAAGTGCGCCAGCATGACGTTGATGTCGCTCAACACGGCGTCCAGAAAATCGCGTTCCCTGCGGCGGCTGAGCAGGTCAATCGCCGCCTGCGCGAATTTGCCCCCGTCCTTCAGCACGAACGCCGCCAGGATGGGCACCAGCAGCAGCCACCACGCCCCTTTCAGCGTATCGGCCAGGCGCGCCAGGAACTGCTTCGCCCAGGCCAGGATTTCCTGCTGGTAGGCGGCCAGGAAATGCTGCAGCCGCAGTTGCGTTTCGTAGCTCCAGCCGTGCTGCGAGCCGAAGGTGAACGCGATTTGTCCGCTGGCCAGGCGTTCGAACAGGCTGGGCAGCGTCTGCGCCAGGCGCTTGGCGTCGTCAGCCAGCCGGGGCCCCAGCAGCAGTCCCAGGATCACCAGACCGATGATGACCCAGGAGTACACCACCGCGATCGCCTTGCCGCGCGACCCCTTCAGCCACCGCTGCACATAGCTCACCAGCGGATCCACCAGGTAGGCAAAGAAAACGGCGAACAGGAAGGCGATCAGCGTGTCGCGCGCGGCGTAGACGAACGCCACCACCGCGGCCACGATCATAATGGTCAACAGGACGCGCGCGGTGCGTGGGTCAAGGATCGACAACTGCTTAGGATGACTCAGAAATCAGGCAAGTTGCAACTGCACCGGGGAACCACGTACCGTGTGAGGAATGGCCCCCTAGTCGCGCACCACTTCGGTGGCGTCGGCGGCCACGTACACCCGCACCAGCTTGTACTGGCTGTCCAGCCACAAGGCCCAGTTCATGCCGTCGCCCACAAGGTTGAAGCGGCTCAGCTCCTCCGGCTGCCCGTGCATGGTGACCGTTTCTTTTCCCACATACTCCATGTTCACCAGCATGGAAGTGCGTTGCCGCGGAATCAGCGCCCCAAACTGCGCCCGTGGCAGCTTGCAGCCGGGGGCGCCCGGATCGGGCCGGCAGTTGCTCCCCAGATAGCGCCACACCAGCACTTCCCGTTGCGAGAAGAAATAATCGTCCAGGATCACCGTCGAGGTAGGCAGGATGTACGGCTGCTCGATGGTTTTCTCGGTCGGAGACATGGTGATGCGCTGCACCAGGAACTGCTCTTTGGGCTCAATCACCGTTTCCGCTTTGCTCGGGCTGGTCTCGTTCCAGGTATAGCGCCGCAGCTCGCCCTTGGGGCCCAGCACCATCTCCGCGGTCTGCACCGCCTGGCCGCCGCCGGCCTTGAATTCCGACTTGGTCACGCTCATGTCCGGGAACTGCTCAATCTGGAAGGTCTCGGTCGCCACCCGTTTGCCCTGCACGTACACACCGAACGAGCCCGAGTCCACCATTTTTCCCGAAGACGACTTCTTGTCCCCGCCCACGGCGGCTACCGACCCCGCCACCATGAGCACCGCTACCCCGATTTTTGCCGAAAACCTCATTCCGAATCTCCCGCCACGGCCCGCAGCCCTGAAATTTGCAGAATCTCTTCCGCCACCTGCTCCGGCGTCTTGCCTCCAGTATCGACGCGCAGCTCTGCTGCCATGTAACTGCCGCGGCGCGCTTCGTACAATTGGCGAAATTGGTTCTCGTCGCGGAACAGCGGACGCTCCCCGCCCTGCTCCCCGCAACGCCGGCGCAATTCTTCGATGGCCGCATCCAGAAAGATTACCGGCGCGCCCCGTGCCCGCAGCAGCGCCGCATTTTCCGCCTGCGCAAATGCGCCGCCGCCCAGCGCCACCACCATCGATTCACCGCTGGCCCACATTGGCGAGCGTGGCGAGCCAATGTGGGGAAGTTCTGTCGGCGCCATCCCGGGCGAGCGCCCGCTATCGGCGCCAGTCGAGGGTGCTTCCTGTCTCCCCAGCAACTCGCGCAAGCACTCGCTCTCCACTTTGCGGAAGTAGGCTTCGCCCGAATCGCGAAAGATTCCGGTAATTTCCCGGCCTTCGCGTGCGCGGATCAGGTCGTCCAGGTCGACAAACCAACAATCCAGCCGCCGGGCCAGAATTCGCCCGACCGTGGTTTTTCCCGCGCCCATGAATCCCACAAGAAACATGCGGGCAATCTTCGATCGTTCTTGAGCAACTCCCATACGCAGAGTGCCAACCGGACGCAAGATGGGGACCCGCCTGCCAGGTTCCCGCCGCACAAGCTAATCGCTAATGGCTAATCGCTAATGGCTAATCGCTAATGGCTAATCGCTAATGGCCAAATGCGGGCAATCTTCGGTCGTTCTTGAGCAACTCCCATAGCAGGGTGGCGATGAGCGCTTCCCAACCGGACGCAAGATGGGGACCCGCCTGCCAGGTTCCCGCCGCACAAGCTAATCGCTAATGGCTAATTGCTAATGGCTCGTTACTGCTTTTTCACCCGGATTTTACCACTGAACGTCCGCAGGCGGAGGGAGGCCGCGCCGGTGTTGGAGATGCCGGCGAAGGCCTTGCCTTGCGGCGCGCTGGCCTGCGCCAGCGGCGTAAGCGGAAAATCGTCTTCCACGCTGCCCGTCAGCGAGCGCGCATTCACGTCCACCGAGGCGCTGCCCGGCAAGGAAACGTCGATGTTGCCCGAATGGCTGCTCAGCGCGTATTGTCCGGCGCCCGCGCAATCGCCCGAGTAGGCGATCGGCCCCGCCGTCGTGTTCACCGTCACCATGTGCCCGGTCACGTTGTTCAGCGTCACCGCTCCGCTCACCGAGGTCGCCTCCACGTGCCCGTTGCGCAGGTTGACCAGCGTGATCGGACCGCCCACCGTGCGCACGTGCACCTGCCCTTGGCTGTCGCGCACCTCCACCTGGCTGGTGTCGCCATCGATGGAGAGGTCTCCGTGGAAGCCTTCCGCCTTCACCGGTCCGGTCGAAGTGTGCACCAGCACGCTCGCGTCGGCCGGTGCCTGGATGTCGTAATCCACCCGCCCTTCCTCCGGCTTGGCCGGCTGCGGGAAGCGGGTGCGCACCGCCACCCGGTTGCCGTACTGCTGGCTCTCCACTTCCACCCTCGAGGAGTGCGGCGTCGCCGTCACCACCACCCGGTTGCCGCCGGAGGGGCGCAGGGTGATCGCGCCGAAGTCGTTGATGATGGAAATGCTCGCCCCTGGGGTGACGGTGTAGCGGAATTCTTTCCTCTCGGCCGCTCGCGCGCTGCTGCACAAGGCCAGCATCGCCACCAGGCCCAGCGCCATGCGTGAGGGGTTCGGCATCGTCGTTCCGTGCTTCGTTCTCCGTTACTGCAGCGAGCGCGTCGCCAGCTCGTACAGCATCGCCTTCTGCTGGTACGCCCTCATCAGTGAATGCCGCGCATCGGCATCGTCGGGATACTGCTCCACGCTCTTCTTCGAGTCGGCGATGGAAGCGTTCACCTGCTTCAGGCTGGTTTCGTAGCTGGCCGCGCTGTCCGGACGCATCGCCGTCACCTGCCGCAGCAACTGCTGATCTTCTTCCTCGGTAGGCGCCATCTCCATCGACGCGCGATGCAGCGGTACGCCGGCCACGGCTGCCTGCCGGCCGGCAACTGCCGCCGCCGCTTCCTTATGCTCCCCGCGCTGCAGCAGGAAGACCGCGAAGGCCACCAGCACCACCGCCCCCAGCGCCCCCAGCCACGGCAACGACGATTTCGATTTTAGAAGTCGCCCCCGAGCGCGGCCTGGCCGGATCATTCCCTCGCGCTCCAACGCTGTCTTGATCTCGTCCCAAACCCGCGGCGACGGATCTTCCATCGGCACCAGCAGCTTGGCCTGCTCGGCGATGTATCTCAAATCCTCCACCAGGTCGGAACATACCGGGCACTCGCGCAGGTGCTGCTCCTCCTCCGCGTTTCCCCCGGTCTCGATGATGTAAGGCAGAGCCTTTTGGAATTCTGCGCAGGTCATGGTTTCTTCTCCCCGCTTTCCCGCCCACGTCTCATCTTTCCCCTCCTCATCGCCTGACGGCCTTTTCGGCTCTGCTGATCTTCAGGAGGTCGCGCAGCTTCATGCGCGCTTTGTGGAGCTGGGACTTGCTGTTGCCGATCGAACATCCCATCATCTCGGCAATCTCATTGTGTTCGTATCCTTCAATATCGTGCAGCACGAAGATGATCCGGTAGCCCGGCGGCAGGCTTTCGATCGCCCGCTCCAGGTTCACCCGGTCGATCGACCCGGCCAGCACGTTGTCGCGCGCTCCGATGTCTTTCTTCGGCCCGTCTTCCTGCTGCGGCTCCAGGCTCTCCTCTAGCGATACCTCCGGCAGCCCCTTCTTCCGCAGGTGCATCAGCACCACGTTTACCGACAGCCGGTGCAGCCAGGTGGAAAAGGCGCTCTCCCCGCGGAAGGTGGCGATCTTGCGGTAGAGCTGCAGGAATGCCTCCTGCGTCAGGTCCTCCGCCTCCGCCGTGTTGCCCGTCATCCGCAGGCATAGCGAATACACACGACGCTTATGCAGGGCATACAGCCCTTCAAATGATTCCGCGTCGCCCTTCTTGGCTCTGTCGATCGCCTCTGCCTCGGAGAGCCCGGACGGTATGATTTTCTTTTGCTGTGTCAATGCCTTCGTAAGGCCGCTAATTGTGATGCGGCTAAATAGCTGTTCGTTGTATCACTTCCGCGTATCACTTCCGCGCCAGAACTCGGCGGAACAGCAGCTTTCCGGCCGCCCCGGCCCTGCTTCCCTTGGATTGAGTACCTCCCCCGCACCGGGTTGAACAAGAGAGAGCAGCGCGCCGGCTTTGGTTGCCTGCAACCAGCGGGTCGCCCACCCAACCCACTTTAATTCGTAGGCCCCGGCGCGGGTGCCCCAGGTTCGCGCCCCCGCTGTTGGGGCGCTAACCTGGGAGCGGGCGCCCTGCGCTTGTTTTGAAGGGGCGGGTAGCCCACACAACCCACTTTAATTCGTAGGCCCCGGCGCCCTCGCCGGGGCCACACCCTGACTTGCCCAGACTCTCAGCCGCGGCGGCCGCCCTCGGCCGCCGCAACACCATTAGCGGCAGAACCAGCCCGCGCAGCGGGCGCTCTTTCGGGACTCCGGCATAACCCTCCCGGCTAACCCCAAATTCAGCTTGACAAGTGCGCGTTTGCGGAGAGATGCTTCCCCGGCTCAAGGCCACGGCTTTTTCCCGGGGGTAGTGTCCACTTTGCTAAAGGAGGCCGCGATGAAAAGCCGTTTCCTGCTCTGCCTGCTATTTGCGGCTGCGTTCCTGCTCGCGGCTCTGCCCGCCGGCGCCGACACCTTTGATTTCACTTTGGTCAGCAACGCGACCGGCAACACCTACCACTGGCAGATCGACGTGAATGCGACCCCCGATTTTCATGACTGGTACTCTTTCGGGTTCGATTCGGTTGCAGCCACCTACCGGGGTTCGAAAACCACTCTTTACGATTTGGAGTTCGACTCCTTCGGCTACTTGGTCAGCCACAACTCCTATAATGGGGTTGTCTTGAACCTGTCCGGCCCCGTGCTCTATACCGGGTCGCTGAGGGATCCGATCTTCAAGACCGGAACGTTTTCGCTGACTACGACTGGGGGGAGCTCGGGCTGGACCCTGACCATTGTGGATCCTCCTAGCCCTGACAATGGCACTTCCAACCTTCCCGAACCCGCCAGCTTCCTGCTGCTCGGCGTCGGAATCCTCGGCCTGTTCACCATGCGCCGCACCGGACTGCTGCCGCGGGAATAGCTGCCGAACTTTGGTAACCAGTCGCCGCACTCCGAGGTAATGCCCGCACTCTCGATTCTCCTTGTTTCTCCCGGCAGGCGCGATATCTTTGATATGCGCCCAGTGCGCCTCCAGGGTCGGTGTTGATGAACCCTCCCTGTTTAGTTCTTTGACAACATAAGCACAGGCCCGAGTGCTGCCAAAGTTACCTTTGCAGTTACACCCAGCGTCTCAGGTTCCCTTAGGGGTCCCTTGCGTGTCCCTTGCCGTCCCTTGCCGCCGTTATGCCGGCAACTGCATGATTCGGCAAACCATACATCATTTCCCTTCAAAAACAAGGGGGGAGGGTGGTCTACAACATCATCGGATCGAGTTAATAATCCATGAGTTAACAACGGCAGGCTAATCGCTAATCGCTAATTGCCGCTCTTCGCCGTGATCGTCTCCAGCCCGTGTGAGTTCGGCCCCATCTCATTGCGGCGCAGCAGCCAGGAGAAGAACACCGCCAGGATTCCCAGCGAGGAGAAGATCCACATTCCCAGCGCGTAACCCTGCGGATGCTGGGCGCTGGCCCGCGCGTGGTCGTTGGCCCACCCGATCAGCAGGTTGAATCCGGCCAGCCCGATGTTCTGGATCATGGTCATCAGCCCGTAGGCTGTGCCCAGCTTATTCTGCGGCACGATGTAGGCCACCGAAGGCCACAGGATCGCCGGCACCAGCGAGAAGGCCACCCCCATCATCGCCATCGGCACGTAGAGCGAGACTTGGCTGTAGGCCATCATCAGGTACACCGGAATCAGCAGGAAGGAGCCGGCCATCATCAGCAGCGTGCGCCGCCCGATCTTGTCCGCCACCAGCCCGAAGGCGGGCGTCCCGAACATGGTGAACAGCGTCAGGATGCTGACCAGAAAGCCGCCCAGTTCGCGCGAAGTGCCATGCGCCTCGATGAAAAACTTGATGGCGAAGGTCTCGAACGGAAAGATCGCCGAATAGAAGGTGATGCACAGCAGAACGATGAACAGGTACGAGATGCCGAACATCCGCCGGCTGGTGATCAGCAGCTTGGCGCCCACAATGGTGACCACCGCCCAGAAGAAGTAGGTCCAGTCGTGCTGCGGATAGAGCGCCACCCCGATCAGCACGATGGCCAGCACAATCCATACCGGATCGCGCGGCTTCCAGTCGCGGCTGAACTCGCTTATGTCGACCTTGTCGGTTTCTCCGGCCTGGCCGAGGGAATATTTCTTTTCGGCGTGCACCTCCATCGCCCAGTAAGCGAGCGGCGCAATCACGCACAGGCTGCCGAAGACGACCGCGATCAGCAGCGGGTCGCGCCAGGTGCTGTAGGCGAAATTGGCCCAGGTCGGCGAGTTCTGCGCCAGCCACGAGCCGAAGCGCGCGATCATCAGGTTGATGCCGAAGGCGAAGCTGAGCTCCTTGCCGCGGAACCACTTGGCCACCGCCGTGGTCACGGCCACGATCAGCGACTCCGCGCCCAGTCCGAAGATCAGCCGTCCGGCGGCCATCACCGTCAACTGCGGCGAGGCCACGGTCACCGCCGCTCCCAGCGTGCACAGCACCCCGAAGATGAAGATCGACTTGCGCGTGCCGATGCGGTCCACCACGATCCCGCCCACCAGCACCATGAACACGTTGGGAATGCTGTAAATCGCCTGCAGCAGGCCGATATTGGCGTCGGAGAAATGCAACTGCCGCGCCAGCAGGTCGGCGATCGGCGCGATGCAGTCGTAAACGTAGTAATTGCCGAACATCGCCAGGCTGATGACGAACAGCACCACCCAGCGATACAAGCGCGACGGCTCCGGCTTCTCCGCCGCTTGCCCGGCAATCGTAGGAACATCCCCTGTGGATTGGCTCATGCGCGGCTCCGCGCTACGCCAGCGCGGAGAGGCTCAGAATATCAGAAGGCTCAAGGCTTCAGGCACAAGGCGCAAGGCGCAGACCGAAACCGAGAACCGAAAACCGCCAACCGTGAACTATCTCGCCAGCCATCCCGCACCGGCGGCCGCGAAGCCCAGCACCGCCATCAGCGGCAGGATGGAGCCGCCGGAGGGAAGCTCGCGCTGGCTGGGCGGCGGCGCCGGTCGCGCGGCTGTCGAGTCAGGAGCGATGACGTTGGACTTGGCGCCGTGCGCCCTCCCTTGCATTTCCCCCAACGGTTTCGGCGGACTCGCCTGGCCGTGGTCCGGGGGAATCGTGGCCGGCGTCGCCGGCCGGCTCACCCCGGGATTGGCAGGCGGATTCTGCGCCGGCTGGGCCACGGCGGGCGCGGCGCCGGAAGACGGCTGCCGTGCGCCGGCCGCTTGGCCCGCGCCCACCGCCGCTCCCGCCATGCCGCCCACCTGAACTCCGGACTGCTGATTCATGCGTTCGATGTCCTCGTTGGTGTAGACGCGGGCATTGGCCGCGGACTCACGCTGGCGGTTTTCGCGCGCCATCTCGGCCAGGCTCTTGCCGCCGGTACTGACGCCCGCCGCGGCGCTGCCCGGGCCCACGCCCCGGTTGAACTCCGGAGCGTTACCCGCCATCGGCGTGGTCGCGCCCGGCGCGGCAGTTTCTGTCTGCTCCGGCGGAGCGGTCATCATGATGGCAGCTTCGGCGCCCGCGTATTGCGGCGCGGTGGTCAGCACTCGCGGCGAAACCGGCAAAGTAGCGGTCGCATTGGCCGCCCCCGCGGTATTGCCGGGCGTTGCGTTGGTTGCGCCGACCGCGGGAACCACGGTCGTCAGGTGGACCTCGGGCGTGACCAGCAGCGGCGCCGAAGGCGGAACGATGATCACCGCCGTGCCGGTATTGGTGCTTGGCCCCGCTACGGCTCCCGGGACGCCGGCGCCGGGCAAGACGATGGTTTGCGGCTGCGTGGCCGGATAGGGAGAATTCGACGGCGTCATCTGCGCCAGCGCCACGGCAGAGGCGGCCAGCAGGGCGATCAACAAGACACAGCGGTTCATACGGCGCTCCTCAGCAGGTCCGATCGCTAAGTAGGATTACGGTTTCGAAGAGCGGGATGCCAGCAGCTTGGCAGGCGCAAGGCGCAAGGCGCAAGGCGTTACACCTCGGGTCAGGAGCCTACAAAACGCGCGTACAAACTGCGGGCGACGGCGGTGTCGGTGGTGCCCTTGATGATCGCCCGGCCATCGGGGAAGAGCGTCATCTCGTAGGGCTCGCGCCAGAACTTGAGCACGAATTCGTTGTGGCGCACGGCGCCATGCGGTTCCAGGCGGCGGGTGATTTCGTCGAAGTCGATGGGCCGCTGGCGCTCATGGATCTGCACCGAATTGCGGCCGCAGAGGGTGATGTGCGGACGTCCCTTGCCGGCGAGGTGGACGAAGTCGCGCTCGCCGCAGGCGCGGCAGCCGGCGCGGGCGTGCCGCACGCTGATCTCGGAGCGCTCGTTACGCCACAGGTCAAACGACAGCAGGGTGCCGCGCATCGCCAGCCTGGCCCCCACCAGGAGCTTCAGCGCCTCGGTGGCGGAGATGGCGGCGACCGTGGCCACGGCCGAGTTCAGAATGCCGGCGGTGTCGCAGGTTTCGAAGCTGCCGCGCGGCGACTCGGGAAAGACGCAGGCCAGGCAGGCGCTCTCTCCCGGCAGAATGTTCATGGTCACACCGTAGCTGCCCACGGCGGCGGCATAAATCCAGGGAACGCCTTCGCGCACCGCGTAGTCGTTGACCAGGTATCGGGTCTCGAAATTGTCGGTGCCGTCGAGGACCAATTGCGCACCGCGCAGCAACTCTTCGATGTTGGCCGGCGCCAGGTCGGCGACCATGGGCTCGACCGCGATATCGCTGTTGAAGGCGGCAATCTTGCGCTCGGCGGCGACCGCCTTGGGCAGCGATTCGGCGGCGTCGGACTCATCGAACAGCGACTGGCGCTGCAGGTTGCTGGGCTCCACGTAGTCGCGATCGATAATGCGGAGGGCGCCCACGCCGGCGCGCGCCAGCAATCCGGAGAGCATGGAGCCGGTGGCGCCGCAGCCCACGATGGCCACACGTGCGTCGCGCAGGCGCTGCTGTCCCCCTTCGCCGATGCCGTGAAACAACACCTGCCGGGAATAGCGTTCCTCGGGAGTCAATGTCATCTCTGTTCCTGCGGGCTCTCAAAGTATTATAAGTGTGTACCCCTGAGCTGCCGGCCGTTCTGGTGCAACAGAGTTCCTGCCGAAGCTCATCGGACCAGGCATGGGACAGGCGCGGCGCTCGCCGCCGCTCGTAGTCGAAGCATGGCATTCATTCCGAGAGCACGGGAACTCGTGCCGAATCAGCACCCCAGAACGCGCAAAATCGGCGCGCACCGCCACCCCACGGCACCCAAAAACGGGGCGCCCCGTAGTCGCGGGAGGGCCGTGGTATTGGCTGTGGCCCTGGCGGTGGTGTCGGTGTGGGCGCAGGACCATGCGCCCGCGGCCCCGGCTCCGCCTTCTCCGGCGGTGGCCATGCTCAGCCGGGCGAGTTCCTACCAGGGACTGCGGGTGAAGGACATCGATTTTCGCGGAATCGCGGCCGGCCCGCGGGTGATGGAGCATCTTCGGCAACTGGTGACGCAAGAGGTGGACCAGCCGCTGGACCGGCAGAAGGTAGGGCACAGCCTGCGCGCGCTCTATGCCACCGGACGTTTTGCCGACCTGCAGGTGGAAGCGCAGCGCAGCCCGCAGAACGAACTCTCGCTGGTGTTCGTGGCCAGGGAAAACCGGTTCATCGGGGCGGTCACGGTGATCGGCGCGCCCAAGCGGCCCAGCGATGCGCAACTGCGCGACGCCAGCAAGCTGGAGCTGGGCAAGCTGTACACGGCCGCGGGGCTGGAGCGCGGACTGCAGCGGATGAAGACGCTGCTGGCCGACAACGGCTACTACCGCCCGGTGATCACGGTCAGCGAGGAACGGTTCCCGGACTCGCAGCGGGTGAACGTGCATTTCAGCGTCACGCCCGGCGCGCTGGCGAGCATCGGGAGCGTCATCATCGACGGCAGCCCGGGGCTGAGCGACGAGGAAATCCAGCGCATCGCCAAACTCCATCCCGGTGACCGGGTGAGCGCGGAGCACCTGACCCGCGCCCTCAGCCGGCTGCGCAAGCGCTATTCCAAGCACGACCGGCTGGAAGCGCAGCTTTCCCTCACCGACCGCCGCTACCATCCCGAAAACAACACCGTGGACTACGTGTTCCGCATGGTCCGCGGCCCGGTGGTGGACATCAGCGTGGCCGGCGACGATATCAGCAAGAGCAAGCTGCGGCGCTACATTCCGGTTTACCAGGAGCACGCGGTGGACGACGACCTGCTGAACGAGGGCCGCCGCAACCTGCGCGACTACCTGCAGACCCAGGGTTACTTCGACGCCGAGGTCGATTTCCGGCACCAACGCAACCCGCGGAACCCGCAGAAGGTGGTGATCGTCTACACGGTGGAGAAGGGGGAGAAGCACGACCTGACGGACCTGGCTATCGAAGGCAACCGGTACTTTGCCAGCAGCCTGATACGCGAGCGCATGGCGGTGCAGGCGGCCAGCCTGCTCATGCCCCACGGGCGCTTCAGCCAGGAACTGCTGCAACGCGACGTGGACAACATCCGCGACCTTTACCTGGCCAACGGGTTTGAGCACGTGCAGGTGAAGGGCGGCTTCCAGGACGACTATCAGGGCCATATCGGCCACATGGCGGTGTTCATCACGATTGTGGAGGGGCCGCAGACGCTGGTTTCGTCGCTGACCATCGAGGGCACGCGGGAGATCAGCCGCGACGAGCTGCTCCCCATGCTGACCACCGTCGAAGGCCAGCCTTACTCGGAAACCAACGTGGCGCAGGACCGCGACACGGTTCTCAATTACTACTTCAACCACGGCTTCCCGGACGCGACCTTCAGTTCCACGGCGAAGCCGGTGGCCGGCGACCCGACCCGGGAAGTGGTCAGCTACACGGTGGAGGAAGGACCGCGGGTGTATATCGACCGCATCCTCAGCTCCGGCCTGCACTACACCAAGCCGGGGGTGGTGGAGCGGCAATTCCAGATCGCGCCCAAGGAGCCGCTGAGCCAGTCGCAGATGCTGGATACGCAACGCCGCCTCTACGACCTGGGGGTATTCAACGCGGTCAACATGGCGGTGCAGAATCCGGAGGGGGAGGCGAAATACAAGGACGTGTTCCTGCAGTTCGAGGAGGCGCGGCGCTGGAACTTCACCTACGGCTTCGGGTTCGAGATCCAGAGCGGGGCTTTCGGGACGCGCACCATTCCCCAGGGGACGGCCGGGGCCAGCCCGCGGGTCAGCTTGGACGTCACGCGCATCAACGTGGGCGGGCGGGCGCACACCCTCAGCTTCACTTCGCACGTCGGCCGGCTGGAGCAGCGCGGGCTGCTCAGCTACGACGCGCCGCATTTCGCCGCCAAGCAGAACCTGCGTTTCACCGCCAGCGCCTTCTACGACAACTCGCTCGACGTGCGCACCTTCACCTCGCAGCGGCTGGAAGGCTCCATCCAACTGGAGCAGATTGTCAGCAAGTCCACCAGCCTGCTCTACCGCTACACCTACCGCCGGGTGCGGGCCACCGACCTGGTGATCGCGCAGAACCTGGTGCCGTTGTTTTCGCAGCCAGTGCGCGTGGGCATGCCCAGCCTCACTTACATCCGCGACCGCCGCGACGACCCCATCGACAGCCACCACGGCAGCTACAACAGCTTCGACACCGGGGTGGCGGCCGGGTTTTTCGGCTCGGAAGCGGCGTTTGGCCGCTTCCTGGGGCAGAACACGACGTATCATCCCTTCCATGCCCAGCGCTGGGTGTTTGCGCGCAACCTGCGGCTGGGGATGGCGGAGCCCTTCGGCGCCACCAGCGTGCTGCCTCTGCCGGAGCGCTTCTTCGCCGGAGGCGGGAACTCGCTGCGCGGCTTCGCCATCAACCAGGCGGGCCCGCGCGACCTGACCACCGGCGAGCCCCTGGGCGGCAATGCGATGATCGTCAACAGCCTGGAACTGCGCACGCCCGCGGTGGCCTTGCCCTGGATCGGCAGCAATATGGGGTTCGTCCTGTTCCACGATGCGGGCAACGTTTTCGCCACCACCACCGACATGTTCAACAGCCTGCTGCGCTGGTCGCAGCCGGGTGCCGGGGCGTGCACCCACGAAAGCACGGGGAAGCAGTGCAGCTTTAACTACATCTCCCAGGCGCTGGGGGCGGGCATCCGCTACCGCACGCCCATCGGGCCGCTACGGCTGGATTTCGCCTACAATTTCAACCCGCCGCTGTTCCCGGTGTATCCGGACCAGTCCAACAACTTCGCCCCGTTCCGTTACGAGCAGCTCAAGCACTTCAACTTCATCTTCAGCATTGGGCAGACGTTCTGATGCGCCGCTGCCTCCAAGCCGTGTTGCTGTTGCTGGCCTGCGCCGGGCTGTTGCGGGGGGAGATCATCGACCGCATCGTGGCCACGGTGAACGGCCAGCCCATCCTGCAAAGCGACTGGGAAATCGCCCTGCGCTGCGAGGCTTTTCTGGACCAGCGCCCGCTGCGGTTCACGCCGGAGGCGGCGCAGGCGTCGCTGGAGCGGCTGGTGGACCAGGAACTGCTGGGGCAGCAAGTGCGCAGCTACCGCCTGCCGCCGCCGAACGAGGAAGAGGTTCGCAGCCGCATGCAGGAAATCCGGCGGCAGATTCCCGGGGCCGCCGGGGAGGCCGGCTGGCGGTCGGCGCTGGAGCGCTACGGGCTAAGCGAAAGCGAGGTGGAAGCGCGGGTCAAGGAGCAACTGGAAATCCTGCGTTTCGTCGACGTCCGCCTGCGTCCCACGGTGCACGTGGGACGGCGCGCCATCGAGGAATACTATCGCGACACGCTGCTGCCGCAATTGAAGCAGAAGGGCGCCAAGGAAGTACCGCTGGAGGAGGTGTCGGGGAAGATCGAGGAGATCCTGTCGCAGCAGCGGCTGGACGCGCGGCTGGCGGAATTGCTGCACGACCTGCGGCAACAGAGCGACATCCACATTGATCCGGCGGCGCGTGCCACCCCGCCCTCCGGAAACACCACCGCGGAGGACCGGCGATGAGCGCGGAGGCCCGGCCGAAACGCCGCTTTCTGCCGCATGCAATTATCGGCGCGCTCCTACTGGCGGCGGCGATGGGCGCCGCCTGGTACCTGACCAGCTCCCATTTTCACGATTACGTCCGCCGGCGGCTGGTGGCGCGGCTGGAAGCCATCACCGGCGGCCGAGTGGAACTGGGCCGGGTGGAGTGGAACCTGGGCCGCCTCAACCTGGTGGCCCACGACCTCACCATCCGCGGACTGGAGCCGCCCACCGAGGCCCCCTACTTCCACGCCGACCGCGTGGTGCTGGATTTCCAGGTGCTGTCGCTGGCCGGCAAAAAAATCGGATTACGATATTTCGAGCTCGATCATCCGGTCCTCCGCCTCATCGTCTATGCGGACGGCAGCACCAACCAGCCGACGCCGAAGGCGGTGGAGCCCGGCGCTTCCTCGCTGCAGCCGTTGTTCGCGCTCGAGCTGGACCATGCCCGCGTCCGCGACGGCATGGTGGTGGTGAACGACGTGCGCGTGCCCCTGGACGCGGGCGGCGACAACCTGCAGGCGCAGCTTGCCTACGTGCCCGCCGCGCAGCGCTATGACGGCAGCTTCAGCGCAAGTGGCCTGCGGCTGGCCTACGGCGACTATCGTCCGTTTGACCTGGCGGTGTCGGCGCAATTCAGCCTGGCGCACAACCAGGTTGAACTCAAGCTGGTGAAGCTGGCCACCGGTGATTCGAGGGTGGAATCGTCGGGCCGGCTGGACAACTTCAACCATCCGCGACTGACGCTGAAGTACCGCGCGCACCTCGACCTGGGACAGATGGCCGAGATCACCCGGCTGGTACAGGTGCGCGGCGGGGTGCTGGAGGTGAACGGCAGCGGCAGCCTGGCAGCGGACGATTTCGCCACCTCCGGCTCCGCCCAGGTGCAGCGCCTGGAGTATCGCGATCCCGCCATCCGCCTGGCCGGCCTGGACGGAGGCGCGCAGTTCAAAGTGGAGCGCGAGAGCCTGAGCATTCCGCACGTGTTCGCGCACGCCCTGGGCGGAAGCATCAGCGGCAGCGCCGAAATTCGCCACTGGGCGGCCGCGCTCAAGCCGGGTGCGCGCGCGGGTATGGTTTCGCCGGCGGCCAACGCGGTGGCGCATCTGCGGCTGACCGAACTCTCGGTGGGGCGGATCGCCGACGCCATTTCCACCCGCAACCTGCCGCTCGACAAGTTGAATCCCGCCGGCAGCGCCAGCGGCAGCATGGAACTGACCTTCCGCGGCTCGCCCGCCCACGCCCATGCCGCCTTCCAGGTGGAGGTGGCGCCGGCGCCGGCCACGCCGCAGCAGCTTCCCGTGCGCGCCACCATCAAGGGCGCTTACGCCATCGACACCCTGGCGCTCCAGTTGGACGAGCTGGATGCCGGCGCGCGCTCTCTGTCGCTGGCCGCCTCCGGGCGAGTGGCACGCGCCAACAATCTGCGCTTCGTGCTGACGGCGGGGAACCTGGGGGATCTGGATGCGCTGCTGGTCCCGCTCACGGGCGCGCATCGCCTGCCTGAAGGCCTGACCGGACGCGGCAGGTTTCAGGGTACCCTCAGCGGCACGCTCTCCGCTCCCCAGGTCGCGGGACAACTGGCGCTGACCAACTTCACCTTGCCCATGCCGCTGACCCGGATCAGCCAGCAGGCCACGCCTTCGCACCTGGCGCGCTTTGACGGCTTTACCGCTGCCGTGCACTACTCGCGTTCGCAGTTGGCGGTGAGCAATGCCCGCCTGCTTCGCGGCCACGAAAGCATCGCGTTCACCTTGGAGGCCGCCCTGGACGAGGGCGGATTCAGCAAGAACCTGCCGCTCACCGTGCGCGCCGACGTTCGCAACTTCCAGGCCCGAGACCTGGAAGGCCTGCTCGGCTTGAACTATGACCTGACCGGAAGCGCCAACGCGACGGTGCAGGTGAAAGGCAGCTTCAACGATCCCAGCGGTTCGGGGCACATTCAGATCGTCAACGTCAGCATCGACGGCCGGCCCTACCAGAGCGTCACCGCCGACCTGCGGTTCGCCGACCAGGAGGCGCAAGCCTCCAACATCGTGATCGCCGACAACGGCGCGCGGATCACCGGCGGCGGCGCTTACAACCTGCGGACCACCGCCTTTCGCCTGAACCTTCACGGGGCCAACTTCAACCTGGCGCAGTTTCCCGAGCTGCAATTTCCGCGCCTGGCGGTGGGCGGAATCATGGATTTCGACGCGCGCGGCTCCGGCACCACGGCGGCGCCCGTGGTCAACGCCGATCTGCACGTGCGCGACGTGGCGCTGAACCGCCAGCGCCTGGGCAACATGGAGGTGAAGGCGGTAACCAGCGGCGGCGTGATGCAGGTGAGCGCGCGCTCGAATTTTCCCGCGGCGGAGTTCGCGGGCGAGGGCACGGTGACCATGCGCGGTGAATTTCCCGCCGAGCTGACCCTGCGCATGACCCGCCTGGACGTGGATGCGCCCCTGCACGAGTATCTGAAAGGCCGCATCACCGGGCAGTCGTCGCTGAGCGGGAAGATCACGCTTTCCGGCCCGCTGCGGCGTCCGCGCCTGCTGACCGTGAAGGGCGGCATCACCGAGTTCCATGCCGACATGGAAAACGTGCGCTTCCACAACAGCGGCCCGCTGCGCTTCCGGCTGGCCGACCAGGTGCTCACGCTGGAGGAATTTCGCCTGGCCGGGGAAGAGAACACGCAGATGTCGGCCAGCGGCACCCTATCGCTTACCGGCGCCAAGCCACTCGACCTGCGCGCGGAAGGCAACGTTCATCTCAAGCTGCTGCAGGTGCTGAACCCGGACCTGCACGCCGACGGCATGGTCAACTTCCGCATCCATGCCAGCGGCACGGTGCAGCGCCCCAACCTGTTCGGCCAGGCCACGATCAACGGCGGCAGCCTGAACCACATTAATTTTCCCAACGGGCTCAGCGACATCGACGGCACGCTGATCTTCACCCAGGACCGCATGCAGATCCGGTCGCTGACCGCAAGCTCCGGCGGGGGGACGCTGAACTTCGGGGGCTTTGTCACCTACGCCGGCACGCCGACTTTTGATCTCAGCGCGCGCGGCACGAACATCCGCCTTCGCTATCCGCAGGGGATCAGCACCATGCTGGATTGCGACCTGCGGTTGAGCGGCACCGCCAACAGCTCCACTTTGTCCGGCACCGCCACCGTCACCCGTCTGGGGATGACGCCCCAATTCGACCTGGCGCTGGCCATCGCCCGGGCGCGGCAGGCGCCCGAGGCGCCCAATCCGAAGTCGCCGTTCAACAACATGCGCCTGGCGGTGCACGTGGTCTCCACTCCGGAATTGCAGGTGCAGGCCTCGCTGGCCCGCCTTACCGGCGATATGGACATCAACATCCGCGGCACCGGCACGCGCCCCATCCTGGTGGGACGGGTGAATATCACCGAAGGGCAGATCACGCTCAACGGTACCCTCTTCCAACTGGAGCGCGGCGACATTAGCTTCAGCAACCCGGTGCGCATTGAGCCGGTCCTCGACCTGGAAGCCACCACCCGGGTGCGCGACTACGACATCACCCTCGGGCTCCACGGGCCGCTGGATCGCCTGGGCACCACCTATCGCTCCGACCCGCCGCTGCCCACCTCCGACATCATCGCCCTGCTGGCGTTTGGGCGCACGCGCGAGGAGGCGGTGATGGCCACCGAGGCCAATCCCAGCTTCACCGAATCGGCCTCCAACGCCATTCTCGGGCAAGCCCTCAGCTCCGCCACCAGCAGCCGCGTGCAGCGGCTGTTCGGAGTGAGCCGCATCAAGATTTCTCCCGAGGTGGCCGGCAACGAGGCCGTCGATCCCAATGCCCGGGTCACCATCGAGCAGCAGGTGACGAAGGATTTCACCGTCACCTATGTCACCGATATCGCCCACTCGGCGCAGCAGATCATCCAGATCGAATACAACTACAGCCGCAAGTTCTCCATCCTGGCCACCCGCGACCAGTACGGCGTGCTCTCCTTTGACGTGCGCATCAAACGCCGCAAAAGGTAAGGCCATCTCGGAAGTACGAGGTTGGAAGTGGTGTCGGAATTCCGCGGTTGGCATGACTTCTTACTTCTGACTTCTACCTTCTGACTTTAGAATCTCCTGGTGGCGGTCCTGCGCAGCCTCGGAACCACGCTGAACATGATCAAGTGGGAGCACTCCGTGCTCACCCTGCCCTTTGGCCTGACGGGGGCGGTGATCGCCGCGCGCGGCATTCCGGCGCCCCGCCAACTGCTGTGGATCGCCGTCGGGCTGGTCTCGGCCCGCGCCGCCGCCATGTCCTTCAACCGCCTGGCTGACCACTCCTTCGACGCCGCCAATCCCCGCACCCGCATGCGCGCCCTGCCCACCGGCGCGCTCTCCCGGCGGTTCGTGGGCGCGTTCGTGGTGGCCTCGAGCCTGTTGCTGGTGCTGGCCGCGGCGGAGCTGAACCGGTTGGCGCTTTATCTTTCCCCGCTGGCGCTGGCCATTCTTCTTCTCTACTCCTACACCAAGCGCTTCACCCGCTGGTCGCATGTGGTGCTGGGATTCGCCATGGGACTGGCGCCGGCCGCGGGCTGGGTGGCGGTACGCGGCTCCTTCGATCCGCGCATCCTCATCCTGACGGCGGCGGTCACCTTCTGGGGCGGCGGCTTTGACGTGCTCTATGCCTGCCAGGATTACGATTTCGACTGCCAGTCGGGCCTGCACTCGGTCCCGCGCTTTTTCGGAGTCGCGCGATCGCTTTGGATCGCCCGCGTGTTCCACGTCATGACTCTGGCTTTGCTGGTGGTGCTGGTGTACGTCTTCAGCCTCGGGCCGATTGCATTGGCGGGGGTGCTGGTGGTGGGGGTGCTGCTCGCCTACGAGCACTCGCTGGTTTCGGCGCACGACCTCAGCCGGCTCAACGCCGCTTTCTTCACCATGAACGGCGTGATTTCCATGGTTTTTCTGGCCTTCGTGATTGCCAATTTCCTCCTCCATCCCTAGAGCCGGCGTCGAGAATCTGTTCGCCAAAGCGCCGCCCCGGCCCGGCGCGCCGGACGGCGTTCTGGCGGATTTCGATTCGCAGTTCCCTGGTTTGACGGGTCAGATCAGCAGCCCACGAGCACAGGTGGCCGCTGCGCTCAAGCAGGCGCCTGGCTTGGTTCACGGTTTCTCGACACTGCTCGTGCAGCAGACCCATTACCAACCCTCCGATGTTGACAACCGCACGCCTGCCGCCTGGCTACGGTGCGCCAACAACCGCCAGCGTGCGTGCCCGTAGCCATGGCAACGACGGCCTACCCCGCACCACATCGGTAACTGCTCCGCTCCCCCGCCGCCTGATCTAATAATCGATCACCTATGGACGGAGACGCGTCAGCCATCAAACTCGTGAACGCGGTTGCCTTGCAGCAGGCGGTGCTGTGCGCCAACTGCGACAGCATCAGCGACAGCCCGCACGACACCTGCATGATCTGCGGCAGCCGCTCGCTGCTGCCCCTCTCCCGCATCTTGGGGGAAGTACAAGGGGAAGTACGATCCGGCGCGGCACGCACCGTCCAGCCCGCAGCAGAACGCCCGGCCAGCGACAAGATCTTCGTCCTCACTCCCACGCCCCACAGACCCCGCCGCCGCCGCGGATAGGGGCCGAGTTTCGGGCACTGATCTAATTCCGTGTTGCTGAATCACGCTCTCGGCCGGGCTAAGACTCTGGGGTGGTTGACAACACTCGCCCGAACGGGCCATTATCCCAAGAGGCTTGGTTGTCAACAGAGTAACCTCCGCGCTGCATTTTCATCTAATAAACGGGCGTGCCACTGAAGGAAAGTAGGGCATTATGGCCCCTCTCGATCTCACGGAAGTGTTGAAAGACGCCCCTGCCGGAGAGTGGATCGCACTTTCGCACGACCAGACGCGCATTGTTGCGACCGCGAAGACTTTGGAAGAGGCGGTCAGGGCCGCAGCAGAAGCTGGCGAGAAGGAACCAGTCGTTCTGAAGGTTCCCCCGGTCAGCTCGCTCATTCTCTAGATGCACTTCCCTTACGCATCGTTTCCGGCAAGACCGGACGCGGCGTTTCCGAGCCGCCAATCCACGTCGCGTCCGATTTTGGCTGTTCTGCTGGAAAAGGACAATCGCAGGATCATCACTTATGCAATCGTGGATTCCGGTGCAGATCACTGCATCTTCCCTGCGTCCATCGCCACGCAGCTGGGCATACCAATTCCAAATCCCAATACTTACGTGTTCTCTGGAACCGCAGATAATCCCCAAGTGGCGTACTTCGAGACAGTAAAGGCAACGATCTGGAATGGCGTCTCAACAGAACAGCCGCTCTCGTTCGATCTCTATGCCGGATTTTGCGACACGCTTGAACATGTCGGTATTGGCTTACTAGGACAAGCCGGGTTCTTCTCCCGCTTCGCCGTGTCGTTTGACCAGAGGAATGCTTCCTTCGACGTTATTCCGTAGCAAGGCCAAAATCGTCAACACGGATTTCACTCACCACCGAATTTCGCGGAAGCCAAGTTCCTGCTCACGGTTGGCCTATAATCTCGGTACTCTCTTTTCTGGTGTTGGATGCCGCAACAACTCGTTAACGAAGTCCCTCCTCAACGGCCCGTCATCCAGGGAGGGCCCCACCTGCTGGTGGAGTGGCCGGCGGCATCCCGCGTGTTTTTCGGCAACCTGCTCGACCTGCTGCTGTTCCGCGAGAGCCCGCAGCCGTGGCTCAGCTCGCGCCCGGCGCCGTTCTGGCCCGACGTTTTCGTCCACCGGCCCGTCGCCTGGCGATCCATGGCCAGTTCGGCTCTCTACCACGTCTTTCTGGTGGTCGCCATCTGGGGATTCACCGTCGCCTGGCTGCAGCGCGCGCCGCTGCCCACGCGCAGCCCCTTCGACAACACCAGGATCACCTACTACAGCGTCTCCGAGTACCTGCCGGAGATCGACACCGGCAACGCTCCCGCCAAGGAAGAAAAGCGCAAGGGCGAGCCCAAGCTTGCCCGGCAGCGCATCATCTCCGTGCCCCGCGCCCCCGACAATTCCCGCCAGACCATCGTCACTCCCAGCCAGATCAAGCTGCCGCGTGACGCCTCGCTGCCCAACCTGGTGGCGTGGACCCCGGTTCCCTCGCCGGTGCCGGAGGCGGCGCTGGCACAGACGCCCGCGCGATTGCAACTGCCGCCGATGGCAATGAACGTAGTCGCGCCGCCGCCGGATACCACCGCGGCGAAGACCCGGCTCTCCGCCTCGCTCACCCCCGAGGCGGTTGCGCCCGCGCCCTCCACCGAAGCGCTGCGCGGCAAGAGCGCGCCCAGGATGGCCGCGCCTGAAGTGATCGCCGCGCCACCCGCGCTGGAGACCGCCAAATCCGGGCTGCGGCTGCCACACTTGGCGGAGCCCTCGGTGGTTGCGCCTCCGGTTTCGATGAGCGGACGTCCGCTGGCGGTCAGGAACGCGGCGCGGCTGGATCCCGCGGTCGCCGCGCCCGTGGTTCCGCCGGCGCCCAGCGTCACCGCGGTCGGCAACCGCAAGCAGGCGGCGGGACAGTTGATCGCCCTCGGTCTCGATCCGGCGGCGGTGAATGGTCCCATCGAAGTGCCGAAGGGGACCCGGCGCGGGCAGTTCGCGGCCACCCCGGAAGGAAATCCCAACGCGCCCGGAACGCCCGACATCAAGGGCGGCGGAACCAGGGAAGAGGGCGGCAACCGTCGTGGAAGCAGGCTGGCGTCGGCGCCCGCGGGCATTTCCGTTGGTCCCTCGCCCTCGCAGGCAAAAGCCGTGGCACAGGGCGATCCGGCCAACGCGCCCAAGGCGGATCCGCTTAACCAGCCGAGAGTGATGGCGTCGCTGGAGACCTCGCGGCTGGCAAACCTGGCGCGAGACTCGCGCTTTTCGCGTTCGAATTTGGACGGTCCGGGCAAGATCGAGGACAAGATCTTTGGCGACAAGCCCTACTCCTCCATCATGCTCAACATGCCCAACCTGACCAGCGCCGGCGGAAGCTGGGTCATCCGCTTCGCCGAGTTGAACCAGAGCAGCAGCAAAGGCAACATCACTCCGCCGCAGCCCACACTGAAGGTGGATCCCGCTTATCCGGCGGAGCTGATGCGCGACGGCGTGGAAGGCACGGTCACCCTGTACGCGGTCATCCACAAGGACGGAACCGTGGGCCAGGTGAGAGTGCTGCGCGGCGTCGAGCAGCGCCTGGATGAGAACGCCCGCGTCGCGCTCTCGCGCTGGAAGTTCCGTCCGGCCATGAAGAACGGCTTAGCCGTGGATCTGGAAGCGGTGTTCCAGATTCCCTTCGCGGCAGGCAGAATGCCCTTCTGAAGCCCAACCGCCTCCCTACAGCACGATTATTCACTTCATACAAATTTGAGGTATGGTGGGCACCGACAGGGCAGCGACCTACAGAGAGGCAAAGGGTTTTAATAGTGTTATAATGAGAAGCAGGAAGAAGTGTCTCCATCGCCTGTATGAGCGAAACAAAGAAAAAACTACCGTTGCTCGGAGTGGAGTTTGATGTGACGGAAGTCTCCGTCGTTGAGATGCAGGAATACTTTAACGAATACAAGCTGGAAGACGGTACTGTATTGAAGGTGAAGGGTGCTGTCACCTCCATTATGAGGGTCGACAATCAGTTTCTTCCCGATGGCAACCCGGTCTATTTCGCATTTCTCAGCCCCGTGACAAAAGTCGAAAATTCACCATTGAAGGTTGCATCGGCTGCTCACCCGACCGGGAAAGCAAATTAGGAAATCATGTTCCAGCCACAACAGGATCTTGCGTCGCTCGTATCGCCGCCAACTTACGAGATTCCTGCGGAGCTTCAGAGTTTGATCCGCTCGATCCCGCGCCCAGGGCATCTCGAGTTTATTGTTGCGTTAGATGAGGTTCCATTCCAAGGCCGAATTTTTGAACTGAATCGCCCCATCGAATTGCGCTTTGTTCAAAACGATGCGGTGTGGTCTTGTGAGGCATACGGCATCCTCTCGGTAGGCTCTAGCCCATCTGAGGCAGCCGAGTCGTTTTGCGAGGATTTCGCTGTATTCTGGGAAGAAATCGCGCAAGCGGAAGATGGCGAACTAAGCCAATCTGCGCGTAAGACCAGGGCTGGTATGCGATCTGTAGTGAAATCGTTAAGGTGAGGTTTCTCGCTTGCCGCAGAAGGCGCGCGATGTAAAACAGGCGCTAACAAACAAGGGTTTTAAAGAGGCTCCGAAGCGAGACCACCTCTACTATTTTCTCTACCACGGCAACCAAAAAACAAACATATTTACAAAGGTCAGCCACGGCTCCGTTGATATTGACGATAATCTCTGCTCGCAAATGGCTAAGCAGATCAAACTCAATAATCGTCAATTTCGGGATTTTGTAGATTGCCCTCTCACGTATGAGGGATACATTCAAATACTTATGCAAGCAAGAGCTCTCGAAGTACCGAAAACCACCGATGCCAAAAGTCCTAATAGATAGCCGGAGACAGCGCGTTTCCGGCTCTAGTGGGGCCGCGGCAGAGTGGCCTACTGTTCCCGACTTATAATCGGGTGAACGTGCCTTTTTCCCACAGGTTGACTTCACCTCCCCCGCTCCGCCTCCAGCAACTGCTCCTTCCGCTCCAGCCCCCAGCGATAGCCGCCGAGCGAGCCGTCGCTGCGCACCACGCGATGGCAGGGAACGATCACCGCGACCGGATTGGAGGCGATAGCGCGGGCCACGGCGCGCACCGCCTTGGGCTGCTTCAGCGCCTCCGCGATCTGCGCGTAGCTGCGGGTCTGGCCGCGCGGAATGCGCCGCAGCGTCTCCCACACCTTGGCTTGGAACGCGGTTCCGTGGATATCGAGCGCGATATCGGGATGCGGCTCCGTGCCGTTGATGCAATCCACCACGCGGGCGACCAGATCGCGCAGCGCGGAAGCGTCCTCGCGCACCGAGGAGAGCGGAAACTCGTGCCGCAGCTCGCTGACCAGTTCGGAGGAGGAGTCGGCGAAGCGGACGGCGCACACGCCGCGCTCGGTAGCCGCCACCAGCACCCGTCCGAGTTTCGACTCGGCCATGGCATAGCGGATGTCGGCGCCGGCGCCGCCGCTGCGATAGGTCGCGGGCGTCATCCCCAGGTGCCCGGAGGCATGCTCGTAGAGGCGGCTGCTGGATCCGTACCCTGCGGCGTAGAGCGCCGAAGTCACGTCGTCGCCGCCCTTGAGGCGCGACTTCAGGTTGAGCAGGCGGCGCACCCGCGCGTACTGCAAGGGCGAGACGCCCAGCACGCGCTTGAAAGTCCGCTGCAGGTGGAAGGCGCTCAGGCCGGCTTGGCGGCCAAGGACGTCCAGGTTGATGGGCTCCTCCAGGTGTGCGTCCATGTAGCGGCAGAGGCGCTGGACAAGCGCGGCCTGCGGATCGCGGAAGGCGGTCTCCTGCGGGCGGCAGCGGCGGCAGGCGCGAAAGCCGGCGCGCTCGGCCGCCTCCGGTCCGGCAAAGAAGCGGACCTGCTCGCGTCGCGGGCGGCGCGAAGCGCAGGTGGGACGGCAATAAACGCCGGTGGAACGCACCCCGTAAACGAACAGGTGCTGGAAGCGCCGGTCGCGGCGCAGCACCGCCTGCCAGAATTCCGCCGGTCCGATGTGGTTGGGCATCTTCTCCATAACATTCCCCATGAGGAGAGATTACCCGGGGCGGAAAAAGGTCGCTATCCGATTCTTGCGGGCAAAGTCCCGGGGTTGGCGAGACGGGGTGGGGTTTTCTCCGCCAAGTCACAGCACTGTAGCTTCTGCAGCCTACTCTTTCTGGACTCACTGTGACCTCTGCGTCCTCCGTGTCGAAGCCCCCCGGCCCTGGGGGAGGGGGGTGGGTATCGTCTAAGGTTTACTAGGTGATAATATTTTAACCTTGCCAAGCCCTCTACTTCTTCGGGCCGTAGTTGGGTCGCTGGAAGGGCTCGCGGGCCTGCGGCGGAAACGACAGCGGACTTCCCTGGAAGACAAACGGCATTTCCTCCAGGCGGCGGGCGCCATCGTGCACCAGGTATTCGCGCCGCTTGCCGGAGCCGGTATGGCTCCACAGGCTGACGCCGGCATGGGCGCCGTCGCGGCGCACGATGTAGAACTGCATGTCGACGTAGCGCAGCTTGGCGGGCGCGTGCTGGTAGTTGCGCACGATGCGATCGAGCGCGTCCAGGCCGGCATCGCGCGGCGACATGCCGTGGCGCATGTTCTCGACCACGGTATGGGCGCCGGCGATGCGGATGTTTTCCTCGCCGCTGCCGGTGGCGCCGGCGGAGCCGATGTCCTGGTCGGTATAGCAACCGGCGCCGATGATGGGGGAATCGCCGACGCGTCCGGGAATCTTCCACGCCAGCCCGCTGGTGGTGGTCATGCCGGACATCTCGCCCTTGGCGTTGACGGCGGAGCAATGACAGGTGCCGTAGGGCGGGAAGAGGACGCGGTCAATGCAGTGGGCGCGCCAGTCGGGCGGGATGCCGAGGTCGGCGGCAAGTTCCTCCAGGTCCCTTCTCTTGCGCCGCCAGAATTCGGCGCTGGGCGCGGGCGGCGGCTGCAGGCCGGGCGACACCTTGTAATTCGGGTCGGAGAGGCCCGGTCCCCACCAACTGTCGCGATGGCTCTCCTTCCACAGCAGCCAGGCCTTGCGCGAGCGGGTCGGTGAGCAGGTCGTCCTTGGGGAAGCCCATGGCGCGGGCAAAGTGGTCGGCGCCCTGGGCCACCAGCATGACGTGCCCGGTGTGCTGCATGACGGCTTGTCCGAGCAGCGAAGCATTTTTCGTCCAATGGATGCCGCCGACGGCGCCGGCGCGGCGGGTGGGGCCGTGCATGCAGCAGGAATCCAGTTCGACCACGCCGTCTTCGTTGGGCAGACCGCCGAGTCCGACCGAATCGTCGCTGGGATCGTCTTCCTGGGTCTTGCCGACGGAGATCACCGAGTCGAGGGTGTCGGAACCGTCGAGCAGCATCTGGTAGCCCTTGTCGACGCCGTTCCAGCCGTTGCGGCTGCACACCATAACTGGGTTGGCGGGCGCGGCGCCGATGGCTTCGTGCTTGACCTCGGCGGCGCGGTCGTCCTTCTTCTTGACTTCCTGGGCTTCGAGGGTGAGACCGATGGAGGCGAGGGTGGCGGCGGTGAGGAAGTTGCGGCGATCCATGGAGGCTCCCGGGGATGAAGTGCAAACGGGAAAGAATAGTTCCAGCGATTAGCGATTAGCAATTAGCGACCATGGGTGGGTGGAGACCATAGAGAACAGGGAGACTAAAGACGATCTGCCCAGTATCCCGGTCGCCTGCTGCTGTGCGCGACCGCCCAGATGGTGATTACGGCTTGTTCTTCTGAATAGATGATGACAAATGGGAATCGCCAAAGCGGGAACCGTCTGGTATTGCTACTTCCGGACGGCCAGCGCTCCGGAGCCTGAACGATTGTTTTGGCGGCTCGGTGCAATTCGCTGACGAAGTTCAGGGCCGCCTTGGGACTTCGCTTCAGATACCAGACCACTGCGCTTTTAACATCGGCGATCGCTCCCTGGTGGTATTCAATTCGCTTAGCGCTCATTCACCATGGCCAAGAGCTCGCGATGCAGTTGTTCCCAGGGGACGGTGACAGCTTTGCCCGCCTTCAAATCTTCGATTCTGCGGGCGACTTCCTCATCCCACGCCTTTTGCACAGACTCATCCGTCCCCTCCAGGCTGTCCAGCAGGGTATGGGCTAAGGCAACGCGTTCCTCGACCGGGAGGGTGAGCGCTCGTTTCAGCAGGTCGGAAACCTCTGGACTCATGGGGCTATTCTACCGCTCGGGCTGATGTGCTGCCGGAATTGCCTTCGAGCCCGAAAAGCTCTGGCGCAAAGACAGTGCGGCCGGGGCCTACGGCCAGAAGGAAGCAACCCGCCCAGCCAGAGCCGGGCCAGGGCGGGTGCCCGACTGATCGCTATCCGGTTTTTTTACCTTCCGTGTTCTGGTCGGCGCGGAAGCGGAGGACGGCGGCGACGCCGCCGGCGGAGGCCAAGTCCGGATCATCGGGAATATGAATGATTTCCACACCGCTGCGCACGGCGGTGCGAAGCAGCGCGTCGGAAACATCCTCCAGTTCCTGGGCGGGCCGGCCGCAGACGGCGCAGGTGGGAGTGATGTGGCTGTCGATGTGATTGCAGTTGGGACACTGCACCGCCGGGGCGGCGAAATCGCGGGCGATGAGCAGGGTCTGGATCTCGCCGGTCTCCAGCGCCTGCAGCACCCGGCGCAGGCCGACCGCGCCGCGCCGATTGCTCTGGGCGCCGCCGACGGCTTCCTTCACCAGGTTCGCGCGGCGCCTGGAGCGGAACTCGTTGTACAGCGCCTCCGCTTTTTGCCGTACTTCGCCGATGGTGGCGGAGGCGGGATCGAGGGAAAAATGCCCGACAAAGCGCTGGCGGACGTAGGGGTGGAGGTAGGGCTCGATCTCCGGCCAACTCTCTTCGCGGCAGCCCACCAGGAAGCGCTCGTAGCCGCTCTCCTGCAGCTCGCGCATGCGCTCGGCCAGGCGCTTGTACCAGTGCATGGCCTCGTGCTCGACGTGGCGCTCGGCATGGCCGGCGTCGTAACCGGCGAAGCCGTCGCTGCGCCCGCGGCGCGGCAGCTCGTTGGTGAACTTTTCCCGCTCGCTGATTTCGTCCATCCAGAGTTCCAGGAAGCGGGCCTTGGTCTTGTCGGTGACCACGATCAGCAGGCGCGGCATGACGTTGGCCAGAGCGGTCAGCGGGCGCAGGTGGAAGCGCCGGTTCACGACCAGGCGGGTACCGGCAAGGCGCGCCGGAAGATCGAACTCGCGCCAGAAATTGTCCTTGCTGGAGGCGAAGACGGCCTTGGCGCGTCCGCCATTGCCGTGCAGATGCTCGGCCATGTCCAGGATTTTCTGCAGGTCTTCGCGGGCGGAGCCGTTCTTGCCGCTTTTTTCGGCTTCGCGGAGGGCGTGGCGGACCAGGTCCTTGAGCACAATGAGTTCTTCACGATGGGACTTGTCTTTAGGAGTGGACGGTTGGTAGTAAAAGCTCAGGGCGCAACCTTCTCCGGACTCAAAGCCAGCTAACTCACGAATGTTTTCACGCGTGATCATGCACTACTCCTGAGTGCCAAGGTGTGGCGTGTTAAGCGATCTTGGAATGCTGCAAAAGCTTGTTCTTGAACTCGTCGGGGACAACCAAGCTTTTGCGCAGGTGTTCACGGGCGCTGACAATGCCAGCGCGCACCTGCTCCACGGGCCGGCTGGTGATGACGGCGATCTCATTGGGGGTAAATCCTTCCACGGCGTAGAGGAGGAAGGCTTCGCGATGCTCGGATGGGACGCCGAGCAGGGCAGCCTCCACCAGGTCGATCATCTCGTCGCTGGCAGCGGTGGCCTCCGGGGTGCTGACCCGCTGGTCGGCAATGAGGTCGCGATTGATGACCGCCTCGTCGGGCTGGTGGAACTGCATTTGCAGCTCATCGACGTCGTGCACGTCGGTCTGGCGGTAGGCCTGGTCGAGGGGAACCTCCGGCACCTGGTCGCCGTCGCGGCGGGCGACGGTGTTGATGGCCAGCAGGGCCAGCCGGTAGAGCCAGGCTTCCAGGCCGATCAAGTCCGGCTTTTCCTGGGAATTGTCGAGCGCGTTGGCGACCGCCTCGTCCAGCACTTCCTCGGGGGTAATCTGGTTGGGGCGGAACTGGCCGAGGTTCTCGCGGTAGCGGATTTCGCGCTCCACATAGCGCTGCAACTGGGTGATGTTGGCGTTGATGTAAGAGCTGACATCGGCGCCGGAGATGGCCGCCGGCTGCACCGCGGCCAGGGTCTCCTCAAACGGCACCTGCGGCTCGGGACGGCGTCCAACCCGCCGCCGGCGGGACCACTTGTGCTCGTTGCGCAGCAGGTCCTTGTGCTTGGTGATCTGCTCCACCAGTTGGTCGAAGGCCGTCTTGATGGCCCCGGTGGCCGTGGGCCCGGTTTCCCTGGCGGTCATCTGGCCGGAGGGCAGACGCAGGTTCAGCGACACCAGCGGGCCCTGGCGGGCGTTGTTTTCTTCAATGGTGGCGTGCAGATGCACCAACTCCGGGCGAAAAACCTGCAGCCGCTTGCCCATTTTCTGGATGTGCTGGTTGAATTCTTTTTCGAGGTCGGGAGTCTTGGGAACTTTGTAGCTGATGTGGACATTCATGCAGAGCCTCGTACACGGGCCCAAATACCCCGTGCGCCCACAATTGTTACTGGCAGAATTTTACACCTGAGGGACTAGAAGCAGGCAGGGAGTCAAGCGTTGTAAGGTCGAAATTCGGTCCGAGACGTGCTAAACGCGGAAAGCCCGTGTCCCAGAATGATTCCGAGAAAGAGATTTTTTGCTTGACGAACTACACGGCGACGGTGACCGAGGTCTCCGTGCGGGTGACGGGGCGGTAGAGGGTATCGCGCTCCACCGGCTGGCGGCCGGCTTCGCGGATCAGGCGGACCAGCTCCTGGCGGCGCAGGCCCTGCGGGGTGGTGGCGCCGGCGTCGTGATAGATCTTCTCCTCGATCACCGTGCCGTCGAGGTCGTCGGCGCCGAAGCGTTGCGCGATCTGCGCGATCTTGGGGGTCATCATCTGCCAGTAGGCCTTGATGTGCGGAAAGTTGTCGAGCACCAGGCGGGAGACGGCGACGCTCTTGATGTCGGCAAAACCGGTGGTAGTCATCAGGTGCCGCAGGGGCGTGTTGGCGGGATGGAAGGCGAGCGGGATGAAGGTCTGGAAGCCGCCGGTTTCATCCTGCAGGGCGCGCAAGGCCAGCAGGTGGTCGACGCGGTCCTCGTCGTTTTCAATGTGGCCGTAGAGCATGGTGGCGTTGGATTTGAGCCCGAGCTGGTGGGCCAGGCGCGCGGTCTCGATCCACTGCCGGCCGTCGATTTTGTGATCGCAGATGATGTGGCGGACGCGGTCGGTGAAAATTTCGGCGCCGCCGCCAGGGAGCGAGTCCACGCCCGCTTGCTTCAGCCTGGCCAGCGTCTCCCGGATGCTGAGCTTGGCGATGCTTGGCGAGGAAGGCGATTTCCACCATGGTGAAGGCCTTCAGGTGCACGGCGGGAAAGCGCTGCTTGAGCCCGGAAATCAGGTCGAGGAAATACTGGAACGGCAGGTCGGGATGCAGCCCGCCGACAATGTGGAACTCGGTGACCGCCTCGCGTGTAGCCGGAGGCGGCGGTTTGAAAAGCCTCTTCCAGCGCCATGGTGTAGGCGCCGGGGGCGTCCTTCTTGCGCCCGAAGGCGCACAGGCGGCAGGCGGCCACGCAAACGTTGGTGGGATTGATGTGGCGATTGACGTTGAAGTAGGTCTGCGTCGCCGTGCAGGCGCTCGCGCACCTGGTTGGCCAGCCAGCCGACGGCCAGGATGTCGGCGGAGGCGTAAAGCGCGAGAGCGTCCGCGGCGTCGAGGCGCTGCTGGGCAAGCACTTTTTCGGCCACCGGCTTGAGCAGAGGGTCGTCCGTGGTGAAGGCGTGCGTCACCGGCATACAGGCTTGGATGATAACCCATCGGCGGGTGAGCCGGCGCCCCGCCCAGCTTCGTGGCCCCAAAAAAACTAGTGATTAGTAATTAGGCCGTCACGGCCCCGGGAGTACCCTAATCCCGATGAGCAACTCAGGAAAACATCATGCGTAAATTCATGTGCCCGCTCCTGGGCGCCGGGGGAGCACTGGCGTTGGTGCTGGCGCTGGCCTCGGCCTGCGCGTGGGCGCAGGCGCCCGCTCCCAAAGCCGCGCCCGACGACATTTCCGGCATGTACACCTTCCTGCGCGAGGGCGAGTTCGTGGAGGTGGACGTGGAAGCAGACGGTCGGGTCACCGGGTTCATCTCGCGTTACGGCGACAGCGACAGCGATTGTGGCGTGTTCCTCAATCACCTGTTTACCAAGGGCTCGTTCGAGGGAAACAAGCTGCGGTTTACAACCCGCTCGGTGCATGGCGTATCGTTCGAATTCCACGGCACGGTGGGACGCGGAGAAGGCAAGGCGCCGGGCGCGGAAGGCTGGTGGGCGATCAAGGGCACGCTGACGCAGATGACGGAGGACAAGAACCACCACACGACGGCGCAGTCGCGCGAGGTGGAGTTCAAGTCGTTTCCGGCAGAGGCGAAGGGGAGCAATTAGCAAGGCTCTTAGGAAGTTAAGTGGCCTGTAGAATGACGGATCGCCAATGTCTACGGGCAAAAACAAGTACTACGTCCGTTCCCATATTTCGGAGAAGCTTTTTCGGCACTTGCTTCGCGTTTTCGCTTTGGATCTCACGGCCAGCGAAGCCGCGGCCATCACCGGTCTTTCGGTGCGTTCGGTGAACACGGTTTACCTATCAAATTGCGGCGCCAGATCGCCCGTTGGTGCGAAGCGCAAAACCCGCTCGCGGGAGAAGTGGAAGTCGATGAGAGCTATTTCGGGCCGCGCCGAGTTCGAGGTAAACGCGGCCGTGGTGCGGGAGGCAAGACGATCGTCTTTGGTATCTTCCAGCGCCATGGCTATGTCTATACCCAGATCGTCCCCGACTGCCGGCGAAAGACGCTGCGGAAGGCCATTTTGGGCCGTATCAGCCTGGAGTCGGTCATCCACTCCGACGGCTGGTCCGGCTACGACGGCCTGGTCGATATGGGCTATCAGAAACATCTCCGGGTCAATCACGAGGCCCATCAGTTTGCGGTGCGCAAGAACCATGTCAACGGTATCGAGAGCTTTTGGAGCTTCGCCAAACGACGCCTGGCCAAGTTCAACGGCATCCCCGCTCACACCTTTGTTCTTCACTTAAAGGAAACCGAATTTCGCTTCAATCATCGCCGTGATAATCTCTACCGCGTCCTCTTGGATCAGCTCCCGAAAGGACCCTCTGACAGGCCGCTTAACTTCCTAAGAGCCTTACTAATTACTAACTACTAACTACTATACTAACTACTAACCACGCATCAACTCTGCTGATCGTGCTCGATGCGCTCGAACTCGGAGATCAGCGCACGCTCGACCTTCTCCGAATGCCGTTCGCCGCGCGCAACCCGGCTTACAAAGGAGCGGTCAACATTGAGCCGATTTCCGACCCGGCTGTAAAGGCCGCACAGCGACTGCGTCAAATGGTAAAGCCTGGATAACTTGTTTCGGTCCGTGTCCGCTTTCTTCATTCCGCCATCTACTTCCTGTCATTTGCCGGCGGTGAACCACACGCGACGCGGATCACCTCGGGTTGCTGTCTGGCTCCTCGCGCGCGACATCGGCGGGCAGTTCTCCGCTTCCGTCGCAAGCCTTGCAGCGATTTCCGTCATCGTCCGTGCCGCTGCCGCGGCAAACCGGGCACCGCCGGGATTTTTCTCGTTCAGTTTTTTCTCGTTCAGTCACACGTCAGAACCTGCAAGCACCATGCCAACTCCAGGCACAACTTACGTACTGAAACCGCAGGAATTACCGGCGTAGCTGCTGGCCATCAGTTCGTAATATTTACCGCTGACCTTCCGCACTCTGGTTTCGCGGCGATCGCCGAGGTTACAGGCACAACCCGGCGGGAGCGAGCGGCATCGGGGGCAATTAGCGATTAGCAATTAGCGTTTAACGACTTGCTTCAGCCGCGAATATGACCGGGTGACCTCCTGCGAATGTTGTAACCGAAAGACCGGTGGTCACATCTATTGGGAGCGAGAGTTATGTCCGTGCCTGGTCCGATGAACACGCGCGCAACCGGCCGGCGGTGCTGTTGTCGGGGACACAGCGGCCGGGGGCGTGGGCGCGTTTGCTGATCTGAGCCGATATCCGCCCCCGCCGCCGCTTCCAGGAGCGGCATTTTTATTGCAGAAGGAGACACCATGAGCACCACGAATGATCTGCTCCAAGCCAACCAGCAGTACGCACAGAATTTCAACCAGGCAAACCTTGCCATGCCGCCGGCGCGCAAAGTGGCGGTGGTGGCCTGCATGGACGCGCGGCTCACGGTCGAAGAGGTTCTCGGGCTGAAGACCGGGGACGCGCACATCATCCGCAACGCCGGCGGGATTGTGACCGAAGACGCGCTGCGCTCGCTGCTCATCTCCCAGCGCCTGCTGGGTACCGAGGAGGTGATCATCATCAACCACACCGATTGCGGGATGCTGACCTTCCACGATGACGAATTGCGCTCGCGGCTGGAAAAGGAAACGGGCACGGCGGTGGTTGCCCCGGTGCATTTCCATACCTTCAAAAATCTGGAGGAAAATGTGCGCCGGCAGATCGAGCGCGTGCGCTCGCACCCCTGGATTGCGAAAAACATCTCGGTGCGCGGGTTTATCTATGACGTGAAGACGGGCAGGCTGAGGGAGGTGCAGAGGCCGGCCTGCGTGGTGGCGGCGTAGCTCCAGCAATTAGCGATTAGCGATTAGCGTTCCCACCCTGTCTCGCCAAAGGTAGGCGAGACAAGGGTGGGCAACCCCAACCTTTGTGATGGAAACGGCGACCGGTTCGCCGCGTGGAATGAAGAAGTGACAGCGCGCACTATGCCGCTAACTGCTTCACGTACTGTCCGCGGTGGGACCATAAGGCGGGTGTGACGTGGTACGCCTGCAGAGCTTCGACGACCTCACCAGCTACTTCGTGCTCTTCATCGTTGAGGAATGCGTATGCTTCAGCGTCTTGGCCGCGAGCCTGTCTTGTGTCACTGAGGACCCATAGATATGTACCAATCGTATTCTTGGTTGGTGCGTTGATGGCTTGAAGAAATCTCTCTGGTCTCTGTTTCGATTTCGGAATTACAAAATCAATCCCATGGTCGAAACCGCTCCTCCCGGAGATCTTTATCCGTGGGCTGTATCGAACCTCATGGTCATCGAGAAACTTCTTAACATCCTCCCAGAAGAAACTCGCGACCTTGGGCTGGGCCATCACGAACATATCGCTGACAGCCAGCATAGCTTGCATCAGCGAATGGAGCCGTTGCGGCAAAGTTTTTGGAGAAGCATCGACCAAAAGTTGGTTGTTTTCGACTCGAATACCGAAACCATTTAGAACTGAATCGAGGAGCAACTTCCTCTTGGGAGTGTTTAGTTCGAGGCCGCTCGTCCGCAGATCAGATAAGGTGTATCCGTCGTCCGATAGCAAAATCGTTCCGTTTTTCCGTACAGCATAGATTTGGACATGATCGTTATGACGATCAAGAAAAAGGTGTTGTCAATTCGCACGCCCCACCGACCTCTTGGATCGAAAGACCAGATTTCAACCATTCCAAGTACGAATCAACGAGCTTCTGGCATTCCGCCCGATTCATACCAATCCTACTTGCGTTGCGGGTGGCCGCTGGACATTGCAGTACGTGCAAAAATCGATAAACACTTGGTTAATGTCTGTGAGATTTGAAAACGATGATGGCACAGGGAATGCCCATCTATCTTCAAAGCCTTCTCTGTACAGGTGCAGGTGAGTGCCCCCTATTGTCTTGCCATCTGGGTTCGTGTGCGGTGAGCCATCAACGTCGAGCCGAGCGAGGACCGTTACTTTCCTCGCACGAGTCTGCTTCCTCAGTTTCGAGATCCGAATGGTGCCGCGCCAGATATCCAGCAAGAAATTCTCCTTGCCGTCACTACTCACAAGCTCATGGGACTGGTCAATACCTGGAACTAACGATACAACCCCACTCCCGACGAAAAGCTTGGCAATCGCCAGAAGTTCGTCCGCCTCGATCTGCGTCATTTCGATGCATGGTATACACCAAGATTGGCTTCCGCAAAAGGTTCTTACGTGATGCTGGCCTCTTCGTAGGTCCCGTAGACCTCTTTGAGGGCGTCGCAGATTTCGCCCACGGTGGCGTAGGCGCGCACGGCATCGACGATGTAGGGCATGGTGTTGGCGTCGGAGATGGCGCCGTCGGGCTTGACCTGCGGTTCCTGCGCGGCGGCCCGCTTGAGCGCGTCGAGCCGGCGGCGGACTTCGTCGTTGGAGCGGCGCGCGCGCAGCTTCTTCAGCTTGTCGATCTGCTGGCGAGCGATGATTTCGCCGATGTAGAGGATCTCGGGCGACGGCTCTTCGATAGCGAACTCGTTCACGCCGACGACGATCTTCTCGCGGTTCTCCACCGCGCGCTGGTACTGGTAGCTGGCTTCGGCGATCTCCTTCTGCGGGAAGCCGCGCTCGATGGCCTTGACCATGCCGCCCAGCGCGTCCAGCTTGTCGAAGTAATCGAAGGCGCCATTCTCCATGTCGAGCGTGAGCCGCTCCAGGAAGTAGGAGCCGCCGAGCGGGTCGATGGTCTGGGTGACGCCGGTTTCGTGGGCGATGATCTGCTGGGTGCGCAGCGCGATGCGCGCGGCCTCGGCGGTGGGCAGCGCGAGGGCTTCGTCGTAGGCGTCGGTGTGCAGCGACTGGGTGCCGCCCAGCACCGCGGCCAGAGCTTGTATCGCAACACGAGCTATATTGTTCATCGGCTGCTGCGCCGGCAGCGAGACGCCCGCCGTCTGGCTGTGGAAGCGCATCAGGCGGGTGCGGTCCTGGCGGGCGCCGAAGCGCTCCTGCATCAGCCGGTGCCAGATTTTGCGCGCGGCGCGGTACTTGGCGATCTCCTCGAAGAAATCGTTGTGGGCGTTGAAGAAGAAGCTCAGGCGCGGTCCGAACTCGTCGACATCCAGGCCGCGGCGGCGCGCCCACTCCACGTATTCCACCCCGTCGTAGATGGTGAAGGCCAGCTCCTGCAGGGCGGTGGAGCCCGCCTCGCGGATGTGGTAGCCGCTGATGGAGATGGTGTTCCAGCGGGGGATGAACTTGGAGCCGAACTCGAAAGTGTCCACCACCAGGCGCATGCTGGGCGCCGGCGGGTAGATGTATTCCTTCTGCGCGATGTACTCCTTGAGAATGTCGTTCTGGATGGTGCCGGAAATTTTCTTCCAGTCGGCCTTCTGGTTCTCGGCGACCACCAAATACATGGCCCACAGCACCGAGGCGGCCGAGTTGATGGTCATGGAGGTGGTGACGTTCTCCAGGTCGATGCCGTTGAACAGGATCTCCATGTCCTCCAGCGAATCGATGGCCACGCCGCACTTGCCGACCTCGCCTTCGCTGAACGGGTGATCGCTGTCGTAGCCCATCAGGGTGGGCAGGTCGAAGGCCACCGACAACCCGGTGCCGCCGTGGCTGAGCAGGTACTTGTAGCGCTCGTTGGTCTCTTCCGGCGAGGCGAAGCCGGAGAACTGGCGCATGGTGAAAAGCTTGCCGCGATAGCCGGTGGCGTGAATGCCGCGGGTGTAAGGCGGCTGGCCGGGATAGCCGAGGTACTCGTCGTAGTTCCAGTTCTCGGGCAGGTCGGCCCCGGTGTAGAGACGGCGTATGGGATAGCCGGAAATGGTGGTGTAGCGGGGATTGCCGTGCTCGTCCAGGTTGACGCCGGAGGCTTGCCCGATGGGCTTCTCCGGTGCCTTCTCCAGGGTTTTTGCCAGCGTGGTCTCGGCCCAGTCCTGCTCCGCGTCGGAGGGATGGCGGCCGTCAAAGACGTTGGTTACCGGTGAATCCTGCACTCCGGGACGCGCCTCATGGTTTGCTGTCTGCCTGTCGGTGTGCTTCATGTCAGCCATAAACAAAACCGTTCACTATAGAAGATACGCCGAACGGTAGCAAGAACGCCGGCACGGCACGCCGCCGGCGGCAGTTGTCGAGTGACAGTTGTTTTCCTACGGCAGTGCAATCGTTTGCAGCATGGGCGCAATCCGGCAGGCCGGCGGAGCCAGCGAGGGGCTTTACTTGCAGTCACTTGCACGGCTGAACGATGGCCCCTCGGTTGCGATTACCTGATTTGCCGGAGCTGTGCTGGCCAGTCCGGCGGGGTGCAAGGTGTCCAACTTTCTCGAGCGGGAGCGTGCACACTTAAAGGCAAGATGGGCGTACATGCTGGTGCTGATCACCTGCTGCTGCGTGGCCGTGCTTGTGGCGCAGCAAGGACAGACCATCGACCGCCAGCGGAGTTTGATCCAATTGCTTTGGGGCGACAGCCAGAAACTGAACACCCTCAAGATCCAGGAACTGCAAAACCAGCACAGCCATCCCAAAGCAGCGCCGGAGGAGGCGCCCACGCCCGCCCCACCCGCAGCCGCGGCCCCGAAGAAGCCTGCTCCCAAGCAGCATGTCCGGCGTCCGCATCCGCCGAACCCGGAGCAGCGCCAGGCGATCGAACGGCCCGGACCGCGCCTGCTGCGCTACATCTAGCTTCCGCCAACAACCAGTTTAAATGCGCGGCATTCAGCGCACCGGCTCTGCCCTCACCCGGGAGAGCAAACCGCGCTCGGCGCGCACCGCCTTGTGTGCCTTCGTTTGCCGCAACCGCTGTTTGTTCTCGGTCATCTCCCGGGTGGAGTAAGTCTTGGGGTGGTCCAGGTGAAGGCAGACCAGCGAATACTTGAGCCGCCGCGAGCGGATGCCCGCATGGGTCAAGCGCACCCCGAGGTCCCGGTCTTCGCTGCCGTAGCCGGTGTAGCTCTCATCAAAGCCGTTGACCGCCAGCACATCCTCTTTCCAGGCTGATGAATTGCAGCCGACAAAGGCGCCGGGACGCGGCGTGAGCAAGTCCAGCAGCGGCGCCAGCCGGCGGCTGGAGGTCAGGCGATACCGGTACTTGCCGGCATCCATGCCCCGGCTCTGCAACCAGCGGCGCGAGAACACGAGCTGCTGCTCGATTTCGTCACGGGTAAAACCAGCGTGGACCGGCTCCGGAATATTGATGTGGCTGCCGCCGGAGAGAAACCAGCCCGGCCGCGCATGATGTTGATGGGCGAAAACGAAGTCGCGGCGGGGGAGGCAGTCGCCGTCGGTGAAGATGAGGTAGCTGCCGCGGCACAGGCGGATGGCCTGGTTCAGGATGCGTGACTTGCGGAAGCCCTGGTGCTCCTGCCATGCATGCTGGAGCGGGAAGGGGGCCTGGCGGGCGAAGTCGGCGATCAATTGCCGGGTGTCGCCGGCGCTGCCGTCGTCGGCAATGACGACTTCGAATTCACCCAGGCTCTGACAGCAGAATCCCCACAGGCATTTCCGCAACGACGCTGGATTGTTGAACGTGCTGACGACGACGGAAATATTCACCGTGCGGCTCCCCGGCGGTTCCCACTGTAAACCAGGGCGCACCTCGGCTTCACGCGCTGTAGATCAAGGCCGACTCTCCACCCGGCCTTGCCAGCTCCGGACTACTGCAGTTCCGGCGGCACCGGGTTCTGCGGCGGCGGCGGTTGCGCCGGAGGCTGGCCTACAGGCGCGGTGGAAACCGGTGGCATCGGCGGCGGATTGCTCATCGGCGGAGTGGCCGGCTGTTGGGGGTTGATGGGGATGGCCTGCGGGTTCTGGCTGCGCGGCACTACCCCGGGGACGCTGGGCATCTTCCTCACCTTCGCGTCTTCGGCGTCGGCGATCTCGATGCCGAGATCGGTCAGGGTCAGCCCGGTGGAACGATCCAACTCCACCCGCGATTTCTCGTAGGCCGCCCGCGCCGCTACCAGGTTCGATTCCGCCTGCGCCAGGTCGCGCTGCGACTGCAGCACGTTGTAATTGGTGGAAGCGCCCAGCGTGTATTTCTTCTGTTCGGCGTCCAGGCTCTGCTCCGCCAGTCTGGCGCCGGCGGCGGCGGCGTCCACCCGGGCGCGGTTCTGCTCCAGTGCGTACTGGGCGTTGCGCACCTCGACGCGGATCTGGTTCTGCAACTGCTGCAAGCGCATCTCCGCCTGGCTGTATTCCAGTTCGGAGCGGACCTGGTCGGCCTGCGCGGCGCGGTTGCGCAGCGGAATATTAAGCGTCAGCCCCATCCCCTTGTCCGGCGCGGTGCTATCGAAGAGATTTCCGAAGGCTGAGCTGTAGCTTACCGTCGGGATGGTGCCCGGATTCAGGCAGCGTGTGAGACTGGCGCCCGGGAGGTTACACGAGGCCAAGGGATTCTGCACTCCGCCCAGCGCCGAGGCGCCATAGAAGGCCACCAGGTCCAGCGAAGGCAGCAGCGCACTGCGCGCCGCCTTCTTGTTGATGTTGCGATTGGTCAGGTCGATGCGCGACTGCGCCAGCTCCCAGCGCTGGGCCAGCGCGTCGTTGATCAGGTCCTGGATGGGCCGTACCGGCTCGGTGGCCGGCACCACCATGGTGTCGGTCGGAATCACTTCCGCCGCGGCCAGCACTGGGTCCTGCAGGTTGCGCGAGAGCGCGTTCTTGGTGAGCAGTTGCTGCAACTGGAGCGCCGTCTGGCTGATGATCAGGTCCTGCTTGGCCGAGGCCACCGCGCTTTGCGAGCGGACATTTTCGATCGGCGCCAGAGTTCCGATCTTCACCTGCTTTTCGGTGTCGGACAGCAACTGGTTGGCCAGCCCCAGCGACCGCTCCTTCACCCGCACGTCTTCGTAAGCGTTCACCAGGTCCCAATAGATGTTCTGGATCTGGGAGACGGTGGAGATCACCTGGCCGCGAAAGGCAACGTCGGCGATTTCGCGGCTGTTCTTGGCCATGCGGATGAAGCGCAGGTTGGGCGCGATGCCGAACCCCTGCAGCAGATGCTGCGTCAGCGTCAGCCGGAAGCTGCTGTTGAGCACCGGATTCTGGCTGCTGAACAGGCTGTTGGTGGTGGCGCGGGAATTGTTGAAAGAGAGAGCCATGTTGGTGCCGGTGGCGAATCCCTGGTTGTAGGCGAAATTAGCCGTGCCGGTGTTCTGCTGCAGGCTGGACACGCCGGTGAACACGGTGTTGGACTCCGGCGTCACCGAGTGCTCAATGGTCAAGTTCCCGCTCAGAAAAGGATCGAAGGAAGGCACCGTGGGACCGACGCCGGTAGTGGAGGTGACCAGGCCTCCGCTGCCGGTGCCGGCGCCGCCGGCCGCGCTGCTGGTCCCGCCCGCGCTGGCCCCGGATGCGCCCGTGCCGAAGCCGCCGGCGCCGCCTCCCGGGGTGCCGGTGACCAGGCCGGTGGCCACGCCGCGCGCCGCCGCGCCCGCCTTGGTGCGCAGGATATCGGTGTCGGCGATGTTCAGGTTGTAGCGCGCAATCGCCAGGTCAAGGTTGTTTTCCAGGGCGAGCGCGATGGCGTCATCGAGCGACAGCATCAGCTTTCCGTCATGGATCAACTGGTCGATGCGCGAACTGTTGGAGTACCGGGGAGGGGGCACATTGCGTGCCTGGAAAATGGCGATCGGATTGGGAAGCGGCGATTTTCCCTTGGAATAATCGGTGCTCTGCGCCCACCCCAAGGAAGTGCAGCCGGCCAGTAAGACGGCCAGCATCAGCCTGCCGCCAGTCATGAGAAAAGACCTCCAAGACATGCGTTTCTCTCCCAGTATTTCGTACTGCGTGCCCTGCGATAGACTGCCGGGGGACGGAATTGGTCACCACCGGATACGCAAAAGCTCCAGGGCAGGTTCAATCAACCTAGGCGGCGGTCTCGAGCCGCCGCGGCTCTGTTAGGAAAACGCACCAGTATAGCTGACGCGGCGCGGCTCTTCGCATCCGGCTTTAGTAAAGATTATGTAAACGCCGCGCCTTCCATTTAGTCGCGCGCAAACCGGTTCGCCGCTTCATGCGCAATCTGAAAATCACGCTCGCCTACGAAGGCTTCGAATTCCACGGATGGCAGGTGCAGCCCGGCCGCCCCACCATCCAGGGCGCGCTTGCGGACGCACTGCGCCGCGTCACCGGCGAGAACGCGATGCCGCAGGGCTCCGGACGCACCGACGCCGGCGTGCATGCGCTGGCGCAGGTGGCCTCGTGCGCGATTGCTTCCAGCATTCCCGCGTCGAACCTGGTGATCGCCCTCAACGATGTCCTGCCGCCGGCCATACGCATCCTGCGGGTCGAGGAAGTGCCGCCGGAGTTCCATGCGCGCAAGTCGGCGCGCGCCAAGAGTTACCAATACCGCATCTTTCGCGCCGACATCTGCCCGCCCTTCCAGGCGCGCTACGTCTATCACCACCCCTATCCGCTAGATGAGGACGGCGATGGCGGCCGCGGGCGCATGCTTCCAGGCGAACACGATTTCACCTCGTTCGCGGCGGTCGATCCGGAAAGACGCCAGGAAGACGGGCCAGCCTCGAACGTGCGCACCATCTTTTCCTCGGAGTGGCAGCGAAACCAGGACGAACTCGTCTACACCGTGCGCGGCAGCGGATTTCTTCACCACATGGTGCGCAACCTGGTCGGCGCGTTTCTGCTGGTGGGCAAGGGAAGCCTGCAGCCCGCCGACATTCCGCGCATTTTGCAAGCGCGCAGCCGCTCGGCCAATCCGGGAGCGACCGCCCCGCCGAATGGGCTGTACCTGGTTTCGATCGAGTATTCAGGATTGCTGCATTCCTATGCGGCGGACACTCCACGGCGTACTCTTTACATTCTTTGTTCTCCTGGTGGTCCATGGTGCCGTCGCGCGTTCAAAAACCACCAAGCCGAAATGCGGGGATAATCTCCAGCCCACTTATACAGAAGACGCGAAGAAAGCAAAGATCGAAGGCATAGTAGTGCTGATCGTGGACGTCAGCGACACCGGATGTGTCCTGGATGCCCGCGTCGCAAAGGGCCTCGGACACGGTCTCGATCAACGCGCGGTTCAGGCTGTGAAGACATGGAAATTCGATCCGGCGACCAAGGAGGGCCTTCCCGTCAGGGTACGTATAAAAATCGAGGTTCCTTTCAAATTGCCGAAAGATACTTCTGATTGAATCGCCCGACCGGCCGGCGTATTCCCAGGGATATAAACCGGAAACCATTGCTTCCGAGTTCGCGCTCATCCGCGCCGATTCGATGGTCCATTTTTGTTTCATGTCCATCTAATCTGTCCACGATGCCCACCGACTCCCAACTTGCCACCCGCCGCCTGAGCGTCCTGAATCCCGCCACGGGCGAATCGTTGGGCGAAATTGATTGCGCCGGCGAGGCCGAAGTCGCCGCCGCGGTCCAGCGCGCCCGCCTGGCGCAACCGGTGTGGGAAGCGGCGGGCGTCAACCACCGCGCCGAGATGATTCGCCGTTTCCAACAGGCGCTCCATGCAAGAAAAGAGGAGGTCGCGCGCCTGATCACGCGCGAGGCCGGCAAGCCCTACGTGGAGGCGCTGCTGAACGAAGTGCTGGTCACGCTCGACGCGGCAAGGTTCTGCGCCCGGCACGCGCCGGCCGTTGCCCGTCCGGAGCCGGTGCCGCATGCCAATCCTGTTTTCAAGGCCAAGCTAGGTCAGCTCTGGCGGCGGCCCTATGGCGTGGTGGGCATCATTTCGCCGTGGAATTTTCCTTTTTCCATTCCCGCCGGCGAAGCGTTGGCGGCGCTGGCGATGGGCAATGCGGTGGTGCTGAAGCCCTCGGAGCTGACGCCCTACACCGCGCTGGAGTTGAAGTCGCTGCTCAGCCGTGCCGGCGTGCCCGACGAAATTTTCCAGGTGGTGCTGGGCGACGGCTCGACCGGCGGGGCGCTGGCCGCCTCCGCCATCGACAAGCTGGTTTTCACCGGAAGCGTTTCTACCGGGCGCCGGGTCGGGCAGGCATGCGCCCAGCGCCTGCTGCCGGTGCTGCTCGAGCTCGGCGGCAAGGACCCCATGCTGGTGCTCGAGGACGCCGACCTTAACGTCGCCTCCAGCGGCGCGGTCTGGGGCGCATTCGTCAATGCCGGGCAGGCCTGCCTGTCGGTCGAGCGCTGCTACGTGCATCGCCGGCTGCACGACCGCTTCCTCGATCTGTGCGTGGAAAAAACCAGGAAGCTGCGCGTCGGCAATGGCGCCGATCCGGAGACCGACGTGGGGCCGATGATCCACGAGCGCCAGTTGCGGATCGTCGAAGAACAGGTTGAGGACGCCATCGCGCGCGGCGCCCGCGTGCTCACCGGCGGGCAGCGACTGACCGGCCTGGGTCCGAACTTCTACGCGCCCACCGTGCTCGCCGGGGTGGACCATTCCATGCGCGTGATGCGCGAGGAGACCTTCGGCCCGCTGCTGCCGGTGATGGCCTTCGATTCCGAGGACGAAGCCGTGCGCCTGGCCAATGACTCCGAGTTCGGCTTGGCGGCCGGCATCTGGACGCGCGACCTCGAGCGCGGCCGCCGCCTGGCTGCGCGCCTGGACGCCGGCACCGTGCTGGTGAACGATGCCGTGGTCGGCTTCGGCATGAGCGAGGCGCCGCATGGCGGCGTCAAATCCAGCGGCACCGGACGCACCCACGGCCGCCTGGGCCTGGAAGAGATGACCTGGGCGCAGTACGTGGATTGCGATCGCCTGCCGCGCATGAAGAAACTCTGGTGGTACGGCTATGGCGGCTCCTTCTCGCGCCAGATGGAGGCTTTCGTCGACTGGCTGTTCGCGCCCGCCTGGCTGGCCCGGGTGCGCGCCGCCCTGCCCGCTGCCCGCGCGCTCTGGCGCCGGCGGCTGTGACTTCGTGACGTCCCGGGTGCCCCAGGTTCGCGCCCCGGTTTTGGGCGCTAACCTGGGAGAGACACGACCGACGACCAAATCTCAAGGTCTGTCATCCTTGTATCTTCCCCATCAGAACAGTCGTGAGTAGTAGAGACTGTTGCAGTGGGGGAACCGAGGCATCGGTTCCCCCGCGGGCGGACGGCTCCCGTTCATCCTGCGGTGTTTCCACCGTCGCTCAGCTCAGGGACCGCTGCCCAAGTCACGTTCGACCGAACAGTCGCATGATTTTTCAATCGCACCTACAAGGAAGGTTACCGTGACGCGAATCATTTGTGGAGTGGATGTTTCCTCTTTCTCTCTGGAGGCACGCATCGGCCGTGAGGGTGTCTTCGCCTCGTTTGCCAACACCGCCGAGGGGATCGCCGCGCTGGCCCGGTTCTGCCGGGCGCAGCAGGTCGAACTGGTGGCCATGGAAGCCACCGGCGGCTACGAACAGCGAGCCCTGGCCCTGCTCTCCGCCCAAGGCCTGGGCGTCGCCATCCTCAACCCTTGCGCGGTGCGTCGTTTTGCCCAGAGCATGGGATTGCTGGAAAAGACCGACAAGATTGATACGGGGGCCATCGCCTGGTACGCCGAAGTCAAACGCTCGAAGCCGGTCGTGCTGTCCTCGCCCACGCAGCAACATCTGCGCGCGCTGGTGACGCGCTTGCGCCAGCTCACCCAACTGCACACCGCGCAACGCAACCAGCAACGGCTCATCACCGACTCCACCGTGCAGGGCTGCTTCGATGAGCTGTTGGCGTTGGTCAAGCGACAGATCGCCGATCTGGAGCGTGCCATCGCCGCCCTGCTGGCCCAGGATCCGCTGTGGCGGGAACTGAATCAGGCCTTCCGCTCCATCAAAGGCGTCGCCGACCGAACCGTCGCCCGCCTGATGGCCGAGATGCCGGAGATCGGCGCGCTTTCCCACAAGACCATCTCCAAGCTGGCCGGAGTGGCGCCCCTGGCGCGTGACAGCGGCCAGCACCAGGGCAAGCGCAGGATACGAGGAGGGCGAGCGAGCGTGCGCGAAATCCTGTTCCTCGTAGCCGGCGTGGTGGCCCGCTACGAAGCGGACTTCCTCGCCTTCCAGCAGCGGCTGCGCGCCGCCGGCAAGCCGCCCAAGGTGATCCGCATCGCGCTGGCCCACAAACTCCTCGTGCGACTCAACGCCAAGGCCCACGAAGTCCGCCAGCACCTGGGGGTCAGCACCGCCGCGGTTTAAGGGCCCGGCGGACAGATTAACCGGCCCGCTGAAAATTAACCTTCGTCGCCGCCGCCGCCGGGGCTGTGGGAAAGCGGGAAACCGTTTCATCGTTTTCCGCTTTTCCACAACCCTCTTCACACAGCAGCTTGACAACCCAGACAGTCGCTGAGCGAGGATGCGCCGCTGTTGCGCGTCCGAGTCGAAGGACCCCTGCGAATCTGGCAGAATTTGCGCTGCTGAGAGGCCTTTCGGTGACCGCGCCCGAACCCGAACCCACCTCCCGCCGTACGCGGGCCCAGACGGCCTCTCGCCGCCACTCGTAACTTGGAACTTCCGCCAGACCTGCGGAATCAAGTAACATAGGGATGTTCATCATCATCCAGCCAGTAGCCCTCAGTCCGGGTTTCCGGGACTGCCGGCTGCGAAACCCAGGGAGAACCAGCCTTTGGCGACCACCGAAATGAAACTGGATCCGGCGCAAGGGGGAAATCTTCCCCAGCTTGCCAAACACAAAATCAAGATCAAGAAACCGGAGCAGCGCGCCTGCAACGAGAAGGACGCGAAGGGCAAGCTGTGCGGCGGCCACCTGAAGCGCTGGTTCTACTCCAGCGACGTGCTGGAAAAAGCCTGCGGCGACGTGGAGCAGGCCTTGGGCCCCGACGCCGAGATTTACCGCTGCGAGCATTGCCGCACCCTCTACCTGCCCAACCCGCAGGACCCGCGCGGGATCAACGTCGCCGGCCGGGGCATGATTTCCACCTTCGGGCTGACGCTGCCGCCCAAGGAATCGAAGTAGGCAAGTCGGCTTTGTAGTGTGGTTGAAAGCACACGTTATCGGTTGTCGGTTGAAAGCACACGTTATCGGTTGTCGGTTCACGGTTGTCGGTTTGACCAGCGTTGATTTGAACGCCGATAACCGAAAACCGTTAACCGATAACCTGACTGCTGAAAGCTGATAGCTGATAGCTGATAGCTCCAAGCTCCTTGAATGCATCTAAACTGATCGCGTGAACTGCTCTGACCTCATTTACGACTGGAACAACATGCCCGGCCCGGACTCCAAGCCCGGCGGGCCGGTGCTGCTCAACGACGAATCCCTGCGCGACGGCCTGCAGTCGCCCTCGGTGCGCGATCCCTCCATCCCGGAGAAAATCGAGATTCTCCACCTGATGGAGGCGGTGGGCATCAACTCGCTGGACATCGGTTTGCCCGGCGCCGGCCCGCGGGCGGTGGAGCACGCCACCGCGCTGGCGCGCGAGATCGTCCACAGCAAGCTCAACATCAAGGCCAACTGCGCCGCTCGCACCCACGAAAACGACATTCGCCCGATCGCCGATATCTCCCAGAAGACCGGCCTGGAGATCGAGGCCGCCACTTTCATCGGCTCCAGCCCCATCCGCCGCTACACCGAGGGCTGGACCGAGGACTTCCTGCTGCGCACCACGGAAAAAGCGGTAAAGTACGCGGTCTCGCTCGGGCTGCCGGTCATGTACGTCACCGAGGACACCACCCGCTGCGATCCGGAAACGGTCACCAAGCTCTACCGCACCGCCATCGAATGCGGCGCGCGCGCCATCGTCATCTGCGATACCTGCGGCCACGCCACCCCCATGGGCGCCCTCCACCTGGTGCGCTACATCATCCGCGAGGTGGTGCGGCCCTCGGGCATGATGATCCGCGTGGACTGGCACGGCCACTGCGACCGCGGCATGGCCCTGGCCAATTCCCTGGCCGCGCTCATGGCGGGCGCGCATTGCGTCCATGCCTGCGGCCTGGGCATCGGCGAGCGCGTCGGCAACACCCAGATGGACCAGATGCTGGTCAACCTCAAGCTGATGGAGATCGAGCCCTGGAGAAACCAGGACCTGTCGCGGCTGAAGGAGTACTGCCTGGCCATCGCGAGCGCCACCGGCCTGCCCATCCCGCGCAATTACCCGGTGGTCGGCGACGACGCCTACCGCACCGGCACCGGGGTGCACGCCGCCGCCGTCATCAAGGCCTACAAGAAGAACGATGTCGAACTGGCCAACAACGTCTACTCCGGCGTGCCCGCCCACTACTTCGGGCTGGAGCAGATCATCGAGATTGGGCCCATGAGCGGCAAGTCCAACGTCGTTTTCTGGCTGGAACGCCACGGCCTGGAGGCCGGCGCGGACGTGGTGGAGCGCATCTTCCGGCGCGCCAAAATGTCCGACCGCATGCTCACCGAGGACGAAATCCTGGAGTGCTGCCAGCCCGCGGCGCCCAGTCGCGCTGTCGCCGACTAGGAATTTAAGATTTCAGATTTCAGATTTAAGATTGAGTCGGGCATTGCAGCGGGTTTCAATCTTAAATCTGAAATCTTAAATCTTAAATGGCCAATCCTTCCTCAGCCGCGGACTCCCGGACCTCGGCGCCGGGTTTGCCCCAGCGCCAAGCGGAGGTGGCGCGCATTGCCGGACTTGCCCCGGTGGAAGCGGCGGCGGCCTGGTTTCTGGCGCATGCCGAGGAGCTGATTGAGCGGCAGATGGAGGTCACCCGCATTCCCGCGCCTCCTTTCGGCGAAGCGGCGCGCGCCGAGTGGCTGGTGGCGCGTTTCCGCGAACTCGGCCTGGAAGACGTGCACCTGGACGGCATCGGCAACGTCATCGGCATCCGCCCGGGCCGCGGGCCGCGGGACGAGCCTCGCTACCTGGCGGTCACCGCGCATCTGGACACCGTGTTTCCCGCCGGCACCGCGGTCAACGTGCGCCGCGAGGCCACTCGCCTCTACGGGCCGGGCATTTCCGATAACGGCGCCGGCATCACCGCGCTGCTGGCGCTGGCCGGCGCGCTCCGCCACGCCAACCTGCGTACCGAGTGGCCGCTGGTGTTCATCGGCAACGTGGGCGAGGAGGGCGAGGGCGACGTGCGCGGCATGCGCTACGTTTTCGCCGACCCGCGCTGGCGCGACGCTATCGCCGCCACCGTGGTGCTGGACGGCGCCGGCACCGATTCCGTGGTCACCGAGGCGCTGGGCAGCAGGCGCTTCATCGTCACCATCACCGGCCCCGGCGGCCACTCCTGGAGCGACTTCGGCACCGCCAACCCCATCGTGCTGCTGGCGCGCGCCATTGACCAGTTTGCGCGCACTCCGGTGCCCGCCTCGCCCAAGACGACCTTCAATATCGGCGTCATCAGCGGCGGAACCTCGGTGAACTCCATCCCCGAGACGGCCAGCATCAAGGTGGATATCCGCTCCGCTGCCGGCGAGCAGGTGGAGCGCCTGGAGCGCGCCTTGCGCGAGGCGGTGGAACGCGCCGTCGCCCAGGAAGCGCGCACCTCCTTCGGCGGGCGCGGGCACAGCGGCCTGGGCGCCGACATCAAGCTCATCGGCAGCCGTCCGGCGGCGCGCCTCAATCCCGCCAGCCCCATGCTCGCCGTGGTGCAGGCCGTGGACCTGCATCTGGAAAACAACGCCCGCCTGCAACGCGCCTCCACCGACGCCAACATCCCGCTCTCGCAGGGACGCGACGCCATCGCCATCGGCGCCGGCGGCGCCGGCGGCGGAGCGCACACCCTGCACGAGTGGTACGATCCCACCGGCCGCGATCTCGGATTGCGGCGCATCCTGCTCACCGTGCTCACCGCCGCCGGAGTCCAGGAATGAACCCGGGCGCAAGGCGCAAGGCTCAAGGCATAAGGCGTTTCGGGGCGCATCTGCTGGCGTTCCCTTGCGCCTTGCGCCTGGTGCCTTGCGCCTTGTTGTGGATCTTCTTCTTCACTTCTATGACTCTGCACGCGCAATCCCGCGCCGCCGAACATCCCGACCAGATTTTCCTCAATGGCGACATCTACACCGGCGCGGAGGAAGGCTTCGGCGGCGCTCCGGCCAAGGTCTACCCGCGCGCGCAGGCCATGGCGGTGCGCAACGGCCGCATCATGGCCGTGGGTTCCAGCGAGCAGATTCGCAAGCTCAAGGACCGGCACACGCAGGTCGTCGATCTGGGCGGACACTTCGTCATGCCCGGCTTCAATGACGCGCATGTGCACATCGCCAATGCCGGCTTCCAGATGCTCGATATCGACCTGACCGGCTCGCGCTCGCTCCAGGAAATGCAGCAGCGCATCGCCGCGCGCGCCAAGACGGCCGCTCCGGGCGCCTGGCTCACCGGACGCGGCTGGGACCAGACCAAGTGGGCCGAGCCCAGGCTGCCCACGCGCCACGACCTGGACGCCGTCACCGGCGATCATCCCGCGATCTTCGGCCGGGTGGACGGCCACATCTCCGTGGCCAATTCCGCCGCGCTGCGCGCCGCCGGCATCACCGCCAAAACCGAGGCGCCCTTCGGCGGCGCCATCGACCACGACGCCAAGGGCGAGCCGACGGGCATCCTGCGCGAAACCCCGGCCGAGGAGCTGGTGGTCTCCAAGGAGCCCGAGCCTTCGCTGGCCACGCGCCGGCGGGCGCTGGAGCTGGCCTTGCACGACGCCGCGCGCTCGGGCATCACCTCGGTGCAGGACAACTCGGTCACCGTTCCTTCCGGCCGTGTCAGCCAGTGGGCCAACTTCCTCACCATGCGCGACATGGAGATCGAGGGCAAGCTGCCGGTGCGGGTGTGCGAGTGGCTGCCCTTCGACGAGCGCCTCGACCTGCTGGAACAGCACCGCGCCCTGGGTTCGCCGCAGGACCCGATGCTGCACACCGGCATGCTCAAGGCCTACATGGATGGCTCGCTCGGCTCGCATACCGCGGCCCTGCTCGCGCCCTACAACGACGAGCCGAAGAACTCCGGCATCGCGCAGTATGAGCAGCCCAAACTGGACCAGATGGCCGCCGAGCGCGCCGCCGCCGGCTTCCAGATGGGCTTCCACGCCATCGGCGACCGCGCCGTCCAGATGGCGCTCGAGGCTTTCGCCGACGCCGAGCGCTTCGTCGAGCAGCGCAATCCCGAGGCGCCGCAAGCGCGCCGCCCAGGCGGCTTCCGCTTCCGCGTGGAGCACGCGCAGGTGGTGGCGCCCCAGGATTTCGCCCGCTTCCGCCGCCTGCAGGTGATCGCCTCCATGCAGCCCAACCATCTGCTCACCGACATGAACTGGGCGATGTCGCGCATCGGCCCCGAGCGCGCCAAGTATTCCTACGCGTGGAAGGAATTTCTAAAGAACCACGTGGTGCTGGCCTTCGGCACCGACTATCCGGTGGAGCCGATCACTCCCTTCCGCGGCCTGTATGCGGCGGTGACGCGCAAGAACGAAGCCGGCACGAAGGAATACGACCCGGAACAGAAAATCTCCATTGACCAGGCGATTGCCGCCTATACCACCGGCGCCGCCTTCGCCGAGTTCGAGGAGTCGGAGAAGGGAAGGCTCGCACCAGGCTTCCTCGCCGACTTCGTGGTGCTCGACCGCGACATCACCAAGGTCGCGGCGCCGGAGATCCTGCAGACCAAGGTGCTGAGGACCGTCGTGGGCGGCAAGACGACGTACGCGGCGAAGTGACCTTCTGGTAAACCTTAGACGGTACTACCCCCCCTCCCCCCTTGCCTGATTGACATATTCTGGAAGAAGGTATGCAAATTCAACCGCTTGCGCGAAAACTGAGCGGCCACGGATACCGTGGGATACTGGGCGGATACCGTGGGATACCTGCAGGTAACCTGGCGCATTATCGGACACAGAACGAGGCTGCCGGATGGAGCCGATGTTGTCAAAGAGCTAAACAGAGGCTAGTGGAATACACAACCTCGCGCACCTGGGCACGCAGAAACAGGATAGCTCTTTTGATAGTGGGATGTCTGTGATGTCGAGGGAGAAGTTTGGAATTGTGGCGACATCATGGTCCTTAATCGGGAAAGGATGCCGGCGTTTTGCTTGTCTTTCATCAACTCATCAAAGCTGTAATTTTTCGCGACACCTTTCTGCGCCATCGGAATCACAGGTACAGACAGGAGCACCCGCGATGGCAAGCACTCGACCGCTATTCATTCCCGTCATCCTGGGCACCGTGCGGCAAGGGCGGCAGAGCCAGGCGGTAGCGCGGCTGGTGGCGCAGGAAGTCGCCAAGCGGCCGGGAGTGGAGACCGAACTGATCGATATCGCCACCCTACCGCTGCCGGTGAACGACGCCGGGGAAGCCATCAAGGACGCGGGCTTCTCCACCAAAATGGACCGCGCCGACGCCCTGGTGCTGGTCTCGCCGGAGTACAACCACGGCTATCCGGGGTTGCTGAAGCATGTGCTGGATTCCTGCCTGAAGGAATACATTCACAAGGCGGTGGGCGTGGTCGGGGTTTCGGCGGGCCCGTTCGGGGGCGCGCGGGTGATCGAAAACCTCCTGCCGGTGCTGCGCGAGCTGGGCCTGGTGACGATTTTCTGGGACGTCAACTTTTCGCTCGTGCAGAACGTGTTCAATGCCGACGGCGCGCTGCTGGACCAGGCTTATTTACCCCGCATCGATAAGTTCCTGAAGGAACTGATCTGGATGGCGACCACGCTTCGCCACGGTCGCGAAAGCATTCCGCTACAGTGAGGGAAAAGAACCATGGCAAAACACTCGCCCAAGATGATCTGCCCCCGATGCGGCGCGGAGATGAATCAGCACGCGGAGAATGCCTTGAACATGGCCGCACCTCTCTCTTGGGCGCGACCCAGGCCGCGCGCTGTTGATCAGATCGACGCGAGAAGAAATCTTGGGCTTAGTTCGCCGCCGGGGACGGCGGCGGAATCGGAGGCTTGATTTCCAGTCTTGATTTGAGTGCTTGCAAATAATTGCGGATCTGGGCAGACGCTGCTACGTCATCCATCAGGTTCCGCGCCGTGACCCACCCGTAACCGTTCCAAGTATAGATGGCGCCCTGCGCCTTTACGACGGTGGCACCATCGTCATCGAACAGGAGGAAAACGATGCCGAACCGCTGGCCGGTGGCCAGATATCTGCCGTAGAGAGCATAATCCCATAAGCCTTGCTTGACGGCGCGATCCTGCACAAAAACGAGTTGGTGCTCGCTCTCGCCGGCCAGCGCGTATCCCGCGCTCACCATGTCCTGCACCATGCGCGATTTGACGCGGAGTTTAGCGGCGAGGATTTTGACATCCAGATCCGCAGCGGGCGGGCTGACCGCGGTCTGCTGCGAAGAGTCGATCGTACCGAGGGATCGCATGGCGCCGAATATACGTTTGCAGGCCTTCTGTTCGACTTTGCGATTCGCTGGTTCCCCGCTTTCGGTCTCGGTGAAACTGAGGACCAGCGCAGTGCCCCCACCTTCCACCGCCCTGATGGATGCCCTCCCGGTGAGTTTTCGGTCTGCTGTTTCGAATACGTACGAGCCGGTAACTTCATCGCCCGACGCCACGCCCCAGCGCAGCTCGGCCAAAACTTGCAGGAGTTTCGCAGCTACGGGGCTAGGCCGCGCTGAGAGAGAGAGCGTTTCCGACGCCCAACTCGGCACGGCCGCCGCCAATAGCACGCAAAAACAGAGGATCTTTTTCATAGCGCATGCCCGGTAATATTATGCGGCAAATCCTCAAGCCGGTCGCCTGACGTTGGTAAGCTGCCGCCGGTTACCTTTGCACCCTTTCCTTGCGCGCCGGGGCCGGCTCCTTCGCCCAGCCGTAGCGTCCGGCGTGTTCAAACAGGTAGTCTGCCACCGCGTCGATCATCGCCCGGGGCGCGCGCTCCAGAATAATGTCCAGCATGGCGTGGAGATCCTTACGCGATCCCGGCGCGGGAAGCAGCACACCCACCGGAGGAACGGCGCCGTCCCCGGAAAGCTTGCGGATACGCTGCAGCGCGCCGAACGTGGGCCGCGATTTTCCCGTCTCCCAGCGCACCACCTGGCGGAGGGAGACGCCGAGCCGCACCGCGAAATCCTCGCGCCGCATCCCCAGCCGGACGCGGGTTTCCCGAATCTGTCCGGCCAGCGGCGAGGCTTCGGCTTTTTCTCTTGACCTCATGACATATGACATGAAGCTTGTCATGGCATAATGACGTGTCACACAACTGCCGCCATAAGGTAACACGCCGGGGAATCTTTCTCGGCGCGCCAGCCTCTAGCGCGGCTGTGCGCGCGGACGGCGAGGCAGCTTGGCCAGAAGACCAAGCCCGCAGTGTCGTCCTGGCTGGTGGCGAAGTAGCCGCGCGAATCGTTCTGCTCGCGGTAGCCGGCGATCAGGTCAGCGGAGTTGTTCGCCGACAGATCGAGCCCGGGGTTCTGCGCTGAGCTGGACCAGGGTTCCAGCCGCCGCAGGGTGAGATCCGATTGGACGGCATAGGCCAAACGCCCCAACAGCGGGGGCGCGAACCCGGGGCACCCGCGCAGGTTCGCGAAACATGGGCGGTTCTCAGCCCTTCTTCTGGTAGTAGCGGCCGTTGACCTCGGTGCCCATGACGGCGAAATCGGCTTTCGACTTCTCCAGCGGATCGGTCTTGAAGGTGAAGCCGATGGAGGGAACGCGCAGCGTCGCCTCCAGTTGGGCGCTGGCCTTGTATCCCTGGAAGCGGTACTGGCGCAGCGGATCGTCGAAGAGGACTGCCTCATCCAGTTGCTTGAACACCAGCTTGAAATCCATGAAGGCGGGAGTGGTTTCGGCGTCCATGGCGGGCCAGCGCGGCTGGTCGATGATGGCGACGTTGTTCATCTGCATGGTGGCCGTTTTGCCGTCGGAGGTGAAGCCGAGGCCGCTGGCCGGAACAGGTACGACCCAGTACATGCCCTCGGGGGAGATGGGCGGATGGAAGTCGTGAAACTGGTTGGCCGGGACCGCCGGTCCCTTGAAGACGGTGAGTCAGGTGTGGGCGAAGATACCCTGGTGCGGCTGGCGCGCCGCCCAGTATTCCCCCGCCATGTAGCTGAAGTCGGTGGTGGGATTGCCCCAGGCGTAGCGGTTGCCGTGGTTGTCGGCGCCCATGCCGTGAAAGCCGTTGCAGCGCGCCAGCTTTCCGGAGAAATGGAAGATGTTCGAGAGCTCGACATTGGCCATGGGACTCTGGTTGTGATTGCCATTCTTGTCGAGCCAGGGGATGGGAAAGGGACACGGCCCGCCGTTGGAGAGCCCGTGAGCCGGCGGGATGGGCGGAGCGCAACTGGGAGGAGCGGATTGGGCGTGGAGCGAGATGCCGGGCAGGGAAGCGGCGGCTGCCGAGGCGATGCCAAGCTGCAACAGGCGGCGACGGTTGAGGCCGGATATGAGGGCGTGATCCATGGGAGCTCCTTTCTGGTGGTACTCAGGATATCGGAAGCGTACAGGAAAGGTGCGGGTTGCAATGAGAGTTTCGGAAACCAGGGGGGCCGGTGTCTGTTTGGGAAACGGACCCACATCTGCCAAAACCAGGCAGATGTGGGGCACCAGGCAGGTTGTAAGAACATTTGTGGGAAACCGGTGGTCAACAATTGGGCTGGGATCAAACGGCGGACGGGTAGGTCGAACCCACATCTGCCAAAACTGGGGTGGACCCCTGGGCTGAGACAACCAAGTAACCCACAGTTTACCGTTTGCTGCGTTTCAGTTGCACGACAGCCGTTCGCCGGGAGAGCACGGCGTCGGCCGGTGAAGCGGACGCGGGCTCTGCTGGAGAGCAACCCGCCAGGAATAACCGGCTGGAGACTCATCCATGGTGATGGGCGGGGGCACGGTCGCAGGATCGTCCCGATCACATGGATAGATTTCCCCATGCCTCGGAAAACTCACGCCCGCACCTCCCCCGCCGCGGCGGTCGTCAGCAAAGAACGCTCGAACTGGACCGGCGAGCGGTAGTCCAGCGCCGAGTGCAGCCGCTTCTGGTTGTAGATCGCCTCCAGGAACTCGCCGATGCGAGCATAGGCGTCGGCTAGGTCGCGGTACTCGCTGCGGTACACCTCCTCGTACTTGAGCGTCTTCATGAACAACTGGCAGGCGGCGTTGTCCCAGGGATTGCCGGTGCGGGACATGCTGATGCGAATGCCGTGCTGCTCGAGGATCCGGGTGTAAGCGTGACTCACGCATATTGCCAATCGGAGTGGTGCACCAGGCCCGGCGCCCCGCGCTGCGCCAGCGCCATCTCCCCCGCCAGGATGGTCAGCTCAGCGCTCAAGCCTGCGGTCCAGCGCCCCAGCCGATCACCCGCCGCGAGTAGGCGTCCAGAATCACCGCCAGATAGACGAACTCCTCGGCCAGGCGAAGGTACGTGATGTCGGCCCGCCAGAGTTGATTGATGTCGGTCAGCACCATGGTTTGCGCCAGGTTGGGGTACACCGGCAGATCGTGATTCGAGTCGGTGGTCACCACGAACCGGCGGTGACGAGGCAGACAGGTTGTCTTCGCGCATCATGCGCTGTACCCGCTTGCGATTCACCATCCAGCCGCGCTGGTGCAGTTCGCGGCTGATCCGGCGGCTGCCGTAAGCGGGCCACTCCAGCGCCACGCGCTGCACCGCATCGCGTAAGGCCACTTCGTCGGCTGGCACCACTGCTGGTAGCCATCGCCGGTAAAAACCCGCGCGACTGACTTCCGCCAAGTGGCACATGCCCTGCACCGTCAACCCCCGCGCCGCTTTCACTTCTTCCGATTTGTTCGTAGACGGAGCGCCGACAGCAAGCGCCCGCAGCTGGCGCTGTTCTTCCACACGCTGCAAGGCTCGCTTTAAAAAATCAATCTCCAGGGCCCTGCTGCCCGATCTTGCGTCTCCAGCTCCGCCACCCGCTCCGCCTCCGTCAACTTGTGCCCTCTGCCGGAAAGGCGCGCTCCCCGAACTGCTCCCGCTCGCGGCACCACCGGTATAGCTCGCGGTCATCTCCAACTCCCGCGCCAGTCGCGCCACCGCCTCGCCCGCCTGCACCCGGCGCACCGCCGTCAGCTTTACTTCCTTCAAAAACTTCCTTCGAGACACCATCCAGTCCCCCTTCGCTGAATTCTATGGGTTACCTGGTTGTCTCAAAATAGGGGTCCACTCCAAACCAGGCAGATGTGGGGCACCATGCACACGCGAGTGAGCGTGTGCCACAACATGGTTTACAGACCTGCGCCGGTGTCGGAGCGGTCGCGGGCGGCTTCGGTGGCGCTCGAGGGCGAGCGCGCTCCATCGGGAGCGCCGTTGGCGGCAACGTCGCGCACGAACTCCACCAGGGAGCGCACGGCAAATCCCGACGGCCCCTTGGCGATCCAGGCTTTGTTGTCCTCCATCCAGGCGGTGCCGGCGATGTCCAGATGGATCCAGGGCGTGTCCTCCACGAATTCCTTGAGGAACATGGCGGCGGTGATGGCGCCGCCCCAGCGTCCGCCGGTGTTCGTGATGTCGGCGATGGTGCGAGCGGATCAGTTCCAGGTATTCGGGATCCAGCGGCATCCGCCACATTTTTTCTCCCGCGCGCTGCTTGGCGTGCGCGAAGCGCGCATACATATCGTCGTCGTTGGCGAAGACGCCGGCGTTCACCGACGCCAGCGCGACCACCACGGCGCCGGTGAGGGTGGCGGCGTCGATCAGATGGGTGCAGCCGAGCTGGCGCGCGTAGTGCAGGCCATCGGCCAGCACCAGCCGGCCTTCGGCGTCGGTGTTGATGATCTCAATCGACTTGCCCGACATGGCGATCTGCACGTCGCCCGGCTTTTGCGCTTTGCCGGAGGGCATGTTCTCGCGTGGCGCAGACGATGGCGATGACGCGGACCTTCGGCTTGAGCAGCGCGATGGCGCGCATGGCGCCGATCATGGCCGCGCCGCCGGCCATGTCGTACTTCATCTTTTCCATGCCGTCGGTGGGCTTGATGGAGATGCCGCCGGTATCGAAGGTGATGCCCTTGCCGACCAGGCCGATGACGCGGAGTGGCGGGCGCGTCCTTGGGTTCATAGCGCATGACGATCAAAGCGGGGGGCTCGTCGGATCCCTGGGCGACGCTCCAGAAGGCGCCCATCTTCAGTTCTTTGATTTTGTCGGCGCCGTAGATCTCGATCTTGAGCTCGGGCAGGTTGAGCCATTCCACCATGCGGCGGGCCTGCTCGGCCAGCATGGTGGGAGTCATGCGATTGCAAGGCTCATTGACCAGTTCCCGGGTGAAGTTCTGCGACTCGCCGATGATGCGGGCCTCGTCGAGGGCGGCGCTGGAGAGCGGCGCTCGCCGTGGTTGGCGGTGACGATGGTCAGATCGTCGATGCGCTGGTCCTTGCGGTCGCTGCGGTAATTGTCGGGATCGAAGTTGGCGACGTAGGCGCCTTCCACGACGGATTTGACGGCGGCGGCTTGACCCGACCCTCCGCCTTCGGCGGAAGTGCGGGCCAACCCAAGGTCCGGCAACAGCAGGGCAAAGCCGCGGATGGACTTGGGCTTGAGAAAGCGAACGGCGGTTCCGGCCAGCTTGCGCAGTTCATAGGCGGAAAAGTTGGCGGCCTTGCCGCCGCCGATCAGCAGCAGGCGCCTGGCCTTGAGTCCCTGCGGGCGGTGCAGCAGCACGGTTTCGAAGAGCTTGCCGGTGACTTCGCCGCGTGGCGATGAGTTCGGCGGCGGCGTCCTGGAGAGCCTTGTCGGCGGAGGCGAGACGCGGGTCGGGCTTGTCCTTTTCGCCATGGTCGAGGACGAGGAGGACGAGACATTCGGTGTCGAGCTGCGCGGGCGGGGCGAAGGAGAGATTGATATTCATAGTCAATTTCCGCTGTTCGGTCGTTGGTCGCCGGTCGTTGGTCGCCGGTCGCCGGAAAAAGCAGGGCCTTCGAGTCGGTTCGGCTCGCGAGCCGCGCTCAAGATGGCAGTTGTTAAATCTTTGTAAGAACTCACGTGATTCCGGTTCATTGGCGGCAGTACACGGCTAAGATTTGCGCGAGCGGACGATGGCTTCGCGGGCCTCGCGGTCGGCGGTGCGGCGGCGCTCGGTTTCACGCTTGTCCCAGAGCTGTTTGCCCTTGGCGAGGGAGATTTCCACCTTGACCCGTCCGTTTTTGAAATACATGCGCACGGGAATGAGGGTCATCCCCTTCTGCTGGGTTTTGCCCAGCAGCTTGCGCAGTTCCGAGCCGTGCACCAGCAGCTTGCGGGAGCGGCGAGGATCATGATTAAAGATGTTGCCGTGTTCGTAGGGGCCGACGTGGGCATTCAGCAACCAGAGCTCGCCATCCTTGACCAGGGCGTAGGCGTCCTTGAGGTTGGCGCGCCCGGCGCGGATGGACTTGACCTCGGTGCCGGTAAGCACGATGCCGGCCTCGAATTTTTCCAGCAGGAAATAATTGTGGGCGGCGGCGCGGTTCAAAGTGGCGTCGCGGACGCCGGCGGCCACCGGATCGCGGCGAGGATTGCGCTCCGGCTTGGGCCGAGTCTGTTGTGTGGCCTGCCGCGCCATAAGGGCAACGCCTCCCGTAATGAAACCTTCATGCTAGCACGGCGTTACCATCGCGGATGCCCCCCGCTTGCGGAGCGCCATATTCCAGAGTGGATGGTATAATGCGCGTTCTCATGTATCTGGTTCAGCTACAAAGCCTTCGAAGGAGTTGGAGGGCCAGGGCAGGAGTGCGGCGGCTGACGGCCGCGCTGCTGCTGGTGCTGACCCTTGTGCTTCCCGCCGCCGCCGACAAAGCCAAAAGCATGTTCAATAAAGGACGCGACGCGGAAGCGCGGCAGGACTGGGTGCAGGCCTACGAATACTACAAGCAGGCGCACGACCTGAAGCCGGCGGAGCTGAAGTACCGGGCCAGCTTCGAGCGGGCGCGGTTCGAGGCGGCGTCGGCGCTGGTGCACCAGGGGCAAAAGCTGCGGGAGGAAGGCAAGCTGCAGGAGGCGCTGACCACGTTCCTGCGGGCGGCGCAGGTGGACCCGTCGCTGGACGCGGCGCGGCAGGAGATCCGGCGCACGCAGGAGTTGATCGAGAAGAAGCAATCGCCGCAAGGGCAGGCACCCTCGCGCATGAGCGACCTGGGGAAGATCGCCGCCGAAGCGCAGGGACCGGCGGAGCTGAAGCAGATCTCGCCGACGCCGATCACGGTGCACATGACCGAGGACTCGAAGAACGTGTACACGGCGATCGGCAAGCTGGCGGGGATCAACGTGCTGTTCGACCCGGACTACGTTTCGCGGCGCATCACCGTGGACCTGAACAACGTGTCGCTGTACCAGGCGCTGGAGATCGTGGCGCTGGAATCGAAGACGTTCTGGCGGGCGGTGACCCCGAACACGATTTTCGTGGCCTCCGACACCAAGGCCAAACGGACCGAGATCGAGCAGAACGTGGTCAAGACGTTTTATCTGTCGAACCTGGCGCAGACCACGGAAATGCAGGACGTGGTGAACTCGCTGCGCACGGTGGTGGAGATCACGCGGGTGATTTCCGTGCCGTCGCAAAACGCGATCGTGGTGCGCGGAACGCCGGACCAGGTGGCGCTGGCGGAAAAGGTCGTGGACGACCTGGACAAGGCGCGGCCCGAGGTGGTGGTGGATATCGCGGTGATGCAGGTGAGCCGGGACAAGATGAGGAACCTGGGCATCCAGCCGCCGACCAGCGGAAGCATCCAGTTGCAGCCCAACACAACGTCGTCGACCTCATCGACCACGAGCAGCACCACCACTGGCACCACCGGTTCGACCACGGCCCTCACGCTGAACAGCCTGGCGAACCTGACGTCGAACAATTTCGCGGTGACCATTCCGGGCGCAACGGCGAATTTCCTGATGACCGACAGCGATACGAAGATCATCCAGAATCCGCAAATCCGCGCGCTGGACGGGCAGAAGGCGACGCTGAAGATCGGCGACCGGGTGCCGGTGGCGACCGGATCGTTCCAGCCGGGCATCGGCGGGGTGGGGATCAATCCGCTGGTCAACACGCAGTTCCAGTACATCGACGTGGGCGTGAACATTGACGTGACGCCGACGGTGCACGCGGCGCACGACGTGACGCTGAAGATCACGATGGAAGTGTCGTCGGTGAGTTCGCACGTGAACATCGGGGGCATCGACCAGCCGGTGATCGGGCAGCGGCGGGTGGAGCACACCATCCGGCTGCGGGAGGGCGAGGTCAGCCTGATGGGGGGCATGCTGGAAGAAGACGTGCTGAAGAGCTCCAACGGCTACCCGTTTCTGTCGCAAATCCCGATCCTGAAATACCTGTTCTCGACCAACAGCACCGAGCGGCGTACGAACGAGATCGTGTTCGTGCTGGTGCCGCACATCGTGCGCTCGCACGAGGTGAGCGATCTGAACCTGAGGCCGATCGACGTGGGCACGGCAAAGGCGATCGAGCTGCGGCGCGGAACGCCGGCCGGCGGCAACGGCGGCAACCACACGCAGCCGGCGGCGGCCCCCGCGCAGGGAGCGGCGGCAAGCCCGGCGACGCAGATGCCGGCGATGCCGGCGCCGGGGCAGGCGCAGGCGGGAGCGGCCGGCGCGGCGACGCTGAGCTTCGATCCGGCGCAGATGTCGCAGCCGGTGGGATCGACGTTCGCGGTGAACATGAGCATCAGCGGGGCGCAGAACGTTTACTCGGTGCCGGTGCAACTGCGCTTCGACCCGAAGTCGCTGCAACTGGTGAACGTCTCCAACGGCAGCTTCCTGTCGCGCGACGGGCAGGCGGTGGTGATTGTGCACCGCGAGGATTCACCCGGGGTGGAACAGATTTCGGCGACGCGTCCGCCGGGTTCGGGGGGCGTGTCGGGACAAGGGACGGTGTTTACGCTGACCTTCATGGCCAAGGCGCCCGGGCAGTCGACGCTGAGCATAGTCCGGGCGGGGGCGCGCGATCCCGCCATGCAAGCGCTGCCGGTGAGCGGCGGGCAGGCGATGGTGACGGTGAAGTAGGCCGGGCGATGCGGTGATCCCGCACTGGTTCGCGCGGCGCGCCGCTCTCCTTTACAATAAGAAAAAATCCATTCCCGCGAGAGTCGCAGGTTTTGCATCGTCTAAAGAAGAACGTGAATTGGCGCGTGCGGCGGAGGTGTGGGCAGCGCGGGCTGACGCTGGTGGAACTGATCGTCGCGATCACCATCCTGGCGATCCTGACGGGCGCGGCCATCCCGCTGGCGCGGATGAAGATCCGGCGCGACAAGGAACGCGATCTGCGGCGAGACCTGTGGGAGATGCGGGACGCCATCGACCGCTACAAGGACGCCGGCGACCGCGGCGCCTTCCAGGTGAAGATGGGCACGGAAGGCTATCCGCCCGACCTGCAGACGCTGGTGGACGGGGTGGACGTGGGCGGGAAGAAGGTGCGCTTCCTGAGAAGGATTCCCGTCGATCCCATGACCGGCAACACGGAGTGGGGCAAGCGCTGCATGAAAGACGATCCGGATTCGCAGTCGTGGTGCGGGGACAACGTGTTCGACGTGTACACGCAGTCCACGGGAACGGCGCTGGACGGGACGAAATACTCCGACTGGTGATCGGGCCGTCGGGTGATCGGGCGATCTGGTGAAACTCAGAATCGTAAGCACCGTCACCAAGCTGCTGGTTATCTGGATTTGTAGCGGGTACATAAAGGAATAAAAGACCTCGCGAATGACGTACAGCATTTGCTAGAGCAATGAAACTCAAGCGCAAAGCAGGCGGCTTCACCATCATTGAGCTGATGGTGGTGATCAGCATCATCCTGATCCTGATCTCGATTGCCGTTCCCATCTACAACCAGTCGATCCTGCGGGCCAAGGAAGCGGTGCTGCGGCAGGACCTGTTCGCCATGCGCTCGGCGATAGACCAGTACACCATGGACAAAGCCAAGGCGCCGCAGTCGCTGGAGGACCTGGTGAAGGAAGGCTATTTGCGCGATGTCCCGAAGGACCCGTTTACCAATAAGCGGGACACCTGGCAGATGGTGCAGGAGGACGTACTGCTGAGCGTCGACCAGAACGAGCCCGGGATTACCAACGTCCACAGCGGGTCGACCGCCACCAGCACCGACGGGACGGCCTACAACACCTGGTAGGAGCAAGGCGCAAGGCGCAAGGCTCAAGGAGCAAGGCGCAAGGAGCTGGGGTGAACCCCTCGGTTGAGACAATCGTCGATGGGCACACTTGCCGTTCAATGGATTCTCCTGCTCAAGCAGTCGGTTCTCCTTCAGACTGGTCCTCGGCTGGTGAAGCGGCGGCGGGCTCTGGTGGAGACCAACCCGCCAAGGAATAGCCAGCTGGAGACTCATCGAGACGATGGTCCGGGAAGCTGGCTTCGGTCGGCTTCCCGTTACAGGTGAAGTGGCCATCGGATCGATAGATCTCCCCATGCCTGAAAAAACTCATTCTGGGCGCCTCCGCGGAGACCTGGGTTGTCTGCTCGAACTCCGCCGGCGAGCGATAGCCCAGGGCCGAATGCAGCCGCTGGCGATTGTAATATTGCTCGATGAAGACCTCGATGTGGGCGCGCAGGTCCTCCAGATCGCGGTACTGGTGGGCGTAGATTTCCTCGCGCTTGAGCGTCTTCATGAAGCTCTCGCAACTGGCGTTATCGTACGGGTTCGCCGGCCGGCTCATGCTGGGCAGCACGTGGTGCTGGCGCAGAAGCCCGACGTATTCGGCGGAAGCGTACTGCACGCCGCGGTCGGAGTGATGGACCAGGCCCGGTGGCGGATCGCGCTCGGCGAGGGCACGCTGCAGCGCCGCCATCGGTAAACGGGCCGCCAGCGTTCGCTCCAAAGCCCAGCCCACCACCTTGCGCGAGAACGCGTCCAGGATCACCGCCAGGTAAACGAACTCGCTCTGCAGTCGGATATAGGTGATGTCCGCCACCCAGAGCTGATTCCTGGCGGTCAGCCGCATGCGCCCAGCCAGATTCAAATAGACTTCCAGCCGGTGATCAGAGTCCGTGGTCGCCACAAACGCGCGCGGCTGCAGGGCCAACAGGTTGTCTTCGCGCATGGTCCGGGCTACGCGTTTGTGATTGACGGGCATCCCCTGGCGGCGCAGCTCGGCGGCAATCCGCCGATATCCATAGCGGCGCCGATGCTCCACCACGATCCGCTGAATCGTTGCGCGCACTTCCATCTCTTCTTCCCCCGGGCTCTGCTCTTGCAGGGAACGGTAGAAGCCCGCCCGGCTGACCTGCGCCAGATAGCACATCCGCTCGATCGTTAGGTTGCCTTGCATCGACATCACTTCCCGGATCTGGTCGTAGATGCCTTCTCGCCAGAGTCTCTGTTCTGCTGGCGTCGAGCCTCGATTTTTTGCAAGGCACCCTTGAAAAAATCCACCTCCAGAGTCTTTTCCGCCAGCGCCTGTTTCAGTCGGCTGTTTTCCCGCAGCAGACTGTACTCTGGCCCCTGCCCGGGCGGCGATCCCTGGCTGGGCTGGGCCGGTTCCAACTGGTCGCGCCACTTGTACAGCAAGCGTCGATGCACGCCCAACTCCTGCGCCAGCACTCCGATATTGTCGCAGCTCCTCATTCGCTGGACCGCCATCTGGCGGAAGGCCTTCATATGCTGCCGTCGTCTCGTTGCCACCTTGCAGCTCCTTTCCCTGCAAAGTGTGCCAATTTCCTGTGTCTCAAAAAAGGGGTTCAGTCCAGAGCAAGGCTCAAGGCTCAAGGCTCAAGGCTCAAGGCTCAAGGCTCAAGGCTCAAGGCTCAAGGCTCAAGGCTCTAATCCTTCTTACCAGCGATTTCCTCTTTAATCCAAAATCTCAGGTTGGAATCACCAGCCCTGCGGCCCGAAGCGGTTCAGTTGAACCTGGGCCGCGGGCAGGACTAACATTCTTCGCGAGGCGCCCGCGGCAGAAGTCGCGCGGCGGGTTGAGAATTATGCCAGTGGAAACGGAAATCAAGCAGAGCACGTATGTTCCGGTGAAGGCGCCGCGAGGCACGCAGATCTCCTGCAAAGGATGGCAGCAGGAAGCGGCGATGCGCATGCTGATGAACAACCTCGACGAGGAGGTGGGGGAGCGGCCGCGCGACCTGGTGGTGTACGGGGGCACGGGGCGGGCGGCGCGAACTGGGAGTGCTATCACGCGATGGTGCGCGCGCTGAAGTCGCTGGACAATGAGGAGACGCTGCTGGTGCAGTCGGGCAAGCCGGTGGGCGTGTTCAAGACGCACGAGTACGCGCCGCGGGTGCTGATCGCGAATTCCAACCTGGTGGGGCACTGGTCGAACTGGGAGAAGTTCCGCGAACTGGAGCGGGCCGGGCTGATGATGTACGGGCAGATGACGGCGGGCTCGTGGATCTATATCGGGTCGCAGGGAATCATCGAGGGGACATTCGAGACTTTCGCGGCGGCGGGGAAAAAGCAGCTTCGGCGGGCAGCTTGGAAGGGAAGCTGATCGTCTGCGGCGGGATGGGCGGCATGGGTGGCGCGCAGCCGCTGGCGGCCACCATGACGGGCGCGGCGTTCCTGGGGATCGAGGTGGATCCCGAGCGGATCAAGAAGCGGCTGAAGACCGGCTACTGCGATTTCATGGTCAACACGCTGGACGAGGCGCTGCGCATCCTGAAGAACGCGGTGCGGCAGAAGGAGAACGTCTCGGTGGGGCTGGTGGGCAATTGCGCCGACGTGATTCCGGAGCTGGCGGCGCGCGGCGTGGTTCCCGACATCCTGACCGACCAGACCGCGCGCACGATCCGCTGAATGGCTACATCCCGCAGGGATTGACGCTGGAGCAGGCGGCGGAGCTGCGGCAGCGCGATCCGCAGGGCTACCAGGAGCGCTCGCTGGATTCGATTGCGCGGCACGTGGAGGGCATGCTGGTGCTGCAGAAGATGGGCGCGGTCACCTTCGATTACGGAAACAACATCCGCACCATGGCCTACGAGCGCGGGGTGAAGAAGGCGTACGATTTTCCGGGATTCGTGCCGGCGTACATCCGGCCGCTGTTTCTGCGAGGGGCGCGGGCCCTTCCGCTGGGTGGCGCTGAGCGGGGAGGCGAGCGACATTCACACCACCGACGAGCTGGTGCTGCAGCTTTTTCCGGAGAACCGGATTCTGTCGCGCTGGATCAACCTGGCGCGGAAGCGGATCAAGTTCCAGGGTCTGCCGGCGCGCATTTGCTGGCTGGGCTACGGGGAGAGGGCGCAGTTCGGGCTGGCGATGAACGAGCTGGTGAAGAAAGGAAAGATCAAGGCGCCGATCGTGATCGGGCGCGACCACCTGGACACGGGCTCGGTGGCGTCGCCCTTCCGCGAGACCGAAGGGATGAAGGACGGAAGCGACGCGGTGGCCGATTGGCCGCTGCTGAACGCCATGTTGAACACGGCCAGCGGAGCGAGCTGGGTTTCGATCCACAACGGCGGCGGAGTGGGAATCGGATACTCGCAACATGCGGGGCAGGTGACCGTCGCCGACGGAACCGACGCCATGGCGAAGCGGATCGAGCGCGTGCTGACCAACGATCCGGGGATCGGGATCGCGCGGCACGTGGACGCCGGCTACGAAGAGGCGCGGCATTTCGCGGCACGCAAAGGCGTAAGAATTCCCATGCGGGAGCGGGATTGAGGGAAGAAACTCGGATCAATATCAAATCCATGATTAGCAAGGCGATGGAATAGATGCCGGGGCCGCTGCTGCTGACCAACATCGGACAGCTTCTTACATTGCAAGGCCCGACGGGACCGCGGCGGGGACGCGAGCTGGGCGAACTCGCCATCATCGAAGACGCGGCCGTGCTGTGCGGCGGAGGGAAGATCGTCTGCGCGGGCAAACGGCGGGAGGCGGAACGCGACGCGTGGCTGAAATCGCACAGGAAAAAAGTTCAGGAGGTTGATTGCCGGGGCGGCGTGGTGCTGCCGGGGTTCGTGGATTCGCATACGCATCCGGCGTTTACCGCGCCTCGGCTGGCGGATTTCGAAAAGCGGATCGGGGGCGCAAGCTACGAAGAGATCGCCGAGGCGGGCGGCGGCATTCGCTCCAGCCTGGAGGACGTGCGCAAATCCAGCCGGGCGGCGCTGGCGGAGAAGATCGGGTCGGCGTTGAGGGAAATGGCGGCGCAGGGAACCACCACGGTGGAGGCGAAGTCGGGCTACGGTCTGAGCGTCGAGGCGGAGATGAAATCGCTGGAGGCGATTGGCGACGCGGCGAGGCGGTGGCCGGGAACAGTCGTGCCGACACTGCTGGGAGCGCACGTGGTCCCGCGCGAATTTCTAGATCGGCGGGAAGAGTACGTGCGCAGCGTGTGCGAGCAGATGATCCCGCAGGCGGCGCGGCGCAAGCTGGCGCGCTTTGTGGATGTGTTCGTGGAACGCGGGGCATTTACGGTGGAGGAGGCGCGCGAAATCTTCGCCGCGGCGCGCAAGCACGGGCTGGGGACCCGGGCCCATGTGTGCCAGCTTACGGCGGCGAAGGTGGAACCGCTGCTGGAGTTCGAGCCGGCATCGCTGGATCACATGGACTATGCCGACGAGGACGAATTGCCGGCGCTGGCGGCGGGCGACGCGCTGGCGACGCTGGTGCCGGGCGCCAACCACTTCCTGGGAACGGGCCGCTATCCTCCGGTGCGGAAACTGATCGACGCCGGAGTGCCGGTGGCGCTGGCCACCGATTACAACCCGGGCAGTTCGCCGGCCACCAACATGCAGTTCATCCTTTCGCTGGCCTGCACGCAGATGCGGATGTCAGCGGCGGAAGCGATGGCGGCGGCCACCATCAATGGGGCGCACGCGCTGCGCCTGGCCGGTCGCAAGGGAAGCGTGGAGACGGGAAAAGACGCGGACCTGGCGGTATACGCGGTGCGCGATTATCGTGAGCTCGCTTACTGGTTCGGTTCCAACCTGTGCGCCCTGACCGTCATCCAGGGCGAGATTTACGACCTTCACTGAAAAACCACATCCACCCAGAAATTCGCTCCTCCGGCGCTGATGAGCGGGAAGAGGCTGGCGCCGCCATAGGAGTAGACGCCGTTGCCACTGGCGCCGGTGAGCGCGTGCAGGGGAGGATTGTCGATGCGCGTGTTGAAGAACCCCAGGTTGTAACTGTAGTGGCCGAAGCTGTGGTAGGAGACCACGTACACGGTATTGGCGCGAATCGAAACCGGCGCCGGGAAGCTGACCTGCTGCCACCCGCTGGCGGTTTCATTGGCGAAGGTGGCCTGCGCCAGCAATTGCCCGGTGCTGCTCCAGAGGCTGCCGACGTGGACGCCAAGATTGTTGGGTCCCTTGTAGAAGCGGACGGCAGTGATCTGGCCATCGCGGTCGGCGGTGAACTTCATGCCCAGCTCCAGGGGCGAGCCGGCGTTGGCGTCGAGGACCACGGGCACTGCGGCGGGGCTGAAGAGAGTGTAGCTGGTGCCCGGCGGGGGCGGCGCATTGGTAACGGTGAGGGTGGTGGCGGCGCTCAGGCCGCCCACCGCCGCGGTGACCAGCGAGGAGCCGGCGGCGATTCCGGTCGCCAGGCCGGCGCTGTTAATGCCGGCCACGGAGGGATTCGACGAGGACCAGCTCACCTGGGCGGTGAGGTCGCGCGTGCTGCCGTCGGAATACTTTCCCGTGGCCTGGAACTGCTGGCTGGAGCCGGCGGCGATGGAAGGATTGGCGGGAGTCACCGAGACGGAAACCAGCGTGCCGGCGCTGGAGGTGAACACGACATCGACCCAGAAGTTGGCGCCTCCGGCGCCGGTGAGCGGGAAAGTGCTGCCGGCACCGAAAGAGAAGACGCCGTTGCCACTGCTGCTGGTGAGCGCGTGCAGGGGAGGATTGTCGATGCGCGTGTTGAAGAACCCCAGGTTGTAACTGTAGTGGCCGGAGCTGTGATAGGAGACCACGTAGACGGTATTGGCGCGAATCGATACCGGCGGGGAGAAAGTGACCTGCTGCCATCCGCTGGCGGTTTCATTGGCAAAGGTGGCCTGCGCCAGCAGTTGCCCGGTGCTGCTCCAGAGGCTGCCGGCGTGGAGACCAAGATTGTTCTGTCCTTTGTAGAAGCGGACGCCGGCGATCTGGCCATCGCGGTCGGCGGTGAACTTCATGCCCAGTTCCAGGGGCGAGCCGGCGTTGGCGTCGAGGACCGCAGGCACGACATTCGGGCTGAACAAGGTGAAAGACTCGGGCGGCGGCGGTGGCGGCGGCGGGGGAGGAGGAGGCGGCGACACGGTGGTCACCGAGAGCGAGAGCGGAACAGCGTGAGACACTCCTCCGCCGGAGCCGGTGAGCGTGATCGAGTAGTTGCCCTGCGCAGCGGAGGCCGCGGCATTGAACGTCAGGGTGGAAGTGCCTGAGCCGGGCGCGGCCAATACGGCCAGACTGAAGGTGGCGGTTATGCCGCTCGGCAGTCCGCTGGCCGACAGCGAAATGGAGGAGAAGAATCCGTTGCTGACAGTCGAACTGACGGAGACGCTGGTGCTGCTGCCTTGCTGAACCGAAGCGCTGGAGGGCGCGGTGATGTCGAAATCCGGCACCTCTGTCCCTTTGACGACGTAGATTGCCGCTCCCGACCCCGAGTACTGAAACTTCGGGTATTTTGTGGCCGTCAGGCCCACTGCGTATGAACCGGGCGGAGCTGCCACGGGAGAAGTGACCTGCAAGGAGGTGGAAGCAGTGGTTCCCGGCGCCAGAGTGAAGGATAGAGAACCAAGAGTGGCGGTCCAGCCGGCGGGAGTGGCGGGGGGCGCGACGCTTAACAGGACCAAGGTAGGGGAGCAGCCCGCGCTGTCCTGGTCCGTAACGGAGACGGTGAAGTTGGTGGTGGCGCCGGCCGAAAGCGGCACAGATTGCGCCGGCGAAACGGTGACCAGGGGCGCGTCGGCCTGGCAGCCGCCGGGGCCGAGCTGGACTTCGACGGTGGCGCCATCGGCATCGGCGGACCTGGCGGTGATGGTTACGCCGGCGGTGGGATCGGAGAAGGTCTCGCCCACCGCGAGCGCCGCGTTGTCGAAGGTTTCGTCCTGCGGGTGCATGTTCAGCAGCAGACTGGAATTGGGCGTTCCTTCCGTGCCGATGTGGATGAGGACGCCGGCGGTGGAGGAGGGATAGGCGCTGAGATCGGCGTCAAAGCCGATGAGCTGGCGGTATTCGACGTAATACCAGGTATGCAGGTCGGTGGAAGCGTCAATGTTGCGGAGCACCTTCAGCGCCTTGACGCCGGTATCGGTCTCGTACGGGGTGATGGAGTAGGTTCCGTTGGCGGTGACGGTGGTGATGGGCGGGGAAGATCCATAGTTCAGCCAGCCCAGCCGCTCCTTCTGAAAGGCATTGAAGTGGGAGGAGGTGAACTGCCCCATGATGTCAAAGACATCGCCGTACTCCACGCTCTGGCAGTTGGAGCCGAGGATGGTTCCGCCGCAGTCGTAGGAGTGGGAATGATAAAGGCCGAGATTGTGGCCCATCTCGTGCCCAATCACCAGCAGTCTGAAGTTGCCGTTGATGGCGGCGTAGCTCGGATTGCCGCCGATGGTGGCTAACCCCAGCCAGAAACAGGCGTTCTGCGGAAAAATGAAGACCTGGCGGTGATAACTGCTGAGGTCGAGGGCGGCATCGGCGGCCGCCTGTTGCGCAGCCTTGGCGATCTGAACAATGTCGGGGCAGGTGTTGACGCTGATGGGAATGGTTAGCCAGCCGAAAACGTCTCCCGTGAGCCAGGTCTGGTTCTGGGAATTCTCCCGGTCGAAGTTGCTGACGCTGTTGAAGACGGTGTCGCGCACATCGTCGATGGGGAACGGGGTGCTGGTGTTGTCGTAGAAGTTGAGCAGGAGTACCGCGGTGGATTGCGCGCCGAAATCGCCGGTCGAGGCCAGCGAAAGCACCTGGACGCCCTCGTCGCCGGGGTCGAGCGCTCCGGTTCCGGGGAGGTTGGCCGGCGGGACCAGGGGCAGTAACAGCAGGTTGCCGAGACGCTTGCCGCGACCGCGGATGCGCGACCCGCTCGGCCATTGCGGCGGGGCGTCGGCGGCAAAACGGACCTCCAGCCGTTCGCGCCCTGTGTCGAGGAAATAGCGCAATTTGTGGCTGTGAGCGTAGTCTTCGACCACGGCTTGCAGGGTGCCCGTCTCGTCGGCGTCGCGTTCCAGATAGGGAGCTGCGGAGGCAGGAATCCTGGCGGCGATGGCGGAGGGCAACATGAACTGCATCAGTTCCCCGGGCGAGGTCGCAGCGAGGGAGAGGAGCAGATCATGGCGCCGCCGGGCCAGATCGGCGGCGGCTGACTGGTCGGCCGATCCGCTTAGCGCCACCAGAGAGTCGGTGAGCTGCTGAAGGGTCTTGAGCTGGCTCGCTGAACCTTGCGCGGTGGCCGCCGGGGGAAGCGCGAGAAAAATGAAAAGGGAGAGAAATACCGCGGTACGAGCGCCATGCCGCTTCGCGGTTTGCATGGAGTCCTCCTTGCAGGCTTCCGACCCGGGGGAATCAAGGATCGACTTTCAGGCTCGCTCAGTGGAGCCGATTATAGCTGAGAGGCTCGCGCCTCGAAGCAGCAGACTAGCCGCGCCGGTTAACCGCGGAGGTGCATCCGATGCCTGCTCTCGCTTACACTTGGAAGAGGATGAAGAAAGAACATGGCATGCTTTTCCGCCGCGGATGCGTGGCTGCATGTGCGCTTGCCGCGGCGCTGCTGCTGATGACCCAGCCGGCGGGGGCTCAGAAGCCGGAACTGGGGCCCGGCAGCGCGGCTTTAGTTCAGCCGGAGCAACTGGCGAAGGCCCTGCAGTCGCGTTCCGCGAAGCCCATCGTGCTCTACGTGGGGCCGCCGTTTCTTTATCAGCAGGCGCATATCCGCGGCGCCGAGTTCATCGGGCCGGCCTCGGAGGCGCCATCGCTGGAGAAGCTGCGGCAGCGGGTGGCGAGGCTGCCGCGAACGGCGCGGATCGTGCTCTACTGCGGCTGCTGCCCGTGGGAACATTGTCCCAACATCGGGCCGGCCTACCACGAGCTGGCGAAGATGGGTTTCACCAAAGTTAAGGCGCTCTACCTGGCCAACAGCTTCGGCACCGACTGGCTGGATAAGGGCTACCCGGTGGAGAAGGGCCAGTAAGCATTCATGAGGCGGTTGGCCATCCTGGTAGCGGCGGTCGGCCTGATTGCCGCGGTTTATCTGGGCATACATCGCGGGCGACATGGCGGGGGCGAAGTGACGAAGAGCGCAGCCTCCAGCCTTGCTCCCCGGCTGAGAGCCATGGACCTTGGCGGCAACAATATTGACACGGCGGCCTACACCGGCAATGTAGTCCTGATCAATTTCTGGGCGGCGTGGTGCACGCCGTGCCGGGAGGAGATTCCGCAGTTCGTCTCCTTGCAGGAGAAGTACCGCGGACAAGGACTTCAACTCATTGGCATCTCCATGGACGACCAGGAGCAGGCGCTGCGCGATTTCTACCGCCAATACAAGATGAACTACCCGGTGATCGCGGGAACCCAGAAGATTGCCCAGGAGTACGGAGGAGTGCTGGGACTGCCGACTACGTTTCTCATCGACCGCGACGGGCGAATCCGGGCCAGGTACTCCGGCGCGGCGGATTTTTCCAAGCTGGAGCGGAGGATTGTGGCGCTGCTGCAGGCGAGAAAGTAGGGCCCGGCTTCGCCTTCGCCAGGGAGAACTTTTCTGTCTCGCTTGGGTTTATTGAGCATGACAACCGTTTTCCGGGCTCAACTGTAAGCTGGGAGAGGGATTTCGCGCTTCGACCCGGCCATGCAGGGGTGAAATGATGACGAGCAAGCGGGTATTCATCGCAATTGTGGCAGCCGTGCTGGTGCTGGCCTCCATCGGTTGCAGCCGCGGGCGCAGCGATGCCCAGATCATTGGCGAAGTAGTGACCAGGATCAACGCCGACCCGAAGATTTCCGAGAAACAGGTGTCGGTGATGTCCAGCAACGGCGTGGTAACGCTGAGCGGCTCGGCAGCCACCGACGAGGAACGCGCCCAGACTGCCAATGACGCAGCGCAGGTGGAAGGCGTGAAGACGGTGGTCAACAACCTGCTGGTTGCCGCGCCGCCGTCGCTGGCGGCGAGCGAGTTGCCGCCGGCAGCGGAGGAGAAGCCTGAGGTGCAAGCGCCGCCCCGGGCGCGCGCCACGCGCAAGCCCTCCGCCTATCATCGGCGGCGGGAGCCGGCGCAGGTGGTGAAAGCGGCCAGCGACATGCCGATCGTTTCCTCGGGTCCTGCGGCGACCACCGCGTCGGCCACCATGCCGCCGATGCCGACCAGCGTCCCGGCGCAGCCGGTTGCGCCTGCGCCGCCACCGCCACCGCAGCCGGTGACGATTGAAAGTGGGACCATTCTGAACATCCGCATGATCGATCCGGTGGATACCGCCACCAGCCATGCCGGCGACAGCTTCCGCGCCACTCTGGATTCACCGATCACGGTAGGCGACAAGGTGGTTATTCCCGAGGGCGCCGACGTGGTCGGGCGGCTCACAGAAGTGAAAGACGCCGGGCACTTCGCCGGGCAGCCGCAGTTGGGGCTGGAGCTGGCGAGCCTGTCGGTGAACGGGCGCAAGTACACACTGCACACCAACCAGTACACACGGCAGGGCAAGTCGCGCGGCTCGCATACGGCCAAGACGGTGGGCACGGGCGCGGCCATCGGCGCCGTCATCGGCGCCATTGCCGGCGGCGGCAAGGGCGCGGCCATCGGCGCGGCCACGGGCGCCGGCGTGGGTGGCGGAGTGGAGGCCGCCAGCAAGCCGGAGCACGTGAGAATCGAGTCGGAAGCGCTGCTGAGCTTCCGCCTGGAGAGCCCGCTCACCATGACTCCAGCGGGCAACCTGCGGCGCAACCGAAATAACAACTACAACGGAAGCTACAGCGCGCCCCCGACCGACAATTCCAACAACGTGATCGACTATTCGGACAATTCCACCCGCGACAGCAACCGTCCAGTGCTGAAGCGCCGCACGCAAGCGAACGACCAGAACCAGAACTAAGAGGCAGTAAAGGACGGCGAAGGGAGCGCAGCCGCGAAAAGGGCTGCGCTCCGCCGCTTCTCACCCGTGGCGACGCAACCACCGCGGAATCAAATGCTCGTGGCGGATAAAAAGTCGCGCGCTCCAGCCTGAGTTGTGCCAGAATCCGCGCTCATGTCCCTGGTCGACGAATTTGAAAAGTCGGCGACCGCCGCTGCCGCCACGGTGGAGCGCGTGGCCCGCACGCCGGAGCAGGTGGCGGAGGCCGTTGCGCGCATCGCGCCCAGCGGCTCCCTGGCCGTGGCTGATCCGGTTTCTCTTCCTTCCGCGTTGTTCGACGGCTGCCGCCGCTTGCCGAACGTGTTCAGCGCCCGAACGCGCGCGGCGATGGATGCCTGCGTGGTGGGGATCACCGATGCGTTTGCCGGCGTGGCGCGCACCGGTTCGGTTTGCATCGCCATCGATCACCAGGACTGCGGCTCGGTCAGCCTGCTTTCGCGGTTCCACATCGCAGTGCTGCCGGCGGAGAAGATCGTGGAGCGTCCGGGCGACCTGTTCCGCGCCGACCGACTCGACGGCGAGGGCCTGCGGCGCAACTTCGTATTCATTACCGGCCCCAGCGCCACCGCCGATATGGGACCGCTGGTGCGCGGGGTGCACGGCCCGCACCGGCTGCACATCATCCTGGTTTAGCCATGTCTTCGCCTGCCCGAGCCGCGGAAAACAATCCATCTCCCGAGTCGCCGCGCGCGGTCGCCAACAAGAGTTCCAAGCGCGCTCTGCTGGCCGCCATCCGCATGGCGCTGCGGTTGGAAAGCGCGGCCGTCCGCCACAATACGCAGACCTTCAATCGCAACCGCTACGCCGCGACCGGCGCCCTGCCCGACTACGAAGAGCTGAAGGATCGCGCGCGCGCCATCAAGGAACACTCGATTGCCAACCTGCCGCAGTTGCTCGCCACCCTGGAGCAGAGCGTCCGGCGCAACGGGGGGCATTTCCACCTGGCGAAAGATGCGCGGGAGGCGACGCGCTACATCGCCGAGGTTTGCCGCCAGGCGGGTGTGCGGCGGGTGGTGAAAGGCAAGAGCATGACCTCGGAGGAGGTGGGGCTCAACCACGTGTTGCAGGCGCAGGGGGTCGAGGTGGCGGAAACCGACCTGGCCGAGTTCATCCTGCAGGTGGCCGACGAGCAGCCCTCGCACATCATTGCCCCCGCCATTCATTACAGCCGCGAACGGATCACCGCACTCTTCAAGCTGCGCTTTAAGACCTACCTGCCGCTCGATACAGGAGAAGAGCTTACGCGCTTCGCGCGCGAGCACCTGCGGCAGAAATTTCTGGCCGCCGATGGCGGCATCACGGGCGCCAACCTGATCGCCGCCGATTCCGGTTCGCTGGTGCTGGTGGAGAGTGAAGGGAACATCCGCATGACCTCGCTGCTCCCGCCGCTGCACATCGCCATCGCCGGGGTGGAGAAGGTGGTCCCCTCGCGGGCGGACTTCGCGCCCTTCATCGAACTGCTGGCGGCCAGCGGCACCGGGCAGAAACTGTCGTCGTACACCAGCGTCATCACTCCGCCGCTGAACGCGGCTCCCGTGCTGGGCGAGGAAGGCGCTCCCACGCCGCGGCGCGAGTTTCATCTGGTGCTGGTGGACAACGGCCGCATGGCGATGCGCCAGGATGCCGTGCTGCAGGAGGCGCTGTACTGTATCCGCTGCAGCGCTTGTTTGAATTCGTGCGCGAATTTTCAGACCGTCGGAGGGCACGCCTTCGGCGGCGAAACCTACTCCGGGGGCATCGGCGGCGCCTGGGAGGCCGGTACGCGGGCGCTGGAGGCGGCGCGCTTCAGCGAGCTTTGTACCGGATGCTCGCGATGCGTTCCGCAATGCCCGGTTCGCATTGACATTCCGTTTCTCAACTCCACGTTGCGTCGGCGCCTGAATGAGCGCGGTGCAGGCAAGGTTTCGCAATTGCTTTCCATCGCGCTCGAGGATCCTGCCGGCGATACGGCTCCGGCGGCAAAGCTGTTTTTCGGCCGCTATGACCTGCTTGGCCGCTGGGGGGCGCTGCTGGCGCCGGTTTCCAACTGGATCAGCGGCATGCCGCTCAGCCGCGCGCTGATGGAGAAGCTGGTCGGACTGGATCGGCGACGGCAACTGCCGCCGTTCGCAAAGCCGTCGCTGGTGGAGGCGGCCAGGAATGACGCCGGTCAGAAGGCAGAGGCGGCAAGGACTCGACAGCCGCCGCATGCCGCACCCACGGCGAGGGCGGTGCTGTTCGCCGACGTGTTCACCAACTACGGCTCGCCGGCGCGCGGGCTGGCGACGCTGCGCGTAATGCGATCGCTGGGGATGGATGTGGTGGTCAGCGAAAGCTGTGCCGACGGGCGCGCCGCCCTCTCGCAGGGGCTCATCGGCGCCGCCACCCGCCAGGCGCGGCGTACCGCGGAAATGCTGCGCAACTTTCTGGCTGAGGAGCGCGACATCGTGGTGATCGAGCCCAGCGTGCTGGCCATGTTCCGGCTGGACTACCGGCGCCTGCTCACCGACGACGAGGGCCGCATCCTGTATGAGCGGCTGCGCGGCGCCAGCTTCGACGCCATCGAATACCTGTGGATGTTTATCCAGGGCACCGGACTGGACGCCGCCCGGCTGTTCCCCGCCTCCCGCCATCCGTTGGGTACGCGGCTTTTCTATCATCCCCATTGCCAGCAGAAGACGGTCGGGAGCGCCGCCGCCGCCGAAGTCCTGCTGCGCGCCGCCGGGTTTGACGTGGCCGTCTCGCAGGTGGAATGCTGCGGAATGGCCGGGAGCTTCGGATATAAGAAGGACTACTACGAGCTCAGCATGGCGGCCGGGCAGGATCTGTTCCAGCAGGTGGCCGAGTCGGAGGCCGACGGTCCCCGCGTTCTGGTGGCCGCCGGGACATCGTGTCACGAGCAACTGGGCGCGGGACTGCAGCGCCCGGTTTACCATCCGGCAGAGTTGCTGCTGGCGCTGATCTCGCAGCCGTGATCGGTTGTTCTTGCTGGTTCTACTCGCGCGTACTATGATGCGCGGCTGCACGAATTTCAGGGCTTGCGTCTGGATGGCCGCCTGAAGCCTCAACAGAAAGTAAGGAGGAACAATCGTGAACTTTCGACGCATTGCATTGATGTCTCTTGCGGTTGCGTGTTTCCTTGCCGCGATTGAAGTTTCCACCCCGACAGCCTGGGCCCAGAGCGAGATCAAGATTGGCGTCATCATGCCGATCACCGGCCGCGAAGCCAAGCCGGGCCAGTATCAGAAAGAGGGAATCGAGCTGGCCATCAAGCAGATCAACGACCAGGGCGGCATCATGATCAAGAGCCTGAAGAAAAAGCTCCCGATCAAGGAAGTCTTCTACGACGACGGCTCCGACCAGGCAAAGTCCGCCTCCCTGGTGGAGCGCGCCATCAGCTCCGACGGAGTTACGGCCGTCATCGGCGGCTATTCCACGGTGCTGGGCGAAGCGGAATCGGTGATGCCGGACCGCTACAAGACCCCCTGGATTACCCCCGGCGCCGCCGCTTCCACCATTTTCGCCAAGGGCTATAAGTACACCTTCGGCTCTCTCAGCCCGGTGGATCTGCTTGGCTCTACCACCGGCGAATACATCGGGTCGATCATGGATTCCGGAAAGCTCAAGAAGGGTCTGAAGGTTTCCGAGGTGGTGGAGAATACCGACCATGGCCTTGACTACGTCAACGGCGTGAAGGAATGGGGCGATAAGCACCCCGGTTACTATACGGTGGTGTTCAACGAGCACTTCGACCTCGGCGGAACCGACTTCACCGGCCTGCTGCAGAAGGTGAAGAACTCGCACGCCGATATCTTCCTGGCCGATGCCCACTTGCAGGACTACATCACCATGCAGCGCCAGTACCTGCAGAGCGGCATGTATCACGAGATGGTCAGCTACGGCGCGCGCGGCCCCGAAAGGGATGCCCGCAAGGCGCTGGGTGACGGCGTCAACTACATCGTTGCCGGTGTCTGGTGGTCGGACGACCTGCCTTACCCCCAGGTGAAGAAGTTCATCCAGGACTACACCCAGTTCACCGGCCACAAACCTGATTCCTGGTATCCCGCGACCGCCTATGATTCGGTGCGCATCCTGGCCCAGGCGATCGAGAAGGCCGGTTCGCTGAACAAGAACGCCATCCGCGACCAACTGGCCAAGGCGGAGCTGAAGGGATCGCTGCTGCCCGGCCAGGTGTTGAAGTTCAGCCCCAACGGCCAGGCCCATCTGCCGTTTGTGATCGTGCAGACCAAGCCCGGCGGCAAGGTGGACATCGTTTATCCCAAAGACGCGGCAACGGGCGAGACCGTGGCCCCCATGCCGAAAAGATAAAAGGCTCCCATGACACCGGTTGACGTCGTCAACCTGCTGGTGGCGGCCGTGCTGCTGGCGGGCATCTACGCCGTGATGTCGGTCGGCATGACCGTCATCTACGGCGTGATGAAGATCGTGAACCTCGCTCACGCGGGGTTCATGATGCTGGGCGCCTATTTCGCTCTGGAATTGTTCGAGCGCTTGCACATGGATCCGATCCTGGCGGCGCTCGCCGTTTTTCCCTTAATGATGATTGTCGGCATGGCCACCTACTGGGCCCTGGTGCGATGGCTGCCGCGTTCCGACCAGCCCACGCTGGCATCGCTGCTGCTCATGTTCGGATTGTGGCTGGTGCTGCAGAACCTCGGGTACGTGATCTGGGGCAACACGGATCGCTCGATCTTCACGCCGCGCACCTTCGACGTTATCCATCTCGGTCCCATCATCCTGCCCACCATCCGCGTCTTCGTGTTCGTGGTGGGCGTGGGATGTGTTTTGTTGCTGGAGGCGCTGCTGGACTGGACCTGGTTCGGCCGCGCCCTCCGCGCCCTGGTGCAGAACCCGTATGCCGGGCAGATCGTGGGAGTGGACGAGCAGAAGATCGCCGGCCTGACGTTTGGCATCGGCATCGGCTTTGCCGGGCTGGCGGGGGGACTGCTCGCCAGCCTGTATTCTTTCCAGCCCGATTTCGGCCGCCAGTTCCTGATCCGCGCCTTCGTGATCATCGTGCTCGGCGGGCTGGAATCGGTTTCCGGGGTCGCCATCGGCGCGCTCGTGCTGGCGCTGGTGGAGACCTTCAGCATTCTCTACATTCCGGCCGGTTACCAGCTTGCCGTATCCTTCGGGCTGCTGGTGGTCGTGCTGATCGTGCTGCCCGGCGGCATTGCCAGCCTGCTGGGGAGAGTCCGGCGTCTCGCATGAAATTGCGCACCCTGCTCGGCCAAGTCCTGCCGCCGCTGCTGCTGTTCGGCCTGATGGCGGCGCTGCCCGCGTTCGGAATGGAACCGAACGCCATGCGCCTGTTGTTCGTCAGTTTTGTCTGGATCACGGCCAGCGTGGCCTGGAACCTGTTGGGAGGCTTTGCCGGGCAGGTCTCCTTCGGTTTTGCCGTGTTCTACGGCATTGGCGCCTATACCGCCGCCATGCTCATCGACGGCGGGCGAGTGCATCCGTACCTGGCCTTCATCGCCGCCGGTGTGGCGGCGGCCATCTCCTCGGTTTTCATCAGCCTACCCACGTTTCGCCTCCGCGGCCCCTATTTCGCCATCGCCACCATCGGCGTGAGCGAAACGGTGCGCGTGGTCGCCGGCAATCTCGGTTTCACCGGCGGCGCCAGCGGTTACCGCATTACCGAGCCGCGGCCCTTCAACCAGGCCGAGCATTACTACAGCGCGCTGGTGGTGGCCGCCTTCGCCATCGCCGTTTCCGCCTTCATCGCGCAGCACAAGTTCGGCCTCGGGCTGGTGGCCATCAACCAGGACGAGGACGCCGCCGCCGACTCCGGCGTGAATCCCTTCCTCTATAAGCTGGAAGCCCACGCGGTGGCCGCCTTCCTCACCGGCATGGCCGGCGCGCTTTTCGCCCGCTACGCCGCTTTCATTCACCCCAATGGCGTATTCAGCTTTCAGAACAGCGTCCAGATTTTGCTCATGCCGGTCATCGGTGGGCTGGGCACCGTCTGGGGGCCGGTGATCGGCGGCGTGGTGGTGGGCATGATCGAGGAAGAAATCGTCGCCTACTTTCCCCAGGTGCACCTGCTGCTCTACGGCGGCCTGCTGATTGTGATCGTGCTGCTGGAGCCGGGCGGCATCCTGGGCGCTGTGCGCAAGCTGTTCCGCAAGATCAGGAGGATTCGTGACCGCCGAACAGGCAAACGAGCAGCCGATTCTCCAAGTGAAGAAACTGACGAAGTACTTTGGGGGGTTGGCAGCGGTTCGGGACGTGAGCTTTGAAGTCCGCCGCGGCCAGATTTTCGGCTTCATCGGTCCCAACGGCGCCGGCAAGACCACGCTGTTCAGCATGATTGCCGGCGCGTACAAGCCGACCTCGGGACAAGTGTTCTGCCGCGGCCGGGAGATCACCGGCCTGCCCTCGTTCCGCCTGGTCCACGAAGGCATCGCGCGCACGCACCAGGTGGTGCGCCCGTTTCGCAACATGACGGTGCTGGAAAACGTGGAGGTCGGCGCTTATTTCGGCCGCCACGTCGAAGAACACAAGGCCGCGCGCGAGCGCGCGCTGGAGGCGCTGCGGCGCGTCGGGCTGCGCGGCTTGTCCGATACTCCCGCCTACGTGCTTTCCGTCGGCAACCAGAAGAAGTTGGAGGTCGCCCGCGCCCTCGCCACCAGCCCCGACCTGCTGCTGTGCGACGAGATTTGCGGCGGGCTCACTCGCGCCGAGACCGCGACCATGCTCGACCTGCTGCGGGAAATTCGCGCGCGCGGCACCACCATCATGTACGTCGAGCACGACGTGAAGGCCATCACCGCCGTCTGCGACCGCATCCTGGTGCTGAACTACGGCCGCAAGCTGTCGGAGGGCTCGCCGGAAAAAATCCAGAACGATCCCGCGGTGATCGAGGCCTATCTCGGGACCTCCGCAGTGGGAGTGAAGAAAGGCGACAATGGCGAATCACGGAACGTCTGAACCGCCGCTGCTCTCCGTGGAAGGGCTGGAATCCGGCTACGGCGCCGTCCAGGTGCTGTGGGGCGTCTCCCTGTCGGTGCCTCGCGGGCAGATCGTCACCATCATCGGCTCCAACGGCGCCGGCAAAACCACCACCTTGAACACCATTCTCGGCGTCATGAAAGCCCGACGCGGCCGCGTTGTTTTCAAGGGCGAGGACATCAGCGCCCTGCCGCCGCACGAACGCGTCAAGCGCCACATCAGCCTGGTGCCCGAGGGCCGCCAGTTGTGGCCGCGCATGTCGGTGGAGGACAACCTGCGCATGGGCGCCTATCAGCCGAGTCTGCGCCGCGACGCCGCGCGCAGCCTCGACCGCGTTTACACTCTTCTGCCCCGTCTGCAGGAACGCCGTCACCAACTCGCCGGCACCCTCTCCGGGGGCGAGCAGCAGATGTGCGCCGTGGGCCGCGGGCTCATGGCCAAACCCGAACTGCTCATGCTCGATGAGCCCTCGCTCGGACTGGCGCCCAAGCTGGTGGATGAAATCTTCGAGCACGTGCAGCGCATTCGCAGCGAAGGGGTCACCATTTTGCTGGTCGCGCAGAATGTCAGCTACGCGCTCCAGATCTCGGAGACCGCCTACCTGATGGAGACCGGGCGCATCACTCTCTCCGGCTCCAGCCAATCGTTAATGAACAACAAGTACGTGGTGGAAGCCTACGTGGGCAAGGCGTAGCAGGCCGCTGAAAAACGCGCCGAGAGCGCCGAACACGGCTATCGGTGGGGCAGGTTGGGATTAAGTGACCCCTATCGAGCCACGATTCTTTTTCCTTGCGACTCAGTAAGCCTTCCTAGGCGCTGTAAGGCGACCCCCCGATTCGCCTTCTTCTCCCCGCCAGCTAATGTCATGACAGCGCGCCCACTAATACAGTCTGCGGAGTGCGTCTTCGGCACCGGCGAGTGGGACACCTGGGACCAGTCCAAGGGCCGCTGGATCAAGACTTCCATCCCCTGCCCGCGCATGTCGCCCGGCGCCTGGCATCACATTCAGTGGTACACGCAGCGCCTCAGCGGAAATCGTTACAAGTACGTCACCCTGGTGGTCGACGGCAAATCGTACGCGGTCAACCAGACCTACTATGCGGGCTGGTCGGGCTGGGGCGACAGCCTTGGCGTGCAGTGGCAGCTTGATTTGGACGGCAGCGGCGCCGATGCCCACGAGTGGGTGGACAGCGTCAAACTCAGCATCTGGTAAACGTCATAGCAGGAGCGCCGCCCCACCGGCGGCGCTCCTCTTTTCATAACTCTTCTCATATCTATGGGCAGTGTGGTTCGAGCGCTCCCGCGCGGCGCGCTCCTTTTCTGGCGGGCACAGGGTCAGGGGAGGAGGGAAAGGGAAGTGACTCAGGAGCGCCGGCGCCGCTCGCGCTCTCGTTCTTCCTTCAATTTCACGAACCAGAGATAGATTTCGTCCACATGCTCGATATCCTCGGAGAGCAGCGGTTGGTCAGCGTACTTGTGGATATCAGCTTCGCTGTGACGGCGTTTCAGGTTCAACACCACGTGGAAAAGTTCGTCAACTTTGGCGTGCATGATTCTCAGATCCGCCAGCACGCGAACCTCATCGACAGTCAGCGGTCGCCCAGGGGAGACCTGGTCGGGACGAAGGGCCATAGGCGCCTTCGATGCAGTAAGCCCGCTCTGAGTTACTTTGCCGGTGGAGAGAGCCGGGGAGGAGTGGAACGGTACAACTCCTCCCATCCACATCTAATCGACATATTTGCTCGCCGTCCAGGTTCCGTAGTCCCCTTGCACGCATCCGCCTAGAGGAGCGGAGTAAGTCCCCCAAGCGTAGGTAAGGCTCGAGTTCAGAGTACCGGTGAAGCTTACGTATTGCGATCCTTCCAAGACCTGGAACGTGAAGTCGAGTCCGGTTAACGTCCCACTCAGCGTTACATGGGCCGCGCAGGGGCTGCCGGTCATGTAGAACTCGCCGGTGACGCTGCTGCCGTTCTGTTGCAAGGTGCCGTCACCGTACGAATACACAGGGTACAGGGAAGAGGCCGCAGCAAAGAACCAGCGTCCGACGACGCTGGGGGGAGGATTGAAGGTAGCCGTCACGAACCTGGCAGCGGAGAGCGTGACGGTGCAAGACCCGGTTCCGGAGCAGCCGGAGCCAGACCAGCCCGCGAAGATGGAGCCGCCGCTGGATGAAGCTACCAGGGTGACCGTGGTCCCGCTCTCATAGGACACGGCGCAAACCGCGCCGCAGCTGATCTTGTTATCAAGGCTGGCGACGCTTCCTGTGCCGCTGCCGGAGCGCGTCACCGTGAGGGTGTACATGGTCGGCGCCGGATTAGTGCCGGCGGCAAAATAGCCAGTCGTGTCCAGCACTAGGTTCGTGAGGTCGGTGGCAAAGGCGTCAACCGCACCGCTGGTCGTGGGCACAATCGCCATGTTCGATGTCACCAGCGCATCGCTCGCGTTCAGCGTCGACACCCACGGGCGCGTTTGGCCGCTGGGCCACAATGACAAGAACGACAACGATTGGAGCGGCACCACGGTTGCGTTCAACACGATTGCCTGGGCGCCGGCTATGACCCCGCAAGTTCTCGCAGTCGTGTCGTGAGACATCGTTCCATGGAACGATCCTGACGTTTCCCGTGTATCCAGCACGCGGCACGGAGGAAACGTATACAACGAGAGCGGGTTGGAAGCCGATTCGGGGGCGGCGAAGTATCCGTTGATATCAATGATGACGTCGGCTTCGCTGGAGGCCAGAACGCTGATCGCCCCATTGGGCGTTCCCGCCGGAACAATGGCGGCATTTGCTGTCACCTGACCCGTCGGGGCATTCAGGGTGGAGACCAGCGGCCTTGGCATGCCGCTCGGCCAGGTGCTGAGGAAACCGAGGCCGTGCGGGGCCACCGCAGTGAAGTTCAGTGAGTAGGCAAGGGCGCTCGACGGAATATTGCAGTTGCCGGACCGTATGGCCAATGAACGCTCCTGGAGGCTTGCCAGTGACGGGCCTCCCAGCGGGCCGCTGAGATCGCGAGTATCCACCAGCCGGCAAGGAGGCAATGGGAAAAAGGCCAGCGCACTGACATCGCTCGCCAGCACGAAGTAGCCGTTAATGTCCAGAACTACGTCGGTGGTGTCGGTGACATAGATGCTGATAGCGCCATTGGTTCCCGCCGGCACAATGGCGGCATTGGCTTTGACTCGGCCATCGGTGGAATTCAGCGTGGAGACTGTGGGCTGCGACTGTCCCGTCGGCCAAACCGTCAGGTAGCCTAAGTAAGCGTGCGGGACGGCTGTCACGTTCAGCGAATACGCCTTGGCCGCACTCGGCACACCACACGAGCCCGGGATGACAAAGCTCCGCGAAGATTGCCCGCTAATGGCGGGTCCGCCGAAGGGCCCGTTCGGGTCGCGCGTATCCGCGATGCGACAGGGAGCCAGGGCAATGAATCGCAGGGCAGGTTGTTGGGCTTGAACAAGACTTGCGGTACAGATAACAATGGCTGCCAGGCCCGAGAATCTGATGGTGCCCATGAGGCCACCGTCCTTCCTGGGCCGGACGGGAGCAGTCAGCGCGTGCTATGCGCCACGATCAACTCGTAGGAATTGGAGAATGGGCTCGGACTAATGGCTTTTCGCTTCTGCTCCTGGCGCCCGGCTCTTCTGACGTCCTATGAAGCCAGCAGAATCCTAGTCTCTTGATCCGAGTAACGGAATCCCCCATCTGTACTAACCCGGTAGTTGTATCCCAAAACGGTCCGCGTTGGATGAAGCTGCCGATTCATCTGGCGGAGTGCCGCGAATCGCGACGGGCTGAAGACAACCCATCGCGGCTGGGATGGCGAGGCTGGGTGGGCACAATTCCAGGCACCGCGCCGATAAAAGCGAATTGGCCCGAACAGAACGGCAAACGGAAGCGAAAGAAACGGAAGGGGGAAAGTGGCGCGCCCGGAGAGATTCGAACTCCCGACCTATTGCTCCGGAGGCAATCGCTCTATCCAGCTGAGCTACGGGCGCGCTCAACTCATTATAACGCGGCAGATGGAAAGGCCCAGCCGGGCGCCGGGCCCCCTGCCGTCACCCGAAGAAGGGTCAGGCGGCGCGGCCGGCCGCCACGTGGAATTTCTTGACCGTGTCTTCCATGCCGGTCATGGCCCGCTTCAGGTCTTCCTGGTTCATCACCGGCTGGATTTCCACCTGCGCATTGAAGGCCAGGAACCAGGGTTCCGCCACTGCCGGAATCTGCGATGTGTCTTTCATGTCGAAGACGATCAACCCGCTCCGCTTGCCTTCGTTGGCGGTGAAGTAGGCTGCTTCCGGCTTCAGGTCATTGAGGATGGATTCGATGGTCTTGCCAAGGCTGCCGTTTTCAATGGCGGCGTTACCGCGTTCAACTGGGATAGTCACCTTCAACAGGGTCCGCATATTTCCTCCTCACCGTGGAAATTGCACCCCATCATACACGCCCTCGGCGCGCAAGTTTTGCACAAGTTCGTTGCGGGTGAACGGCAGGGGAGAGAGTCAGCTTTTCTGTTCCGGCGCGGTCTCGGGTGCGTCTTTGCAGGCGCGCAGCATTTTTTTGTGATGGATTTGCGATTCACAGTCGCGGCGGAAGGCGATCAACTCGGCGACAATCGCCACCGCGATTTCTTCCGGCATCACCGCCCCGATCTCCAGCCCCACCGGCGCATTCACCCGCTCAAACAGCGCGGGATCCATTCCCTGGCTCTCCAGTTCCTTGTAGATGGCCAGGGTCTTGCGCCGGGAGCCGATCATGCCCACGTAGCGTGCCGGCGTGGTCACCGCCCACTTCAGCACGCGCATGTCGTCGCGGTGTCCGCGGGTTACGATCACGATATAGGAATTCTCATTCAGGCTGAGGCGCCCGCAGGCCTGCTCGAAGTCCTCGGCCACAACCTCCCGCGCGTCGGGGAAGCGCTCGCGGTTGGCGTAGCTTTCGCGGTCATCCACCACCACCACATCAAACCCCGCGGCGCGCGCCACCTTGTAGGTGTTGAACGCCACGTGTCCGGCGCCGAACAGGTAAAGGACGGGAACAGGCATTACCGGCTCGATGAACACTTCCAGGGTTCCTCCGCACACCAGGCCCGTGTCGTATTTCGGATTCTGGTTCAGATTGAAGGTAAGCGAGCGCGGCTTTTCTTCTTCCATCACCTCGCGGGCCGCCTGCCAGACCTCCGCCTCCACGCATCCTCCGCCGATGGTACCCACAATCGAGCCATCGTCGCGGACCAGCATTTTGGAGGTCTGGAACGAGGGAATCGACCCGCGCACATTGGTGATGGTGGCCAGCGCCCCGCGCCTTCCTGCCTGCCGCAGCGCCACGATTTCCTGGTAAATGTCCATCACCCACGATTGTAACGCGAGCCTCGCGGGTGGCCCACATTCGCGAGCGCAGCGAGCTAATGTGGGGAGGTTCCCAACCGGCTCGTCTGCCCCCGGTTGCCCCGTCCTAGCCCGGGGTTGGCTAGGGCGGGGGTGTTCCGTTAATCTGACCGTCGTGCCCTCGGACGGCAAAATCGTTCCCATCATTCTGGCGGCGGGAGCCTCCGGCGGCCTCGATGCCCCCAAGGCGCTGGCACGTTTCGCCGGCCTTACCGCGCTGGAAATCGCGTTTGCGAACTGCGCCGGGCTGGAAGCGCCGGTGGTCGTGCTGGGAAGCGAGGCCGAGCGCGTGCGGCGCGTGGTCCCGCCAGGGGCGCGCGTGGTGGTCAACCAAGCCTGGCGCGCCGGACAGATGTCATCCCTGCGGGCGGCGCTGGCCGAGATCGCGCCGGGCGCGGATTTCATGCTCTACCCGGTGGACTATCCGCTGCTCACCCGCGAACTGATCGAGAGTCTGGTCGCCGGCTTCGGTTCGCGCAACAAGCGTCAGGCCATCGCCGTTCCCATCTTCCGCAAACGTGCCGGCCATCCCGTCATCTTTGCCGCCGGATTGCGGCCAGAGTTCGCGAAGGCAAAGACTGCCCGCGAGATCGTCTACCGCGATCCCGCGCGCGTGAAATTCGTCAGCGTCGCATCCGAGGCCATCTGGCGCGACCTCGATAGCCCGGCGGCTTACCACGCCCGCCTGCGCGAATACGAACGGCGTTCTCGTATCGGCAAACGTCCCGCAGGGACGGCACACCTGCGCTCCTACCTCAGCGAAGTCCGCGCCGGTCTGCCCATCAGCCGCGAAATGGCGCTCCGCCTCATCACCTGTTCCGGCCGCGAACTGCCCGAACTTCTTGCCGCCGCCATGCATCTGAAGGAGCACTTCAAGCCGGGCGTCATTACTTATTCGCGCAAGGTCTTCCTGCCGCTCACCAATCTCTGCCGCGACTACTGCGGCTACTGCATCTTTCGGCGCGATCCCGGCCAGCCCGGCGCCCACACCATGACTTCGGAAGAGGTGCTGCGCGTGGCGCGTGAAGGCGAGCGCCTGGGCTGCCGCGAAGCGCTGTTCAGCCTGGGTGACAAGCCGGAGATGATCTTCCCCGAGATGCGCGCCACGCTGCGCCGTCTGGGCTACAAATCCACTTTGCATTACTTGGAATCCATGTGCGAACTGGTGCTGCGCGAAACCAGTCTGATTCCCCACGCCAATCCCGGGCTGCTGAGCGCCCAGTGGCTGCGGCGGCTGCGGCAGGTATCGCCCAGCATCGGTCTGATGCTGGAGACCACCAGCGCCCGATTGATGCGCCAGGCTGCCCATCGTGGCGCTCCCGACAAAGCTCCGGCGCTCCGCCTGGCGGTGATCGAGGCGGCCGGGCGCCAGCAGATTCCGTTCACCACCGGAATCCTGATCGGCATCGGCGAAACTCCTACCGACCGCGTGGACGCCCTGTTCGCCCTCGCCGAGTTGCACCGCCGCTTCGGACACATCCAGGAAGTGATCGTGCAGAATTTCCGGGCCAAGCAGGGAATTCCCATGTCGCGCCGTGGCGAGCCTCTCACCGGCGAAATGTTGCGCACCTTGGCGGTGGCGCGGCTCATCCTGCGCAACATGAACTTGCAGGCGCCACCCAACCTCTCGGAGCCGGATTACCAGCGGCTGCTCGCGGCCGGGATCAATGACTGGGGCGGGGTTTCGCCGCTCACCCCCGACTTCATCAACCCGGAGCGTCCCTGGCCGCATCTGGACGAGTTGGAAGCGCGCACTCGCGCTGCCGGGATGATCTTGCGCCAGCGCCTGCCGGTCTATCCGGAATTTCTGCCGCAGGCCGTTGGCGCTGGAGGCCCGGCCGCGGAGAAAACCCTGGCCGCCGCCGATCCTGAAGGCTACGCTCGCAGCTTCGGCTCTCCGGCTAGCGCCCAGGACCAGGTGCCGGTTGAACCTTTGCGCGTGTCCAGTGAGCGTGCTGGTATTTAATGTTTCGTCGCGCTCTGGAAGACTGCAGACTGTCATGATCACTGTTCTTAGCGGCGGAACCGGCGGCGCCAAATTCGTGCAGGGACTGGTGCGCGTCATCCCGCCGGCGGGGCTCACTGTGATCGTCAACACGGGCGACGACTTGCTTTGCTGGGGGTTGCACGTCTCTCCTGATCTGGATTCCATCCTCTACGCGCTGGCCGGCCTGCTGAGCCGCGAACGCGGATGGGGCGTCGAGCGCGACACCTTTACCTGCCTGGAGCGCATGCGGCAACTGGGCGCACCTGCATGGTTCCAGCTCGGCGACCGCGATCTGGCCACCCATCTGCGCCGGACGCAACTTCTGGCCACGCACACGCTCGCTGAAGCCACCGCTGAAATCGCCGCGGCCATGGGCGTGACCACGCGCATCCTGCCCATGTCCAACCAGCGGGTGGAAACCAGGGTGCTCACCGCCGGTGGCGAACTGAGCTTCCAGGAATATTTCGTGCGCGAGCGCTACCGCGTGCCGGTCACCGCGGTGCGCTTCGTCGACGCCGAGCGGGCGCAGCCGGCGCCCGGAGTGCTGGAAGCCATCGCCGCCGCCGACGCGGTGCTGATCGCGCCCTCCAATCCGGTCACCAGCATCGGCCCCATTCTCAGCGTGCCCGGCATTCGCGCTGCGCTGCGAGAGACCAACGCTCCCGTCGCAGCCGTCAGCCCCATCGTCGGCGGCGCTGCCGTCTCCGGTCCGGCGGGCGAGTTGATGAAGACCCAGGGCCTGCCGGTCTCGATCGCGGGCGTGGCCAAAGCTTACGAAGATTTTCTCGATGTGCTCGTCGCCGATGACTGCGATCGCCGGCACGCTGCCGAGGTCCGGAATCCAGCACTGGATACGATCTTCACCAACACCATCATGAACTCCGAGCAGGCCAAAGAAGCGCTGGCGCGCCAGGCGCTGGCCGCCGTCATGCCGGCGCGGGCCACGGGGCCGCTCCCATGATCCTGGTCCCGGTCAAAGACCTTTCCGGCGCCAAGCAGCGCCTCGCCGCGGTGCTCAGCCAGGAGCAGCGCACGCTCCTGGCGCGCACCATGCTGAAAGACGTCTGCGCGGCGCTGGCCGAGGTCACTCCGTGCCCTCCGGTCGCGCTGGTCACCAACGATCCGTTCGCCTCCGCTTTGGCTCGCCATTACGGCTTCGCCGTGATTCAGGACAACGAGAACCTGGGCGAGAGCGAGGCCATCGCCATGGCCACGGCGCAGGCGGAAAAGCTCGGCGCCGCTTTCACGCTGGTGTTGCCGGCGGACATTCCGTTGCTGCGCCCCGCTGAAGTTGATGCCGTTCTGGCGGAAATGCCGCCCGCCGGTACCGTACTGGTGCCGGCCGCCGATGGACGTGGCACGAATGCCGTGCTGCGGCGTCCCTGCGCGCTGTTTCCGCTGCGCTTCGGCAACGACAGCTTCCTGCCGCATCACGCCTCCGCCCAGGCTACCGGAAAGACCTGTGTCGTGCTGGACAACGCTGGCCTGCCCGGCATTGCGCTCGATATCGATCGCCCCTCCGACCTCGCGCAGCTCTTGAACTTCCCCATGCGCACGCGCACCCAGAAACTGCTCTGTGCGTGGAAGCTGCCAGAGCGCTGGCGCGGCAATGCCAGCGCTTGAGAGGAGCACGGCCGGGCCGTCGGCTCGGAGAAGAGCTGAAGCTCCGAATCGCTTCAGTGTTTCTGCTGCTCGTGGTGATGCTCGTCTTCGTGTTTCTCAGTGGCTTGCTGGAACACGGTCGGGACGCCGAGCGAACCCTTCGGCGGCAAGTGGCGGATGAAGGCGACCATGGCCCACTGCTCGTTGTCGTCGAGAATTCCCGTCCAGCCCGGCATGCCGGTGTAGCGGATGCCGTTGGCGATAATCCATTTCAGTTGCCCGTCGGTATAGGACTGGATGCTGTTATCGCCCAGATCGGCGACTGGCGGCGACATCTGCGTGGCAAAGGGCACGCCGGTATTATGGCCGTCGAGGCCATGGCAGATCTGGCAATGGTGCTGGAAGTGTTCGGCGCCGGTGCGCTGGGTGGCGGGCGTATCGGGCAGCGGATTTTTCCAATTGGCGCCGCCGACGGTTTCCTTTTTGATTTGGTCAACCAGCGCGGCTTCGGCGCTGCCCGGGGACTGGGCGCGGCACGACAGCAGCAGCACAGCGGCGATCAAGCTTAGCAGCACCGATTTCCACAACTGCCTGCAAGGAGCCATGGTTGCCTTTCCTGAAACGCTTCAAATGATAAATGGTGGGGCAGAAGGTTACGAGGCCGGAGCGCCTCGGGGGCGTGCGCCCCGGTTTGAGAGGCAATTTGGCGCTGGCGTCCACTACAATCGCTTCGCATGCGCCAGCGTCTCGAGTATGCGCTTGTCTGGCCGGTGGTGAAGACACTGGGGCTGTTGCCGCGGCCACTGTCGCGGGCGCTGGCCATCCTGCTGGCGGGCGCCGTCTTTCACCTGCATCCGCGGCTGCGGCGCGTGGGCGTGCGCAACCTGCAGTTGGCCTATCCGGGGATGAAGCCTCGCCAGCGGCGGAAAATCCTGCGCCGGGTCTATGTATCCCTGGGGCGGCAACTGGCGGAGTTCTGCATGTTCCCCCGCTACACGCGCGCCAACGTGTCGCAGGTGGCGGTCTATGAGGGCTTCGAGAACTATGATGCGGCGCAGCGGCGCGGCAAGGGAGTGCTGTTCCTGACGGCGCACCTGGGAGGATGGGAGATCGGCTCCTTCGCGCACTCCGTCTACGGCCATCCGCTGCACGTCGTGGTGCGCGCGCTGGATAACAAGTACCTGGACCGGATGGTGGAGCGCCATCGCACGCTGCACGGCAACTCGACCTTTGAGAAGCAGGATTTCGCGCGCGGGCTGCTGGCGGCCATGCACGCCGGGGAAACCGTTGGCCTGCTGATGGACCAGAACATGATGCCGCCGGCGGGCGTGTTCGTGAGTTTCTTTGGCGTGCCGGCGTGCACCGCCGCCGGGCTGGCACGGCTTGCGCTGCGCACCGACGCCTCGGTGGTGCCGGCGTTTACCATCTGGGATGCGACCCTGCGCAAGTATCGGATCACGTTTGCGCCGCGCCTGGCGCTGGCCCACAGTGGCGACGACGAGCGCGACGTTCTCGATGCCACCCAGTTGTTCACCAGCGTGATCGAGGACTACGTGCGCAAGCACCCCGACCAGTGGCTGTGGGTACATCGGCGGTGGAAGACCAGGCCGGAGGGGGAGCCATCCCTTTATTGACGATTGAAGACTGGCGACTGACGGCACAAGGCACAAGACTTAAGGCAAGGACAAAAAGGGTGAAGCTCAGAGAGATTGCGGAACACATTAGCGGGCGCCTGGTGGGCGAAGACGTTGAGGTAACCGGTGTCGCGAGTCTTGAATCGGCGACCTTTCGCGACTTGATCTTTGTGGAGAACGCTAAGCGATTGCCGGCGGCGCTGCGGTCGCGGGCGGCGGCGGTTGTTGCGGGAGAGTTCGCGTTGCAGCTCACCACCGAGTCGATAGCGCCGAGCGCCATCAGGAAAGAAGTTTTTGCGCAAAAGCCGATGATCATTGCCCGGCAGCCGCGGCTGGCATTTGCCCATGCGGCGGAGTTGCTGTCCACAGCGCAGCGGCCGCGGCCGGGCATCCACCCCAGCGCCGTGGTGCACGAAAACGCGGTGTTAGGCGGGGGAGTTTCCATCGCGGCTCACGCGGTCGTCTCCGAGGGAGCCGGCATCGGCGAGCGCAGCGCCATTGGCGCGGGAAGTTTTGTCGGCGCCGGCGTCTGCATCGGGGCGGATTGCGATATCAAGCCGAATGTCAGCGTCTATCCCGGCACGACGATCGGCAACCGGGTTATCGTTCATTCCGGGGCGGTGCTGGGCAGCGACGGCTTCGGATTCGTGCGCGACGAACAGACCGGCCGCTACACCAAGTTCCCGCAGGCGGGCACGCTGGAAATCGGCGACGACGTGGAGATCGGCGCCAACAGTACGATTGATCGCGGGGCGCTGGATGCGACCGTCGTCGGGCGCGGCGCCAAGCTCGACAACCTGGTGCACATCGCCCATAACGTGCGTGTGGGCGAGGACGTGGTAATCGCGGCGCAGACTGGCATCTCCGGCAGCGCCGTCATCGAGGACGGTGCGGTGATTGCCGGCCAGGTGGGCATCGCCGACCATGTGCGCATTGGGAGCGGCGCTATTCTGGGCGCACAATGCGGCGTTCCCAGCAACAAGGTGATCCGCGGCAAAGGCGTGCTCTTCTGGGGAACTCCGGCCAGGCCGATTCGGCAGTATCTGAAGGAGTTGGCGGTATTGGCGCGTTTGGCAAAAAGGTAGTTTCCTGTCGCTTCCCAGCGAATGCGACCCGCATGGACTGGAAACCGAAAACCTGAAAACTGCATCATGGCGATCGTAGTAATTGGCGGGCACTCACGAAGCGTGGGCAAAACCAGCGTCGTGGCCGGGGTGATCGCCGCCATGCCTGAGCGCCACTGGATGGCGGTGAAGATCACGCAACACGGCCACGAGGTTGGCGCCGCTCATGGCGAAATCTGCGATGGCGCCGCCGATCATTCCTGGACGATCACCGAAGAACGCGACCGCTCCGGGGAGAGCGACACCTCCCGCTTCCTGGCGGCGGGGGCGGAGCGCGCGTTATGGGTGCGCACGCCGCAGCGCAACCTGGCGCAGGCCGTGCCGGCGCTGCGCAAGCAGATGGCCGCCGCCGAGAACGTGATCATCGAATCCAACAGCGTGATGGAGTTTCTGCGGCCGAACCTGTACCTGATGGTGCTGGATTACGGCACGGCGGATTTCAAGCCCACGGCGCGGCGGTATCTGCACCTGGCCTCGGCAGCGGTCCTGCACGACGCTCCGCCTGGCGCGCTGCCGGCGTGGAACGGCGTTTCCCGGGAACTCCTCCGGGACAAGCCGGTTTTCCGTGTGCGTCCGCCGCAGTACGTGAGCCCGGAGCTGGTGGCGTTTGTGCGGGCAGCGTTGCGCGACATAGCAGGTTAAGAATTGTTAAGAATTAAGAATTCAGAATGGAAAGCTGACACTCACCAGCGCCTCTTCATTCTGAATTCTTAATTGTTCACGCCACCCACTCGGAATTCGGCTTGGCGGCTGCTTTGGCGGGACCGGCGATGTTGCCGCCTTCCAGCGCGATCTTGGACACGGCGACGTTCAGCACCAGTCCGCTGAGGTTCTTCACAAACAGCTCCAGGATGCGCGCGACGGAAGCGATGTCTTCCTGTCTCATACCGGCTTCGGTGAGGTGCTCGAGGGGCAGTTCGAGCGGACCCGGAAGTTCGCGCGCCAGGTTCCACGCGCTCTCGTGGATGCCGTGCTGGCATTCATCGTAGAGCGGCGATTGCAGAAGTTTTTTCAGAAACTCCCAGTAGACATTCAGGAAGTCGGGAAAGCGCGCCATCGCCTCGTACTCGGCATTCACGTAAGGGAGATTGAGGACGCGCCGGATCTCCTCGTAGCGGCGGCGCACGGCCGTGGAGGCGTTTTCCTCCTCCACCACCACCGGGCGCTCGGCATACGTCGGATGAGCCGCGGCCTGGGTGAAGGAGAGCGGCTCGCCGATTGGCCCGTCCAGGGCCTCCACCTGGGCGCAGAAGAGCAGCAACAGGAGAGGATCGCGGTAATGGAACAGATCCATGGTGGCGGTCAGCTCCTGGCGGGCGCCGGCGCTCAAGCTGGATTCTTCCAAACCCGCGCACAGGTCGGGAATGCGCAAATAGTTGTGCGCGCGGGTGTAGGCCTCGGCGCGAAGCCGGTCGCCGCAGGCAAAGAACTCCGCCGTCTCCACCGCTGGCTTGAACAACTTCCAGTGCAGTTGCAGGAATTCGGGGTAGGCCGCCAGGGCGGGGAAGAAGCCTCGCAGCACGGGAAGACCGAGCGCTTGCTTGATTTCCGCAAAGATCCGGCGGGTGCGCTCGTCGGCCGCGTCCTCCGTGACCAACCGCAGCCGGTTTCCTTTTTTCCACCCCACGATTCAATAGATGTCGCGACGCGATTCTTGAGTTGCGGCTGTGGAAATCACAGCCAAGCCCTGCCGGCGGTTCCTCCGTTCCGGATCCCGCGATCCGGGATGTCAAAGCAACTCACCACACATAACCCACAACTCACAACTACAATTCCGTCATGCGCAGCTTTGAAGTGCTGTTTGACCAGGGCGAGCCTTCGGCGGCGGAAGACGCAGCCTATGGGCCGTATGGGCGGCTGGGATTTCCGCCAGCGCCGCCGGAGCGGCCGTGGATCTACTCCAATTTCGTGCAGTCGCTGGACGGCATTGTGTCCTTCCGAGGCAAGCACGCCGCCGGCGCCTTCATCTCCCATTCGGAGGAGGACCGCTGGCTCATGGACCTGCTGCGGGCGCATGCCGACGCGGTCCTGATCGGGGTCAACACTCTGCTGGAAGAGACCATGCTCGGCCCGCGGCCGCGCGGCCCGGTGTTCCGCATCATGGACCCCGAGCTGCGCCGGTTGCGGCAGAAGCTCGGGCGCCCTCGGGAGATGAATATCTTCGTCACCGGTTCGGCCCGGCTGGACCTTTCCGCCTACCGCGCTTTCGATGGCGATCTGGTTGACGCCGTGATCGTGACCACCAGGACAGGCGCGGCCCGGCTGGCCGAAAAGCGCACCCACCCGCACGTGCGGGTGATCGTCTCGGGCGAGGACAAGTTCGCCGACTTGCGCGGGACCGCTGCCCTGCTGCGGCGCGAGTTGGGCATCGAGCGCCTGCTGTGCGAAGGCGGCCCCACTCTCTACGGCTACTTGGCGTCGGCGGGGCTGGTGGATGAGAAATTCGTCACCGTGTCGCCGGTGGAGGTCGGACAGTTGGTGCCGGAGGAGCAGGAGAGATCGCCGGCCGACGATCTGGACCCCTCCCCTTATCGTCCGACGACCTTCCATGCGCCCGGATTTACGCTGGAGAATGCCCCCTGGTGGCAGTGGCTAAGCTGTCGGCGAGTGGGCGACCACCAGTTTTCCAGGTACCGGAGAAAGTAGTTCCAGTTTTGAGATTCGGTTTCAGCGGGCACGCGGCCAACGTGGTCGTGCCTTGAAGGTGCACTCGGCGAGGCCGCTGGCAGGCTGCGGAAAGACGCGCCGAAGCAGCAAGCGAGGCGCTAACGAATGTATGGACCTACCGCTGCGGCCACAACCGCTGGTGTACTCAACCTGCCGAAAATATGTTCTTCCGCAGCCTCCTAGAGGCCGGCGCTGCGCAGGCGTTCCAGGTCGATCTGCACCGGCCGCCGCCGGAACAGGTACCGCGCCAGCAGGAACCCTACGGTGAAGTAGATCGATCGCCACATGGTGTGCGCTCCCCCATAGCGCTTCGTCCGGAGTGGACGGACGCGGCCCGGCAGGTATGCGGGGCCGCGTCCTTTTGGCCCGTGAGCGAAGGATGCTTTGGCCCAACTGCCGCCACCATAGCCCGGCCGGCGGCCGCGCGAAAGATCGCTTGCGTAATCGGCGGAAGGTTACCTTGGTGAGCTTCGATGGTTCCCCGGTCCGGCCGCGCGAACGCACCCGGAGCTTTGATTTTCCGGCGGGAGCGCGAAGGACAAGGAGCAGGGGAAAAGATCGTGCAACGATATATCGTCCGGCCTCCGTCGGGCCGGATCCGGACACCCGCCCCGCCTGTCCGCGGGGGCGGGCTGCGCCATCAGCGGGCGAAGCGCGCCATCAGTTCGCCGCTGCCCAGGACGTGCCCTTCCATGGCGTGCTCCAGTTCGCCGCGTCCGGCGCCCGCTTTCACGCCCAGTGTGGCGTCGAGCGCGAACAGTCGGAAATAGTAGCGATGCGGCCTTCCCGGCGGAGGGCAAGGGCCGTTGTAGCCGGTCTTGCCGAAGCCGTTGCGCCCCTGCCTGGCGCCGTCGGGCAATTGCGGAGTCCGTGGCAGGTTTTGCGGCAATTCATGGGTGGAGGCGGGAATGTCCCAGAGCAGCCAATGGGTGAAAGTGCCGCCGGGGGCGTCCGGATCGTCGAGCATGAGCGCGAAGGAGCGCGCCGCCGGCGGCGCATCCGTCCACGCCAGCTCGGGGGAGATATCTTCGCCCTGGCAGGTGTTCCGTTTTGGGAATTCGACGCCCGGAGAAATTACCTTTGAGGTGACCTTCATCACGGCCTCCACGTGCGCGCCGCGCCGGACGGCGGCAGCGCGCGGACTTGGTCTGGCGGAATCGCGGAACAGGCAGATTTCATGCGCGTCCACCGGGGCCAGCATGAACGCTGCGGCGGTGAGCGCCGTCACAAACGGCAAGGACAAAAGGCGCATGGCTATCCATTTCACCAGAGGCCCGGCGAGCTTTCCAGGGGCCGTCCGTGGTCCCCGCCGGGGCAGGGAAACCCAGTGTTTATGCGGGATTGGCCGCCCTGCCGATTCCCCGGCCGCATTTACCGAACGGCAGTTCGAAAGATTTTGCTTGACCAACGTCGTATGATGGTATGTCACAGGGGGTTGTGTCGTGTTATCACCTTATGGACTGGACATCATAGAAAGCTGCTTCACCTGTAAGCTGAGGGTCGACCGGATTTTCTGCGATTTGCCCACAGCCGCCCTGCAATCATTCGAAGCTATTAAATATGCTAGCGCCTATCCCAAGGGTGCCGTGCTCTTCGTAGAAGGCCAGGCGCCCCGGGGAATTTTCGTACTTTGCAAGGGGCGGGTGAAGCTTTCAATCTGTTCCACCGACGGAAAGACGCTGATCCTGAAAATCGCCGAACCGGGCGAGGTTCTGGGACTCAGCGCCACGGTTTCCGGTAAACCCTACGAACTGACCGCGGAGACCATCGACCCGTGCCAGGTGAACTTCGTCAAGCGGGAGGATTTCCTGCGCTTCCTGCGGGAGCACAGCGAAGCCTGCTTCCGCGTGGCGGAGCAGTTGAGTGACAAGTACAACACCGCCTGTCACGAGATCCGCGCGCTCGGGCTGTCGCATTCGGCGGCGGAGAAGCTGGCCAAGTTGCTGCTGGAGTGGAGCTCGAAGAACGGCGAATCCGGCAAGCAGGAGCCGCGCGTGAAGATGGCCCTCACCCACGAGGAGATCGCGCAGATGATCGGCACCTCGCGGGAGACGGTGACCCGGCTTTTCGCCGAGCTCAAGAAGCGGCAGATCGTGCATGCCCGGGGCTCGACGCTGCTCATCCGCAACAAGGCCGCGCTCAAGGCCCTGGCCAGCGTCTAGGCTGGCACACCAGGAGCGGTTCCCCGCCGCGTAACCATCTCGCGGCGGGGCAGCGCCCCTTTGTTCCCTCTCCAAAACCCGCCCGCGGCGCGCCTCTCTGGGTTGCGCATCACTATTAACGGTGATAGCAGTCACTGTTTTAGACCCCCTCCAGGCATTATTCAGATGCTGTATGGAGAACGCAAAGGAGCAAAGCTGCTTCACCTGCGAGTTGCGGCCGGACCGTGTCTTCTGCGACCTGCCCGCGGAAGCGCTTCAGGCTTTCGACTCCATCAAAGCCACGACCATCGTTCCCCGCGGCGCCAACTTGTTCGCCGAGGGCAAGCAACCCCGCGGCATCTACGTCCTGTGCGAGGGCCGCGCCAAGCTTTCAGTGTGTTCGGAAAACGGTAAGCGGTTGATGTTGCGCGTCGCCGGGCCGGGCGAAGTGCTGGGCCTCAGCGCCTGCATGTCGGGCAAGCCTTATGAAGTGTCGGCGGAGATGCTGGACACCTCGCAGGTGGCCTTTGTGCGGCGCAAGGACCTGCTGCATTTCCTGCGCGACCACCGCGTGGCCTGCCTGCAGGTGGTCCACCTGCTCAGCCAGGACCTGCACCAGGCATATGACCGTGTGCGCTCCATCGGGATGATACGCGCTCGCCGGCCGCACCTGGGCCACAGCGCCGCCGTGGCCCACCCCAACTGATCTTTCCTGCTCACCGCAAGAACGCCCGCACCGGCGGGCTTTTTTCTTTCCCCGGCCAGTCCGGCCGGACGTGAAGTTTGGTTGAATTAGCAGCTACATCACTGATCTATGTGAGCGGGCTCACAGTAACTCGGCCCGTCTTTGTCGGATGCTCACGGAGCACATTCCGGGGTTCGATGCGGATCCGCCCCGGTTCTGCCTAGGAGCTAACAGCAATGGATCAATTAAAAAATTATAAGCGGTTCGCGATCTCCTTGGCGGCTGTGATGTTGGTCACGCTGGTCGTGGTCGGTGTTAGTGTTGCCGGCGAGAAGCCCAAAGCGGCTCGCGCCACGGCCAACGACAGCGACTATGTCGGCACTGACACCTGTCTCGCCTGCCATGAAGATCAAGCCCGCCGCTTTAAGAATACGGTGATGGGCAAAGCGTTTGCCAATCCCCACACGGTCGACGAAAAACTCGGATGCGAAGCTTGCCATGGACCGGGCAAGGCTCACGTCGAAGCCGGCGGCGGCAAGGACACCATCCCCGTCCGTTATGGCAAAGACAGTAAGACCCCGGTCGAGGAACAGAACCAGTCTTGCATTCAGTGCCACAAGCGGGGCAACCGCATGTTCTGGACCGGCAGCCCGCACGAATCACGCGGCATGCTGTGCGTCGACTGCCACCAGGTCAAGCAACAACTCAAGAAGTCCCTGGCCGGCGAAACATTCATGGCGGAAGCGGTCAGCGACATCGGCGGCCTGAAGAAGCCGCAGACGGAGCTCTGCCTGCAGTGCCACCAGATGCGCCGCGCGCAACTGCAGCGCTCTTCGCACATGCCGTTCCGCGAGGGCAAGGTCACCTGCACCAGTTGCCACAATCCGCACGGCTCGCCCAACCCGGCACAACTGAAGCAGGCAACGGTAAACGAGAACTGCTATAGCTGCCATGCCGAGCGGCGCGGCCCCTTCCTGTGGTCTCATCAGCCGGTGACGGAAAACTGCGACACCTGCCATGAGCCGCATGGTTCCTTCAACCCGCAGTTGCTGAAAGCGCGCATTCCGCGGCTCTGCCAGGAGTGCCACAACGAATTCGCGCACGGGACGGGGACAATCGGCTACCCGCTGGGCAATGTTTCCAACAAAGGCGTGCCCATGGGCTATCCCAACAAGACGTTCAACCGTGGCTGTGCGAACTGCCACTCCAAGATCCACGGGACCAATGCCCCGTCGGGTGCGTTTTTCCTGCGCTAAGGGAGAAAGGAGAGAGAGCAATGAAATTATTCAAGCTGCTTGCGCTTTGTACACTGCTCGCGCTCCTGCTTGTTCCGGCTGCGATTTTCGCCCAGGAACAGGCGGCTCCCGAGCACGGCGTCGTGGAGTTTGGCTTCCAGGGGGTCAAGGGCGAGGTTTACGGTCGCTCCTTCCTCGATTCAACCACGGTACCCGGATCCAGCTTCAGTCCCGATATATTGAACTCCGGGCTGAACACTTATCAGGATCACAGAACCGGCTTCTACATTCCGAAATTCAATGCCCTCATGGACGGGATTTTCGGCTCCAACAACTATCTTCGGATTCAGTCGGCCAGCAACGGCTTTGCCTTCGAGGGCGGAGGCAGTCTGAGTCGAGATCAGAACGTGCTGGTTACCTTCGGTCAATACGGACATTACAAGCTGCAGTTCCGTTTTGACGAGACGCCGCACATCTTCACCGGCACCACGCGCACGCTGTTCAGTGGCGGCTCAGGTACGTGGACCGTGGATCCGGCCCTGCGCAGTACGCTTTACAACGCGCTCCGGACCAACCCCAATGCAACCGTGGGTTCCACCGCAATCAACAACGCGATCGTGGGCAGCCTGGTGCCGTTCACCCAGCAGGAGAGTCGGAAGGCGCTCACCGGGTCGATGAGCTGGAACTTCACACCCGACTTGAACGTCTCGGCTTTGTTCTCGCGGGAGCACCAGCTCGGCACGCGGCCGATTGGCTTCGTAATGGGCAACGGCTCCACCGGCTATGCGGCCGAGGCGCCGGAGTCGATCAACTACTACACCAACAACGTCAAGGTCACCACCGAGTTCGGCCGGAAGAACTGGGACGCATCGGTGGGGTACCAGGGGTCGTTCTTCCAGAACGACACTCCCAGCATGGTGGTGGAGAACCCGTTCTCGACCGTATACAACAACACGACGGTGGGCCCCGCAACCGGCAGGATGGATCTGTACCCGGACAACAAATATCAGCAATTTGTGAGCCAGGGTGCGGTCCAGATTGGCAAACACATCAGCGTGATGGCTAATGTCACGCCTGGGTGGATGTCGCAGACCGCCAGTTTCCAGCCTCTAACGACCAATACTTTTGTTTCCCTAACCGCGCCCGCCGGATATCCGGAGTATCTGTCGGGGTCGAACCTCAACGGCCAGGTGAACACGCTGGCCATGAACTACACCGCGGTGTTCAAGGCGACGAAGGATTTGAAATTCGTAGCCAAGTACCAGCACTATAAGTACGACGACGGCACTCCGGAAACGCTGGTCAGACCGGTCATCGCCGATACGGCATTCCTGACCTCCTTCCACGGATCGACGGGAGCATTTTTTGACCCGCTATATCCAGAAGCCAGCACGGCGGCTGGTGCGACGTACGCAAATTACACCTACTACGCGGCGCCCGAACACAGTTCGTTCACGACCAAGCTGTTCGATATCGGCGGTACGTGGTTCTTTACCCAGAAGAACTCGATGAAGTTCGGCTACCAGCGGGGCTGGACGGACCGGCACAACCGGGAGGTTGCCGAGAACGTTGAGGACTCGATCTACGGCGCCGTGGATTTGCATCCGCGCAAAGACGTGACGCTGCGGGTTTCGGGCCGTCACCAGAACCGTGTGCCGCAGGAGTACGAACTCGACACCAGCAACGTCTATTCCCGCATGCCTGATCAATCGACCCGGGTTCGTAACCGTGGCGATGTACAGCTCCAGTGGGACGCCACTCAGAAGCTGAGCCTCTCGGCCTTCTGGGGGACGGTGCAGGACAACTACAACCAGCGCGGCGGAGTCAACAGCCTGGTGCCGCTCGGCGACGCCAGCACTAGCGCCGGGACCGGGGTTGCGACGCCGATCTATGGACCGTATTACGCCTACGGGCTGCTGACCAGCGTGGGGCGGAACTATGGCGTGGATGTCAACTACGCGCTCACTCCCAGGGTAGTTCTGTTCGCGGAGTACGCGCGCGAGAAGAACACCAGCATCATGATCCAGGGCCGCAACGGCAATGCCCCAAGCGGCACCGCCGCCAGTTGTTCGGCGGCCGGCCAATCCTGCGATCCCATCAACGACCTGCTGACCGCTCCCAAAGACGTGGTCAACAGCTACTATGGCGGAGTGGACGTCACTGCCTCCAAGAAGCTCGACTTCAGCGTGTATTACAGCTTGTCGCTGGCGCAGAGCTTCTATTTCAGCGATGGCGTGAACTGCCAGGTCGGCAACGGCTGGACCACAGGGACCTCCCGTTGCGACACGCAATTCACTAACTGGAGCCTGGACACGGCTGCCAATCCTGCCGTGAATTTCGGGTATCCACAGAACGTCAACAGGATTCACGAGGTGGGCGTCGTTACCAGGTTCAAGTTGACGCAGAATCTGGTACCGAAGTTCCAGTACGTGTTCCGGCAGTTCGCCAACAACGATTGGCAGACCGGCGCGGTGAATCCCTACAGCTTTGCCGGGGCTACCGTCGACTCGAGCGGCGCGACTGCGTTGCAGAAGATGCTGTTCCTGGGGGCGGACCAGCCGTCTTACCGGGCGCACGTCTTCTCGGCGACGCTGGAGTACCACTTCTAGCTCCGTAATGTCGTGGTTACGAGAGGGCGGCCGGCCGGCCGCCCTCGCTTTTCCCCGGCCGGCCCGCGGCCCTCGCTTTTTCCCGCTTGTGATACGAATCACGCCCTGAGGTGAGTGGTCTCACAGCCCGTTGGTCGCCAATCTGCGAACGTTAGCTTAACCCCGCCCGCGTGACCTGTGTCACCGGCACAAGGGTTATCGGGGCTGAGGTAGTGGTCCGGGCAGGTACACTGACGATGCGATCCCGACACACCGGCGTCCAGGCGCGAACCGTGCTTGCGCTGCTGCTCTTTTCCGGGCTCTGGCTGGCGGCTGCGGCCCCCGGCCGCCGGCGACCGCCGACAACCCCAATGACACCTGCCTCGCCTGCCACGGCGACAAGACGCTGACCACCAAGCGCGCCGGCCGCACGGTCTCCCTCTTCGTGGATGGCAAGAAGTTCGCCTCCTCCATCCACGGCCCGCTGGCCTGCACCAACTGCCACGCCGACCTGGAGGGCAAGGATCTGCCGCACGAGGTGCCGCTGAAGAAGGTCAACTGCGGCGCGTGCCACGACGAGCAGGCCAAGCAGCTGGCGAAATCGCTCCACGGGCAGGCGGCGGCGCGCGGTGACGCGCTCGCTCCCCGCTGCGTCAACTGCCATGGCAATCACGACATCACGCCGGTGAAGGACACGCGGTCCCGGGTGGCGCCGCTCAACATTCCCCTGATGTGCGGCCAGTGCCATCGCGAGGGCACGCCGGTACAGCGGAACCGGAATATCGGCCAGCACAACATCCTGGAGAACTTCTCGGAAAGCATTCACGGCCAGGGCCTCTTGAAGAAGGGCCTGGTGGTGGCGCCGAACTGCGCCTCCTGCCACACCGCGCATTCCATCCTGCCGCACACCGACGCGGCCTCCTCCATCTCCCGCGCCAACATCGCCAAGACCTGCACCAAGTGCCACGCCGAAATCGAGATGGTGCACCGCAAGATCATTCGCGGCGAGCTGTGGGAGAAGCGGGCGCATGTGCTGCCGGCCTGCATCGACTGCCATCAGCCGCACAAGATTCGCAACCTGTTCTATGCCCAGGGCATGGCGGACGCGGACTGCATGCGCTGCCACGCCGATAAGCACCTGAAGGCCGCCGACGGCCGCGACATGTTCGTGCCGGCCGGCGAAGTGGCCGATTCCCGCCACGCCAAGGTGGCCTGCGCTCAGTGCCACTCCGAGGTCAACGCCTCGCGTGTTCGCCCCTGCGAGACCATCACCCACAAGGCGGATTGCACCGCCTGCCATGCCGAAATCGGGCAGCAGTATCAGCGCAGCACTCATGGCCAGTTGCTGGCCAAGCATGACGCCAACGCTCCCGACTGCAAGGAGTGCCACGGCACCCACCATGTGCTCGGGCGGCGCGACCCGCGCTCCGTTTCCTTCCCCATCAATGTGCCCGAGCTGTGCGGCCGCTGCCATCACGAAGGCCGCAAGGCCGCGGCGCGCTACACCGGGGTCGAGCACGAGATCATCAGCCGCTACAAGGAGAGCATCCACGGCAAGGGCCTGTTGAAGAGCGGCCTCACGGTCACCGCCACCTGCACCAACTGCCACACCGCGCATCGCGAGTTGCCGGCGGCCGATCCCGAGTCCACCGTCAATTCCAGGAACGTGCCCAGCACCTGCGGCCAGTGCCACCACGGCATCCAGGAGCAGTTCGTCAACAGCGTGCATTCGGCCAGCGTCACCAAGACCGACAAGCCGCTGCCGGTATGCAGCGACTGCCACACCGCCCACGCCATCGAGCGCACCGACAAGGACCGGTTCAAACTCGAGATCATGAACAAGTGCGGCCGCTGCCACGCCGCGATCGCCAAGACCTATTTCGAGACCTACCACGGCAAAGTGTCGCGGCTCGGCTACACCAAGACCGCCAAGTGCTATGACTGCCACGGCGCGCACGACATCCTGAAGGTCACCGACCCGCGCTCCCACCTGAGCCGCGCCAACGTGGTCAACACCTGCCGCAAGTGCCATCAGGACGCCACCCGCCGCTTCGCCGGCTATCTGACCCACGCCACCCACCACGATCCGGCGAGGTACCCGTTCCTGTTCTGGACGTTCTGGGGCATGACCTCGCTGCTCATCGGCACCTTCGTCATCGGCGGCGTGCACACCCTGTTGTGGCTGCCGCGCGCCTTCCAGATGCGCCGCGAACTGCGCGCGCAGGAAGCCCGGGAGGCCGCCGAAGCAAAAAGCGAGGGAGGAGAAACCCGATGGTGCCGAGTAAAGGCGAAGTGGACAAGGCCATTCGCGAAACCGAGCGCGCGCTGGAGCACGAGGTGGCGGTCATCGCCAGCGACGAATGGGGGCCGGAGGCGCCGCCCGACCACCGCGAGTTTGTGCGCTTCACCCGCCTGCACCGCACCCTGCACGCCTGCATGATCGTCAGCTTCATCACCCTGGCGCTCACCGGCCTGTCGCTGAAGTTCTCCTTCACCGGCTGGGCCCGTTTCCTGTCGCGCATGTTGGGCGGCTTTCAGGCGGCCGGCTTCATTCACCGCACCGCCGCGCTCATCATGTTCGGCACCTTCATCGCCCACCTGGTGGATTTGCACAAGCTCAAGAAGCGCGAGTACGGCTCGTGGAAGGCCCTGATCCTGAGTCCCAACAGCATGCTGCCGAACCGGCAGGACCTGCGGGAATTCATCGCCACCATGAAGTGGTTCGTCGGCGCCGGACCGCGCCCGCGCTACGGGCGCTGGACCTATTGGGAGAAATTCGATTACTTCGCCGTCTTCTGGGGCGTATTCGTCATCGGGTTCACCGGCCTGACGCTCTGGTTCCCGGTGTTCTTCACCCGCTTTATTCCCGGCTCGTTCATTAACGTCGCCACCATCATTCACAGTGACGAGGCGCTGCTGGCCACCGGTTTCATTTTTACCGTTCATTTTTTTAATACCCACCTGCGGCCGGAAAAATTTCCCATGGACACCACCGTGTTCACCGGGCACATGCCGCTGGCGGAGCTGAAGCGGGACAAGCCGCGCGAATACGAGGCGTTGGCGGCCAGCGGCCGCCTGGAACGGCAACTGGCCGAGCCGCACCCCGCCATCGTGGTGAAAACCATCCGCGCCTTTGCCGCGCTGGCCTTGCTCACCGGCTTCAGCATCATCGTGTGGATCATCTACGCGATGCTGTTCGCGTACCGCTAGCGCCGGTCACGCGGAGAAAGAAGGGTCCTGGAATGGCAACCCGCCGCAACGGACGATTGGCTGTCGCATTCATACTTTTTCTTTTTCTAGTCCTTGGGGCGCAAGCGTGGGCCGCGAAACCGCCCAAGGCCCCCGCCATGACCAGCGAGGAGTGCCTCGCCTGTCACTCCGATCCCACCCTGGCCAAGGAGGAGAACGGCAAGCAGCTTTCCCTGGCCGTGGATGACGCCAAGTTCAAGGCCTCCGTGCATGGCGTCTTTAGCTGCACCGACTGCCACTCCAACGTCACCTCGGCCCCGCACGAGACGCTGCCTCTGAAGCCCAAGTGCGCCACCTGCCACAGCGAGGAAGACGCGCAATATAACCGCGGCTTCCACGCGCAGGCGGTCAGGCAGGGCGACAAGCTGGCCGCCTCCTGCCAGGACTGCCACGGCAACGTGCACCAGATTCTGGCGGTCACCGATCCTCACTCCAAAGTGCATCGCAACAACATCCCGGCCACCTGCGGCGCCTGCCACGGGCAGAAATTCGTCATGCAGGCCAGCGGCCTGAGCACCGAGGCGGTGGTCAACTACGCGCAGAGCGTCCACGGCCTCTCCGTCGCCCGCGAAGGCGACAAGAGCAAGGCGGCGGTGTGCACCGACTGCCATGGCGGCCACGAAATTCTCGCCGCCAACAATCCCCGCTCGCCGATCTTCAAGGCCAACGTCCCCTTCACCTGCGGCCAGTGCCACGCCAAGGTGGAGGAAAAGTACATTGCCAGCATCCATGGCCAGGCGGTCACCCGCGGCAACTGGCAGGCGCCGGTGTGCACTGACTGCCACGGCATCCACACCATCAAGGCGCCGAGCAATCCCACTTCCTCGGTGAGCGCGCAAAACATCTCCCGCTACACCTGCGGGCGCTGCCACGAGAGCGTGCGTCTGGCCAGTGAATTCGGCATGCCCGCCAACCGCGAGAGCACCTATCTGTCCAGCTATCATGGCCTGGCCTCCGAGCGCGGGTCCACGGTGGTCGCCAACTGCGCCAGTTGCCACGGCGCGCACGATATTCTGCCCTCCTCCGACCCCGGGTCAACGGTCAACAGGGCCAATCTGAAGGCCACCTGCGGCAAGTGCCATCCCGGCATCAGCGCCAAGTTCCTCCAGGGCAAGGTGCACATCAACGCGCCTCTCTCGGCCGATATCGGCAGCGTGGTGGTGCGCTGGGTGAAGCGCACCTATGTGTTCCTCATCCTGTTCACCATCGGGGGCATGCTGCTGCACAACCTGATTATCTGGCGCCGCAAGGCCGTGCTGCGCCGCGACCAGCATCGCCGCATCGTGCGCCGCATGGACACCAACCAGCGCACCCAGCACCTGGTGCTGCTGATCAGCTTCTTCATCCTGGTGATCACCGGCTTCGCCCTGAAGTTCCCCGAGTCCTGGTTCGCGGCGCTGCTGCCCATCAGCGAGACGGTTCGCGGCGTCGTGCATCGCACCGCCGGCGGCGTGCTCATCGCCGTCGGTCTCTATCATCTCGCGTACCTGATCTTCAGCGCCCAGGGCCGCCGCCTGATGTTCGACATGCTGCCCGAGCCCAAGGACATGTTCGACGTGCGCGACACCATGCGTCACTACCTGGGCTTCAACGTTCCCCGCCCGCAGTTCAAGCGCTTCAGCTACGCCGAGAAGGTGGAGTACTGGGCGCTCATCTGGGGGACCTTCGTCATGGCCAGCACCGGCCTGGCGCTCTGGTTCAAAGTCCAGGTCAGCGGCTTGCTGCCGCGCTGGTGGCTGGACGTGGCCACCGCCATTCACCTCTACGAGGCCATCCTGGCCACGCTCGCCATCCTCGCCTGGCACTTCTACCAGGTGATGTACGACTCCAACGTTTACCCCATGAACTGGGCCTGGTGGGACGGCAAGGTTTCCGTCGAGCATTATCAGGACGAACACGGGCTCGATACCGAAACCGTGCGCCTCTCGGTCGAAGAGCTGGCCGCCCAGAGCGGCGAACCGGAACCGCTGCGCGCGGAACAGGCGCCGGAGCCCGTGCCGGAAGCGGGCGGGGAAGAGCACGCGGATCGAAAACAAGAGCCCGTCGGTCCGCGCCAACCGTAATCGCCGCGGACCCTGCGGTACCATCGCCCGTGGCTCCATCACGCGCCAACGTCGTGAATGGCGCCACGGGCCGATGTTTGTCAGGAGTTCATCTTTTGGCGTAAGCTGCCCGGTTGCCTTCCGGCATGATGAAACAAAAAGCATGGCGCACGGCGCCGGCGCCGTCTCCGCGTGGCACATTTGGTGAGGAGGATTTTGGATGGCCGACCAGCCCCAAGGTGAATCTCGTACGTCCGGCAACTCGAACGACCGTCCCCCCGGCCTTATCCGAAATCCCGTCAGCCTGATCGGCGCCGCCCTGGCGGTCATCAGCGCCGCCAACGTCGCCTTCCTCATCTTTATCGACTACATCTCCGCCCGCCCCAGCCCCTACATCGGCATTTTCGCCTACATGATTCTGCCCGGGTTCATGGTCCTGGGACTGTTGCTCATCCCCGTCGGCATGTGGATCGAACGCTCGCGCCGCCGGACGCGGGCGCCGTCCATGCCGCGTTACCCGCGCATCGACCTCAACAATCCCGAGCAGCGCGGCGCCTTCGCCTTCTTCGTCAGCTTCGCCGTGGTCTTTGTCGCGCTCAGCGCCGCCGGCAGCTACCGCGCCTACGAGTTCACCGATTCAGTCCAGTTCTGCGGCCAGCTCTGCCACACCGTCATGAATCCCGAGTACGTCGCTTACACCCAGTCGCCCCACGCCCGCGTGCGCTGCGTCGATTGCCACGTCGGCCCCGGCGCCGGCTGGTACGTGCGCTCCAAGCTTTCCGGCGCGTACCAGGTGTACTCGGTCATCTTCCACAAGTACCCCAAGCCCATCCCCACTCCGGTGGCCAGCCTCCGCCCCGCCCAGGAAACCTGCGAACAGTGCCACTGGCCGCGCAAGTTCTACGGCGCCCAGCTCAAGGTTTTCTATCACTACGGCAACGACGAGAAGAACACCCCGCGCCAGATTCGCATGCTCATCAACACCGGCGGCGGCGATCCCGCCACCGGCTCCCCCTCCGGCATTCACTGGCACATGAATATCGCCAACAAGATCACCTACATCGCCACCGACGAGCAGCGCCAGGTGATTCCCTGGGTGCAGGTCCAGGACCCCAGCGGGCGCATCAGCGTCTACCAGTCCAAGGACACCCCGCTCAAGTCCGACCAGATCGCCACTCTCCCTCGCCGCCGCATGGATTGCGTCGACTGCCACAACCGCCCCACTCACATCTATCCTTCGCCCGACGCCTCCGTTGACGAAGCGCTGGTCGCCAAGCGCATCGATGCTACCCTCCCTTACGTCAAGGCCCAGGCGGTGGAAGCGCTCAGCGCCGGCTATAAGACCACTCCCGAGGCGGGGCAGGCCATCGCCACCAAGATGGAGAACTTTTACAACCAGAAATATCCGGCGCTCGCCCAGGAGAAGCAGCTCGAGATCCGCGGCGCCATCGCCGAGGTGCAGCGCATTTACCGCACCACCATCTTCCCGGAGATGAAGGTCGATTGGAAGGTGCATCCCACCAACATCGGCCACTTCATCTCCCCCGGCTGTTTCCGCTGCCACGACGGCAATCACGTCAGCTCCGACGGCAAGGCCATCCCCAAGAAATGCGATATCTGCCACACTGTGATTGCCGAGGTCGAAAGCGGCCAGCCGGTGTACGGCAGCACCCAGGGCATCGGCTTCAAGCACCCCGTCGACCTGGGCGACCTCACCCAGGTGAACTGCGCCGACTGCCACACCGGCGGCGTCGGACCCTAAAAACAGGTTTCCGGTTTCCAGGAAATGCCGGGTGCCCACCCTGGCCGGTTTTGCTAGGGTGGGATTCCCGACTCGCAACCCGGCACCCGAAACTGGCCCCGTGACCCTCCTCACACCGGATTGTGACAACTGTCACGGCCTCATGTTCTCCCCTGGACTAGCCTTGGAAAGGTGAAGGAGAACGAGGATGGAACCGGGAACCAATCCGCATGAGTTCAAGCCGCGGCTGATCTTCTGGGAAGTCACCAAGGGCTGCAATCTGCGCTGCATCCATTGCCGCGCCAGCGCCACCGAGCTCAGCTCGCCCACCGATCTTCCCACCGCCCGCGCCCTCGACATCATCACTCAGATCGCCGCCTACGCCAATCCGATCCTGGTGCTTAGCGGCGGCGAGCCGCTCTATCGGCGCGATATCTTTCAGCTTGCCCGCTTCGCCACCGACCGCGGATTGCGGGTCGCGCTGGCCACCAACGGCACCATGGTCACCAAGCAACTGGCGCGCCGCATCGTCGACTCCGGCGTGCGCCGGGTTGCCATCAGTCTCGACGGCGCCGACGCCCTGACCCACGACACCTTCCGCGGCATCCCCGGCGCCTTCGAAGCCGCCGTTTACGGCCTGCGCAACCTGAAAGAGCTCGGAATGTCGGTGCAGATCAACATGACCATCGCCCGCCACAACGCGCGCCAGCTCCCGCAGGTGCTGGATCTGGCCCGCTCCCTGGGCGCCGACGCCCTCCACACTTTCCTGCTGGTTCCGGTCGGTTGCGGAGTGAATATCGCCGCCGAACAGATGGTTCCACCGGAAGAGTACGAGCAGATGTTGAACTGGTTCTACGATCGCTCGCTGGAAGGCGGCATCGAGCTCAAGGCCACCTGCGCGCCGCATTATTTCCGCGTCGCGCGCCAGCGCCGCGCCGCCGACCGCCGTGCCGAAAGCGAACTCGGGGCGGCCCACCCGGAGCCTGCCCTGAGCGTAGCCGAAGGGCCGGTTTCGCAGGGTGCGGAACCGATCGGCCCCACCGACGTGATGATGCCCGGCTGCACCGGCGTGGTCATTCACCCGAACGGTTCGCATCCTCCCGCCGCCGCCAGGGAAAAGAATGCCGAGCACGCCGGCCTCGGCGGCCATCCCGAAGGCATGCACGCCATGACCAAGGGATGTCTGGCGGGCACCGGCGTCTGTTTCATCTCCCACGAAGGTGAGGTTTTCCCCTGCGGCTATCTCCCCGCCATTGCCGGCGACCTGCGCAAGCAGACCTTTGCCGATGTCTGGGAGAACTCGGCCGTGTTCAACGATCTCCGCGATGCCGACAACCTGAAGGGCAAGTGCGGCTGCTGCGAGTTCCGTTACATCTGCATGGGCTGCCGTGCCCGCGCCTATGCCGCCACCGGCGATTACCTGGACGAGGAGCCCTTCTGCATCTACCAGCCGCGCAGCGAGGCGCTGAAAGCGCGCAAGACGCTGGTCAACCACTGAAGCCTTTGCACGACGAGGGACCGCGCCGCGCCCGTCAACCAGCGGACCGCCGGCGCGATCTCCCTTTCTGCGACCTGGAAACCGCCGCGACTAAAGTCACAGCGGGTAGTGAGGATGAGCACTAAGCTTTCGGTCATGGCCGCCATTCCGAATCCCGTTGCATCCGCCCGGCCCGCCCGTACCCGCGCGCTCGTGGTTCCGCGCGAGCATGGCGCCTGGGGCCTGCTCCTGATTCCTCTCCTCACCGGCGCCGCTGCCGGCCTGAGCTGTCGCCCACCGTTGGGCGCCGCTGGCGCTGTTCACCCTCGCGGCTCTCGCCTTGTTCTGGATGCGCACCCCGGCGGAAATCGCCCTCGGCGCCTCACCCTTGCGCGCCCGGTCCTCCTCCGACACCAACCGTCTGTTGCTCGCCATTGCGGCCCTTGCCTCCACCGCCATGGCCTGCCTGGCGGGATTGTTCTGGCACGGTCAGAATCGCGCCCTCATTCCCCTGGGCGCGGTTGCCGCCATCGCTTTCCTGGCCCAGGCGTGGCTGAAAAAGCTGGGACGCGGCGCGCGCATGGCCGCGCAGATGATCGGATCTCTTGGACTCACGGCCACCGCGCCCGCCGCCTGGTATGTAGTCACCGGCCAACTCGACGGCCGCGCTCTCGGCCTCTGGCTGGCCAACTGGATCTTCGCCGGCAACCAGATCCATTATGTCCAGCTCCGCATTCATGCCGCCCGCGCCGTCCTTGTCCGCGAAAAACTCCGCTGCGGACGCTGGTTCCTGCTCGGCCAGTTCGTCATGCTCGCGGTGCTCGCCGCCGCCTGGCGCATTCACCTCCTGCCCGGCCTTGCGCTCCTGGCCTTCCTCCCCCTGCTGCTTCGTGGATTTCTCTGGTTCGTTTCCGCCGCCCGGCCGCTGGTGGTCAAGCGCCTGGGCTGGATCGAGCTCGCCCACGGCGTCGTCTTCGCCGTGCTGCTCATCGCTGCCTACCTCCTGTAACCTCCGAGCTCTCTGTGTCTCACCACTGAGGCACCGAGAACACCGACCGGCACCGAGCCGGTTCAATAGCAGTTTGTCTAATGGGTTCTAGTCTCGGTGAATCTCGGTGTACTCGGTGTCTCGGTGGTGAGAGGATCCGCGATTGCTAGTGTCCCGTCCCGCAACTCCGTTGCACGATTCGGCCACAACCGCCGGTGTGCTCAACCTGCCGAAAATCCGGTTTTCCGCAGCCTCGTCAGCCGTGCCGCAAACTGAAACTGAAACTGAAACTGAAACTCCCGTACAATACCGCCGAATGCCCGCCCCTCATGCCAACGCGGCCCAGGTGCTGCGCCGCGTCCCGCTGTTCGCCGATCTCTCCGACACCGAGGTCAAGTTCCTTGCCGAGCGCGCCGTCCCCCGCCGCTATTCCCCCGGTGAACTCATCTTCTCCGAAGGCGACGCCTGCCCGGGACTGTTCGTCATCGAAAGCGGCAGCGTCCGTCTGTTCAAGAGCTCGCCCGGCGGCCGCGAGCAGGTGCTGACCATCGAGAAGGCGGTGAATTCCATCGCCGAGGTGCCGGTCTTCGATGGCGGCAACTATCCTGCCTCCGCCGACGCGGTCGAAGCCGCGCAACTGCTGTTCGTCAGCAAGCAGGATTTCCACTCCCTCTGCCTGGTTCATCCCAAGGTTGCGCTCAAGGTGCTGCGCGTGGTCGGCAAGCGCCTGCGCACCCTGGTGGGCATCATCGAGGAGCTCTCCTTCACCACCGTTCGCTCGCGCCTCATCTCCCTGCTCTTGCGTCTGGCGCGCGAGCAGGCGCCCGCCGCTGCTGCCGGCGTGCACATCACCCTCCCCGCCAGCAACCAGGAATTGGCCGCGCGCATCGGAACCGTCCGCGAACTGGTGTCGCGCAACATCAGCCGTCTGCAGGCCGAGGGGCTCATCAAGCTGGACGGGCGTACCGTCACCATACCCAGGCTCTCCGACCTTCAGAATCAGCTCGGACCCTCGGAATAGGGGAAGGCAGGATTGCGCGGGAGGTCTTGCTCAATCGCCAATCGCTAATTGCTAATTGCTGATTGCTCATGCCGTGACAAAAGTCATCGGCTGCCTCGCCCCATTCCGCTATTGTGGACATCGAAGTCGACAACCGGAGGAGCGATATGAATCTGGATACGGCGAAAACGGTGCGCGAACTGGCGGTGGAGCTTCCTCAGGCCACCCGCGTTTTTGAAAAGCTGGGTATCGATTACTGCTGCGGCGGCGGCAAGTCGCTGGAGGAAGCCTGCACGGCCAAAAATCTGGCGGTGGCCGACGTGCTCGCGTCGCTGGAATCGCAGGTTCCGCCCGAAGCTCCCGCGGCCGGCTGGCAGGAAGGCTCGCTGGCGGCGCTCATCGAGCACATCGTCGCCAAGCATCATGCTTACGTCAAGGCGGAGGTGCCCCGGCTGGAGCAGTTGCTGGCCAAGGTCTGCTCCGTCCACGGCCAGAACCATCCCGAACTCAACCAGATCCGCGAAACCTTCGCCGGACTGGGCCAGGAGCTCGCCATGCACTTGATGAAGGAGGAAAACATCCTCTTTCCCTACATCGTGCAGATGGAAAAGGCGCGCATTTCACTGCAGCCCGTTCGCCCGGCGATGTTCGGCACCGTCCAGAACCCGGTGCAGATGATGATCATGGAGCACGACTCCGCCGGCGAGGCGCTGCGCTCCATCCGCCAGGCCAACTCGGATTACGCCCTGCCCGACGATGCCTGCATCAGCTATCGCACCCTCTACGGCGCGCTCCAGGAATTCGAGGCCGACCTGCACCAGCACATCCACCTGGAAAACAACATCCTGTTTCCGCGGGCGGTTGCCATGGAGCAGGAGCGCTGAGCAGCCATGCAGTATCGCGACACGATATACAATAGGGGGACCTTGGGGCCGGCACGACAACAGAGCTTCCTGCCTTGAGCAGCGCGTGAGGGAATGAGCATGTCCTACAAGAAACTGTGGATCGCACTGGGCATTGTGATCGCCGCCTCGTTTGCCGTCCTGGGCGGCGTGGGCTGGGAAGCCATCAGGACCGGCCCGCCCATCCCGGACAAGGTCGTCACCACCGGCGGCCGCGTGCTCTTCGATGGCGAAAGCATCCACCGGGGCCAGAACGCCTGGCAGTCCATCGGCGGACAGGAAGTCGGCACCGTCTGGGGCCACGGCGCCTACGTTGCCCCCGACTGGAGCGCCGACTGGCTCCATCGCGAATCCACTTTCATTCTCGACCACTGGGCCCACGCCCGCGGCGCCGCCAATTTTGCCGCCCTCTCCCTCGACCAGCAGGCCGTGCTCAAGGCCGACCTGCAGCAACTGATGCGGCGTAACACCTACGATCCCGCTACCCGCACCATCACCCTCGACCCGGTGCGCGCCGCCGCCTTCGACGCCAACGCGGCTTATTACGCCGATGTCTTCACCCGCGGCCGCAACGAATACGCCATCCAGCGCAACGCCCTCTCCGATCCCGTCAAGCTGCGCCAGATGGCCAGCTTCTTCTGGTGGACCTCCTGGGCGGCCAGCACCAACCGCCCCGGCCAGAACGTCAGCTACACCCAGAACTGGCCGCACGAGGAGCTGGTCGGCAACCGTCCTACCGGCGCCGCTATTGTGTGGACCGTGGTCAGCTTCGTGTTCTTGCTGGCCGGCATCGGCGCCATGGTCTGGTATTTCGCCTCGCAGGAGCGCCGTCCCGCCCACGATCTGCTCCCCGAGCGCGATCCCCTGCTCGGACTTCAGCCCACGCCCTCGCAGCGTGCCACCGTCAAGTTTTTCTTTGTCGTCGCCGCCTTATGGGTGGTGCAGGTCGCCCTCGGCGCCATCACCGCCCACTATGGCGTCGAAGGCTCCGGCTTCTACGGCATTCCGCTCGACCGCTGGCTGCCCTACGCCGTCACCCGCACCTGGCACCTGCAGATCGGCATTTTCTGGATTGCCACTTCCTGGCTGGCCACCGGCCTCTACATTGCTCCCGCCGTCAGCGGCAGCGAGCCGCGGTATCAGCGCGCCGGCGTGAATGCCTTGTTCGTCGCCCTGCTGGTGGTCGTGGTCGGCTCCCTGGCCGGCGAGTGGGTGAGCATCCAGCACAAACTCGGAAATCTCAACTGCTTCTGGTTCGGCACCCAGGGCTACGAGTACGTCGACCTCGGGCGTCTTTGGCAGATCTTGCTGTTCATCGGACTCTGTTTCTGGCTGTGGCTGATGTGGCGCGGACTGGCGCCCGCCCTCAAGCGCCGCGACAGCATGCATTCCCTGCTGACCTGTTCCTGGTCTCCAGCCATCGCCATCCCCCTGTTCTACGCCGCGGGCCTCATGTACGGCCAGCGCACCAACCTGGTCACCGCCGAGTACTGGCGCTGGTGGGTGGTTCACCTCTGGGTCGAGGGATTCTTTGAGGTCTTCGCCACCGTCGTCATCGCCTTCCTCTTTACCCGGCTCAAGCTGCTGTAGCGTGGACACCGCCACGCGCGCGGTGCTGTTCTCCACCATCATCTTCCTCTCCGGCGGCATCATCGGCACCTTCCATCACCTCTATTTCACCGGCACGCCCAACGTCGTGCTCGCCCTGGGTGCGGTCTTCAGCGCGCTGGAGGTCGTTCCCCTCGTCCTGATCGGTTTCGAGGCCTGGGAGAACATCCGCCTGGCCCGCGCCCGCCAGCAGCACGTCTGGGTTGCCGCTTACAAGTGGCCCATCTATTTCTTCGTCGCCGTGGCCTTCTGGAATTTCGTGGGCGCCGGCCTGTTCGGCTTTCTCATCAATCCTCCGGTCGCGCTCTACTACATGCAGGGCCTCAACACGACGGCCGGTGCACGGACACACCGCGCTGTTCGGCGTCTACGGCATGCTCGGCCTCGGCCTCATGCTGTTCTGCCTGCGCGCGCTGCGCCCGGGACTGGCGTGGAAGAATCGGCCGCTGGCGATCTCCTTCTGGTGCATCAACGTCGGGCTGGCCGCCATGGTGCTCATCAGCCTGCTTCCCATCGGCCTGATGCAGGCCTGGGCCTCGGTGGAGTACGGCACCTGGTACGCCCGCTCGGCCGAGTTTCTCCAGACCGGTTTGATGGAACGCCTGCGCTGGAGCCGCATGTTCGGCGACTCCATCTTCGCCATCGGCGCGCTCGTCCTCGGATGGTTCGTTCTCGGACTGGTTACCGGCCACTCCTACGACAAAACGGCCACGGTCGCGGAGGGCGAGTGGCAGCAGCACCCGCAACTGGAGCCGCATCGCGCCACCGGCGACGACTAGCTTTGCAACAACCCCCTGACAAACGGGGGCGCGATCCGCGGATCTCGCCTCCGCCTTTTTTCCCATCCGCCGCCCCGGGTGCTACCCTTTACGTCATGGCAGAAGATGTCTTGCTGGTGCGTGAATGGGACGCCGACCAGTTCCACGCGCGCGTGCTGGAACTGGAAAAGCAGGGCTACGTCGCCCGCCGCGAAACTTACCGCGTCATCGCCGAGATGAACCCGGAAACCGGCTGGATCTCGCACGTCCACTCCATCGAGCTCGCCAAGCCTGAAACCAACAAGTAAGTCTTAGGTTGTGTCATCCCGAATGAGGGTGCGGCACAGGACCAGCCGCGCTGGCTTTGCGCGGCGGGTCGCCGCACCGACAGGAATAAAGTAGTTTTTTCGCGGACGGTGAGGCGGTGCGCTTGCACGGCGAGCTTTGCGCGTTGATTGGCCGGGCTGCGACAATAGAAGCACTCCATGATTCAACTCTCCGCTGCCGGCAAGCGCTTCGGCGAAAAGCTCCTCTTCGAGCATCTGGACTGGCTGATCACGCCCCAGGACCGCGTCGGGGTGGTCGGGGCGAACGGCACCGGCAAATCCACCCTGCTGAAGATTCTCGCCGGGCTGGAGACGCTCGATTACGGCGCCATCACCGTCGCCCGGGGAATCACCTTCGGCTACCTGCCGCAGGAAGGGCTGGCGCTGCAGGGACGGACGGTTTTCGACGAGTGCATGTCGGTCTTCAGCGAACTGCTGGGCATCGAGCAGGAGTGGCACTCCCTGGCGGCGAAAATTTCCGAGCTCGATCCCGCCGGCGCCGAGTACGCCGAAGCCGCCGAGCGCTACCACCGGCTCGACCATGAATTCACGGCGCGCGACGGCTACGCCATGGAAGCGCAGGTGGGCACGGTGCTGGCCGGCCTCGGCTTCCGCAAGGAAGATTGGGCGCGGCCCACGGAGGAGTTTTCCGGCGGATGGCAGATGCGCATCGCCCTCGCCAAGCTGCTGCTGCAAAGGCCCAGCCTGCTGCTGCTGGACGAGCCCACCAACCACCTGGACCTGGAATCGCGCAACTGGCTGGAGGAGTATCTGCAGGGCTATCCGCACGCCTGCGTGCTCATCTCGCACGACCGCTATTTCCTGGACGTGACGGTGAAAAAGATCGTCGAGATCTGGAACCGTCGCGTGCACTTCTACCCCGGCAACTACGACAAGTACCTGGCGCAGAAGACCGAGCGCCAGGATCAGTTGCGGGCGGCCTACAAGAACCAGCGCGACCGGATCGAGCAACTGGAGGCGTTCATCAGCCGCTTCCGCTACCAGGCGACCAAGGCCAAGCAGGTGCAGAGCCGGATCAAGGAACTGGAGCGGATGGAGCGGATTGAGATTCCGCCGGAAGAGAAGACCATCCACTTCCGCTTTCCGCAGCCCAAGCCCAGCGGGCGCCTGGTGGCCGAGCTCACTGGCGTGCAGAAGAGCTATGGCGACAAACTCGTGCTGCGCGAGGTGAACTTCACCATCGAGCGCGGCGACCGCATCGCTCTGGTGGGCGTGAACGGCGCCGGCAAGTCCACGCTCATCCGCCTGCTGGCCGGGCTGGAGCCGGTGAGCGGCGGCCAATGCCGCCTGGGGCACAACGTGGAGGCGGATTACTTCGCCCAGGACCAGTACAAGCAACTTGATCCGGAGATGCGCCTGCTCGACGATCTGGAGAACCTGGCGCCCGGCGCGACGCAGACCGAGCTGCGCAGCCTGCTGGGATCGTTCCTGTTCTCCGAGGGCGACGTGTTCAAGCGCATCGGGGTGCTCTCCGGCGGGGAGCGCAACCGCTACGCGCTGGCGCGCATGCTGATGCATCCGGCGAATTTCCTGCTGCTGGACGAGCCCACCAACCACCTGGATCTGCGCGCCAAGGATGTGCTGCTGCAGGCGCTGGAGAAGTTTGCCGGGACGGTGCTGTTCGTCTCCCACGACCGCTACTTCATCGACAAGCTGGCGACCAAGGTGCTGGAGGTGGCCGGGCAGACGGTGACCGTTTTCCCCGGCAATTACGAGGATTTCCGGTGGAGGAAGGAGCGGGAGACGGCGGAGGGACCAGGCCCGGACTCAGCCACATCGGGCGAAAGCGGGCCGACGAGGGCCGCCTCAACTCCGCCAGGCAACGGGAAGGAAACCGGCGAGCCGGCCGGCGAGGGTGAGGGCGCCACGAATTCGGGGAAGAAGCGAATGAATCCCATTCGCTTGCGGCAGATGCAGGAGCGGCAGCAGGAAGTGGAGGAGGAGGTCAGCCGGATGGAGGCGGAGATCGCGGAGTGCGAAACCGGCTTGCAGTCCTTCGTCAGCGCCGAGGAGACGGCGCGCCTGGCGCGTTTGCTGGAGGAGCGGCGGTCCATGCTCGAGCGCCTGATGGCGGAGTGGGAAGAGCTGGCCGGCGTGATCGAAAGTAATGCGTAGAATGCGGCCGCGTGCTTTAAAATCGGGAAACCCAGTGCTATTCTTGATGTAGATATCCACAAATCGAGGCCGCGCCCGCGCGCCTGGTTTGCCGGTCAGGAGACCGTATGCCGAACGCCGCTCCGTACGGAATGGAGCTGATCGAAAGCTGTTTGATGTGCAAGATGCGGAACGAGAGCTTCTTCTGCTCGCTCCCGCCGCACACCCTGGAGGCGTTCGAGAAGATCAAGTTTCCGTCGGCGCTGCCGCGGGCCAGCGTGCTGTTCGTCGAGGGCCAGGTGCCGCGCGGCATCTACCTGCTGTGCCGCGGCCGGGTGAAGCTGAGCATCAACTCCACCGAAGGCAAGACCATGATCCTGAAGATCGCCGAGCCCGGCGAGGTGTTGGGCATGCACGCCTGTGTCAGCAACATCCCTTACGAGCTGACGGCGGAGACGGTGCAGCCCTGCCAGGTGGTGTTCATCAAGCGCGAGGATTTCCAGAACTTCCTGGAAGAGCACGGGTCGGCGTGCCTGCAGGCGGCACAGCACCTGAGCGACAACTGCCATAACGCCTATGACATGATCCGGGCGATCGGCCTGTCGCACTCGGCCAGCGAAAAGCTGGCGCGCATGCTGCTGGAGCTGGCGGCCGATGGCGAACCCACCAAGGAAGGCATCCGGGTGAAGCTGGCGCTCACCCACGAGGAGATCGCGCAGGTGATCGGCACCTCGCGCGAGACGGTGACCCGGCTGCTGGGAGGCTTCCGCCAGAGACAGATGGCGACGCTGCGCGGCTCGACGCTGCTGATCAAGAACAAAGCGGCGCTGGAGAAGCTGGTGGGAAGCTGAATCAGGCGCAAGGCACAAGGCACAAGGCACAAGGCACAAGGCGGTCGGCGAGTTCAACCTCAGCGCCAAGCATTCTGCAATCCGAATCCACACAAAAAAGCGCGGCCGATGCCGCACTGTCCTTTTTCAAATTTTGCTTGCGCCTTGCGCCTTGCGCCTTGCGCCTTGCGCCGGAAGCCTTAAATGGCCCCTGTGCGGCGGACCTGGACGATAACGGTGCGTCCATCGCCGGTATCGATTTCCACCGCGTCGCGCTCGGCGACGAAGCGCACCCGCTTCGGGTCGGGAACCACGTGCGTCTGGTGGGCGGCGAAGGGAGCGCCGAGCACGATGGTGATCTGGGGCCGGCCATGGGCGTCTTCGGTGGCCAACTCCTGCAGGAAGCGGCGCTCGGAGGCTATCAGCCGGCCGCGGCCGCGGAATTGCTGCTCCAGGATAACGTCCCAGCCGAAATGCCGATATCCGAACTCGCCGAGGAACCTCGGCCATTGCGGGCGCGGAATCTCACGGGCCGGCACGACACAGCCTCCTTGCGCAAAGGCAAGTTGAAGTTTGTACCCGGTGCGGAAAATTGCAAGCGAAAAATGAGGTTGCGGGCAGGGGCGGCGATCCGAAAACAGGAACGCCGTCAGCGGGTCAGCCGGAGAACGGCGGCGAGCTTTTCCACCGCCAGCAGGCGGCAAGCGTCGGGGAAGGGTATCCGGCGGGCGGCGGACAGGGAGAGGACGCGGCGAATGGCATCGCTAAGCCGCTGCCGCATGGCCGCCTCCAGCGGCCCCTGTTCCGGCGGAGAGTAGCGGAGGGCGTGCTGCCACTCGGCCACCCAGGCCAGCATGGGCGGGGCGGCGCCGAGCATCCCCGGTATCAGCACGATCCCGCGCGCCTGCAGGAGCCGGGCGGCGGAGGGCGTGACCGCGTTATAGACGGCTTCCAGGATGAGCGGGGCACGGATGCGAGCGGCATTTTGGGCGGTGATCTGGCGTTCGGCGGCGGCGACGACCAGCAAGTCGCAGTCCGATTCCAGGACCTCCGCGTTGCGCACCGGCTCGGCGTGGGGAAAGCCGTAGAGGATGCCATTTTGCCGGACGTGATCGCGAACCGCGGCGAGCTCGAGGCCGCGCTCGGCAAACAGCCCTCCGGACTTATCGGCGATCGAGAGGATGCGGGCGCCGGCTTCGGCGAGCAGGCGCGCCAGCCCAGCCGCGGCGGGGCCGAATCCCTGGAGGGCGACGCGAAGGCCGGGCATTTCCAGAACTGAGTCGGAGTGCGACAAGGAAATCCCCGCCCTGGCCAAACCCGGGCTGGGACGGGGCACCCGAAGCGCTTCCCAGATCAAGGCAAACCAGCCGGAGGCAACCGCCGCGGGAGGATCGGGAATGCCCCCCAGTTCGGCCGGTTTGCCGACAATAGCAGCCGGTTCAAGCAGGTGATGGGTCCAGGCGCCGATATATTCGGCGGGGGCCAGAACGTTGGAGTGCGGACCGCGGACGTCGCGCAGGGCCCAGAGGTAATCCTGGATGAGGCGGCGCAGTTCCGATTCCGTCAACTGGGCGGGATCGCAGATGATGGCGCCGGCGCTGCCTCCGACCGGCAGATCCAGCAGCGCGGATTGCAGGGTGACATGCAGGGCCAGGGCGCGCAATTGCGCCGTGTGCAGGTCCGGGGAAAGCAGCACCGGGCCCAGGCAGGGGCCGCGCGTGCCGCCGTGCTGGACGAGAATGCCGGTGACGGTGAGGGATTCACCGGTGGGGCGCTGCAGGGGAAGGGTGACGGAAATCTCGCGTTCGGGGTGCTTGAGGCGCTGGACGATCCAGGCTTCGAGGTCGAGGGTGCGGGCGGCCTGTTCGAGTTGGGCGGCGGAGTCCAGCAGCGGCTCCTCGACCTCGGCCAGTTCGGGAGGAAGAAGATCGGCGGGATGCATGGTGACCTCCGCTCACAACTCGGGCCTTGGCTCCGGGCGGAGCCGGTGCGCTCTCCTTTGTAAAGCTCCGCCCGGAGGTTGTCGGCTGGTGGCGGGGTGCGCTGCCTGGGTCGACACCCCGCGTCAGCCGGCGGCTAGTCCGCGCTGGAGGCCTGGGCCAGCCAGCGCGGGGACTCGACCCGCGGGAAGATCTTCAAGTGCAGCACTGCCCAGCGGAAGGCAAGGATGGCGGCCGTCACCAGCATGATGGTGACCGCCAGCTCCGACCACTTGGGAACGTAGTGAGTGCCGGTGCTGCGCTCCAGCGCGGTGATGGAAACGTTCATGCGGTGGGTGAGAAAGCCCATCATGGTGATCGCGCTGGCCCAGTACAGGCCGATGGGTTTCTGGTTGAAGCGCTTCAGGTTGAACAGCACCACCGGAAGCACGATGAAGAGCCCGATCTCCAGCCAGAAGTAGAAGGTCTCGGGACGCCGCAGGAACAGGTACTCGGTGGCGTGCTGGCGGGCCAGGTCGGCAAAGCGGAACAGGGCAAACAGGACCAGCAAGGGAGTGATGACGCGGCTGCACTCCTTGAGGATGCCGGAATCGATCTGCACCCCCAGCGACCGTTTGCACAGATAGAGGGCGACGATGACCATGGCGAAGCCGGCGGGGATGGCGGAGAGATAAAACAGCGTCGTCTGATAATTGCTGTACCACAGCGGATATTCCTTGCCCTTGAAGATGATGAACAAGCCGCCGAGGAAGGACTGGTGCAGGGAAGAGAGCAGCACGCCGATCAGCACCAGGCCGATGAGCACGCGGTGATGCCATTCGAGCAAGAGCTTGCGCAAGCGGTGCGAGGGAACTTTCTCGATCAAGGCGGGAGAAAACTCCAGCGCCAGGACGGTGGTGTAGAGCATGATGCACCAGACGACCTCAAACAGCACCGACTTGCGGTTCCACATGACGATGGGGTGCCAGAAATTCCACGGCAGCCCGAGCTCCCAGGCGTAGCCGGCCGCCACCGAGAGGTAGCCGAGGAAGGCGATCATGACGGCGGCGCGGGAAATGGGGCGGTAGCGTTCCATGCCCAGCAGGTAGACACCGCCGGCAATGGCAAATCCGCCGGCGGAAAGACCGACGCCGCACAGGGTGGCGACGCCCACCCAAATCCCCCAGGGCTGGCCGTCGGAGAGGTTGGTGGCCACACGCCATCCGGCGAAGAACCGGAGATAGGTGGCCCACAGGCCGGCGGCAAAAATGACGCCGGTGATGGCCCGCCACGCGGTGATTTTTCTGATGATCTGCGACATGGCTCAGCTCCTTTCGTTTTCGTCCGGCTCAGCGGCTTGCGCGATGGCGACCTGGCGTTTGCGCTGGGTGAACCAGTACAGGCCGGCCAGCAGCGAGCCGCCGACGAGAACCACGGTGGGAACTTCACCCAGGGCGGCGGCGGACAGGGTTGGCATGGGTTCGTTGAGCGGCGGAGTGATGAAGCCGAGCTGCTCGAAGGCCACGTCGGAGATATAAAGGACCGAGGTGCCGCCGACTTCCTCCTCGCCGTAAATGCGGGGCACGTAAACGCCGGGGTTATCGACGATGCGCTTGTGGGCTTCCAGCAGCAGGGCATCGCGGTCCCCAAACTTGGTTGCGCCGGTGGGGCAGGCTTCGGCGCACAGGGTCTGGTTGCCGGCCAGGACGCGCTCGGCGCACATGTCGCACTTGGTGACGTAGGGTGCCAGCTTGGTCCACTCGTAGCGGGGCACGCTGAACGGGCAGGCGATCATGCAGTAGCGGCAGCCAATGCACTTGGAGCCGTCGTAGCGCACCGCGCCCTGCGCCGTCTTGGTGATGGCCCCGACCGGGCAAACGCTGGCGCAGGATGGATCCTGGCACTGCAGGCACAGGCGGCGGACGAATTTTTCGCCCCTCGGCTCGATCGCCGTGAAAGCGGTGGCCGAGAGCGTGGGCTCCGGATCGCCGGACTGATTGTGGCCGGTCTTACAGGCCGCCGAGCACTGCTGGCATCCGATGCACTTGGTGATGTCGATCAACAGCGCTTTGGATTGCTTGCTCATCTTCTTCCTCCCAGGCAAGACGTAACCGCGAACCAGCCGGGGTCCGCTACGTCAGGAAAAATTCGCGAATCATGGCGCGCTGCGCGCCGGGCTCGAGCTGGCCGAGCAGCCCGGAAACGGGAAGTCCGCCATCGGCGGCGGCCGCCTCCCCAGAGCTGCGAAGTCATGCCGGCCAGACGCCGGGCCGAGTTGTGCATCCAGGAGCCGACCAGTCCTCCTTGCAGCAGGTTGTTGAGGTTGATGCCGATCTCCGGCGATTTCACCACGCAGATCCAGCCGTCCTTGTACGGATCCTTGACCAGCAGGCCGGGGTCCTTGAGCGCTTCCGGATTGACCGAGATGATCACGCCCTCGATCGGCGACAGCAGGTCGACGGAGAAGCCGTCGCCGGAGACCGTGCAAACCTTCTGGCCCTGGCGGACCCAGCGATTCAGGCCGACCACCTCCACCCGCTCGATGCGGCCGAGCAGGTGGGCGCCAAAGCTGTCCAGCCCGATACGCGCGTTCTGGCGGCCTTCGTCCAGCACCCAGCAGTGCCCGGGATGAAAGCAATACCCCTTGGGCACGTCAAAGCCGCTCTCGCGCTGCATGGTGGGCTGGGGCGGCTGCGGAAACACGCGCGGCTGTACCGCCACCGCCGGCTGCTCGCGACGAAGGAAGTAAGAGATCGACATGATCAGCAGAAACGTCAGCAGCACGAACAGGATGGACATACAGTCTCCTTTTTCCCAACAACAGTCGCCTGCAGTAAGTGCATGCCGAGGGCAAAAGCGGGTTTGTTGAAGCAGAAGGAGTTAGGAGAATTCACAGAGGTGGAATCGCTGCGTTTTGCAGTGGTGCGGAGCAAAACGCTGTTGCGAGATGTGAGGGAGGTTGTCGGTGAACGGTTATCGGTTGTCGGTCAAAACCCATTACCGACAACCGAAAACCGACAACCGAAAACCGACAACCGACCAAAGTTGGATTTCTCCGGCGCGGCAATTTAGATTAGCGTCATGCCAACCACAGGCGAACGATTCGAGCGCGCGGTCCAGATCATGGCTAGGCTGCGGGCTCCGGGCGGATGCCCCTGGGACCGCGAGCAGACCTTCGATTCCATCAAGCCCTTCACCCTGGAGGAGGCCTACGAGGTCCTGGAGGCGATCGACAATCGCGACTGGGACGAACTCGAGGGCGAACTGGGCGATCTGCTGCTGCAGGTGCTCTTCTACGCCGAAATGTCGAAGGAAGAGGGCCGGTACGGGATTGACGACGTGCTGGAGCGTCTGTCGAACAAGCTGGTTACCCGCCATCCGCACGTTTTCGGCGACGTCAAGGCGGAGACCGCCGGCGACGTGCTGCGCAACTGGGAGGCGCTGAAGGCGCAGGAAAAGAAACAGCGGCTGGAAAATCCCCGCCAAACCCAGGCCGGAACCGGGCACCCGGCGAAAGAAGTTATGCCGGAGTCGGTACTGGCGGGGGTATCGAGCGGAATCCCCGCGCTGCTGGAGGCGTTCAAGCTGAGCTCGCGGGCGGCGCACGTGGGCTTCGAGTGGCCGGACATCCAGGGGCTGTTCGACAAGCTGCATGAGGAGACGGAAGAGCTGCGGGAGGAGCTGAAAGATTACCCGGCGCCGGGGCCGCGTCCCCCGCAGCGCGGCGTGGCCGGTGCCAGCGGACTGCATATACCGGAAGAGCTGCGGGCGCGGTTGGAAGACGAGGTCGGAGACCTGCTGTTCGTGCTGGTGAACGTCGCGCGCTATCTGTCGCTGGATCCGGAGTCGGCCCTTCGTAAGACCAATCGCAAGTTCCGGCGGCGCTTCCAGTGGATGGAGGAGCGCTTGCAGGAGCGCGGCCGCAAGCCCGCCGAAGCCTCTCTGGAAGAAATGGAATCTCTGTGGCAGGAATCGAAGCAGGAAGAACCGGCGCGCTAGTGTCCTGAGTCGTAAGTCCGTTGCATTACCGGCGGGCTCGTGTCAGGGCACGGCTTTAGCCGTGCCGAGCTACGGCCCAGAAAAGGATGGCCTTTAGGCCCTGCGGCAAAAATCAGGCCTCGGTTGAGTTCGTAAACCAACTTCTGATTCACCACGCTAGCCGCAAGCCTCAATACAGAAAAAATGCCTAGCGCCTTGAGCCTTGCGCCTTGCGCCTAGCGCCTTGAGCCTAGCGCCTTGAGCCTCGCGCCTTGAGCCTAGCGCCTTGAGCCTTGAGCCCAGCGCCTTGCGCCTTGCGCCTTGAGCCTTGCGCCTTGCGCCTTGACTACCTGCCGCCGTCGCTGCTGTTTTTCGCGAGTTCCCCGTCGTGCTTTTTCAGCAGGTCTACAGCTTGCGCCACGCTCATGCTGGGGACCGGGCGATAATCGGTGGTGATTTCGTCGTCGTTGATCTTGAGGCTCTTGAAGATCAGCACCTTGCCGGTAAAGCGCAGGACCATGTGGGTGGGGACCCAGTCATTCCCCTCGACCGGCTTCTGCTCGACCACGAATCGTCCGCCCTGGTCGAGGTGGCCGAGGATGCCCCAGCCGAAGTTGACGTTGCGAAACAGCCGGGCTTCGATCTTGGCAATGCGGTAGGCGGGCACGGCAATGGCCATGTCGCCTTGCATGCCCTTGTAGACCATGGTTTCGTGCTGCGGCGGATCGAAGTCCGGGTTGGGCTTGAACTTCAAGAGCACCAGTTCGCCCCAGGGCGCTTCCTCCCTGGTCCCTACATACTGGTAGAGGAAGGCGTCGGGGAGGGCGGCCACCATGTTGCGCGTGCGGCGGTCGTCATCCTTCTGGCTATTCCGCTTCTGCGCCATCTGGTCGGGATCATCGATCAGTCGCTGCAGGCGCTTGTCCTCCTTGGCGCGCTGCTCGGGGCCGAGCGGCTTCCCGTTCCACAGCAGAAGGCGGCCCACCACCCCATGGTCGGTTTCAATCATCTCCCGCGTTTCGGTGTGGTCCGGTTTGACCTTGGTCAGGCGAAATATGAAATGAGGCGCGTGCGGGTCGATTTTGTTTTCGTTGGCAACCGCCCGGCGCACCAGGTCGGCAGGATTCGCGGGCAGATCGGGCTTGGGAGGTTGCTGAGCCGAGGCGGCGCCCACCGCCAGCGCCACCAGGGCGGCAACCTTGAACCAGAGCGCCCTCCCGCTTGATGGTTTCCGCATAAATGGCCTTCTGGGGCTTGCTTCTATTCTACGTTAGACGAGCAGCAGAGCCTCTCCGTTGCTCCGGAGGAGGCAATTCAACTGCCAGGCGGGCAATAAAAAAGACCAGCGCCAGTGCTGGTCTGCGAAGGAGATGTTATGTACAGGCTGAAGTAAGCCGGCCCGTGCGGAAAAGGCAGTCCCATTTGGTTTCATGTCGGGTTGACGGATGCAGCCGCTGTTCCCCTGGTTTTCGGCTTCACCCGACAGCACGACCGTCCGTACGGGCCGACATCCAGAACAGTAGCAAGGAGGGGGCCAAACGGGGGCTGCGGGGCCCCGGGCGTCATGCCGGGAGTTATTGATAAAACTAGGCTTGCCGCCCAGCCGGGATCGCCCATGGTGGGTGGAGCCGCAAGGCCGACGGGAGCAATACTCATTGATTACCCCGCCGGTTCCACCCCTGAGCACCTCGGTGCCGCAATGGTGCGGGTTCCCGGACGGGCGTGTGAGCCCCGGAAGTGCTGAAAAAGCCAATTGCACGTTCGCGTCAGGCTTGAGTATAGTCACTGCAAGTTTCTGTGGTCTCCTCGCCTGCGCCGGCGGCATCCTGTGGCCGCGACACCGAGGCGCTCGTTGGCGACCTTCTGTCAGGACGAAGCGGAAAGAACACGCATGTGGAGGTCACGCCGGGAGGAAGAGGTTTCCGCCTCGAGTCTGGCTGTGGCAAATGCCAAGGAGGGCTATCCCGTGGACACGCCAAAGACAAGCAGCGAAATGCGCACCGAAGTGGCAACCATCGGCAAGTCCGTGCTGGTGAAAGGCGAACTTTCCGGCAGCGAGGACTTGTACCTGGATGGCCAGGTGGAGGGCAGCATCGAATTGCGGGGCCATAGCCTCACCATTGGCCCCAATGGCCGGGTGCGCGCGGATACGCAGGCGCACGACGTGGTCATCTTCGGCAAGGTGGACGGCAATGTGACCGCCGAGCGGGTGGAGTTGAAGAAGTCGGCGATCCACGTGGGTAACATCGTGACCCAGCGCATCCTCATCGAGGACGGAGCGTACTTCAAGGGATCGGTGGACATCCATCGCGAGCAGAAGCCGGAGGCGAAGCCTGAGCCAAAGCCGGAAACGAAACCAGAACCAAAACTGGAAACCAAGCCGGAGCCGAAGCGGGAGGCGGCGGCGGTTTCTGGTGGGGCGCCGGCGCAGCCTTCGCTGCTGGAGCCTAAAAGATAGCAAGCTCGCGTTGCGCTTTGGCCTGAGCCGGAGCAGAATGAACTAGAGGCTATCTCGTAAATGCCGGGAGGCTTGCAGCACCGTGGAAGCGCAGGCCCTCAGGCCCGCTTGCAGCACCGTGGAAGCGTGGGCCTTCAGGCCCGCTTGCAGCACCGTGGAAGCGTGGGCCTTCAGGCCCGCTTGCAGCACCGTGGAAGCGTGGGCCTTCAGGCCCGCGAATTAGCCTCTTTAACACAAGGGGCTTTAGCCCCTGTGCCAAACAGCGAGCATTTATGAGATGGCCTGTAGCCAGCACAAGACTGGTCCTGGTCCGGTAAACGCACAATGTTCCGGTTTTTTCGAGGCGGCACGGTCGAGGAGCAAGCCGCGGCACATCCCGCAGAGGCCCGCATTCAGCGCCGCTCCAGCGGCCTGAAGGAATTTTCCAAGTACATTTCCGGGCAGGAAGGGCTGTGCATCCTCGACCTGGGATGCACCTCGGCGGCCAACATTTCGCGCCTGACCGGCGTGGGACACAAGGTCTGCACCGAGGACCTGCTGGAGGCCGCCTACGATCCCATGTTGCTGGTGCCCGATGAGGAGGGTAAAAAAACCATCGACGTGGTGCGCTTCCTGCGCGACAGCCTGGCCTACGATCCGCAGAGCTTTGACGCCGTGCTCTGCTGGGACGTGCCCGACTATCTGCCGGAAGCGCTGGTGAAGCCGGTGGTCGAGCGCCTGTGCACCCTGAGCAAGCCGGGCGGAATCCTGCTGGCGTTCTTCCATACCCGCGACGCCGGTCCCGACGCGCCGCATTACCGCTACCACATCGCCGGCGACGACATGCTGCAATTGCAGGCCACGGCGCGCGGCAGCACTCCGCCGCTGCGCCTGCAACGCGTCTTCAACAACCGCCACATCGAAAACCTGTTCCGCGAATTCGCCTCGCTGAAGTTCTTCCTGGCGCGCGACAACGTGCGGGAAGTCATCGTCGTCCGTTAAACCCACATCATTCCTCAAAATCGGTGTCATCCCGAGCGTAGCGAGGGACCTGCTGTTATCGCTACCGCAATCTCTCATCCGGACAAAATTTTCTCTTTTGTCATCCTGCCGCTCGCGTCGCCCGGATCAAAAAATCCAACACCCCGCGGCGCACCATCCCCAATCGAACCGCCTGTGTGAGCATGGGCATGGCCAGCAGGCGGCGCAGCCATGCCGTCCTGCGAAACAGCCGGGCGAATTGCTCGCGGTAAGCGGCGGCGTAGGCGGCCGCGGCGGCCCGCGGGTCAGCGGCGTCCTGCCACACCGAACGCAAGCTTTCGGCGGCCAGCGTCCCGCTGCGCAAGGCGAGCGAGATGCCGTCTCCGGCAAACGGGTCGATAAAGCCGGCGGCATCGCCGGCGCGGAGCACACCGTCAGCGGCCGGCATAACGGGACGGAAAAACAGGGGCGAAGTAATGATGGTTTCCGTGGTCTGCCGCCAATGCGCGCTGCGCCGGCGCAGATCGGGATGCGAGTCCATAATGCGCCGCAGCGCGTGCTCGCGCGCGGTTCCCAGCAGATCGGAAGCGGCCATGGCGCAGACGTTGACCTCGTCGCGGTTGACGCGGGTGACGCCGCAATAACCGCCGTCGACAAAATAAAGATCCACGGTGGCGGGCTCAGCCACGGCGCTTCGAAAATGGGCTTTGACGCCGACCGCGAATGTGCCGGGCACGGCGGCATGGCGCAGATTCGACCATCGGCCGGTGGCATCGACGACCGCGCGCGCCTCAAAGTCTCCGGCAGTAGTGGCAAGGCGCCAGCCGCCGTCGTGGCCGTCGATCTTTTCCGCCGCAACCTGCAAGCGCGCGTCCGCGCCGGCCTCTTCGGCCGCGCGCCACAGAGCCAAGTCCAGGTCATACCGCGCGATGCTGGCCGCCGCCGAGGGCAGCGACGCCTGCAAGACGGCCTCGCCGAGAAAAATCCGCGCCCTCTCCATGCGCGGCGCCTGGGCAACCAAGTCAGCGCCTGAAGTGCCGGCCAGCAACGCGCCCAGCAGGCCAAGCGATTCCGCCGAGACGAATTCGCCGCACACCTTGTGCCGCGGCAGGCGGCTGCGCTCCAGCAGCAGAACGCGCGCTCCCTGGCGCGCGGCGGTGATGGCCGCCGCGGTTCCCGCGGGTCCGCCGCCGATCACTGCCAGGTCGTAGGCGCTCATGGGCACGCCCTTTTCCACGCCACGATGCCCATGCGGAACAGGTACGAGTGTTCCACTTCCACGGAGGCGGCGCGCGTCCGGCTCAGGATGGAGCGGATTTCCCCGGGGGTGTAGGAGCGCCGCACGGAGGCCACGCCGTCGTGCCGCGAGAGGCGTCCGAAGAGCGGGAACCCGGCATAAATGGCGGCGAGGTGGAGAGGCTCGCGGCGGAGATCGTTGAGCAGCACGGCCATGCGGGCAACGCGCAGCGCTTCATCGACGAAGCGCACGATCTGGTCGCGCTCCAGGTGATGCAGCAGCAGGGAACAGGTCACCAGGTCGAAGCTGCCGTCCCGGAAAGGGAGAGCGAGCGCATCGGCGGCCACGCGCGGCGTGCCATTGCGCGGCATGTGCGCGGCCATCCGGTCCAGCAGGATCACCCGCACCCGCGCTCCCAACTCGTGCGCCGCGCCCAGGGAAACATCGCCCGAACCAGCGCCGACGTCGAGCAGGGTAAGTTCGCCTCCATCCGTGCGCGCGGTCACCTTCTGCAGCATGCGCCGGGTGGTGCGGATACCGCCGAACCAGCGATTGATGCGCCGCAGATCGCGCAACGAGCGTTCCAGCTCAGCCGCCGTGCCGGCATCACTGTCCAGCAATTCGGGGGTTACCACTCGGCACATGCTATGGATTGATTCCATTGGCCGGCGCGGGGTTACGGGAAGTTAAGTGTGCCGATCGGTAAACCTTAGACGGTATACACCCCCCTCCCCCCTGCTGCGATGCGCTATTCCCTAGAATCAGCGACTTAGGACAACGGATACCGTCACGGTAACCGTGGGATACCTGCAGGTAACCTGGCGCATTATCGGACGCAGAAAGGGATGTGGGCAGAGCGTCGCAAATGCATTCAATTGTCAAAGAAGTAAATGGGACGGTTGATCACACCCAACCCTCCCATGCGCCTGGGCACAGACACAGGGTAGCGCGTCATGCAGAAGACACAAGAAGAATCGAGGGGCAGACGGTTACGCTGGAGCGGAGTGGTGGTTACGATCGTAATGTGGGCGCGAGCTGGCTATCACAGTTGATGTGTTCAACTCTCACGCCGAACTGACGGAGAATTTGCCTGGCTCAAGTACCGAGGGTGACCTTGACGAAACATACAAAAAACATGTATACACGTAACGCGGATTCCGCCAGCGGGTCGCCGAACACAAATGCAGAGCGTGCGCGTCCAGCGAGGGCAGGCATGATACAACGGGCAGGCGAACCGGGGCACATCACGACCGGGAATGTGTTGGATGACCTGGGATTCGCCCCGCAAGTATCCCTGGAATTGAAATTGAAGTCGGAACTGCACGAGGGGATATTAAACATCATTCGTAAACACGGTTATTCCGCAAGGCAGCTGGAGCATATCCTGACCCTGCGACAACCACGGGTCAGTGAGTTGATGAGGGGCAAACTGAATACCCTGAGTATCAGAAAACTCCTCGAATATGCTGACAAATTGGGAGCGTACGCAAGGGTCACTGTGCGGGAGAAGCGGGCAGCGTAGAAAGCTTCCGATCCAAGTTACGCAATTTTTGCCCTCAGGGGCTGAAGCCCGCGTCTTTTTGGCGGCTCTCGGCACGGCTGAAGCCGTGCCCTTCCCAAACAAGCGGCTTAAGCAGCGGGGCCCCCTCGCTCCGCTCGGGACAGGTTCCGCCCTGCTCCACCCGAGCTGGGATTCTGCCGCGATGTGCGCGGCCGCCATCCCCCAGGTTAGCGCCCAAAGGCAGGGCGCGAACCTGGGGCACCCGACAATTCGGGCGTGACCACGCGTCGCATAGTATGGCGTGAGAATTGGGTGATTTAGCGATTGGTGATTTAGTGATTGCACACGGTCAGAACACAAATCACTAAATCACAAATCACCCGATCACTAAATGGCGTAAGGCGCCGTGTAAATCCCTAATCATCACCCAATTCTTACACCGTCTCCAGCTCTTCCTCCAGCAGTTGCTTGTTGTACAGGTCGGTGTAATAGCCGTTCAGGGCCAGCAGCTCCTCGTGGGTGCCGTACTCGACGATGCGGCCGCCATGGAGCACCGCGATGCGGTCGGCGCTGCGCACGGTGGAGACGCGGTGGGAGATGAAGATGGTGGTCCGGCCCTGCATGACTTCGCGCAGGTGGTTGAGGATCTTCTCTTCCGTGTAGGTGTCCACGCTGGAGAGCGCGTCGTCCAGCACCAGGATGCGCGGATTGCGGATGAGGGCGCGGGCGATGGCGGCGCGCTGCTTCTGTCCTCCGGAGAGGGTGATGCCGCGCTCCCCCACCAGGGTGTTGTACTTGTCGGGGAAGGTCTCGATATCGCGCGCGATGTTGGCGCCCTCGGCAGCCTCGATGATTTCGGCATCGCTGGAGGTCTCCACTCCGAAGGCGACGTTTTCGCGCACCGTGTCGCTGAACAGAAAAGTTTCCTGGGGCACGAAGCCGATGTTGCGGCGCAGCCAGGCGAGCGGGTACTCGCGGATGGGACGGCCGTCGACCAGCACCGTGCCCTCGGGCGCGTCGTACACGCGCGGGATCAGGCTGACGAGCGTGGACTTACCGGAGCCGGTAGGGCCGACAATGGCCAGGCTGCTGCCGGCGGGTACCGTCAGGTTGATGTTGTGCAGCACCGGGGTTCCGTTGTAGCTGAAGTTCAGGTTGCGGAACTCCAGCTCGCCGAGGATGAAATCCGCGGGCGGGCGCGCGCCGTCGCCATCCGCGTTCGACCACCCCAGCGCGCCAACAACAGTCGCGTTGGGGGCCCCGGCCGAGGGCGAACGCGCTCCAACGACATCGGCGGTCGTGTCGGCAATTTCCGGCTTTTCCTGGAAGATTTCGCTGATGCGTCCCATGGAGGCGGCGCCGCGCTGGAACAGGTTGATCACCCAGCCGAGCGCGATCACCGGCCAGGTGAGCTGCACCATGTAGGTGGTGAAGGCGACGAAGTTGCCCACGCTGATCCGGCCGTTCAGCACCTCGCGTCCGCCCAGCCACAGCACCAGCACCACGGCGGCGCCGAGCAGGAATTCCAGCGTCGGCCACAGCATGCCCATCAAGCGCACCAGCTTCAGGCTGCGCTGGATGTACTCCTGGTTGGCCTTCTCGAAGCTGCCGATCTCGGCCTCTTCCTGGGCGAAGGCGCGGACAATGCGCGCCCCGGAGAAATTTTCCTGGGCGCGGGCGGAAATGTCGGAGAAGCTGGCCTGAATGCGCTCAAAGCGCTCATGAATGCGGCGCCCGAAATACTGCACCACGATGCTGACGATGGGCAAGGGCGCATAGGTATAGAGCGTCAGCTTGGGGCTGATGCTGACCATGATGGCCAGCGCGAAGGCGGTCAGGGAAATGGTGTTGGCCGTATACATGATGCCCGGCCCCAGCAGCATGCGCACGGCGTTCAGATCGTTGGTGGCGCGCGCCATGATGTCGCCGGTGCGCATCTTCTGGTAATAGGAATAGGACAGCCGTTCCAGGTGGCTGAACAGGTCATTGCGCAGGTCGAACTCGAGGTCGCGGGAAATGCCGATCACCACCCAGCGCGTCAGGAACTGGAAGATGCCCTTGGCGGCGATGACGGCCACCAGCAGCAAGGCCCAGTGCAGCAGCCGGTGCGAGAGCAGCGCGCCGCTCAGATGTCCTTCATGCCAGCTTTGCAGGTCGTCGACGGCGCCGCGGATCATCAGCGGGCCCAGGATCCAGATGGCGTTGGTGAACAACACCGACAAAAAGCCGACAAGATACCCGCGGCGGTACTTATCGAGGTACGGAAACAGGGGTCGGAGTTGCTTCAGCATGGACGAGATATAGATGTGATTCTAGCAGGGGAGGGTGCGGGTTCAGTGGCCAGTGGCCAGTGGTCAGTGGGCAGTAAGAGGCTTCTTCGGCAGGGCTGAAGCTCTGCCCCGCTCCGAAAGTCCTCGTGTCGTCCCTACAGGACTCAGATCGTGTTTGGAATGGCTGATCCCAGGACTGCCGTCCTGGGCTACCAGCGTACACCCCTCCGGGGCTGGGCGTCTGGCCATGGGTCATTAGCCGCTGGCGACTGACCACTGGCCGCCGAGCACTGACCACTGGCCACTACTGGTCACTGGCCACTGGTCACTGACAGCACGGTGGTTTATGTTGGGACCTTCAGGATCAGGTAGCCGCCGGCCAGGGCGAAGAGCACGTCGGGCGACCAGGCGGCCAGCGCTGGGGGAAGCAGGCTGGTATTGCCCATGGCCTCAAACAGCGCCGAAACCACGAAGTAGATCACGGCGATGCCCACCGCGGTGGCCACTCCGGCCAGCGCGCCCCGGCGCCCGGCGGAGAGAGCGAAGGGAACCGCCAGCACCGCCATGACGAAGGTGATGAGCGGGAAGGCGAACTTTTTCTGCAACTGCACGCGCAGCTTGACCACGTCGAAGCCGCTCTGCTGCAGGTCGTGGATATAGTTCTTCAGCTCCTCGTAATTCATCTCCGAGGACTGCTTCACCTCCTTCTTGAAGTAGTTCGGAGGCTCGCGCAGTTCGGCGAAGGTTTCCACGTCGAAGGGCTGGTAGTCCTCGATGGCCGAACCGCGGAAAGAGCGCACCCAGCCCTGCTCGAAGACCCATTTCCGCAGCGTGTCGGACCAGTGGGCGCGGGTGGCGTAGATGCGCCTGGTCAGTTCGAAGGTCCTGGGATCGAATTCGAAGACGGAGATGCTGCCGAAGCGGTTGGCGTCGGCGTCGAAGAATTCGTAGTAATAAATGTCGGAGTGCTGGCCGAAGATCCACTTGCGGTCGGGGCGCAGATAGGTCTGCGGCGGCTTGCCCTTGATCTCGTTGCGCAGCGCGTCCTGCCGCTTGTTGGCGTGCGGCAGATAGAACTGCTCGAAGAAAGAAGAGGCCGGCGGAAAGGATGGCGGCAATCACCAGCACCGGCAGGATGACGCGATAGATGCTGATGCCGGTGGCCTTCATGGCGGTGACCTCGTTCGCCTTCTGCATCAGGCCGAAGGTGATGAGCACCGAGAGCAGCACGCTGATGTGGGTGCTGTTGTAGATGAAGTAGGGCGTGACGTTGATCAGGTATTGCCCCACCATGATGAGCGGCACGCGGTTGCGGACGATGTCGCCCAGCAATTCAAAAAAAGTGAAGACCAGCAGCAGGACCAGGAAGCTGCTCAGGATGAGGCCGAGATAGACGACGAAATCGCGCAGGATGTAATCGTCCAGGATGAGCGGGAAACGCGCGCTGAACATGCGCTTGCGGTTGGCGGCGCGCTCAAACGCCCCGACCTCGCGGCGGGCCGCGGCGGGCACGCGCGCCCGGATGCGGTGCGCCAGTTCGGCCCATAGGTGACGCAAGGAGACGATGTCGAGCGGCATGCGCTCGGAACGCCACAGCAGGAACAATCCGCCCGCCAGGAAGACGGCATTGCCCAGCCATAGCCCCAATCCGGGCGCGATCTTGCCCTGGCGCGCCATGGACAGTCCGGCCAGGGAGAGAAAGTAGTACAGAAACACCAGGCCGATGGTGAGCACGAAACCGGTGCTCTTGCCGCCTTTCTTGGCCGAAAGTCCCAGCGGGATGCCGACCAGCGCCAGCACGATGCAGGCCGTGGGCAGGGCCAGCCGGCGGTGGAACTCAATGGCATAGGTCCGGTCCGTCGGGCCGCCGGCGCGCATGCGCGCCAGCAGCTCCGAAGTCGTCATCTCGGCCGCCGGGGTCACGCTGGACGTGTTGTTCTCCACCGCCGGAAGCTGGATGGGAATGTCGGTGGCGGTGAAGGTGGAGATGGTGTACTGCTGCGGCTGGCGAGGAGCGACTTCGTGCTGCGAGCCGCTTTCCAGGTGGAGGCGGAGCTTGCTGGTGCCCTCGCCGACCGCCACCCCCGACTGCGCCAGCGTGATCTTGGGCGCGGTGGGATTGGAGATGTCCGCGACGAACACCCCCTTCCACAAGGCGGCGCCCTGGGTGCTGCTGGCGTCCTGCACGTAGAGCACCAGGTTCTTGAAATTTTCGTAGAAGACGCGGGGCTGGATTTCAAAGGAGACCTGGCTGCTCTTCAAGCGGTTTTGCAGGCGCGCCAGGGCGGTGGCCGAACGGGGCGCCACGAACACGTTGTTCAGCAGCGCCAGCACCCAGGCAATGCCGACGAAGATGGCGAGAATGCGGACGAAGGCCGCCGGCCCCATGCCGCTGGCGCGCATGGCCGTGACTTCGCTATCGGCCGCCAGCCGGCTTAACCCGATCAGGATTCCCACCAGCACCGCCATGGGGATGGTGACGGTGAGCGCGCCGGGCAGGGTGAGGAAGAAAATCTCGGCCACGCTGGGCAGGGGCGCGCTGTTGCGCACCACCACTTCCAGGATGCGTTCCAGGTCCCGCAGAAAGATGACGAAGGTGAAGATGGCCGCGCCGATCAGCGCGTGCGACAGCACCTCGCCCAGGATGTAGCGGGTCAGGATGCGCATGGAAACCTGCTGTTCATGCGGAAGCGCAAAATCAGTCTAGCACGGCGTTTTTGCGTACAATGCCGCTGGGGCTTTACTCTACTGCTTCCACCAGCCATGCCCATACTGCGCGTCGCGATCCTGTGGCACATGCACCAGCCCTTTTATAAGGACCTGGTCAGCGGTGAATACCGCCTGCCGTGGGTGCGCATGCACGCGCTCAAGGATTATTACGGCATGGTGAAGCTGCTGGAGGAGTTTCCCAACGTCCACCAGACCTTCAACCTGGTGCCCTCGCTGATCAGCCAAATCCAGGATTACGTCTCCGGCAGCGCGCGTGATCCCTTCCTCGACGTGGTCTCCAAGCCCGCCGGGGAGCTGACCCCGGAGGAGCGGCGCTTCGCCCTCGATTACCTGTTCCTGGCCAACCAGGCGCAGATGATCGCGCGTTACCCGCGGTATCGCGAGTTGTGGGAGATGTTCCGCGGAGCGGGACAGAACTCGGAGCGGGCGCATCGGCTGTTCCAGACGCAGGACTTCACCGACCTGCAGGTGCTCTCGCAACTGGCCTGGTTCGACGAGTTCTTTCTGGAGCAGCCGGAGGTGGCCGCGCTGGTGGAAAAGGAGCGCAAGTTCACGGGCGAAGACCAGCAGTTGGTGATCGCCAAGGAGCGCGAGATTCTGGCGGCCGTGCTGCCGGCCTACAAGGCGGCGGCCCAGCGGGGCGGCATCGAGATCGCCACCTCGCCGTTTTACCATCCCATCCTGCCGCTGCTGTGCGACACCGACCAGGGGGCGGTTTCGCATCCCGGCCTGCGGCTGCCGCAATCCCAGTTTCGCCGTCCGGAGGACGCCCGCGAGCAACTGGTGCGCGGGCTGGATCTGCACCGGCAGGTGTTTGGCGTACGTCCCACCGGGGTGTGGCCCTCGGAGGGCAGCGTTTGCGAGCAGGTGCTGGAGATCGCCTCCCAGGCCGGGGTCCGCTGGATGGCCACCGATGAAGGGGTGCTGGGCCGCACCTTGGACTTCCACTTTGTCCGCGATGTCCATGGGCGGCTGACCGGCGGCGGCCCGGAGCGGCTGTACGCGCCCTACTTGTACGAAAAGGGCGCCACCCGCATGAACCTGGTGTTCCGCGACCACACCCTTTCCGATCTGGTGGGGTTCGTGTACTCGGGAATGCAGGCGCAGGACGCCGCCAATCACTTCCTGCGCAGCATCCGGCAGGCGGCGGAGCCGGTGCTGAAGCAGGGGAGAGACGCGCTGGTGCCCATCATTCTCGACGGCGAAAACGCCTGGGAGTACTACCCGCTTTCCGGGCGTGAGTTCCTGCGGCGGGTTTACGACGCGCTCCAGCGCGAGCCTGGGCTGGAGGCGGTGACCATGAGCGAGGCCATCGAGCGCCATCGCGATGCGCCCCGGCTGGGATCGCTGACCCCGGGTTCGTGGATCAACGCCAACTTCGATATCTGGATCGGCTCGCCCGAGGACAACAAGGCCTGGGACTACCTGGCGGCGGCGCGCGCCTTCTACGCGCAGGCGGCACGCATGGCGCCGGCGGAAAAACGGCGTATCGCGCTGGAGGAGATCCTGATCGCCGAAGGCAGCGATTGGAACTGGTGGTACGGGCCGGAACACAGCTCCGCCAACGACCGCGACTTTGACGAGCTTTTTCGCAAACATCTGTCGAACGTCTACCAGACGCTGGGCGCCGCCCCGCCCGTGTACCTGGCGCAGCCGATTGCCGGCGCGGCGGCGCGTCCGACCTTCGCCGCGCAGACGGCGTACATCCATCCGCGGGTGAGCGCCGACTTTACCCGTTATTTCGATTGGATCGGCGCTGCCATGTACACCGCCGACCGCCACGCCGGCGCCATGCACGGCAAGGTCTTCCTGCTGGACGCCGTCTATGCCGGTATCGACGAGGAAAACCTTTATGGCCGGCTCGATTTCGCCGGCAGCATTCCGGAAGAGGAATTTCAACTGATCATCACCTGCGAGCGCAGCGGCCCTGCCGAACAGGACGCCGGCTCGGCCCCGGGAGGAACCCGTCAGGCGATGCTCGGCGCCCCACCGGGTTCGCTGCGCCTGGAGGCTTGGGTGGAACGGGGAGCGCTGAAATCCTGGCGTCTCCATGCCAAGGGCTCGGAAACCGAGATTGCCGGCTCCGACGTGCCCGGCAACCAGGCGGTACGCGCCACCCTGCTGAAGAATTTCGAATTCAGCATTCCGCTGGCGCTGCTCGGCGCCGGTCTCGGCCAGGTGCTGCGCCTGCGCTTCAGCCTGTGGCGCGACCGGCTTCCCCTGGACGCGCTTCCGCTGGAAGGCACCATGGAGCTGCCGGTTATATCGGAAGACGAGATGTCAGCCGGCGCCATGAACTACAGCCCGTTTAGCTGAAGGCGAAGGCTCAAGGCTCAAGGCGCTAGGCAGTCACGCGCAAAATCGGCGCTTGCCGGGGACCCCGGTAGGCGTTCCCTTCGGGGCTCAACGCGCTAGCTTCCGGTGACACGTATCCATTGTGGTTTATGGCCCTTGGCCGGGCAGGGTGACCGGTAAACTTCCACGGAAAAACGCGCCTTCTGCCCGGCGGGCGGAGGAAGGTAATAAACGGTGCGCGCGGTAAGCGATTTCGTGCTCAGGCTGCCGCTGCAAGCGTCGGCGTAAACCTCCCCGAATTCTTCCACGGGCGCGAGCCTGTCCTTATCGAACTCCACCAGCTTCGCTGTCTTGATGCGCTCCGTCGAACCGCGTCCGCCGCCGTCTGCTTCCAGCAGCAATTCGTTCTTGCCGTCGCGGTTCAGGTCGTACGCGCCCAGGATGGCCGTCCCCATCGGCGTCTCCACATTGGCTGCTATTTTGCCGCCCGTGAACACCGCCAGCCGGCGCGTGGTGGAGGCCGCCTTGCGCCCGCACTCGCCGGCATCGATCAGATAAACCGTCTGCTTCAGACCGGCGGCGGTGAAGGAACCCTGGGTTTCGTCCAGGATCGTCGGCGCCAGCTCGCCCGGCCGGCACTTCCGCCCGCCGGAGGCGGAAGCGGGAAACATGGCCGTGAGCACCTGGCGCGCGGTTTGCGCATCAGGCTGATGGGGGGATCGGAGGGCGTCGCGGAAGTCGTACAGAACCGTCTTGTCGAGGGAAGAGAACCCGCTGTTGGACTGCGAATAGGGCTCACGCTCGCAGCCGGCGAGCGCCAGCAGGAGCGCCATGACAAGGGTGACTCGAAGCTGCATGGGTGCGGCCACCGGGTGACCGCACCCATTGTAAATGGCCGCTATTCGCCGGCGCTGCTCTCGCCGAACCACATCGGACGGCTGAGCTCGATGACAATCTCAGTGCCGATGGGCAATTCAGCGGAGCGCGTTTTCACCAGCCAGTGCACCAACGACGCGGTGGCGCCCACGCCCGCGCCAATCAGCGCGCCCTCTCCGCCGGCGATCAGGCCGCCCGTCGCCGCTCCGGCGCCGCTGGCGATGCCGGTCTCCTTCCAGTCCCTGCCGTCGTGGCCGCGCCCCTTGAGCCTGCCCTCGTCATCCACATAGACGTCGGGCCGCGTGCTGGTATCCACCACCACGGCGCTCAGGGAGTAGCGGTTGCCGTCGGGCATGACCACCGTGTCCGGTCGCAGGTCGATGGTCGGGGTGCCGCGGATGCGGCGATGTTCGCTGGCCCGCGCCACCCGCCCTTCCACCGATGCCCCCACCGGGACCACGGTCAGGCCGCGCCAGGTGACCGGCTGGGTCACCCGCCCGATGAACCGGCTACCGGCCACCGTGGTGCGGGTGGAGATGCGAGTGTCCAGCACCATGGTGATCGCGGTCCCCGAGGGCAGCGCCGCCCTGGAGTCCACGCTGGCAGGAGTTGTGGCCGCGGCCGGGGTTAGTTCAGTCGCGGACGGAGTTGTTTCCGCGGCGCGAGGCGCGCGCGCCTTGGCCGCGCTCGGTTTCGACGATGAGCCCGCCGCCGCGGGAATCGCCATCCCCGCGCACAGCAGCAATGCCAACCATTTCTTCATCCTGCCTCCTCCCGGATTGTCCGGAGTACCTCGATGATCGCCTGTAGCGGCATGCGGTCGTGCTGGTCCATGCCGACGTAAATCAAACGGATCGTTCCCGTGCGCTCGATGACGAAGGTGGACGGACGCGCGATATTGAACGCGTCCCGCCCGATCGCGTGATACACCCCGTAGGCCCGGGTGACGCGCCGGTCCTCGTCCAGCAGGAAGGGGAACGAGATCGGGTGCCCGGCCAGATATTTTTCCGGCCGGAACATGCCGCTCCGCTTCTCCGCCGCCACGTACACCAGCGACGTCCCCAGCGCCTTCAGCTCGTCCTGGATCGGCTCCACCTGAGCCATGCGCTTAACGCAGTTCGGTCACCAGGTGCCGCGCAGGAATTCCACCACCACCGGCCCGCGCTCTCGCAGCTTCGCCAGCGAAACCGCGCCGGCGCCGTTGGCGGACTCCAGCGTGAACTCCGGGGCCAGGTCTCCAACCTTCAGCGTCGCGCTGTGTTGCGCCATCGACGCGACTGTAGATCAGCGGCAAAACCAGGACAATAACCGGGGAGGTTCAGCGGCCATGGATGGGTCCTGTTCTATAATCGGCGATTCGGGTGAGCATGGCGAGGAAGCATGCAGGCACCGGAATCCTGACTGGGCAAGGGTACTCATTCTCCCGGCCGGACCAGCTTCCGGTATACGACGTTAAGCGCCGGCGTGACGGGCTGAAGTTTGACACTGCGGGGAATTTCTCCACGGAGATCTCATCCATGACCAACATCGCTGATAGTTCGAGGACGCCAGGTTCTGGATTCGCGCGGCAATCCCACCGTGGAAGCCGAGGTGTGGCTTTCCGGCGGCGCCATGGGACGCGCCACCGTTCCCAGCGGCGCCTCCACCGGCGAGCACGAAGCGGTGGAGCTGCGCGACGACGATCCGAAGCTCTATCTGGGCAAGGGCGTGCTGAAAGCGGTGCAGAACATCAGCTCCGAGATCGCCGAGGCGCTGGCCAACGCCGACGCCGCCGACCAGCAGGGCATCGACAACCGGATGATCGAGCTCGACGGCACCGACAACAAGGGCCGGCTGGGCGCCAACGCCATCCTGGCCGTCTCCATGGCCTGCGCGCGCGCCGCCGCCCAAGCCTTCAAGCTGCCGCTTTATCGCTATCTGGGCGGGCTCAACGCCAACCTGCTGCCCTGCCCGATGATGAACATCCTCAACGGCGGCGCCCATGCCGACAACAACGTGGACTTCCAGGAATTCATGGTCATGCCGGTGGGCGCGGAAACTTTCGACGAGGCGCTGCGCTGGGGCGTGGAGACCTTTCACACGCTCAAGGGCGTGCTCAAGAAGCGCGGCCACAATACCTCCGTCGGCGATGAAGGCGGCTTCGCGCCTTCCCTGCGCTCCAACGTCGAGGCCATCGAGGTGCTGCTGGAGGCGATCACCCAGGCCGGCTACCGCCCCGGCGAAGACATCGCCATCGCCATCGATCCCGCCGCCAGCGAGTTCTACCAGGACGGCCACTACGTCTTCAAGAAGTCCGACAAGTCGGTGAAGAGCTCCGACGACATGGTGCGCTTCTGGGCGAAGTGGGTGCGCGAGTATCCCATCGTTTCCCTCGAAGACGGCCTGGCCGAGGACGACTGGGAAGGCTGGGCGGCGCTCACCAAGGAGCTGGGCGACCGCATCCAGCTGGTCGGCGACGACATTTTCGTTACTAACCCGGAGCGCCTGGAGCGCGGCATCGATCTGGGCGTCGCCAATTCCATCCTCATCAAGCTGAACCAGATCGGCACGGTGAGCGAGACCCTGGATTGCATCGACCTGGCGCGCCGCAACAGCTACACCTGCGTCATTTCGCACCGCTCCGGCGAAACCGAGGACACCTTCATCGCCGACTTGGCGGTGGCCGCCGGCGTCGGCCAGATCAAGACCGGCTCGGCTTCGCGCACCGACCGCGTGGCCAAGTACAACCAGTTGCTGCGCATCGAAGAAGACTTGGGCGACGCGGCGCGATTCCTGGGCCTGGAGGCGCTGAATTACCAAGGAGATGTTGCAGGGGGAGCGGGGGCGTAATAGAAGGAGCGTAGCAGGAACAGGAGCGTTATGAAACGTATAGCAATGTTAACCGCCCTCTTGCTGGCGATCGGAGCGGCATCGTTCGCACAAGTCCAACCAGTCAAACCAGTCAACCCGTCAGACGCAGCCACCAACGAGGACATCAATCGGTTTTTCGACACCATGCATCTCCGAACGCAGATGCCGAAGGTGATCGAAGCCATGATGGTCCAGATGAAGGCGAATGCGAATCAGATGTTGCGGAAAAACATGCCCGAGGCTACGCCGGAGGACATCGCTCGCGCCGAGCAGTTGATGGACGAAGCGCTTGAACGAACCCCTGCCGTTGAATGAAATGATCGACGCGATGATTCCTGTCTACCAGCGGCACCTCACCCACGGCGACGTCGACGCGATCATCGGGTTCTATTCATCGCCGGTCGGGCAAAAGATGACGCGAGAAATGCCCGAGATGATGAAGGAGGCAATGCAGGCGGTAAGCGTGATCTCGCAGAACCACATGGACAGGGTGATGGCCAGGGTCCGTGAGCGGGTGATCGAAATGAAGAAGGCTCATCCGCCCAGCGGACAAAGGAACTAGGACCTCACCTGAGGGCCCTCATTTCGTCAGCTCACGGCAAAAGCATAGATCCTTCGCTTCGGTCAGGATGACAGCGGAAGGTTCTTGCTTTGCGGTTGATGTTTTCACTTTATCCGTGTTCATCCGTGCAAATCCGTGGCTAATTCTTCTGAAAGCTGATCGCTGATGCCCACTCCCAAACCTCTCGTCCTCGTCATCCTCGACGGCTGGGGCTACGCGCCTCCCTCCAAGGCCAACGCGATTTCGCTGGCCCGCAAGCCCACACTACGACAAGCTGCTCGCCGAGTACCCGAACACGCTGATCCACACCAGCGGGCGCTTTGTCGGATTGCCCGACGGGCAGATGGGCAACAGCGAGGTCGGGCACCTGAACATCGGCGCCGGGCGCGTGGTTTACATGGACATCACGCGCATCGATCTGATGATCGAGAACGGGAGCTTCTTCACCGACCCCGTGCTCGTCTCGGCCATGAAACACGCGCGCGCAGGAGAACGCCGGCTGCATCTGTTCGGCCTGCTCTCCGATGGCGGCGTGCACTCGCAGCAAGCCCATCTTTACGCGCTGCTGAAAATGGCCAGGCAGAACGGGGTCGAGCGCGTCTTCGTCCACTGCTTCATGGACGGGCGCGACACCCTGCCCACCAACGGCGCCGGCTACATCGAGCAGTTGCAGCAGAAAATGCGCGAGCACGGCGTGGGCCGCATCGCCTCGGTCGAGGGCCGCTACTATGCCATGGACCGCGACCGGCGCTGGCCGCGCATCGCCAAGGCGTTTAACGCCATGGTGAAAGGCAACGGCGAGGCCGGCCATTACGCCGATCCTGTGCAGGGCGTGAAGGAGTCGTACAACCGCGGCGTCACCGACGAGTTCATTATTCCCTTCGTGGTCAGCGACTCGCGCGGCCAACCGCTGGCCACGATTCGGGACGAGGACGCGTGCATCTGCTTCAACTTCCGCGCCGACCGCGCGCGCCAGATCACGCGCGCGCTGGCCCGCGAAAGCGGCCTGGCGCCCAACGGCGGCCGCGATCTTCCCGGCGCCGACGAACTCGATGCCGTCATCCCGCGCACCGAGGTGCCCAGGAACCTGCTCTACGTCTGCATGACCCGGTACGACAAGGCATTCACCCTGCCCTACGTCGTCCCGCCCGAAGAGTTGCGCAACATCCTGGCCAACGTCATGTCCCAGCTCAACCTGCGCAACCTGCGCGTGGCCGAAACCGAGAAGTACGCGCACGTCACCTATTTCTTCAACGGCGGCGTGGAACAGCCTTTCCCCGGCGAGGAGCGCCAGTTGGTGCCTTCGCCCAAGGTCGCCACCTACGACCTGAAGCCGGAGATGAGCGCTCCCGGCATCGCCGAGACGGTGGTCAAGGCGATTGAGAAGGGCGCGTTCGACGTGATCATCGTTAACTTCGCCAATGCCGACATGGTCGGCCACTCGGGAAAAATTCCTCCGACCATCAAGGCGGTGGAGACCGTGGACGGCTGCTTGAGCGAACTCTACCGCGCCATCCGGCAAAAGGGCGGCGCCATGATCGTCACCGCCGACCACGGCAACGCCGAGCAGATGATCGATCCCGCCACCGGAGGCCCGCATACCGCCCACACCACCAATCCCGTCCCCTTCATCGTGATCAGCGACGCCGGCACCAGCTTCGGATTGCGCCCCGACGGCGCGCTCCAGGACATCTCGCCCACCATCCTCGCCATGCTCGGCATTCCCCAACCGAAAGATATGACCGGCAAAGACCTGCGAATAACCTCAACGCAAAAATGAAAACGCAAAAATGAAACGCATGTCATCCTGAGCGAGGATGCGGCCCGCCAGGCCCGCGCGGCGCGGTTTTCGCCGCCGCGGGCTGGCAAGCCTGCCCTGAGCGAAGCCGAAGGGCGCATCCGAGTCGAAGGACGCCGCGTGCGCCCGATCACACCATCAATGCCAACCGGCATTTCGGTCCTAACTGCAGAACTGTTGACCTTTCCTCCCATCGCCGTTTCCGCGTAAACTCCGACAGCCCTTCTGCTGTTTCGAGGTGATCGCCATGGCCGTGAATGCGGATGTGTTGAAACAAGTTCCCCTGTTCGCCGGTCTCGACGACGACGAAGCCGGCGTCCTTGCCGCCCAGGTGGAGAAGAAGACGTTTCTGCCGCGGCAACGCATCTACAAGCGCGGCGATCCCGGCGGACGCGGCTACCTGATGATCTCCGGCCACGTGCAAGTCACCACCATCGACGAGGATCAGCAGGAAGTGGTGGTGGACGAGCCCGCCCCGGGCGAGTTCTTCGGCTTTGCCTCCATGCTGGAGCAGACGCCGCATCACACCGAAGCGACAGCCATGGAGGAAACCGTCTGCATCGAGGTGGACCGCAACGACATCCTCATCCTCATTCAGCGCAAGCCGCATGCCGGCATGGACATGCTGGCGGTGCTGGGCCATCAGTTCCATACCGCGCAACACCTGGTCCGCGTGCGCGCCAATCGCCACCCCAACGAGGTCATCGAGGAAGACGCCACCTTCGGCGAGCGCATTGCCGACGCGGTCGCCTCGTTCGGCGGTTCCTGGACGTTCATCATGCTGTTTGCGCTGATTCTCGCCGTCTGGACGGCGGTGAACGTCACCCTCGCCCGCAAAGCCTGGGACCCCTACCCCTTCATCCTGCTGAACCTGTTTCTCTCCATGCTGGCGGCCATTCAGGCGCCGGTCATCATGATGAGCCAGAACCGCCAGGATAAGAAAGACCGGCTGCGCGGCGAACTCGATTACGACGTCAACCGCCGCGCCCACGTCGAAATCCAGGGCCTGTCCCACAAAATCAACCTGCTCGGCGACCGCCTGGGCGACATCGAGGAACTGCTGCGCCCCAACTCCGTGCGATGAAGATCCTGATCGTGGTCTACCACCGCTTCGAACTCTGGCAGGCGCCGCCGTGGTTCTCCGAGCGCCTGCGCCGCGATTTTCCCGGCGTGGAAGTGGTCCAGCGCCGCCACTACGACCACATGGAAGAGGATCTTCGCGATGCCGATATCGCTGTCACCTGGTCGCTGCGCGCTGAGCAACTCCGCGCCGCGCGCAAGCTGCGCTGGATCCATTGCCCCGCCGCCGCCGTGCACGCGCTGTTGATTCCGGAACTGGTGGCCGGCAACGTCGTGGTCACCAACGCGCGCACCGTGCACGGGCCGGTGGTCGCCGAGCACGCCATCGCCCTCCTGCTGGCCCTCGCCAAGCGTTTGCCCTCGGCCTTCTACTACCAGCAGGAAGGCCTGTGGAGCCAGGAACAGCTTTGGCGCGAGTCGCCCCGCCCGCGGGAAGTAGCCGGCGCCACCCTCGGGCTGGTTGGCCTGGGCAGCATCGGGCTGGAGACGGCCAGGCGCGCGGCGGCGCTGGGCATGGAGGTGGTCGGCGTCCGCGAACACCCCAACCGGCCGCGCGATGCTTTCGTGTCGAAGGTTTTCGCCCCCGACGGATTGTCCGGGATGCTTGCCGCGTCGGATTACGTGCTGCTGGCCGCGCCGCTGACGCCGCGCACGCGCGCGCTGATCAATGGTGAACGCCTGGGGCAGATGAAGACGGAGGCGTATCTGATCAACGTGAGCCGCGGCGCGTTGATCGACGAAGCGGCGCTGGCTGACGCTCTGCGCGGCCGCCGGATCGCCGGCGCCGCGCTCGATGTGTTTGAAAAGGAGCCCCTGCCGCCGCAATCGCCTTGGTGGAAAATGGAAAACCTGCTGATCACCCCGCACAGCGCGGCCCTCACCGAGAGGCTGTGGGAGCGGCACTATGCGCTGCTTTCGGACAACTTGCGGCGCTTTCTCAGCGGCGCGCCGCTGCTCAACCTGGTCGACAAGGGCCGCGGCTATTGAGGCGGCAGGGTCGGCTATAATGATGGAACCTAGCGCGGGAAAATCTTTCTTTCTGGGGCCTCATTGGTGAGCACTCATCCAATCGGCGGTCCACTCGGCTCTCGGCCGCGCTCGCTTTGGGGGACGGAATGCGTCTGCTAGGGCGAAGCGGGAAGTTGGCGGCCGCCGCCGCATGGTTACAGGCGCGCAGGAGTTCGTGGCTTTTCCGCTACGGATTCGCCGCCGTCCTGTGCTGGGTGGCGTTTGCCATCACCGCCGGCATCGAGCCCCTGCGCACGCAAAGCCCGTTCGCGCTACTGCTGACGGCGGTGCTCATCTGCTCGCTCTACGCCGGCTTGGGGCCCAGCCTGTTTGCGACCGGCATTTCGCTGGTCATGATCGACGCTTACTTCGTTTCGCGGCACCCTTATCATTTCCTGCCGACCGCGATCGCCGATCTGGTGCGGCTGTCGGTGTTCCTGACCCTGGCCATCCTGGTAAGTTCGTTGAGCGACAAGCGGCGGCGCGCGGAGAGGAAACTGCGCGATCGCGAAGCGCATTTCCGCCTGCTGATCGAGAACACCTCCGACATCGTCAGCATTCTCGGTCCGGACGGCCTCATCCGCTACGAGAGCCCCTCCATCGAGCGCGTGCTGGGTTACGCGCCCGCGGAACTGGTGGGGCAGAACGTATTCGCGTTTCTCCATCCGGAGGACCTGCCGCGGGCGCAGGCGATTTTCCAGGCAAGCCTGCAAACGCCGGGAGCGACGGCGCCGCCGCATGAGCTGCGGTTCCGGGCGAAGGACGGCTCCTGGCGCACGCTGGAGTGCGTGGGCAAGAACCTGCTGCACGAACCCTGGGTGGCCGGCGTTGTGGTCCATTCCCGCGACATCAGCACGCGCAAGCAGTTGCTGCGGGAGCAGGCGGCGCGCATCGAGGCGGAGGCCGCGCAGCGCCGCTTTCACGATCTGGTGCAGGGCCTGGACGCGATTGTCTGGGAAGCGGAGCCGGACGGACGCTTCACCTTTGTCAGCCGGCGCGCCGAACAGATTCTCGGCTACCCGCCCGAGCAGTGGACGCAAGGCGACGGCTGGCTGCGGCACGTTTTCGCCGAGGACCGCGACCGCGTGCTCCAGTGGCTTCGCCATCCCCCGGCGGGCGCCGCCAGCGACTGTGAATATCGCGCCGTCAGCACCCACGGAAGGCTTCTGTGGATGCGGCTCACGGTGCACGCGGTGCGCGATGACGCCGGCGTGGTGCGCCAACTGCGCGGGTTGATCGTGAACACCACGGAGCGCCGCCAGGCGGAAGCGGCGTTGCGCACCAGCGAGCGCCTGGCCGCCACCGGCCGCCTGGCCGCCTCCATCGCCCACGAAATCAACAACCCCATGGCGGCGGTCACCAACCTGATTTACCTGATTCAGAATTATCCGGGTCTGGACGAGGCGGTGCGCCAGTACTCGCGCCTGGCCCAGGAAGAGCTGTCGCGCATGGCGCACATCACCCGCCAGATGCTGGGCTTCTACCGCGAATCCGCCAAACCGGTGCCGGTGCAGATCGCCGACCTGCTGGACGGAGTGTTCGAGCTGTATGCGCGGCGCATCCGCAACACCGGCGCCGTGGTGGAGAAAGCGTATGAGCCGGTTCCCGCGGTGGTCATTTATCCCGGCGAAATGCGGCAGGTGTTTTCCAATCTGCTGCTGAACGCGCTGGACGCGGTCGGCGAAGGCGGGCGCGTGCGGGTGCACGTCTACGGGTCGCGCGAGTGGCGCGATGCGGAGCGCCCGGGAGTGCGCATCGTGATTGCCGACAACGGTCCGGGGATCCGCCCCGAACTTTGCCAGCGAATTTTCGAGCCCTTCTTCACCACCAAGGGACAGAAGGGAACCGGCCTGGGCTTGTGGGTGAGCCAGGGAATTGTGCAGAAGCACCAGGGGTCCATCCGCGTGCACAGCGGCCGGCACTCGGGGCGGAGCGGCACCTGCTTCTCCATTTTCTTGCCGAGCGGCGAAGTCGGCCGGGCGCAAGCCGCCGGCGGCAGCGCCGCCTGAAGCGCCCAATTTGAATTCCGGCGCGCACGCACGCCGGAATTGACCATTCCCACCCGCATTGTTATGATCGCTGTGCGGGGTGGAGCAGTCTGGTAGCTCGTTGGGCTCATAACCCAAAGGTCGGTGGTTCAAATCCACCCCCCGCAACCATTTGGCCGCTTGTGGAAGAATCCGCAAGCGGCCTTCCTGCTTTTGCTAGCGGATGATCCCACGTCTTTTCTTTCCCCCTGCCTCATGCGCCAAGCAGCGCGGCGCCCGGGCCCCGAGCCGGCCGCCGAAGGGCGCTCGGTCTTGATCCGTGGAGGAGACTGCCATGTCCATGGAACGTCCCTATGGCGGTCAAGCGTGAGTCGTGCCGGCGAAATCGGCGGGCCCCGAGTCGACTGTCGCTTGCGATTCGGGGCGCGCCTGCACCAGCCCGCCGGGAACGCCGCGAGCCGAGGGCACGTTCGACGGTGTTAAGGCCCCGGACTCCTCGTCATGGCCGCGAGGAGCCGGGGAAAGGGCAAATTTTTGGGCGGGGACGTTGAATTCGGCGGGGAATCATGGTTACATGCATATGTGATGCACATCACAGACGCCTTTGACGTGCACTGATAATGTGCGCCGCGCATCAAGGTGTCCATTTTGGGAAGGCTGTCATTCCGGGCCCTGAAATCAGAACGAACGTTCGATAATTAACCACTGGGCGCGTTGCCGGTTCTGCGCCCTTCCTCGCTCGCCTTTGGACAAGTTGCTTCTTTGGAGGTAGACGATGGCAGAAAAGAGGGATGTCGAGATCAACAATCGACAAGACACCCTGAAAATGATTACTCCCGAGAACCGCCCCTGGCCGGTAACTCCCCCTCCCCCGCAAGAAGACGTGATCAAGATCTACGCCAAGCGGAGAGCGGAGGAGTTTGGCAAATGGCTGGAGGACAACGTCAGGTTCGAGAAAAGCTTCGGCAAACCAGAATCCCTTCAGGGATTCAAGGTAGTGGATATCGGTCTGTGGAGGTTGGGCCACAAATTCGCAGCCTCATGTCTAGGGGAGGCGGGCGCGGAAGTTGTTTGCGTTGAGCCGCCCGGCGGCGACCCGCTCCGCCAACTGACCCCCTTCGGACGTGAGGAATACATGCTGGCGGACAAGGACACCGGCGAAAAATGCGGGATGACCTTCATCAACGACCATCGCAACACCTACTCCGTCACCCTCGACGTGGAAACTCCCGAAGGGCAGCAGCTCTTCAAGGAGATGATCCGCGAAGCCGACGTGTTGATTGACGGCATGCTCCCCGGCTACATGGATGGTCTGGGACTGGGCTACCGGCACCTGGAAAAGATCAATCCGCGGCTGGTCTATGCGTGGATCGGCATGCGGGGTTCGTGGGGCCCGGAGAAGGACCACACCTCGAAGTTCGGGCAATGGGAGCTGGAGCCGTTCGCCAGTTGCTCCAATTCCTTTGTCCACAACACCGGCTTCCCGCAGGACCAGTTGCCGCGCGGCAAAGGCGGCGATCCCACCCGCTCCGGGGTGTGGATAGCCGACTTCGTGGCCGGCGAGCAGACGGCGGTCAATATCCTGGCTGCCCTCTACTGGCGCGACGAGCTGGGCGGCACCGGCCAGTTCATCGAGTGCACCGGCGCGGAAACGCTGATGGACATCCTGGACTTTGACATTTCCTGGTACGGCTTTAACGGCAGCATCAAGGCGCGCACCGGGGCCTGGGATCCCAACCTCAACCAGTACGAATGGAACCCCTGCAAGGACGGTTACATGATGATCGGCGGTCAGAGCGACCGTCTCTGGTACCGCATCGGCATGTGTATCGAGCGCGACTTCCCGCAGTTCGGGCGCCTGATCCACGAAGATCCGTTCTTGAAGGAAATGGGCGCGCGCAACGCGCTGCACGCGCTGATCAAGACTTACACCTTGACCACCCGCTGGCTACGCGACCTCAACCGCATCCAGGCCGAGCAGAAATTGCTCGAGTACGAGATCGCGGCCGGGCCCATTCTGTTCTTCGACGAGGTCTGCGAGTTCCCCCACTTCAAGTACCGCCCGTGGGTGTACACGATTGAGGGCGACTATGGGACGCTGCTGTACTCCACTCCCAACAACGCCTTCATGTCCACCGTGCCCCACCGGGTGAAGTGGATGGGCCGCCGCCTGGGGAAAGACAACAACGAGGTGTATCAGCGCTGGGTGGGGATCAGCCCCAGCCAGGTTGAGGCACTGAAGGAAAGGGGGGTCATCTGACATGGCAAAAGACTTGAGGGAAGTGCGGCTGGAGGAACTCAAAGGCCCGAAGAGCAAGGCAGAACTCGACGAAATGAAGATGCCCTACGAAGAGTACTGCCGCCATGCCTTCGACCCTGGCAACGAACACACCAAGCCGGCGGCACTGAAGGGCATTCGCTGGCTGAGCTGCACCATGTACATCTTTACCCCGCACTCGGCCGCCAACCTGGCGGAGTTGGGCGCGGAGGTGATCAAGATCGAAATCCCGCGCATGGGCGACGCCATGCGCCACACCTCGCCCTTCAATGAGGCGTATTTGTACCCGCTGCACGACACGCGCCCCATGACCGGCACCGGCTTCGGCTTCACCAACGCCAACTCGAACGAATACTTCATGTCGATGGACTACCACATTCCCGACATGCAGCAGGTGTTCTACAAGCTGGTGAAGATGAGCGACGGGTTGACCGAGCTGTACCGGCCCGGAACGCTGGACAAGTGGAAGATGAGCTACCGCTACCTGCAGGAGATGAACCCGCGGTTCATCTACGTGTGGGGCGGCGGCTTCGGCTACGGCCCCAAGGTGTTTGGCGGGTCCTATGACATTCTGGGCCAGGCCCACGCCGGATTCGCTTCCATCACCGGCATGCCGGAATACATGGGCGGCCACACCACCAAGCACTCCAACTGGGTGATTGACTGGGCCTCGGGCACGCTGATTACCCACGGCATCCTGTCGGCCATCCACTGGCGGCGCAAGACCGGGTTGGGCACCATGATCGAATTCTCCCAGGTGCAGACCCCGGCTCGCTTCTCCGAGTATGCCGTTCCCCTGTACGGGCGCTTCGGCATCGTGCGTCAGCGGTGGGGCAACTGGGAAACCCAGCTCTGCGTGCACGGGATCATCCTGTGCGGCAAGTCGGACTTCCCGGACGCGCAAAACCCGCAGGACAAGTTCGACGCCCGCTACGTCATGGTGTCGGCGTTTCAGGACGCGGACTTCAAGGAGCTGTGCGCCATCACCGGGCAGAAGGAGTTGTACAGCCGGTTCCAGAAGCACAAGGACCGGGTGGAGGCCGAAGCCCAGGTGGACATCTACGGCGCCTTGGAGAAGTGGGCGGCGGACAAATCCAGGTCACAAGTAGTCAAGACCCTCACCGATGCCGGCATTCTGGCGGCGCCGGTGAAGAACGACCGCGAAGTTTACGAGAGCGAGCACTTGCGCCAGCGCGGCACGGTGCGCTGGATTGATGATCCCCTCTATGGCGACATCCTCCTGCAAAGCGGCTACAGCGCCGGCATGCTCTCCAAGACCCCGCGCCGTGTGAACTGGATCTGGCGTCCGGTGGGAGCCGACAACGTCAAGCTTTACAACGAACTGCTCGGCTACCCGGTCAGCACCATCGAAAACTGGTATGCCAAGAGCTGGATATGAGGAGGTGGCCGTGGCAGATATCATTTGGTGCAAGAAAAAAATCGACGGCAAGGTTTGCAACACCGTCAACTACCTCGACCCTTACTGCTTTTGGAACTGGAAGGGCAACATCAACTGCGCCGAGTGCCGCACCGTCTATTACATCCACATGATCCAGGGCCACATGTATGACGGTCCGACCGAAAAGCCCGGGGAAAAGCCGGACATCAGCCCCCTCTATGCGGACAAGCCGCTGGAAGGCTACCGGTCGTACCTGCCCGGGATCGAGGGCCGCACCCGGCCGTATCAGTGCCTGCCGAGGCACATCTACCTGGGCCGGGCCGACATGGTGAAGTTCAGCATCCGGGGCAAACCGGTGCGCGGCTGGCGTCCGCAGCCACCCAGCGCCGGCATTGCCGGCAGCTTCGGCTACAAATGGGAGATCCAGAAGCTCTCTCCTGATGTATGGAAGGAGTATCAGGAGAAGATCAAGAAGGGCGAAGTCAAAGAGTGGTGAGGAGGCAAGCATGCCCAATTTAACGCCTGAGGAGTTCCTGGCAACCGTTCTTGTCCCGGAAAAGAAGACGGATCACATGTGCTGGGGGTGCAAGCACCTGAAGCCCGTATTGCAGGGCTCCAGCTTCCCCCCGGCGGACCTGATTGGCTGGTGCAACAAAATCCACTGGCCCTTCACCTGGTCGGTGACCGAATTCAACGTGGTCAGGAAATGCTACGCCTTCGAGGCCAGCGAGGTGCGTGCGGCCGCCGCCACTCGGAGGTAGAACCCACCGCGGCCCGGGCCTGCATCGGCTGGGCCGCCGGTCACAGCGGAGCAACATGACCGAGGATATGCAACGGGAGATCGCGACCCTGAAGGGAATGGTGCTCGCCTGGAAAGAGAGTTACCTCCGGGCGGCGCCCCCCGACGGGGACTGCGAGTATTTGGTCGGCGATTTCCTGGAAGAAATCGAGATGCACGTTTACCCGTACGCCCGCAGGTTGTGCGAGTGCGCCCATCTCACTTCAGCCGAGGCCGGCGAGTTCCTGGGTTTCTGCTATGAGCAGGCGCGGGAATTGCGGGAGTCGCTGAGGCAAGCAGCGAGCTAACAACATTAGGAGGAGGGCAAGCATGCCTGAAAAATGCCGTGTGGTGATGTGCGGCTTCGACCCCATGATCGTGAAAGGCTACGTGAAGACCGGCGAGCGGGCGCTGTGGTGGCACGTCTCGGACGAAGTGTACGAGCAGAATGCGGTGAAGCCGGGGGACACCGTGAGCGGTACCCTGCTGGCGGTGTACTCGCCGGAGGGGCAGAAGTCGGCAACACCCAACGAACCGTTCGAATGGAAGACGGCCAAGGAATCCGGCCTCGCCGTCCTGCTGCCGCCGGACGTGATCACCAAGTACAAGCTCACCGAGTTCAACTTCCTCGAATTGCAAATTGACAAGGTTGCCGGGAAACCGGTTTTTCCCGGCGAAACCCGGCAGAGCAGCAAGTTCTGGCCGGAAGAAAGAATGAAACTGGATTATAAGCTGGCCTATATCGGCTGAACCGCTTGCGACTGCAAGTGGCTCGGCGACAGCGGGTGGAAACGCCGCTGCTGGGGCGGGCCAGGCACTGGCCCGCCGAATTCCCGAACGGCGCGGGACTCCAGCTAAACCGCACCAGCCCGCTTGCGGTTGTTTTCGGCCAACCAGATCCAAGGGAGCACCTTGCCCGCCGGCCGCATCGAAGATGATGGCGCCGCCCATTGTGACCGTGTCCGACCCCACCCAACCCGAGTACGACCTGGAATCGCCGCACCACGGCTGGCAAAGCTTGGCCAGCTTGTTCGGTGTCAGCAGCCCGCCCTTTGACTTTACCTACTTTCTGCGTGGATACGAGTTCTCCTCCAACATCTACGTGATGAGCGGCCCCAGCCCGGCCATCGTCGATCCCGGAAACGACTACACGGCGTTCATGGACCTTGCCCGGCTGGACATCAAGCCCGTGGAAACCAAGAAAGTAGTCCTCACGCATGGCCATCATGACAATGCCATGGGATTGCTGGAGCTGCTGCGCTTCTACCCGGACCGCGGCCGAGGACTTGAACTGCTGATGCACGAAGCCGGCCCGCGCCAGTTCCGGGAACTGGCAAGCGAGTTCCAGTGCACGGTTACTTTGCTGCGGGGTGGGGAGAAGATCGATCTTGCCGGCGTGGAGTGGGAGGTGATTCACACGCCGGGGCATACGGTGGACGGCATCTGCCTCTACCATGCGCCTTCCAAAACCTTAATTAGCGGCGACACGGTAGTGCCGCAGGCCACGGCCGCCCCCGATGAGCGCGCCGGCGGGCGGCTGGATTACTACCTGCTGAGCCTCAGGCAATTGCTGAAGCGCGAGGTAGAAAATATCTTGCCCGCCCGGGGTCCGGTGGTGGCCTCCATCGGGCGCCGGGTGATGGAGCAGACTTACGAGAGCCTGATGATGAAAGCGATCGGCGCCGAGGAGAAGATTGCGTGGATCGACGGCGCCATGCAATTGGCGGAGAAGGGGCTGCTGCAAGAGGCGATCTTCTGTTGCGACAAGCAGCTCGCGCTGACTCCGGGCGATTGGAAAACCCTGCAATTGAAAAGCGTGTGCCTGAACGACGTCGGCCGCTTTCAGGAGGCGCTGGACACCATTGACGAGATCACCAGGCTGGGCGACCTGGGCGCGGCGACCGCGCTTTTCGCGGTCATAGGCAAAGGATATGCCCTGATGGGAATGGGCTCCTACGAGGAGAGCGTGCGCTTGTTTGATGAGGCGCTCCAGCTTGATCCCCAATCCCGAGATGCGCGCCTGTACAAAGGCATGGCGCTGTATCTGGCGGGCAAATACGACGAGGCGATGGCGATCGGCGATTTTGAGGCCGAATTCATGCGCCGATTCAAGGACGAGATGGTCAGCCGGCGCAATCGATCATGACAGCCGCGGAAGCAGATTTTCCCGGACTAATAAGATGATGACCTTCGTCGTCACGGAAGACACGACCGCGGAAGACGTTGCCGCCGCCGGGCGGCCCGATCCCCTGTACTGCAAACCGGGGCTGGCGGAGAGGGCCCGCCTGCTGGCGGACTCCATCGACGCCGAACTGGACGGCGAGACCAGTTGCGGTGGCGCCGGGATCGGCTATGTTCCCCAGATCGTGGAGCTTGAGCCATCTTGCAGTTGACTCCCCGCCTCTCCCTATCCTCGCGCTGAGCGCCCGGCGCGCTCCTCCCCTGGTCAGCACATACACCACATCCAACGCTTGCCTGCCGGACGTTCGATCCAGCCAGCCCCGATTCCGTGAACGCACAGAAAGTACGGCGGGAGCGCCGGACCCGATGGCGCGCAACAGCACATACCGAGGCGGAGGGCCTTTAGTATGATTGAAAATGGAGTTTTGGCGCATTCGACAGAACTCCACATCTAGTGCGCACCATGTACAATCCCGATTTCATCGTTTCCAGCAAAGGGAACTTCATGGCCCCCTTGTCGGCGGTATCCGTGGCAGCCGATTCCTCCGTTTTCACGCACGTGCAGCAGGCGGTGTTTATCGCCGTTCTGCTGCTCAGCATCTGGCTGTTCTGGAAGACGGTGGACCGCCGTCTGTTTTCCAAGTTCCCCCGGCCCTGGCAGATGCCCGCCGGGCCGCTGGGAAAACGGATTCGGCGGTTTGTTGTGGAAGTGCTGCTGCAGTACCGCGTGATTCGCGACCGCCCCATCCCGGGAATTCTTCATGCCCTGGTGCTGTGGGGATTTCTGGCCTTTGCCTGGGTGAGCCTGCAGCACATGTCGCTGGGCATCATTGGCCTCAATCACGCAACCGAAGCGCACAACTGGTACGACGCCTTTGTCGCGGTCTGGGCGGTGGCGGTGCTGGTGGCCATGATCGGGCTTTCGTTTCGCCGCTTCGTCCTGAAGCCGAAGGCGCTGGGGAAATTGTCGCCGTCATCGGGCCTGGTGGCCGCCCTGATCGCGGCGCTCATGGTGACGTACCTGCTGGAGTGGGCGATTTTGCCGGTGGGAAGCGCCGCCTGGACGGTCAACTGGTGGGGCCACTCGCTCAGCTTCCTGGCGCTGCTGGTGGTGATTCCGCAGTCGAAGCACCTGCACCTGGTGCTGGCGCCATTCGCCATTTTCTTTCGTCCCGACACTACCAGCCCGATGCGCGCCCTGCGCGAGGAAGATGAAAACGATCTCGGCATGATCCGCTTCCGGGACCTGGCCTGGAAGGACGTGCTCGATCTGAACGCCTGCGTGGAGTGCGGGCGGTGCACGCAGTGGTGTCCGGCCAACATCACCGGCGGATCGCTCAGCCCCAAGCACATCATCCTCGACATGCAGCATGGGCTTCTAGCCGGCGGGGAAGTGATCGCCGGGCCGGCGGCCGAGAAGGACAAAGGCTCGGTATGGATCGCGGAAGAAGACTTGTTCCAGTGCCTTTCCTGCGGGGCGTGCGAATACGTGTGCCCGGTGGGGATTGAACACGTCGGCCGCAAAATTCTCGATTTGCGGCGGGGGCTGGTCAGCGAGGGCCGCATCAGCAACGAGAGGGTGGTCCAGTTGTTTTCCACCATGGAACGCGGCGCCCACAATCCCTGGGGGCTGGGCCAGGACACGCGCGAGAAGTTCATCCAGGCAAAGCAGTTTCCCATTTTTGACGGCAGCCAGGAATGGCTGTTCTGGCTGGGCTGCGGACTCAGCTTCGATGGCCACGGCCAGGCGGTGGCGCTGGCGATGAAGCAGATCCTGGATGCCTCGGGGCTTTCCTGGGGCGTGTTGCAGCGCGAGTCCTGTTGCGGCGAGCCCGCGCGGCGCGGCGGCAACGAGGGCCTGTTCATGCAGCTTTCCGATCAACTCACCGACATGTTCAAGGAAGCCGGCGTTTCCCGGATTGTCGCCTGCGATCCGCACTGCACCGCCACCCTCGATCGCGACTACCGGCAGATGCCGGGTTATGCGGAGCTGGGCATCCGCGTGGTGCACCATACCGAGCTGATCACCCGCCTTATGCCCGGCCTGCCGCTGGAGTCGATGCCGGACTCGGTCACCTACCACGACCCGTGCTACCTGGCCCGCCATCGCGGCATTACCGAGGCCCCGCGCAGCATCCTCGGCGGGTGCGGGATCACCGTCAGGGAAGCGGACCATCATGGTCAAAACACCTTCTGCTGCGGCGCCGGAGGCACGCAGATCTTCATCACCGACGACCGCCGCGAGCACCCTGGACCGCGCATCAACCAGCAGCGCTTCGCCCAGCTTGCCGAAACCAAGGCGTCTACCGTGGCTGTGGCTTGCCCGCATTGCGCCACCATGCTGGTGGATGCCTCCAATCACGCCAAGCGTGACGACGTTGCGGTGCTGGATATTGCCGAGATCGTCGCCAGCCGCCTGCGCAAGCCTTCTTCGCAACCCGACGCGGGGCGTGCCGAATCCGGCGCCGACCAGGTGGCCAAGGACGGTGGCCAAGGCAAGGCCTGAGATCCCACCCGCTTGTTGGTAAAGGGAGTACTCTGCGGTGCCTTACTTCACCAGGTCATAGAGAATGTAGTCATGGTGGGCGCCGCGCTTGATGGCCGCCTTGCGCAGCAAGCCGACGCGCTGGAAGCCGCTCTTTTCCAGCACGCGAGCCGAGGCGGGGTTCTCGGCGAAAACCTCGGCATACACGCGGGTGAGTCGGAAGCGCGGCATGGCCCAGGCGGTGAAGCCCCGGATGGCCGCCGTCATCAGGCCGCGTCCCCAGAACTGCTCCCCGAGCCAGTAGCCCAGTTCGGCGGAGCAGCGCTCCACGTCGCTGCGGAACTGCAGGCCGATGGCGCCCGCCGCCTCGCCGGCCGCGTCAATGCAAGCCACACACTCGCCCCGGCTGTCGCTTATGTAATCAAGAAAGCGGAAGGCGTCATCCGTCGAATAGGGGTGGGGAAATCGATCACGCAGCCAGGCGGCTACCTTGGGATTGTCGGCGTGCCGTGCCAGCGTGGGCGCATCCTCCGCCCGCAGCGGGCGCAGGCGGCAAGGGCCGCAATCAAGTTCGGTGTCGATGTGCATTCGCAGGCCGGCGTGCTGAATTTCGGCCGAGCCAGCCTCGCCCGTTTCATGTCGACATGTCAACTCTTGATCGCACAGGCATACGCCCTGCGAGGACGCACCCGGCCTTCACAGGCGGTGGCCGGCGCGAGCATTCGCGGCACGAGACTGAGCGATCTCCTCCACCACACTCCGGAATGACCGGTCGAGGCTCAGCGTGCTGGCCGGCGCACGCCGCCGACATTGGCCGAGCGCTCCGGCACGTGCCCGCCGAACATCCGGCGCACACCCTGGCGGAAGGTCAGCCCCTGCTTTTTGAAATACTCGTTGAACCCGAACCACAAGAGAAACAGGGCACCGATAGCCAGCGGAAGGAAACTTTCGATGATGCTCTTCGTCATGGGGCTCCTTTGGGTGACAGCCTCGCTCTTCTCCGAACGGTCGGGCAGGCGTGCTCTCCTTCTTACACCCACCCAAGTATATCGTAGTCCGATGGATCGCAACGGGCAATGATCCGCGTCACTTCGCCAAGTTTGAGCCACTGCCGTGCGCTGACGGCGCTAAACTGCCCCCCGCATTCACCAAGTGGGGCGACGGCCGAAAGGGGCATCCCTGCGGTAATCACGGCGCGATGATCTGGAGCGTCCGGGCGGCGGTAGAATTTTGGTATAGAAAACACTTCCAATCCCGGTGCTCGATCCCGAGCCGCGTGGGCGGTGTTCTGGGTCCTTTGTTTCCTGGGCGTGGCCGAATTGCTGGGAGCGGCCGGCTGGATTGCCTATCGAACCTGGCCCCGGCCACTCGTGCTGCCCGCCACCGTCGCGCCCGGCGTGGTGCAGACCCACGGCGGACTGCAGTATCCGGCCGGCCCCGGCGTCCTGGTTGCCAAGGTGGGTGAATTCAGCGACGCTTTGTCGGCGTACCTGAGATTCGACTACATTCGCAGCCGTCCGCACGTGGACGGGGCGGCTGTTTTCCTGGAAGCAACAGAATCGGATCCAGGCCCCACCTACCGGATTCACATTTGCCTTCCCAATGATGCCGTGAGCGCGGTTCCTTACCTGGCGGGGCTGGAGGCGCGCGGAATCATTGACGGATTTGAGGTCGGCTCCACGCCTCTTCTGCGGCTTTCCTACCTGCGCCAGCAGACCGCGATTTTTGTCGCCGCCTACAACCGGCCGGTGCAACGAAAGCTCGAGGAGATCGATCTCCATCGGCTTGCCGGGCCCGTGGCCCGATTCATGGAGTTCAAGTCCAGGACGGATCCGCGGGTAAGATTGCAGCCGGATTTTCCCGCCGACCGGCTGAGCCCGCGGCAAGCGACCGAGTTTGCCGCGGACGTGATCGCCGTCGCCAGGTTCTACGCCATTCCGCTGGACGTGTTTCTCGGGATCGGCGCCATGGAGAACAACTATCTCGACGTGCAAGGCGACCTGGAGCACACCAAGTGGAAGCGGCGGGCCCAGCGCGGCGACATCGTGGTCAAGCGGCGCCGCAGGCGCGTGCTGGTGAAGAACTTTTCGCTGGGCCCGTGGCAGATCACCCGCGAAACCCTGCGCTACGCGCACGAGTTGTTTCGTCGCGATAAGCGCGACTATTCCATGCTGCCGGAGCGGCTCCGCCCGGCGAAGGACCTGGACATCAACAACGTTGACCCCCATGTGCTGACCACCTACGCCGGCCTCCTGCTGCGCGACCTGCTGGACCGCTTCGACGGCGATATCGAAAAGGCGGTCGGCGCCTACAATGGCGGAGTCAAGAATCCGAACCTGGAGTACGCCGCCGGAGTCCGGCAGGTAGCCCAGTACGCGAGAAAAATCCTGGAGCAGGTGTCGATGATGAACGCCGCCACCATCGGGAGCGCGCGCATTGTGAGCGTGCCTCGTTCCCGGCCGCGGCCGGCCGCGACTCCCTGATCCCCGGGCGCCTGAGGCTGAGCGTCCGAATCTTCCCGTCAAGAAGGTCGCAGCACGATATAGCGATGCCCCTGCGGTCGCCGTGGTCGCGGATAACTTCAATCTAGTAACAACTATTCCGGGCGCTGCCTCATCTACAGCTCTGAAGTGTTTCCTGTGGGTGCCAGGGAATCTGCAAGAAAGGGAAATTCGTGAATTGGACGCTTGTGCTGGCTCGGAGGTTCGTGCCCGGATTGTTGCTTCTCGCGTTCGCTGCCGGGGAGGGCATGGCTTCGGGCCAGGCGCTGGGAAACGCCACAGCGGCCGGGCCCAGTGCGCAGACTGGCGCGCCAGATTTGAACAATGTCGGCATTGACCAGAGGCTGAATGCGCAAGTTCCGCTGAACCTTCCCTTCCAGAACGACAAGGGAGAGGCCGTGACGCTGGAGAAGTATTTCAATCAGGGCAAGCCGGTCATCTTGAGCCTGGTATATTTCAACTGTCCCATGCTTTGCCCGGAGGTGCTGAGCGGCATGACCCATACCCTGCGGCTGGTGAAATTCGACATGGGGAAAGATTACGAGGTTCTGACCGTCAGCTTCGATCCCAAAGACACGCCCAAGTCGGCCGCGGACGAGAAAGAGGAGCAACTGCGGGCTCTGGGCAAGCCGGGCGCCGGGCAGGGCTGGCATTTTCTTACCGGCAGTGAGGACTCGATTCAGAAGCTGACGCGCGCCGTGGGGTTTCGCTACAAGTGGGATGCGAGCTCGCACCAGTTCAACCACGCCACCGCCATCATGATCCTTACGCCGGAAGGGAAGGTGTCCAGGTATTTCTATGGCGTCGAGTACAAACCGGCCGACATGCGCTTTGGGCTGATTCAGGCGTCCAACCACCGGATTGGCAGCGTGGTGGACGAAGTGCTTCTGTTCTGTTGCCAGTACAACCCGACCACCGGAAAATACGATCTGCTGGTAAGCCGGCTGTTGAGCGTGGCGGGCGCGATCACCGTGCTGGTGCTGGGTTCGTTTCTGTTCGTGATGTTCAGGATCGGCAAGCCGGGTTCCAACAAGAAGCGGAGCGAGGAATCGCGCGCTGCCGGGAGTTCATCTTAGCCGGCGTGCGGTGACGTGCCGCGGCCGGCGCTGATTGTGCGGGCAAGTTGAGCAGGGGAGTGGAGGAGGACCTATGAAGCTGAATACCAAGGCGGCCGCGCTTGCTTTCGGTGCCCTGTGGGGCAGCGCGGTTCTGAGTGTCGGGATTGTGAACCTCTTCAAGCCGCGTTACGGCAAGGATTTCCTGGCCCTGGTGTCGTCCATCTATCCGGGATACCATGCTCGCCCGCGGATTCAGAACGTAGCCGTGGGCACCGCCTATGCCCTGGTGGACGGAGCGGCAGCCGGCGCGGCCTACGCCTGGCTGTACAACCGTTTTTCGACGGGCCTGGAGAAGGTCAGACGCTCCGCGGCGGCCTAAAAGCGAGCAGGCACTCTCGAATTTTCTTGCGATCGTAAATCTCGCGCCCGATGATGATTATCGTGCGCGCTGACGGCCAGTTTCTGATTGCCTTTTTTGTCGCCGTGGCGGTGTTTGTCGTCTTCATCTGCCCGTTGACGCTTGGGCCTCCGGCGCCGCACCAGAAGAAATCTCCCCTGGCCTCGTTATTGGCAGCCGCCGCGGCGCTTTTTGCTTTTGCCTTCCCGCCGCCCTTTCTCTCCCGCATCTGCTGGCTCGCAACCCGGTTCGATCAGCGGCCCCACTGCGACCGTCTTGCGCTGACCTGCACCCGCCTCTGTTAGCGGTTTCGCCCGCACGGCAGCCGGCCATGCCTGCCATGACAACGCTGGCCGGACCACCTCTCACGCGAAACCGTCTAACGGAGGCCCAATGTATTCGGCAACAGCCGCCCCGCGCATCCTGCGCTACAACGATCGTGAAACCTATCTGTGGCTGTGGACCCAGGCCCCATGCGCATGGAAGGACAACATTGAGCTTCGCTTCACCGAAGTGCCGTTGCGGCACTTACAACCGGCCGAGAGCGTGGCGGATGCGGCGGCGGTGGAATCACAACTGAGGCGGATGCGGCAGGGACGCGCGCTGCCGCCGCTGCTCGTCTGCGCCACCGGGTCGGGCGCACTGTACATCCACGACGGAAACCACCGCTTTCAAGCGATGCGGGTTTTTTTCCGCGGCGACGGCCACGCCCGCGTCCGTGTGGCTGTCGCGGTTCCCAGACCAGGGTATGAATTCCGGTACCGTTGGCTGGGTGAACACGGGACCTATCTGCTGGAGCCGGCGGCGCCGATACTCTCCCGGGCGACGGCGGTGCCATTCACCGGCCGCACCATGGTGCTGGTGGCGCATCCTGACGACGAAACCGGGGGCTGCGCCGGGTTGCTGCAGCGCCTGCCGGATCCGGTGGTTGTCTTCGCCACCGACGGCGCGCCCGCCGACCCCTATTTCTGGGGCGGCTACGGTTCACCCTTGAATTACGCGCGCGCCCGCCGCCAGGAAGCCACGCGGGCACTGCAAGCGGCGGGGATCCGGCATTCGGAGTTTCTGGGCGGCGCCGCCCTTGAGCACACCGAATTCCACGACCAGCAACTCTACCGTGTGCTTCCCCAGGCGATGCAAGCCATCTCGGAGATGGTGCGCCGCTACCAGCCTGACAAAGTTTTGGTCCCCGCCTACGAGGGCGGTCACCCGGACCATGACAGTTGCAGCTTCCTGGGGGCGATGCTATGCCGGCGTTTCGGCCTGCCGGTGTGGGAGATGCCGCTGTACCATCGCTCGGATACCGGCAACCTGGTGTGCCGCCGGTTCCGCGCGAAGAGCGGCGGTGAGCGACTGCTGGCGCTCAACCGGGACGAGAAACGTACCCGCGACGCGATGGTGGCCAGCTACGTGTCCCAGACCGGCCTGCCGGAGTTCGTGGGAAGCACCCTGGAGTGCTATCGTCCACAGGCGGACTATGATTATTCCCGTCCGCCGCACCACGGGACCCTGAATTATCAGGTTTGGCAGTGGCCCATCTCACCGCGGCAAGTCTGCCGGGCTTTTCAGGATTGTGCGCGGGCGGAAGAGAAGCGGACGGCCGGGCATGCCGCCGGCCGGCGGGAGGCAGCCATGATGACCGAGTCGGCCGCCGCATCCGCGGGAGCCTCGTGAAAGGCGGAGGCATCAGAATTCCGCCCCGCAGCCGCGGCAGGGTACTGGCGCGGGCGCGCAGTTCCTACGCTGCGCGCCGCCTCCTGCTGCCGGCGCAGAAGTTCGTGCATACCGAGGTGAGCGGCGGGATCGTGCTGCTCGCCGCCGCCCTTGCCGCCCTTGCCTGGGCCAACTCTCCCTGGGCCCCCTCCTACGATGCGCTGTGGAACACCGAGTTATCGCTGCGCGCGGGACACTTGGTGATCGCGCATTCGCTGCGGGAATGGGTGAATGACGCGCTCATGGTGATTTTCTTCTTCGTCGTGGGGCTGGAAGTCAAACGCGAATTCGTTCACGGCGAGCTCTCCGGCTGGCGCCGTGCCTCGCTGCCGGTAGTGGCTGCGGTCGGAGGCATGGTGGTCCCCGCTTTGCTGTACACCGCCTTCAACCACGGCCAGGCGACAGCGCGGGGATGGGGTATCCCGATGGCCACCGACATCGCCTTCGCCCTCGGCGTTCTGGCTTTGTTGGGCGACCGCGTACCCTCCTCGCTCAGAATTTTCCTGCTGGCGCTCGCAACCGTGGACGACATCGGGGCGATCCTTGTGATCGCCGTCTTCTATACGGAACGCCTGGCCCCGTTGCCGGTCTTGTTCGCCCTGCTGCTGATTGCCGCCATCGTGGTGATGCAACGGCTCGGGGTGAAGAACCTGCTGTACTACGCGCCGGTCGCGCTCTTGTTTTGGTTCGCCGTGCTGGCCAGCGGCGTCCACGCCACCATCGCCGGCGTGATTCTCGGGTTCGTGACCCCGACCGAGGCTTATCTGAGCCGGCAAGACTATGCGGAATCGGGTCAAGGCCTCATGGCGGAGGTGAAGCAAGCGATAGCCAGCGCGGACTCGGACAGGACCGAAAGCCTGCTCGGGCAAATGGAAGAGCTGACTGCCGCCACCGAAGCCCCCGCCGACCGGCTTATACGCCTGATCCATCCCTGGTCGAGTTACCTGGTGCTGCCCGTCTTCGCCCTGGCCAACGCAGGCGTTGTGCTGAGCGCCGAAGCGATCCGCCAGGCATTTGCCAGTCCGGCGGCCAGGGGGATCGCGGCCGGTCTGATCGCCGGCAAGTTGATCGGTATCGTGTCCTTCGCCCTGCTGGCGGTTCGTTTCGGCTTGGCGCGCCTGGCCGGTGATGTGCGTTGGGCGCAGATGGTCGGCGTCGGCATTCTGGGCGGAATCGGTTTCACGGTTTCCCTGTTCATCAGCGATCTGGCATTTGCCGGCCCTGCGCTGGTTTCGCAGGCGAAAGTGGGGATTCTGCTGGCCTCGCTGCTGGCCGGAATCGCGGGATATCTGGTGCTGCGCGCCGGCACGTCGCGAATAGTTCGCAAAGCGACATAAGGAGTGCAAACACGGCGGATTCGTAGACAATAGAGACATGCACTTCCTACTCGACATGAAGTCGCGCTCCGCCTACATCCTCGCGGCCGGCTTCGGAACCCTGATCGTGCTGATCGCGGTTCTCGGCTTCGGCGCCATTCGCCGGGCGCGGGCCATCTACACCGAAATGGAGACCACGCAGCAGACCTACCTGGAGGCGGAGGCATTTCGCCGCGACATCGCCGCCGACATGTACCTGGCCGACATCCTGGTGCGGGATTATCTGCTCGACCCCTCGCCCCGCGGCGCTCCCTTGCACCGCCAGCAGTTGCTCGAGATTCGCAACTCGCTCCAGGAGCGGATGGACATGCTGGCGCTGCGCATGGGCGAAGGCGAAAGGCACGGCTTGCCCCGTCTGCAGACCGAGGTGCAGGCTTACTGGGACTCGCTGGACCCGATTTTCGAATGGACTGCCCAGGACAAGGCGGCCAAGAGCTGGTCGTTCCTGCGGCACAAGGTGCTGCCCCGGCGCCAGGCCGTCATGGATCTGGCGCGCGAGGTGGCCAAGCTGAACAAGGAGAACCTTGACCGCGAGCGGCAGCGCATCCGGCAAAGCCAGGAGGTGCTGCACAGCTTCCTGCTGAAGATGATGGGCTTTGCCCTGATTCTCGGCACCGCCGTCGCGCTCATCACCACCTATCGGGTGACGCTGCTCGAGCGCCGCCACGATGAGCAGACCCACCGCATCGAAGAAGCCGAAAACAACCTGCGCCGCCTGTCGCGCCGGCTGGTGCAGGCGCAGGAAGTGGAGCGTAAGTCGCTTTCCCGCGAATTGCACGATGAAGTAGGCCAGATGATGACCGCGCTCGGCATTGAACTGGCCAACCTGCAAGCCCTGCGCGGCTCCGACGACGACGCTTTCAGTGACCGCGTGGAAGAGGCTAAGCGGCTCAACACCGGCGCCATGCGCGCCATTCGCGATCTGGCCATGGGCCTGCGTCCCTCCATGCTCGATGATCTCGGCCTGGCCCCGGCCCTGGAGTTTCAAGGGCGTGAATTCTCGCGTCACACCGGCGTGCCCGCCACCGTCACCGTCGCGGGGACCATGGACGGCTTGCCGGAAGCCCACCGCACCTGCATCTATCGCGTCGTGCAGGAAGCGCTCACCAATTGCGCCAAGCACGCCAACGCCAGGAACGTCCTGGTGGCGGTGAACGGGGGCGAGCACTCGGTGGAAGTCACCATTCAGGACGACGGCATCGGGTTCAACCCGGCTGTGCGCTCGGGCATGGGATTGCTGGGCATCGAGGAACGGGTGCAGGAATTGGAGGGCGCCCTGAAGATCAATTCGCAACCGGGCAAGGGCGCCACCCTGCGTGTTCAGATTCCCGTCAAGCACGGAGAGACAGCATGGGCAAAGTCCGCATCCTGATCGCCGACGATCACGGCATTGTGAGAAAGGGCCTGCGTCTGCAGTTGCAGCAGCGGGAGGAATTCGAGGTCATCGGTGAAGCCAGCGACGGGCGCGAAGCAGTGCGCATGTCGGAAGAGCTTGCGCCCGATGTTGTCCTCATGGACATCGCCATGCCGAATCTGAACGGCATCGATGCCGCCACCCAGATAGTGAAAAGGAATCCCCAGATCAAAGTGATCGTCTTGAGCATGCACTCCGATGAAAGCTATCTCACTCGCGCCCTGACCGCCGGGGTCAAAGGCTATCTGCTGAAGGAGACGGCCGACGTGGACCTGCTTCGCGCCGTCCAGGCGGTGGCCCAGGGCAAGGTTTTTTTCAGTCCCAGCATTGCCAACACCCTGCTGGAGGACTACATGCGCCAACTGCAGCAGCGCGGGCTGCAGGACTCCTATGACCTGCTGACCGACCGCGAAAAAGAGATCCTGCAGCTTTTGGCCGAGGGCAGGTCGAACAAGGAGGTCGCAACCACCTTAGATCTGAGCACTTACACGGTGGAGACGCACCGCACCCACCTGATGCAGAAACTAAACCTCCACAGCTCTGCCGAGATCGTCCTCTATGCCGTGAGGAAGAAGATTATCTCCTGATATGTCAAGGAGATAGCTCACTACCCCGATTTTTCTCCTACTCCTACCCTCCCCACTGTATGGCCCCTCAGCCATAGTCCCCGCATACTGGTCAGCGTAGGGGGCCTCGAACCTGGGACCTCCTAACGTCGGATGTGCGGCCGTGTTCACCTGAGGGGAATCTCCAGGTCAGCGCGGACCCGAAGGATGCCGTAGCGTTCCGTTTCGCGCCGCGCGGCACTCAGGAGACATGGCCGCCCTCGCACGGCCATGTGGCCAACAACCATCAGGAGATCCTCATGAGCATCAGCCCCGTGACGAGAACGGTCGTCGGTGTGCGCGACCCCTCCGACCTGTTCTTCGAGCAACTTTGCCGGGCTCGAAGCCGTGTGCTGCTCCTCGATTATGACGGAACCATTGCCCCCTTCACCGCCTATGGCAATCGCGCATTGCCCTACCCCACGGTTCCGGAGTACCTCGATTGCATCATGAGCACCTGCCGCACCCGGGTGGTGCTGATCAGCGGCCGTGCGGCCCGGGATATTCCGCCGCTGCTCGGCCTCCATCCCCATCCCGAAATCTGGGGCGTCCACGGCATGGAGCAACTTCATCCGGACGGGCGCTATGTGGTGGCCCAGGTCAGCGCCGATATGCAGCATGCCCTGGCACAGGCGAATACCTGTCTTGACCAGGAAGGTCTCCATCGCGTCTCTGAGGCCAAGCCGGGAGCGCTGGCGGTTCATTGGAGAGGCCTGAAGCCCTCCGAGGCCGAAGAGGTGAGAGCGGCGGCTTACCGCGTGCTTCTCCCGGTAGTGCAGCGCGCCAACCTGATGTTGGCGGAGTTCGATGGCGGAGTGGAGCTTCGCACCCGGATGCGCGGCAAGGGCGACGTGGTGCGCAGCATCCTTTCCCAGCACGGCGACGATGTGCCGATCGCCTACCTGGGGGACGACATCACCGACGAAGACGCATTTCGTGCCTTGAACGGCAACGGTCTCACGGTCCTGGTGCGGCCTACGTACCGCTTCACCGCTGCCCAGACGTGGATCCGGCCGCCCGAGGAACTGGTGCAATTCCTGTCCAACTGGGTGCAGGCCTGTGGAGGTGACATGTGAGTGGTCCAAGGCGCCTCATCGTGGTGTCGAACCGGTTGCCGGTGACCGTGGAGCAAACCCGGAACGGAGCCTGCTTGCAGGCCAGTTGCGGCGGTCTGGTGAGCGCCATGCGGCCGGTGCTGCGCGACACCGAGGCTTTCTGGATCGGCTGGACCGGCAGCACCTACGCACCCGAGATTCGCAACCTGCTGCGGGAAGATGCCACCCAGGCGTATTCCCTCGTCCCGGTGTTCCTGACGGCGGCGGAAAAGGCCTGCTTCTATCATGGCTGTTCCAACGAAATCATCTGGCCTCTGTTCCACGATCTTCAATCGCGGTGCAACTTCGATCCCACCTATTGGGAGGTCTACCGCGATGTGACCGAGAAGTACGCGGACGCCGTGCAGCAGACGGCCAACCGCGACGACTTCGTCTGGGTCCACGATTACCATCTGATGTTGCTGGCCGAAGCCCTGCGCGCGCGCGACGTGCCCCTCCGCCTGGCCTATTTCCACCACATCCCCTTTCCTCCGCCCGACATCTTCGAGAAGCTGCCCTGGCGCATGGAGACGCTCCGCGGCCTGCTGCACTACAACACCGTCGGCTTCCAAACCGAGCGCGACCGCCGCAACTTCATCGCCTGTTTGCGGCGCTGCCTGCGGGGTGTGCGGGTGAAGCGCGTGCGCGACCGCTTCCTGGTGCGCGCCGAAGGCATGTGCACCATGGTCGGCGCCTTCCCCATCAGCGTCGATTTCGATGAATTCGCGCAGCAGGCCTTCGATCCCGCGGTGTCCGCGCGGGTGGCGGAAATCCAGCGCAACATCAAGGGCGAGCAGATCATCCTCGGCGTGGACCGGCTGGATTACACCAAGGGCATTCCTGAGCGGCTCATCGCGTTTCGCAAGTTCCTGGAAGATTACCCCGAGCTGCAGGGGCGGGTGACGCTGGTTCAGGTGGTGGTGCCCAGCCGCGAGGAGATCCCCAGCTACCATGAGTTGAAGCTGGCCATCGAGCGGCTGGTGAGCGACATCAACGGCGAGTACGGCACTCCGGCTTGGTCGCCCGTGGTCTACATGTACCGCTGCATGTCCCGCTCGGAGCTGGTGGCGTTCTACCGCGCGGCTGACATTGCCCTGGTCACTCCGCTGAAGGACGGCATGAACCTGGTTGCCAAGGAATTCTGCGCCTCGCGCGTGGACGACGGCGGCGTGCTCGTACTGAGCGAGTTCGCGGGCGCGGCAAAAGAACTGAAGTGCGGAGCCCTGCTCGTGAATCCCTACGACGCCGAGGGCGTGGCCTCGGCCTTGTACCGCGCGTTTCGCATGAGCGGCAGGGAACAACGGGTGCGCATGCAGAGAATGCGGCGCTGGATTCAGCGTCACGATGTCTTCCACTGGTGCGAGTCATTCTGCTCCCAGGCGGCTCCGTTCCGCTTTGCCCCGCGGCCCCCGGCGGAAACGGTTGTGTCATTCCCGCAACCGGCCCTGGCGGCTGCCGTCGGAGACTGACCGGAGCCCGCAACATGGGTGGACTTGGGTTGAAATTGCTGAAACCGTACATCAAGGCCGCATTCACCTGCCTGGTGGTCCTCGGCCTGCTGTGTGTCTTCTTTTCGCCGCTGGTTCAATTGGAGCCGACGGCGTTGCGGGCGGCGCGCATGGCCTCGGTCCTGCTCTTGTCCTTCGCTGCTTCGGCGGCCGTGGTCGCCGCCACCGCCCCCAGCTACCGTCTGCATCTCGCCCATTTCCAGGATTGCTCGCCTCCCGTTCCCATCATCGAGCTCGACTGCGCCCGCCTCTGCTAGGGCGCTGGTCCGAACCGCGCCCCATCGGCGGATTTCTTTCAGGAAATCCTGGCTACGCCTGTTTGGTTATCGAAGGCGCGGGCTGCAGCGGCTTTGGACAGCCCCGCCGTACGAGGAGGTTGCTTTGAAGAAGCGCAAGGGAAGAATGATTCTGCTGACTCAGAATGCGAAGACCCGCTTGGAACACCTGCTGGAATCGGCCAGGCGTTTCATGCGTCCGGAGCCCGCGCACTTGAATGAGCTTCAAGAAGCGTTGGACGCCGCGGAGGCCATCGCGCCGGAAAAGATTCCCGGCGACGTGGTCACCGTCTACTCCACCGTCTGCATCACCGATCTGGATACCAAGGATCAGAAGGTGTTCACCCTGGTTTTTCCCCGCGAGGCCAACTACTCGGAGAACAGGATCTCGGTTCTCGCGCCCCTGGGCGCCGCCCTGCTCGGCTATCGCCCGGGGGACATCGTCAAGACCCAGGTTCCCGGAGGCGAGCGGCGTTTGAAGGTGGAAGAGGTCTCTTGCGGATTGGGCCAGCCGACGGCTGCCTGAGCGGTCCGCGCCTCATTCTTCGGCGGGCCGCCAAAGACAGGCGGCCGTCCTTGCGGTGCATGTAAGATGTTACCCGCACCGGCGGGCAGGGCACTGCCGAAGGAGCAGGCGGCATGAAGAACAAATTGATTCTCTGGCTGGTGTTGTTGCTGGTCGGCTTTCTCGTCGGCTTTGTCCCGCAGTATACGAAAGCGCAACGCGCGGGTTCGGCACTGGAGAGCGCGAAGCAGCAACTCTCCGCTTGCCAGTTGGGGAACCGGCTCGCGCAGCTTCGCGACACCGCGGCCTTGATGTACCTGGAGGCCACGCGAAAAAACTACGGACTGGCCGGCGAATATGCCACTCGTTTCTTTGAACAAGCGCGCCAGGCGGCGGAGCAGACCTCCGACGCTGGGCTGCGCGCGCAGCTTCAAGACCTTCTGGCGTCCAGGGATGAAGCGCTCGGCAAGTTGGCGCAGGGCGATGCCGGCATCCTGCCGCAGCTCCAGACTCTGCTTACCAAGACCCTGCAGAACGTGCAGCGTTGAACGCCGCCGGCGGCTCGCCCGCGACTGCCTTGCGCGGCCGGCCGCGCGCCGTTTTGCCGGAAGCGGCTATTTTTCCTTGAATTCCGCCCACACGCCCGTATGTCCCCAATACATCCTCATGCTGCACTGCCGGTCGCCCATTCGGCCGAAGTAGATGGTGAAACGGGAGAGCGGTTCCGGCAGCCTGCCCTTGGCCAGCGAAACGCCGGCGATCTCCTGGTGCGCTTCGGCGCCGCCCGCTTTGCTGAGCGGACGTTTGATGTCCAGCTTCCACTCGTCCGGTCCAGGCGTGGGGTACAACTCATAGGCGCCCGCCGGAATGGTGGTTCCGTCCAGGGTCAGGCTGGTCTCGGTGAACAGCAGGATGGGGTGCCCGCCGGGTTTCCAGATTTTTCCGAACGGCACGAGCTTTCCGAATACCTCCGTTTGCTTGGCGTCAGGCTGCCGGTAACGAACGCTGATTTGTTTCCCATCGGCAAACGCGCACGTGGCGGTTGCCACCTCGTCCGAAGGGCTCTGGGCAAGAACGGCAGTGGCCGCTGCAAACCAGAAAACCAGCAGCGCCAGAGGAGCGGTCCGCATCCCTGCACCTCCCATTTCACTGAGCATTCGCCGAACGCGGGGGGCAGGCAAAAAAATGGCGGCGACTTCCGTGACGCCCCCCAGTCCCGCGGCCGCTCGCGCCCGCTAGCCTCGCGGACTACTTCTTTATTTCGGCGGACAGGTTACGAACGGCATTGGTTTCCGGCGGAAGACGAGAATATCATCGCTTGGCGTCATCAACCAGCGCCGCCGGGGAAAACGGGCAGGTTCGGCAGTCACGTCCGTAAGTGACACAGGTCACTTCCCGATGGTCGACCCGGCGGGTAGCATCAGCGTTACCGTGGGCATGAATGCGCGTCTCTGCACCTTCCTGGTCTGATCCCGGCTCGTCTTGTCCCCGCGGTTGCACATTCGATACCGCTGTCCGGACGGAAATTTTTTCGATTTAAGGAGAAACTCCAATGGTACGCAGAATAGCAACCATCCTTATGCTCGGGCTGTTGTCCCTGGCGCCGGCCGTCGCCACGGCCGCGCCGCGGACGTTCACCGGAACCATCAGCGACACCATGTGCGGCAAGGCCCACATGATTCCGGGCAAGACCGACGCGGATTGCATTCGCGAGTGCCTGAAAGTGAAGGGCACGTCGTATGCGCTGGTGGTGGGCGACAAGGTGTACACCCTGGCCGGCGACAGCCAGCAGATGGAAGCGCTCTCCGCCAAGCGGGTGAGGGTGACGGGCGAGCTGAACGGGACCAAGCTGAGCGTAAAGTCGATCGCGGCCGTGCGCTAAGCGGGCCATGGGTGGAACCGGCTGAACCATGCGCCGCGGCCTTGCTACGTGGTAGGCTGAATATGATCCCATGCGCCCCGAACTGGAGACAGCGGTTGCCGAACTGAAAAGCGGGAGCCCGGGAGGGCTGGAGCGGGCGCTTGCCATGCTCCAGCAGACCGTCTTTTCCTTCAGCATGAAGGTTTGCGGGCACCGGGAAGACGCCGAGGACACGGCCCAGGAAACCCTGTTCCGGACGGCACCGCAGCTTGCCAAGTTCGAAAGTTCCAAGGCCCTGGCCGTATGGCTCTACAAGGTGGCGCGCAGCCGCTGCCTGATGAGCCGCCGGCGGAGCAAGTTCGCGCCCCGGGAACATATCTCGCTGGACGACGTGCTGCCCGACCGCCATGAGCTGGAGTCGCTGGCGGCCTCCGGCGACGGCCGGCCGGACCAGCAACTGCTGCGCAAGGAGAGCGCGGCCGAGTTACGGCACGCCATCCTGAAGATCCCGCCGGATTACCGCCAGGTGCTGGTGCTGCACGACATGGAGGAACTCTCCACCCAGGAAGTGGCGCAGATCACCGGGCTGCGCGAGGGCACGGTGCGTGTGCGCCTGCACCGGGCGCGGGCCTTCCTGCGGAACGAGCTGGCGGGGCGGCCGCGCGGGCGGCGGCGCGGCGCCAGGAATTCGCTTCGGCCGCAGTCATGCAAGAAACTTTTTGCCGCGCTCTCCGACTACCTGGATCAGGAGATCGATCCGGCAACGTGCGACCGGCTGGAAGCCCACCTGGGAGGCTGCGCACCCTGCAAAGCCTATCTTGACAGCCTGGAAGAGACCGTCCGCCGCTGCCGGACCCATTGCACCGAACCGATGAAGGCCAAGATTGCCGGCGAACTGCAGCGGTTGGTGGCGCAGGCGTTTGCCGCCAAGGGCGATCGTGTGATGGGGTGATCGGGCGATCGGGTGATTGGCGGTCAGCACCTGACCGTCGGCCGCCGGAGGGCAAAACCGAGATCCCTCGCGGCTCTGGGGAGTTTGATGTGTAGGTTGGGTCGGCGCAGGCGTCGATCCGGTCGATGGTCGCCGGGGCCATGGGGCGATCTGGTGATGGGGTGATCGGGTGATCAGCGGTTGGGTTCCGGCCGTCGGTTGCCGGAGAGCAAAACCCAGATCCCTCGCTGCGCTCGGGATGACATTCGTTTGAATTGATGGTTGCGCGGGGGTTCAAGCTAGCCGGCTGCGCTTCTTCTTCCTCTTTTTCTTCTTCTTCTTTCTCTTTCTCAGCCTTGGCGCGGAGCAGGCGTTCCAATTCGTCGAGGCGCTGCTCGCTCTTGAGCTGTTTGAGGTTGGCGAAGGCGATCTGCAGGCCATAGAGGAGGGTGTTGGCGGTCTTCTGGTAGATGAGCTTGTCCACCAGCGCCTGCATGATCCGATTGAGCGCGAGCTGGAGGCTGGCGGCGTCTTCGACGAGGGGGAGCACGAACTCCTGGTTGCGGCGCAGGGCGGAGTCGTGGAAGCAGCAGTAGGGACGTCCATGGCGTGCGGGGGAGCCGCAGCGGACGCCGTTGACCTTGAGGTGCTGGCAGCGTGGGGACTGGCTGGCATTTACCAGGCGGTTAACGGGCAAGGGGTAGGCCCTCCTTTCAGGGCAGTAGAATCAACGAGTTGCGCACGGAATTCCGTGGAATACGGTCGACGGCTGGCGGTCGACGGTCGACGGTCGTTGGTCGTTGGCGCGCAGTGGCCGTGGAATACGGTCGACGGCTGGCGGTCGACAGTCGACGGTCGTTGGTCGTGGGTCGTTGGCGTGCAGTGGCGGTGGAATACGGTCGACGGCTGGCGGTCGACGGTCGACGGTCGTTGGTCGTGGGTCGTTGGCGCGCAGTGGCCGAAGGTGCGGACTGTGGGTTCATGAGGGAGCGCGGGCGACGAGGCCGCGGAATTGATCTTCAGCAAAGAGTGGAGCGAAGCATCATTAAGGTGAGAGCAGTTGGCTTGCCATTGTCAGAGGAGAAAGAACAAGACTTAGCGAAGAGAAGAAGGGCGGAAGTGCAAGGGCGTGCGCGGCGGGGCAGGGAAATGCCAAGTGGTTGACGGAGGACAAGAAGAGAGACGGGAGAGGCGGGAGTTTTCCGGGCTGAATCGGCATGATTGCAAATTAGGAATTGCGCTCGGTACGGAGCGGATGCAGGATTTGTGGTTCGTGTTGAGTTGAGTCGCATTCCCGCTGGCGATGATGGAGGAACGCCGCCGGAGCAAGGTCGCGGCGAGTGAGTGGCGCGAAATCGGCTTCAAGCAACCTGGTGCACTCGTAGCCGCTTCTGGGGCAATAGATAAAGCATGCGAACTGGCCGATTTCAACGCTTCGGAACCCGTACCCATTGCCCCCACATGGGCGACGAAGTGGTAGTCGAAGCTTCAGCCGACGATAAGGCGCCTTATCACTTGTTAGGGCGCGGAGTGCAGAGGGAGTGGGCTGGCATGGCGGCCATGGATGCGGCGCACGGGCGACGATTCGGCACTGGCTCGCTGGTCCCGTGGGCGCTGCGTTCCCGGCGCTGAAGAGCCTGTTACGAAACTCTCACTAGGCTGTCCACAGGATGTTATGCAACGATGCGAGTGCGGGGGCATTTTGCATGGCCTATATCGAAGGCGAAGCGCGGGGACAGCATGCGCTGTTTCCTTCCACGCTGGACGATCTGATTCCGGCCGATCACGTCTGCCGGGTGATCGAAGCGTTTGTCGGCGGGCTGGATATGGCGGAGCTGGGTTTTGTGCGTGCCGAACCGGCCGAAACCGGTCGGCCTGGCTATGATCCGCGCGATCTGCTGAAGCTTTATTTGTACGGATACTTGCAGCAGGTGCGTTCCTCGCGCCGGTTGGAAGCGGAGTGCCAACGCAACATCGAAGTGATGTGGCTGTTGGGGCGGCTGGTTCCGGATTACAAGTCGATTGCCGAGTTTCGGCGGCTTCACCGGGAAGCGGTGAGCGGGGCGGGAGCCGAGTTGGTGCGGTTTGCGCGCTCGGTGGGCCTGGTACGGGGCGAGTGGGTGGCGATTGATGGTTCGAAGTTCCGCGCCGTGACTAGCGCGCGCAGCGTGCGCGAGCGGGAGGCGGTGAAGCGTTATCTGGACCAGTTGGAACAGGCTGATGAGCAGGACGAGATCGTCATTGATCCGACTGCGGTGCAGGCGGCGCTGGAGAAGTTGAAGTCGCATCCGGAGCCGGAGGCCCGTTTCATGCGCACCAACGACGGAAAGCGACCTGCGTACAACGTGCAGACAGCGGTCGATGCCGAGCACGCGCTGATCGTAACGCAACAGGTGACGACCGAAGCCAACGATGCGCGCAGTCTGCTGCCCATGGCGCAGGCCGCCCAACAAGCGCTGGACAATCCGGAGACGCTGAACGTGGTTGCCGATGCGGGATATTCCAACGGGGAACAGGCGGCATGTTGCGAGAAGCAAGGGATCGTGCCCCACCTGCCGGTGCAACGCACCGCGAACAATCAGGGCGACGGCGCGCGCTTGGATCGGAGCGCGTTTGTCTATGACGAAAACACCGACACGATGAGCTGTCCGGCGGGCCAGAGTCTGGCTCGGCATCAGTTTCAGCCCGACCGCAAACGCATCGGCTATCGCGGCAACGCTGCCGTGTGCGGCGCCTGCGCGCTGAAACCACAATGCACGGCAGCGCCACAACGGATGGTGTATCGATTTCTGTATGACGATGCCCTGACCCGAATCCAGCGGCGGACCACGCCGGCGATGATGCGGCTGCGACGGTCGATCGTGGAACATCCCTTCGCCGCGCTCAAGCGTATGTTCGGCAACGCGCGATTCCTGCTACGCGGAGTGGCCGGTGCCCAGACCGAAATCAACATCGCCACCCTCGCTTATAACTTGAAGCGCTTGATCAACCTTCTGGGAGGCCATCAGATGGCTAGCGCACTGGCTCGCTGAGCATCGTCGTTCTCCGTCGCGCCCCATTCCACTTCCGCCCATCCGCCCCAAGCCAGGCATTGGAGAACCATCTGCGGATCTGTTTCGTAACAGGCTCTGAAGCGCCGGGCTACCATCAACCGCCGCTGCGCGGCTGGCGAAGACTGCGCGAAATCGGCTTCCCGCAACCTGTTGCACTGGGTGCAGAAACGTAAGTTACGATATGGGCTGTTCATGACAATCATTGAGGGCGCGTGGACTCATGACCTCTGAAACCAATGATCCAGTCGAGCTTTATCTGAACGAAGTGGCTAAAGTACCGCCCCTAACCGACGAAGAGGAGACCGCGCTGTTTCAGCGAATACGGGGCGATGATCGGGATGAAGCTGCGAAGAGGCGGTTGATCGAGAACAGGCTGGCAATGGTCGTTGACATCGCGAATCAATACTCTTCTGCTGGAATTCCAAGACTGGAGCTATTGCAGGAAGGCAACATCGGATTGATGAAAGCTGTTCAGATGTTCGCGAAGAATCCAGTTGGCGAATTCTCCCCTTACGCCGCTGCCCTGATCGAGGCAGAAATCCGCCGAGCTATAGCCGATCGAAATGAAAGCGAAGACGCAGATAACGAGTGATAGATCCGCATACCGTAACTTTCGCTTGCGGGCTGCCCCAGAAGGGGTGCAAGATTCGTAACTTACGTGAAGCCCTGTTCACGCTCATTGACGGTTGGAACCAGAGCCGTGACGACAGCAGCTAGAAGCCACCGAGCGGAGACTGGGGCTAAGCCCGAGCGCTTTCTCGACCACGGCGGATGCCTTTGCACGTTCAGTGACACCATTTTCATAGCCTGTCCGCGCTGTGGCGACGCGGGATGGCTCCGCCTTTCGCGAGCTGACAGAGATTCCAAGAGATGGCAGGGAGTGCCGATTCTGTGGCCACGACTGGCATGCGTAAGGTAGGGTAAGGCCTGTTCACGCTCATTAATCGTCGAACTTGCCTGTCATTCAGCGTAAAGTGCTGACGTGAAACGCGAAAATGCCCGGCGGGGATCCACTCATGCCGAATTACTACAAGGTATTCTTCTATCATGGTGACCGCACGGAAGACCTGACGCTTACAACGAAAGTAAAAAAGGGCCGTGCGTGGGTGGATGGGCAAGGGCTGCACATTGTCAGTGACTCAGAGATCTTTCTGCTGCCCGCCCACGAAATCATCACAGTCGATATGCTCCGCCTCCACGGACTAGGCCGTGTTGTGCGCATCGACCATCCACGCGGACGGCTGTTCGTTTCAGTCGTGCGCCTGATGATTGGGCAGTTTGCGTTTATCAACTTTTTGAAGACTGGTTCACTACGCAACCAACTGGCTGAACTCGGTACGACGAGGGGCTAGAGTCTGCGCGTTCCTTGGGGAACGCCCGGGGCTACACATTGTGACGCCCCGCTGCGCGGGCCGGCGTGTCGCAGGTGAAGCCGCGCCTTGCAAGGTCGCGGCGGGTGATTGGCGCGAAATCGGCTTCCCGTAACTCTCGCTTGCCGACTGATTTTGCCCTGGCGGTTGAGGGCGACCACGTGGAACGTGTTCTTGCCCAGATCGATGCCGATGGAAGCGATTCCATGCGATGATCCTCCCGTTGTAAGCTGCCGAGCGATGATGCTACTCGGCGGCGACCATCCCAGAAGCGCTGTTCGCGACAATAACTCGGAAACAAAACATAGGCACGCGGTTTCTAACCATTGCATGAGGCTCGCAGCAGGAGCAATGGTCAGTAGCGTTCTCCTCGTAGGTTGCGCCACGATCGCTACGCGCCCTTCCATACCTGCAGTTATCCAGCCGCGTGTTCGTCCACCGCTGTTCGCACGTTTGCCGCCAGCCGATCCGACAAAATACGAAGACATTCTCGACGGAAGAGAATGGCGGAACCCGTATTTGGGAGTGCGTGCAAATGGTGTGGCATTCCGCAGCGGGAATCCGCGTCATGTCCGAGTGTTGTCGGTTGATGGGGTCGTGGAGGCTTTGGAGCGATTGCCTGATTCGGCCTGGCCTTATGGGCTTGTGGTAGCGGTTTCAGAGTCTGGTCCACGAACTCCGGGCGGTGATGACCGCATTATCGCGAACCTGAATAATCTGCTGCACCGCCTCCAGCAACTACGCATCACCGTTGACCGGTGGCCGTAACTGTTGATAAATCCGCTTATCACTTGTTAGGGCGCGGAGTGCAGAGGGAGTGGGCTGGCATGGCGGCCAGGAATGCGGTGCACGGGCGACGATTCGGCACTGGCTCGCTGGTCCCGTGGGCGCTGCGTCCCCGGCGCTGAAGCGCCGGGCTACCATCAACCGCCGCTGCGCGACTGGGGGCGAGTGGCGCGAAATCGGCTTCCAGCAACCTGTTGCACGGGTACTGGTGCAGAAACGTAAGTTACGATATGTCCTGTTGTCGCCAACTACAGTCGGAGCATACTCCTTCCCGTGATTCCAGTTCGTTTCAAAGTCGAAGCTGACAGGCAACTTACGGTGTACTTGCGTGACGCGGCAACTGCGTTCGAGAGGGACGGTGAAGCCATTGTGGACGTGAATCGTGATGGCAGGTGGATTCACGGTTTGGAGTTGCTTGGTAGCGTTGATTTCAATCTAGCGAAAGCGGTCAAGCTTGCGTCAGGTAAAAAGTTATGAACGCATGTTAAAATAACTAAGCAGCGGGATTGGTGGAGCTAGGGGGAATCGAACCCCCACCGGATCGGGTCCAAAGTCCGTCAGGCGCACCGAGCAGCCCCATCGCAGGCAGGAAGGCGTTTTACGAAGCGCGACACGCTCCGTAAAACGCCTTTGTTTTTTGGTGGGCCGCGAATCATGCCGAGAGTATGCGAGAGAGGCGACTGGCATCTCTAGGTCATCTATGCGGACATTTGCGTGGTATCCTCGGACATCTTCGGACAACTTTGGACATCTCAGGACAACTGTCTTATAACTACCTGCCTATTCAACAATTTGGAGAATACGCGCTCATAGGCTGTGATGTGCCTTGGATAGGGATTGGATTTGTTGCCGAGGTGGCGGCGCGCCGTGCGTGCGTCAACACCGATCTGTTCAGCAAGTTCTTCAGTTGTTAAATGACACTCATTTCGTAGTCGATTAATTTGGTCTGCAATGCTTTCTAATTGAGGCTTTGGCTGACTGACGGGCTGCGGTTTCTTCTTCGATTTTGGCGGGTTCAGATGGTCATAGGTTGTATGCGCCAAGACTTCGTAAAACTCGTCGTAGAGTTCATCACTATATCCGGCGGGAATCATTCCAACCACAGCATTAATAACGTTCTCCCGCAACTCCCGAACCCACCTCTCATCGAAGGTCGCTAGAGACTCGTAGTAAATGAGTGTGGCATCTAAAACAGACACAGCACAGGTCCTCGCAATCCGCTTTGCTTTTTCGACATTCAAGGCACCAAGCGGAGCACTGCACCGTTCCAATTGTCGCTTTGCGTATTCTTCGATTGTCTCGACTTCTTCCAATACCTCAAGAGAAAGCGGGGGAATTGCGCGAGCGGCAGGTTTCTTAGGCTTCCTCTTTTTTGGCATTCGCACCTTGCAGTCAAGGCGCGATGAGGGCTACGATGAGGGTGTCTAGTCGCTCATCGAAAATGCCCCGGCCTTCGCGCCGGGCTTTTCGTTTTGGCCGAACACCCCATTTTATCCCCGACTATGACTTTTCAATCACTTGCGTAAAGTCCATACTTCCGAATCGGCTTATCACTTGTTACGGTGCCGAGAAGACCGGGCTGGCATGGCGGCCATGGATGCGGCGCACGGGCGACGATACGGCACTGGCTCACTGGCCCCGTGGGCGCTGCGTTCCCGGCGCTGAAGAGCCTGTTACGAAACTCTCACTAGGCTGTCCACAGGATGTTATGCAACGATGCGAGTGCGGGGGCATTTTGCATGGCCTATATCGAAGGCGAAGCGCGGGGACAGCATGCGCTGTTTCCTTCCACGCTGGACGATCTGATTCCGGCCGATCACGTCTGCCGGGTGATCGAAGCGTTTGTCGGCGGGCTGGATATGGCGGAGCTGGGTTTTGTGCGTGCCGAACCGGCCGAAACCGGTCGGCCTGGCTATGATCCGCGCGATCTGCTGAAGCTTTATTTGTACGGATACTTGCAGCAGGTGCGTTCCTCGCGCCGGTTGGAAGCGGAGTGCCAACGCAACATCGAAGTGATGTGGCTGTTGGGGCGGCTGGTTCCGGATTACAAGTCGATTGCCGAGTTTCGGCGGCTTCACCGGGAAGCGGTGAGCGGGGCGGGAGCCGAGTTGGTGCGGTTTGCGCGCTCGGTGGGCCTGGTACGGGGCGAGTGGGTGGCGATTGATGGTTCGAAGTTCCGCGCCGTGACTAGCGCGCGCAGCGTGCGCGAGCGGGAGGCGGTGAAGCGTTATCTGGACCAGTTGGAACAGGCTGATGAGCAGGACGAGATCGTCATTGATCCGACTGCGGTGCAGGCGGCGCTGGAGAAGTTGAAGTCGCATCCGGAGCCGGAGGCCCGTTTCATGCGCACCAACGACGGAAAGCGACCTGCGTACAACGTGCAGACAGCGGTCGATGCCGAGCACGCGCTGATCGTAACGCAACAGGTGACGACCGAAGCCAACGATGCGCGCAGTCTGCTGCCCATGGCGCAGGCCGCCCAACAAGCGCTGGACAATCCGGAGACGCTGAACGTGGTTGCCGATGCGGGATATTCCAACGGGGAACAGGCGGCATGTTGCGAGAAGCAAGGGATCGTGCCCCACCTGCCGGTGCAACGCACCGCGAACAATCAGGGCGACGGCGCGCGCTTGGATCGGAGCGCGTTTGTCTATGACGAAAACACCGACACGATGAGCTGTCCGGCGGGCCAGAGTCTGGCTCGGCATCAGTTTCAGCCCGACCGCAAACGCATCGGCTATCGCGGCAACGCTGCCGTGTGCGGCGCCTGCGCGCTGAAACCACAATGCACGGCAGCGCCACAACGGATGGTGTATCGATTTCTGTATGACGATGCCCTGACCCGAATCCAGCGGCGGACCACGCCGGCGATGATGCGGCTGCGACGGTCGATCGTGGAACATCCCTTCGCCGCGCTCAAGCGTATGTTCGGCAACGCGCGATTCCTGCTACGCGGAGTGGCCGGTGCCCAGACCGAAATCAACATCGCCACCCTCGCTTATAACTTGAAGCGCTTGATCAACCTTCTGGGAGGCCATCAGATGGCTAGCGCACTGGCTCGCTGAGCATCGTCGTTCTCCGTCGCGCCCCATTCCACTTCCGCCCATCCGCCCCAAGCCAGGCATTGGAGAACCATCTGCGGATCTGTTTCGTAACAGGCTCTGAAGCGCCGGGCTACCATCAACCGCCGCTACGCGGCTGGCGAAGACTGCGCGAAATCGGCTTCCAGCAGCCTGTTGCACGGGTATTGGTGCGGAAACGTAATTCAGCCACCCCGTCACGCGCAAGAATCGCGCGTGCCGGGGACCCCGGTCAACAACTCCGGCCAGCGTTCGTCCCTCCGGGACTCAGGTCTTTTCGTTTCGGCATTCCCGGGGCTGGCGCCCTGGGCTACCAGCGTTCGGCCCTACGGGCCTCCGGCTAAGAAAGCATTCTACGGATGCTTACCACTGGGATTATCCCCCGCATGGATTGGACCGATTTGGGCCTGAGCCGCTTAGGGCCAGCGCAGGCGCTGGAAGGGCGCGGGTCACTGACTAATCGAGGAAAACGGGCGTAACACTTTGGCCGTGCGTAGCATTTGTTAGGGCACGCACCTGGGGAGCAGCCATGGTCAGATTGAAACTCGCGGGGGTCTTATTGTCGCTGGCCGCACTGCCGGCGGCGCTGGCGGCGCAGACGCAACTGACGCTGCAGCAGGCGGTGGCCACCGCGCTGGAGAAGAACCCGGAGCGCAAAGCGGCGATGTTCCACCGGCAGGCGGCGGCTACCGGGATCCAGCAGGCCCGCGCCGCCCTGTTGCCGAAGATAACCTTTCATGAGGGCTACACGCGCAGCAATGATCCGGTCTTCGTTTTTGGCTCGAAACTGCAGCAGCAGCGGTTCAGCGCGGCGGACTTCGCATTAAACGTTTTGAATACTCCGACACCGCTTGGGAACTTCAGCACGCGGTTCTCGGGAGGATGGCAGCTCTTCGATTCGGGCGCGAGCTGGCTGCGGGTGTCGCAGGCGAAGCAGGTTTCCAGCCTGGCGCAGAAGCGGCTGGAGCGCACCGACCAGCAGTTGGTCTATGGTGTGATCGACGCCTACATGGGACTGCTTCTGGCGGACAAGAACCTGGAGGTGGCGCAGGGAGCGGTGAAGACGTTGCAGGCGGTTTTCGAGCGCAGCAACTCCCGCTACCAGGCGGGAATGGTGGTGGAATCGGATGTGTTGAGCGCGAAGGTGGATCTGGCGGCGCGCCGGCAGGAGCTGATTGCCGCTGAAAACGCGGTGAAGATCGCGCGCGCCGAGTTGAACCGCGAACTGGGCGTGCCGCTGGATACCGGCTACCAGGCGGCGGAGGTTCTGGGGGAGCGTGTTTTCCCGACGAAATCGGCGACCAACCTGGAAAAGCTGGCGCTGGAACACAGGCCGGACCTGCAGGCGGCCACGCTGCGGCGCGACATTCAACGTAAATCCGAAACCATGGCCAAGGCCGACTTTGGCCCGCGGCTGAACGCCTTTGCCGATTGGGAAACCGACACCCCGCGGCTGGCGGGCGGCGGCGGCAACAACTGGACCGCCGGGGTGGAGTTGCAACTGGATCTGTTTTCCGGGGGCGCGAAGATCGCCCGGCTGCGCAACGAGCGCGCGCTGGCCGAGGAGGCGTCGGCGATGCGCGAGTCGATGGTGAGCGCGGTCCGGGTGCAGGTGCGCAAGGCGTATTACGACTTCGATTCGGCGCGCCAGCAGGTGGACGTGGCGCGGGCCGCGGTGGAGGAGTCGAAGGAGAGCCTGCGGATCACCCAGAACCGCTACGACGGCGGGTTGATCACGATCACCGACCTGTTGCGCACCGAGGAGGCTTCGCGGCGCGCGGAAACCGACTACTGGCAGGCTGTCTATCGCCTGAACACCAACTACGCGAACCTGGAGCTGGCGACGGGCACGCTCGACGCCAACTCCCCCGTGGTGAAACCATGAACCGCATTGGTCTTGTTCGGCTGCTGTCGCGTCGTCCCTCCGGGACTCTGCTGTTTGGTTCCGGGGTTTTTCCCAGGGCTGGCGCCCTGGGCTACCAGCGTTCGCCCCTGCGGGGCTGCGGAGCGATTCTCAACGGAGCCAGCCGCATGGTTCGTCTTGGAACTGTCATTGCTTTGGCCGCCGCGCTGCTGGGAACCACCGCTTGCAGCCAGAAGAAGGAAGTCGCCGCGCAGCCGGAGGTGGTGCGCGATTTAAAGGTGGTGGAGAGCCAGCGGGCTTCGATTCCGGATTCGATCGAGGCGGTGGGCACGGTGCGCGCCCATCAAACCGCCCAGCTTTCGGCCGAGGTGGTAGCGACGGTGCGCAGCGTCCAGGCGGTGGAAGGCGAGCACGTCCGCCGCGGGCAAGTGCTGGTGGTGTTGAATGACGCGCAGCAGGCGGCCGCGCTGGACCGGACGAAGGCGGGGACCACCGCCTCGCAGCAGAATGTCGCGGCGGCCGAAGCCGACTTCAGGCTGGCGCAGGCGACGCTAAAGCGCTACCGGTCGATGTTCGAAAAGAAATCGGTCAGCCCGCACGAGATGGACGAGGTAGAAGCGCGCTTCCAGGCGGCGCAGGCGCATCGCGACGCGGCGCAGGCAGGGCAGGCGCAGGCCCTGGCCGCCGAGCGGCAGGCGAGCACGGTGGTGGGCTACACCCGGATTCGCGCCCCGTTTGACGGGGTGGTAACGGCGAAGAACGTGGACCCGGGCGCACTGGCTTCGCCGGGAGCGCCGCTGCTGACGGTGGAGGACACGCACAGTTTCCGGCTGGACGCGACGGTGGATGAATCAGACCTGAAGTTCATCAAGCTGGGCGAGGGCGTGCCGGTGGCGCTGGATGCGCTGGACGGCGAATTGCAGGGCAAGGTGGTGCAGATTGTTCCGGCGGCCGATCCCGCCAGCCGCAGCTTCGTGGTGAAGGTGGAACTACCGCGAGACGCGGGGCTGCGATCCGGACTCTTCGGCCGGGCGCATTTTCCGCGCGGGCAGCGCGAGGCGGTGGTGGTGCCGCGAACCTCGGTACTGAACCGCGGACAGTTGGAAGGAGTTTACCTGGTCGGCCCCGACGGGCTGATCGCGCTTCGCTATGTCACCCTGGGCAAGCCGTCGGGCAAGCAGGTGGAGATCCTTTCCGGGCTCTCCGGGCACGAGCGGTTGATCGCCTCGCCGGGGGACCGCGACCTGGCGGGGAAGAAGCTGGTGGACTGAGGATTGGCCATGAACCATCACCTGCGAGCAGCCGGCAAAATCGCCCACGTCTTCATCCTCTCCAAGCTGACGCCGCTTCTGATCGTGGCCGCGCTCCTGCTGGGCGGCTTCGCCATCTGGCAGACGCCGCGCGAGGAAGAGCCGCAGATCAAAGTGCCGATGCTCGACGTGATGGTAAACATGCCGGGGGCGATCGCCGCAGGAGGTGAAGCAGCGGGTCAGCATTCCGATGGAGAAGCTGCTGCGCGAAGTGCCCGGGGTTGAGTTTCTGTATTCAATTTCGCATCCCGGGATGAGCCTGGTGATCGTGCGCTTCTACGTGGGCACCAACGAAGAAGACGCCATCGTTCAAGACCTACAACAAGCTCTACTCGAACCTGGACCGGATCCCGCCGGGGGTATCGCAGCCGATCATCAAGGTTCGCTCCATTGACGACGTGCCGATCATGGCGCTGACCCTGTGGGGGCCGAATTACGACGGCTATCGACTGCGGCGCATCGCGGGCGAACTGGACAACACGCTGAAGCAGGTGCCGGATGTATCGGAAACGCGGACCATCGGGGGCCTGCCGCGGCAGGTGCGGGTGGTGCTGGACACGCAGAAACTGGCGGCCTACGGGCTGACGCCGGGCATGGTGGTGCAGCGGCTGCAAGGGGCAAACGCGCGCAGCATCGCGGGCAGCTTCGCGCGCGACAACCGCGAATTCCAGGTGGAGGCCGGGCGCTTCTTCACCAACGTCAGCGAGATCCAGCAGGTGGTGGTGGGTGTGCATGGAGGGCGGCCGGTTTATCTGAAGGACATCAGCGAGAAGCTGGAAGACGGGCCGGCGGAGGCCGACAGCTACGTGCTGTTTGGCGAGGCGGCGGGCGCCAAGGTGAAAACGGCGGGACTGCGGCCGGGCACCGATTTTCCGGCGGTCACCCTCACCCTGGCCAAGCGCAAGGGCACCAACGCCACCATCATCGCCAACCGCGTGCAGGAGAAAATCAACGGGCTGCGCGGCTACCTATTGCCCAACGACCTGCACGTCACGGTGACGCGCAACTATGGCAAGACGGCGGAGGAGAAGTCGAACGAACTGCTGGAGCACCTGCTGCTGGCGACATTTTCGGTGACTTTGCTGATTGGGCTGGCGCTGGGCTGGCGCGAATCGGGAGTGGTGCTGGTGGCGATCCCGGTCACGTTGGCCCTGACCCTGGCGATCTTCTATCTGTACGGCTACACGCTGAACCGCGTCACCCTGTTCGCGCTGATCTTCTCGATCGGCATCCTGGTGGATGACGCCATCGTGGTGGTGGAGAACATTGTCCGCCACTTCCGATTGCCGGAGAACCGCGGGCGGCGCGCTGGCCGACGTGGCCGTGGAGGCGGTGGACGAGGTGGGCAATCCCACCATCCTGGCGACCTTTGCCGTGATCTCCGCCATTCTTCCCATGGCATTCGTGCGCGGGCTGATGGGGCCCTACATGCGTCCCATCCCGGTGGGCGCCTCGGCAGCCATGCTGTTCTCGCTGGGCGTGGCCTTCATCGTTTCACCCTGGGCGGCGCTGCGCCTGCTGCGCCACTATGCGCAGACCGAAGGCAAACACCTGCACGAGGCGGAAGGCTGGACTACCGCGGCTGTACCGCCGGCTGATGAACCCGCTCATCCTGGACGCGCGCAGGCGCTGGATATTCCTGGGCGGAGTGGTGGTGCTGCTGCTGCTGGCGGCGACGCTGGTGCCGCTGAAGCTGGTGCACGTCAAGATGCTGCCCTTCGACAACAAGAGCGAGTTCCAGGTGATCGTCGACATGCCCGACGGCACCACGCTGGAGCAAACCACGGAGTTGGCGCAGGACCTGGGGCGCTACCTGGGCAAGCAACCCGAGGTGCGGAATTACCAGGTTTACGCCGGGACATCGGGACCGATCAACTTCAACGGCCTGGTGCGGCATTATTACCTGCGCCATCAGCCCAACCAGGCTGACATCCAGGTAAACCTGCTGCCCAAGGACGAGCGCAGCGCCCAAAGCCACGACATCGCCAAGCGCCTGCGGCCGGAACTGGACAAGATCGCAGCCCCCTACGGCGCGCGCATCAAGGTATCGGAAGTGCCGCCCGGCCCGCCGGTGCTGGACACGCTGGTGGCGGAAGTCTACGGGCCGACGCAGAAGGGCCGCATCGAGCTTGCCCGGCAGATCAAGCAGGTGTTCCAGAAAACGCCCGGGGTGGTGGATGTGGACTGGTACGTGGAGGACCCGCAGCCCAAGTACGACATGAAGGTGGACCTGGACAAGGCGGCGCTGCACGGAGTCTCGGCGGCCGACGTGACGCGCACCATGCAGATCGCGCTCAGCGGCGCTGACGCAGGCCTGCTGCATTCCCCGGATTCGCGCGAGGATATTCCCATCCTGGTGCGGCTCGACCGGGCGCAGCGCAGCAGCATGGAGCAGTTGAAAGGCCTGAAGCTGCCCGCGGCCAACGGCGGCCAGGTCTCCTTGAACGAGGTGACCAACACCACCCTAACCACCATCGAGCAGAGCCGCTATCGCAAAAACCTGAAGGATGTCACCTACATCATCGGCGACGTGTCCGGGCAGGAGGAGAGCCCGGTGTACGCCATCCTGAAGATGAACAAGCCGATCGAACAGCTCGAGGCGCCGGACGGGCGCGGGGTGAGGATCTACAACTCGGAGCAGCCGGACAATACCGAGCACTACTCGATGAAATGGGACGGCGAATGGCAGATCACGATTGAGGTGTTTCGCGACCTGGGGCTCGCCTTTGCCGCGGTGCTGGTGCTGATTTATGTCCTGGTGGTGGGCTGGTTCAAGTCGTTCAAGACGCCGTGGGTGATCATGGCGCCGATTCCGCTCACCCTGGTGGGCATTCTTCCGGCGCACGCCCTGCTGGGCGCGTTCTTCACCGCCACGTCGATGATCGGCTTCATCGCCGGGGCGGGGATCATCGTGCGCAATTCCATCATCCTGGTGGACTTCATCGAGCTGCGCCGGGCGCAGGGGATGAAGCTGGAAGAGGCGGTGGTGGATGCGGGCGCGGTGCGTTTTCGCCCCATGCTGCTGACCGCGGCGGCGGTGGTGGTGGGCGCCAGCGTGATTTTGTTTGACCCGATTTTTCAGGGACTCGCGCTTTCCCTGATGGCGGGGGAAGTGGCGTCCACCGTGCTTTCGCGCATGGCGGTCCCGGTTCTTTATTACGTGAGCGAAAAACACGGCGGCGGCCGGCGCCCCATGGCCGGCGGCCTTGAAAAGGGCGGGGAACCGGAGCCGGCCACGACAACCGTGTAACGCTCACGTGGTACGGTGCATTCATTCTGGAAGGAGATTTGCCATGACCATTGAACGCTCGCTGCGGCTGATCGCCGGCACCTTCGTGCTGGGCTCGGTTGCGCTGGGCTACTGGGTGAGCCCGTACTTTTTTCTGTTCACGGCGTTTGTCGGGCTGAACCTGTTCCAGTCGGGGCTGACAAACTGGTGCCCGATGAAGAGCATCCTGAAAAACGCGGGCGTGCCCGAACAGCGTAGCGATGCCCGCGGGGCGGTTTCGCGCGGTTGCTGCGGGTAGGGCGGTTAGAAGATGGAGCGCGCCTGGGCGCGCCCCATGTTGACAGTGAGTTTTCCCGCTACGACCATTCAGGCCGCTGAAGTACTGGGAACGGAGACGGCTTCTTCCTTCTTGTGCGGAGGTCTGGCGATCAACGGCAACAGGATGGATACCGCCATCACCCCGGCAATGATGTACACCGCCGTGGTGTACTGACCGGTGACCTGGCGCAAACGAGCGATCATCAAGGGAGAGACCACTCCGCCCACGCCCCAGGCCAGCAGAATCCAGCCGTAAATGCCGCCCATGTACTTCGGTCCGAAGTAATCGGCGGTGAAGGACGGCATGGTGCCGAAGCCGCCACCATAGCAGAGATAAATGGTGGCGAAAGCGACGAAGAATACCCACTGCGTACCGATCTTGGGCAGCGAGAAGAAAATCACCGCCTGGATCACGTAGAGCAGCAGATAGACGCGAGCGCGGCCGATGTGGTCCGACATCCAAGCCCAGAAGAAGCGTCCGCAGGCGTTAAAGATCCCGAGCAGGCCGACCATGGTGCCGGCGGCGAGAGCGGTCATGCCCACCTGCTGCTGGGCCATGGGCGAGGCCTGGCTGATGATCATGATCCCGGCGGAGACGTTGAGGAAGAGCAAGCCCCACAGCAGCCAAAACTGCCCGGTGCTCATGGCTTCCTTCACCGTGTAGTTCTGCAGGGTTGCCGCCTTGGCCACCTTGCTGGTAGCGACCCAGCCCGCGGGCTTCCAGTCGGCCGGGGGGTTGGCGTAGAACTGGGCCGCGAGGATGACCAGGACCAGATAGGCGGCGCCAAAGGTTAGGAAGGTGGTGGCGACGCCGGAGGAGACGATCTCGCGGGCGGCGATGGGGCCCATGAGCAGGGCACCGGCGCCGTATCCGGTGACGGCCAGGCCGGTCATCACGCCGCGCTTATCGGGAAACCACTTGGCGACGGTGGCCACCGGGCAGATATAACCCATGCCGCCGCCGGTTCCGGCAAGCACACCGTAGGAGAGGTACAGCAAGGTCAACGAATGGTTGCTCGCAGCCAGCGAGGCCAGCATGTAACCGGCGCCGTAGATGACACCGGCCACGGTCGCCACTTTGCGCGGCCCGGCTTTGTCCATCCAGAGGCCGCCGATCACCGTTCCGACCCCGATGAAGAACACGTTGACGGTAAAGGCCAGCGACACCTGGGTGAGCGTCCAATGCTGAGTGTTGACAAGCGGTTTGACGAACACACTCCAGGCATAGACCGCCCCCAGGCAGACCTGCATGACCACTGCTGCGACTGCAATCCCCCACCGATTCGGCAGTCGTTCCGATGCCATGTGATTTATCTCCTTTTTTTGCCGCCGCGGCGGCCGTATTCGTGCTGAAGCCCCCGTACTTGAGACCGTTTGATGCCTTACCAAGCCGGAGCGCGCGCCGGCTCCAGCCGTTTTTCGCCGGCATAGATGAGGAACCGCCGCCCACGCAGAAAGCCAACCAGGGTCATGCCCAGCTCGCGCGCCAAACGCACCGCCAGGCCGGAAGGCGCGGAGACCGATGCCAGCAGCGGTACCCCCGCCGCCAGCGCCTTCTGAATGATTTCAAATCCGCCGCGGCCGCTGACCATCAGGGCGCAATCGCCCAGGGGCAGCCGGTCTTGCAGCAGGGCCCAGCCGACCACCTTGTCCACGGCGTTATGGCGGCCCACGTCTTCGCGCAGGCATAGAAGCTCACCGGCGGCCGTGAACAGGCCGGCGGCATGCAACCCGCCGGTCCGGCCAAAGATGGGCTGGGCGGAGCGAAGTTTCTCGGGCAACGCGCAGAGGACTTGCGGATCAAGAAGGAAATCGGGGTTGGGCGGACGCAGACCCCGGGAGCGGACCGCGTCAATGGATGCCTTGCCGCAGATGCCGCAACTGGAGGCGACAAAGAAGTTCCGCTGCAAGGTCTCACTGTCGCAGACGGCGGTGGTCAATTCGACTTCGACAATGTTGCCGCTCGCCTCCTGCCGTTTTGTGGTGCCGAATTCGAGCGAGCGAAGGTGCTCGCGCCGCTCCACGATTCCCTCGCTGAAGAGAAAGCCGGCGGCGAGCTCGAAGTCGTTGCCCGGGGTGCGCATGGTCACCGTCAGCGGCTTGCCGTTGAGGCGAATCTCCATCGGCTCTTCCGCGACCAGGTAGTCCTCCAGGCGGCGGAGTTCACCCTCGTTCCACTCCGAAACCTGCGTCAGGTCGATACCCCGCGGGCGATGCTGCACGTCATCCTCGGCAGAAAAAAAGTCCGCGCCCATTCGGACCGAGCGCGGCTACCACAAAAAGTTAGTCGGCGGCTACCCCCTGGCTGGCCGGTTCCGCCGCCAGGCACTTGGCGCCGACCACCTCCACCACCGCGTTGTAGTCGGGCACGCCGCTGGGATCCAGGCGCCCGGCGGGGATAATCACGTTGACCTCCGGCCAGTGCGCCTGCAGGCAGCCGGGCTTGATGCGGTCAATCCGCACGTGTCCGTGGAACTCACCCAGATGGTTGCGCAGCGTGATCGAGTCGCCATCGCGCAATCCCAGGCGCTGGGCATCTTCCCGGGCCATGAGGATGTCGTCGCGCCGCGCGCCGGTGATGGGATCCTTGGCGTCCCACATAATGCTGTTGAACTGCTTGCCGCGCCGCGTGGCCAGCATGAATTGCCCCTCGGGCACCTGCTCTTCCGGCAGTGCGATGGAAGAGAAATGCCCCTTGCCGTCGGGCGTGAGGCACTTGTCGACCAGCAGATGGCGGCCGCCGTACTGAATGCTGTCGCCCTTCTTCCGCAGCTTCGCAATGCCACGGTAGGTAGGACAGACGCGATCAATCTCGTTGCGGATGTCCTGCGTGTCGCTCCAGGAGAAGAAAGTGGCAGCGCGTTCCGGGTTGAGCTTGCGCGCCACCATCACCGGGATTTCCCACTCGTCCATAGCCTCTCCCGGACGCGGTCCGGGAATCTCGGGGCTGTAGATGATGCGCCGCTCGGTGCTGGTTTCGGTGCCGCCGCCGCGCTGCTCATAACGGGTGCGCGAAGGCAGCAGAACCACCGTCCCCGCCGGATCGAAGAACATGGTGGGGTTGGCGACGATGTCCTGATGCACGCGCAATTGGATGCGGCCGATGGCGCGCTCCACCAGTTCGGGCTCGGGCAGCGTCTGCTTGAAGTTGCCTCCGGTCTGCCACAGGGCGTCGATCTCGCCGCGCTCGGCGGCCAGCACCAGGTGCGCCGCGCTCAGTCCCTTCCACGCCGGCGGCTCGAAGCCCCACACCTCGGGCGCCGCGAATTTCCTGGCGTTGGCCTCGTTGACGGGGGAGCCCATGACGTAGGCGCCCGGCTGGCCGCCCATCTCCGCGCCTCCCTGCACGCCGCTGTGCCCGCGGATGGGCATCAGACCGGTGTGCGGCCGCCCGATGTTGCCCTTGGCCAGTTGCAGGTTGACGATGGCGCGCACGTTGTCGCTGCCGTAGGCGTGTTGGGTGATTCCCATGCTCCAGGTGACGATCGCGTGCCGCGCCTTGCCGAAGGCTTGCGCGAAGCGGAACATGTCGGCGCGCGTCAGGCCGGAGCCGCGCTCCAGCTCTTCCCAGGTGTAGCCCTGTGCCTTGGCCACCGTATCTTCCCAGCCCACCGTGCGCGCGTGAATGAACTCGTGGTCCACCCAGTCGTTTTCGATCAGGTGCTTGAGCACGCCGTAGAAGAAGGGAATGTCGCCCCCGGCGTGGATCTGGAAGAAGTCGTCCACGATTTTCGTGCCGAAGAGCGCGCTTTCCACCACCGACGGCACCCAGTAACGGTCCAAGCCCGGCTCCATGTAAGGATTCACCAGGAAGACCTTGGTGCCCGCGCGCTTGGCGTAATGCAGGTACTTGGTGGCCACGGGCTGATTGTTGGCAACGTTGGTGCCCACCAGCACGACCAGGTCGGCGCCGATCCAGTCGGCATACGAGCAAGTGGTGGCGGCGCAGCCAACGGTGGCACTGAGTCCCGCGGTCGAAGGCGCATGGCAGATACGCGCGCTGGTGTCGACGTGGTTTGTCCCGATGAACCGCGCCACTTTCTGGTGGGCGTAGTAGGCCTCGTTGGTCAGCCCGCGCGAGGTCATGTACCAGCCGAGCCGCTTGGGATCCACCTTGCGCAGCTCGTCGGCGACCAGGGTGATGGCTTCCTCCCAGGTGATCCTGCGGAACCCCTTGTCCCCCCTGCGCCGGACCATGGGGACCGCCAGGCGCCCCAACCGCCGCAGCTCCTTTTCGTTCTTTTCACGCAGAGGTCCGAACGTCCTCGAGCACCCTCCAGTCCATCGCGCCCATGGTGTTGAGGCGGAGCAACTCCAGGCGGATATTGCACAAGTGGACCCCCTTCATGGTCCAGTCGTGGATGCCGGAGGTGCCGAGCGAACAACCGTCGCAGCAGCCGTCGCGGAGGATGCGCCAGGCGTAGCCGAGATTGTCGCGGTTCTCGGCGATGCAGTTGACGATGTCCTTGTACGCGTTGGGATGCTGTTCGTGGACGCCGTAAGGGACGAGGCTGACCCAGTTTTTCGGGTCCCAGCCCTTGGACTTCGCTTCCGCGTGGAGCTCTGGATTGGTGTCCATGTAATCTCCTGGGCCGCCCGGAGGGATCGGTGCACAGGCGCTCATCCGTGCGGGCGGCTAGTGCGGCACGGACCAGCGGCGAATCAGGCGCTCGTGCGCCGGAACTGGCGAAAAACGATGTTGTACCGGAACGGGCAAAAACGGGACTACCCCACAAGACCCCACGGCCTGAATGTCACATCGCCCTGCGACATGACTCAGGCATTGTGCAGAAGGATACACGGAACAGAGTCGTCGCACAACTGATTTTGCGCGCCAGCAGAGCGGGAAGCCCGCCATCAGGACGGCAAAGCCGGGCGGTTCGGATTGGCGGCGAAGCGTGATGCCGGTCACACCCGGCGGGCAGGAAGGCGGGGTACCCTGAGCCGCAGCGGAGCAAACCGCAGGCGCCGCTAATCGGGGGGCGATTATGAATGTCGCCGTTTACGTGGTCCTTTATCTGGGCTTCCTGATCTTTGTTGCCGGCTGCATCCGGCGCGTTCTGCAGTACGCCAGGATGCCGCTCCACCTGCGCTGGGAGTTGTATCCGGTGCCGCATGAGGAACCCGCCCGCGCTGCCCACGGCGGCTCGTACTTCGAAAGCGTCGATTGGTGGAAGCAGAAGTCGCACTTCAATTTGCAGGGCGAGTTGCGCGCCATGGTGCCGGAGATGCTGTTCCTGAAGGCCTTGTGGGAATTCAATCGCAAATTGTGGTACGCCTCCTTTCTCTTTCATTTCGGCCTCTATCTGACCATTGCCACCCTCGTCCTGGTGCTCGGCCAGGGGTTGCTTACGCTTTCCGTGGCAGGCTGGGCCTACGGCACCGGGGGACTAGTGCTGGCGGGGATGTACCACATCACCGGTTATGCCGGGGTGGCGCTGGCGCTGATCGGGGCGGTGGCGCTGCTCGCGCGGCGCGTCAGCGATCCGCAACTGAAGAACTACAACGTTCCCGCCGATCTCTTTAACCTCGTCTTCTTTATTGTGACCTTTGGCCTGCTCGGCGCCGGCTATCTCACCCGGCCGGCGGGAGTCACGGTTACGGCGCTGGCCCGTGGCGTTCTCACCTTCGATCGCTCCGTGCCCATCGGCGGCATCTTCGGCGCCGGCCTACTGCTGGCTTCCGTGCTGGTCGCCTATATCCCCTACACCCACATGGCGCACTTCATCGCGAAGTACTTCACTTACCACAGCGTGCGATGGGACGACCGCGCCAATCTGCGCGCCGGCCGAATTGAATCGACGGTGGCCGGGTATCTTGACTACAAACCAACCTGGGCGGCGCCGCACATGGGCGCCACGGGTGAGAGGACGTGGGCGGAAATCGCGACCACGAATCCCGCGCAGGAGGTGCACAAGTGAAGAGGCAAGCGAACCTCGCAGACATGTCACGGCCCGGACGTGACCCTCTGGCGCATCTGGAAAACGCCGACCTCATGCCGCTCCCCGCCCCGTTGGAGACGCCGGAGAAGGACCACTCCTGGACACCCTTGGCGGCGCAGATCCTGCAGAAGTATGAGTGCGGGCTGGACGACACCTGCGCGGTCAGCGTGCCGCAGCCCGGCAGTCCCGAACAGGAAAAAGAACTGGTCGCCAAGTTCCTTGCGGGGGTGGAGAAGCTGTTCACCAGGGAGAACAACTGGACCTTTCTCCAGCCGCTGGTACTGACCATGGAACATTGCACGCGCTGCCAGACGTGCGCCGATGCCTGCCACGTGTTCGAAGCCAGCGGAGGCAACGAGCTGTACCGGCCCTCCTTCCGGTCGGAGATCCTGCGCCGGCTTTACTTCAAGCACGTCAAGGGGGGCGGCCTGCTCTCGGCCTGGCAGCACGGTGACATCGAGGTGAACTGGCCGATGGTGGCCAGGCTGATCGAGTTGTCCTACCGCTGCAACCTCTGCCGCCGCTGCGCACAGACTTGCCCGATCGGCGCCGACAACGGGCTGGTCGCGCACGAGTTGCGGAAGATCTTCAGCCAGGAGATGGGCATCGCGGCTAAGGAACTTCATGAGCAGGGTTCCATGCTGCAACTGAAGGTCGGTTCTTCCACCGGCATGAACGGCGAGGTCGTCAAGGACAACATCAGCTTCATCGACGAAGACATCAGCGAAAGGACAGGCATCGAGGTCCATACGCCCTGGGACGTGGAGGGCGCCGACGTGCTGCTCATTCACAACGCCGGCGAGATCATGGCCTGGCCGGAAAATCCGGGGGCGTTCGCCCTGATCCTCACCATGGCGGGGATCAACTGGACGATGTCGTCGGAGCTGGCCGGCTACGACTCCATCAACTACGGCCTGTGGTACGACGACGCGCAGTTCGCGCGGGTGGCGCTCAAACATGCGGAAGCGGCGCGCAAGCTCAAGGTGAAGAAGATCGTCATGGGCGAGTGCGGCCACGCTCACAAGGCATTGTGCGTGATTGCCGACCGCATCCTTACCGGCGAAATGAACGTCCCGCGCGAGAGCTCGCTCACCCTGCTGCGGGACATCGTGCTGAGCGGCAGAATCAAGTTCGATCCTTCACGCAACGACTTTCCCGTCACCCTGCACGATCCCTGCAACCTGGTGCGACTGATGGGGGTAGTGGAGCCGCAACGCGAGGTGCTGCGTTTGCTGTGTCCGCGGTTCCGGGAGATGGAACCGCACGGCGTCAATAATTACTGCTGCGGCGGAGGCAGCGGATTCGCCATCATGAGCGGGCACAATTTCCCCGACTGGCGCTTCCATGTCTCCGGGCGGAAGAAGATGGAACAGATTCTGCAGGCGTTCTCGGATTGCCTGGAACCGGACACCCCCAAGTATCTGTGCGCGCCGTGCAGCAATTGCAAGGGACAGTTCCGCGACATGCTGGCCTACTACAACCTCTGGGAGCAAAACCGGATTCTGTACGGCGGGCTGGTGGAGCTGATGGTGAACGCGATGACCGAGGTGAAGCCCGGCTTCATCGAATGGGAGTGGCGCTAGGTTTCTCTCCGCGTGGCGGGCGCCGCTTCGGCTTCCGGCGCTTTGCCGGCCCGCCGGGCCACATACTTCTCGTACTCGTCGCGGCTGGCAATCTGCTCCAGCAATCGTCCGCGCTCATCCTCCGGCATGTTGCCGGCGAGGATATCGCGGCGGGCGCGTCCCACCTCCTCCAGCCACCCTTCGTACTCCGCTCCGAACTGATGTTCCAGTTCCAGGCGCAGCCGGTGCGCCAGCGCCGGGCTGTGTCCGCCGGTGGAAATGGCAATCTGCAGCGCCCCGCGGCGCACCACCGCCGGGTAGAAAAAATCGCAGCGCTCGGGATCGTCCACCACGTTGCACAGCACGCCGCGCTCGCCGCAGGCACGGAACACGCTTTCGTTTACCGCGGAGGAATCGGTGGCGGCGACTGCCAGAAATGCGTTCTCAACATCGGCGGCAACAAACGCGCGCGCCTGCCACGCCAGTTTCTGCTCCTTCGCCAGCGCCCTCACCGATTGAATGGCTTCGGGTGCGACCACCGCGACGCGCGCGCCGGCGGCGAGAAGCGTCGCGATTTTCGCCGCCGCAATCTCTCCCGCGCCCACCACAACGCATCGCCGGCCCTGCAGCTTGACCATTATGGGAAACAAATCCATCTGCGGTCCGTCCTCCCTTCTGCTTTCGCCCACTCATCGTACCCCACGCCCAGCCTCATAAACAGGGCATTGCGCTCGCTGTGCAGCCGACCCAAAGGTGCGTGCGGTTCGTCACCAAGCGGCGGTGATCACGGGACGGTGCGCACGTGACGGCAACGACATCACAGCCGAACTTGATCGGTATCACAGTATCAAAGCTCGTATCGTCCTAGTCTCGGGTGTTGGCGGATATGCGCGGAGCGAATCTCCGGCGTTTACAAATCCGCTCGCTGGCAAAGGAGACACCATGGCCGACCCGAGCAACGGCAAACCGAAAACCGAATTGCTGGACGAACTGGAGAAAGGTCCCTGGCCGAGTTTCGTCAAGGAGATCAAGTTGGCGGCCGAGACCAGCGAGAAGGCCCAGGACCTGCTGCGGCAACTGGAACTCTCCTACGAGGAGCGCAAGGGGCACTGGAAGCACGGCGGCATCGTCGGGGTGCTGGGCTACGGCGGCGGGGTGATTGGCCGCTACAGCGACCTGCCCGAGCAATTTCCCCAGGTGGCGCACTTTCACACCATGCGCGTCAACCATCCGGCGGGCTGGTTTTACAGCAGCGAGGCGCTGCGCACGGTGTGCGACATCTGGCAGCGCCACGGCTCCGGCGTGACCAACATGCACGGCTCCACCGGCGACATCATTCTGCTGGGGACGACCACCGACCAGTTGGAGCCGACCTTCCAGGAGCTGGCGCAGAACGGCTTCGACCTGGGCGGATCGGGCTCGGCGGTGCGCACCCCCAACTGCTGCGTGGGCATGGCGCGCTGCGAGTGGGCCTGCTACGACACCATGAAGATGTGCTACGACATCACCCAGAACTACCAGGACGAGCTGCACCGGCCGGCCTTCGCCTACAAATTCAAGTTCAAGTTCGCCGGCTGCCCCAACGACTGCGTGGCGGCCATCGCGCGCGCCGATCTGTCCATCGTGGGCACCTGGAAAGACGACATTCAGGTGGACGAGGCGGAGGTGGCCAACTACGCCGCCGCCGGGGTGGACATCCAGAAGGATGTCTGCGACCTGTGCCCGACCAAGACCGCGTTCTGGGACGGCCGCAAGCTGACCATCAACAACCGCGAATGCGTGCACTGCATGCACTGCATCAACGTGCTGCCCAAGGCGCTGCGTCCGGGCAAGCAGCGGGGGGCGGTGGTGCTGATCGGGTCGAAGGCGCCGATCATGCAGGGGGCGCTGCTCTCCTCCGTGCTCATTCCCTTCGTTCCGGCCGAGGAGCTGCTGGACACGCTGAAGGAGCTGGTGAAGCGTATCTGGGACTTCTGGGACGAGTACGGGATGAACCGGGAGCGCGTCGGGGAGCTGATCCAGCGGGTAGGCATGCCGGCGTTTCTGGACGCCATCGGCCTGGATCCGGTGCCGGAGATGGTTTCGGCGCCGCGCGACAATCCTTACATCTTCTTCCAGACAGCGAAAGGAGGCACCGAATGACGACGGCGCCGACAAATCCGAACCGCATCACCGACATTGGACCGCCGCATTACCAGAAGTATCTGCCGCCGCTGGTGAAGAAGAATTACGGCCAGTGGAAATACCACGAGATCCTGGCGCCGGGCGTGCTGTGCCACGTGGCCGAGTCGGGCGATCGGCTGTACTCGGTGCGGGCGGCCACGCCGCGGCTGATGAGCGTGCACAGCATCCGCCACTTCGCCGACCTGGCCGACAAGTACTGCGGCGGGCATCTGCGCTTCACCAGCCGCAACAACGTCGAGTTCCTGCTCGAGGACAAGCAGTTGATCGAGCCGCTGAAGCAGGAGCTGGAGCAGTTGGGTTTCCCGGTGGGAGGGACGGGCAATTCGCTGAGCAACATCGTGCACACCCAGGGCTGGGTGCACTGCCACTCGGCGGCCACCGACGCCTCCGGCATCGTCAAGGCGGTGATGGACGCGCTCTGCCACCACTTCACCCATCAGGACCTGCCGGCCAAGCTGCGCATCGCCCTGGCCTGCTGCCTGAACATGTGCGGGGCGGTGCACTGCTCCGACATCGCCATTCTCGGGGTGCACACGCTGCCGCCCAAGGTGCAGCACAATAACGTGCCCAAGGTGTGCGAGGTGCCGACCCTGATCGCCTCGTGTCCCACGGGGGCCATCCGCCCGGCGACGGTGGAGGGCAAGGCCTCGGTGGAGGTGATCGACGACCAGTGCATGTTCTGCGGCAACTGCTACACCGTGTGCCCGGCCATGCCCATGAACGACGCCGAGCACGACGGGCTCTCGATCTGGGTAGGCGGCAAGGTAAGCAACGCGCGGTCGGCGCCCAAGTTCTCGAAACTGGCGGTGCCGTTTTTGCCCAACCATCCGCCGCGCTGGCCGGAGGTGGTGGAGGCGGTGGTCAAGATCGTGGAAGTGTACGCCGCCAACGCCCGCAAGTACGAGCGCATGGGCGAGTGGATCGAGCGCGTCGGCTGGCCGCGGTTTTTCCAGCTTACCGGGTTCGAGTTCACCCGCTATCACATCGACGACTTCAAGCACGCGGGGCTGACCTACGCGCGCTCGGCGCAGCTCAAGTACTGACCGCGCCGCACACGTCACGGTTGGCAGGAAGGGCCCATGGCACTGTTCAAGGAAGTGAAGAAGCCGGTCATCAAGGGGCCGGCAGCGGGATCGTCGGAGATCAGCCCGTTGCGCCCCCGATTTGTGGAAAAAACACCGCCCTGCGCCGATCGCTGCCCGCACGGGCAGGAGATCCGTGAAGTCGTGGTCAGCCTGGCGCAGTACGAGGCGTACGGCCGAACGCCCGCGCAGGCGTTCGAGCTGGGGTGGAGGCGAATCACCGAGCGCAACCCGTTTCCCGCGGTCTGCGGCCGCACTTGCCAGCATCCGTGCGAACTGGGGTGCAACCGCAAGGCCAAGGATGGCGCGGTCGCCATTCACCTCATCGAGCGCTTTCTCGGCGACTACGCCATCGCGCACCACCTGAAGGTGGCCAAGCCGGAGGCCGCTTCCGCGGTCTCGGTGGCGATTGTCGGCGCCGGCCCGGCGGGACTCTCCTGTGCCTACCATCTGGCGCGGCGCGGCTACGCGGTCACGGTGTTCGACGCCGCTCCCCAGCCCGGGGGCATGATGCGCTACGGCATGCCGCGCAGCGCTATCCCGGGCGAGGTCCTGGACGCCGAAATCGCGCAACTGGCGGATCTCGGGGTGCGCATCCAGTGCGGCTCGGCGCTGGGGCGGGAGCTGACCCTGGAGGGCCTGCGCCGCGATTACGCCGCCGTCTTCTTCGCCATCGGACTGCAGAAGGCGTCGCGGCTCGAGTTGCAGCATAACGGCGGCGGCGCGGTGGTGGTGGGCGAAGCGCCCGCCGCGCCCGACGGCCCGTACGTGGAGGCGAGCGTGGCGGATGCGCGCGTTGCCAACACCATCAGCCCGGCCATTGCCCAGGGACGCTCGGTCGCCGAGGCGATTGACGCCTTGCTGAGCGGCCGCCAGCCGCCGGCCAAAACCGCTCCGCCGCCGGTCATCAAGGCCGAGCGGTTGAAGCTGGACTGGTACCCGGCGGCCACGCCGCACCCCGAGGTGCCGCCGCTGCAGGGTCTCACCGAAGCCGAGGTCATTGAAGAAGCCAAGCGCTGCCTGTCGTGCGGCATGTGCATGGATTGCGAAAGCTGCTGGATGTATTGCACGCCCAGTTGCTTCGTCAAACTGCCCAAGGGCGAACATTACAAGGTCAAGCTCGAGGTCTGTAACGGCTGCAAGAAGTGCGCGGAAGCATGCCCCTGCGGCTACATCGAGCTGAACTGAACCAGGAGAGGACAAAACCGTGCCGCTATTTGAAGTTGAAGGAAGAGCCTACGAGGTGGACGAAGACGGTTTCCTGCAGGAACCGGAGCGTTGGAATGAGGATGTAGCCAAGGACTTCGCCCAAACCGAAGCCATCGCCGAACTTTCCGAGGCCCACTGGAAGGTGATCAAGTACGTCCGCAACTACTATCTCCAGTTTGGCATTGCGCCCATGGTGCGCAAGCTGTGCAAGGAGACCGGATACAAGCTCAACGAGATTTACCAGATGTTCCCCTCCGGTCCGGCCAAGGGCGCCTGCAAGCTGGCGGGTCTGCCCAAGCCCACGGGCTGCGTGTGACGTGTCATGACTAGCACCGACGAGATTGCAGAGCAGTGGTTCGCGCAGACGGTCGAAAGCTACCCCGACATGACCGCTCATTTTCTGGCGACGGAAAAGGACCCGTTCCGCAATCCGGTGGGCCACGCGCTGCGGAACGGCATGGCGGCCCTGGTGCAGGAGCTGCTAGGGGAGATGCAACGGAACAAGATCGCGCCGGCGCTGGATGGCATCATCCGCATCCGCGCCCTGCAGGACGTAGCGCCCAGCGAGGCGGTCGGGTTCGTTTTTCTCCTGCGGCCGATCCTTCTCGGTTCGAACCCGGCGCGTCCGGCGATGCTGGAGGCACGCATCGACCAGCTCGCGCTGATTGCATTCGATCATTACATGGCCTGTCGCGAAGACCTCGCGCGGGTCCGTGCCAACGAGGCCAAGCGCAAGAGCCGCATACGTTCGGCGCTTGACCACAATTGAGGCGGGCGATGCAGGTGGTCTATTCACTCGGCGCGGTTCTGGCAATCGTCCTCGCCGCCGTGGTCGGGGGGTGGGTCGATGGCGGGAGAACCGCCGTCTGGGTGATCGTTCCCTACGCGGCTCTGGCCGTCTTCCTGGCGGGCTTCTGCTACCGCGTCGTGCAGTGGGCGTTGGCGCCGGTTCCGTTCCGCATTCCGACCACCTGCGGGCAGCAGAAGTCGCTGCCCTGGCTCAAGCGCAGCCGGCTCGACAACCCATTCACCCTGAGCGGCGTGCTCGGACGCATGGGGCTGGAGGTGCTGCTGTTTCGATCGCTGTTTCGAAACAATCAGGCCCAGCTTGATCACGGCCGGCTTACCTTCTCCGAGAGCAAGTACCTGTGGCTGGCGGCCCTGGCTTTCCATTGGTCGCTGCTGGTCATTCTGATCCGCCATCTGCGGCTGCTGGTGGAGCCGGTCCCGGCGGTGGTGCTGGCCATCGAGCGCGTCGACGCCTTCTTCCAGGTGGGGGCGCCGCCGGTGTACCTGTCCGATCTCGTGTTTGCCTGCGGGCTGGGTTACTTGCTGAGCCGGAGGCTGCGCAACCCGGTGGTTCGCTTCATTTCACTGTTCAGCGACTACTTCGCCGTGTTCCTGCTGTCGGGGATCGCGATCACCGGATTGCTGATGCGTTATGTCAGCCGCGTGGACGTGGTCGCCGTGAAGCAGTTCGCGCTCGGGCTGGCGACCCTGCATCCCGTTCTCCCCGCGGGCCTGGGCTTGATGTTCGCCGCGCACCTGGCGCTGGTCAGCACCCTGGCCGCGTATTTCCCGTTCAGCAAGCTGATGCACATGGGCGGGGTGTTTCTCAGCCCGACCCGCAATCTTGCCAACAACAACCGCGCCCGCAGGCACGTGAATCCCTGGAACTATCCCGTCAAGACCCACAGCTACGCGGAGTGGGAAGAGGAGTTCCGCGACAAATTGAAAGGAGCAGGAATTCCGCTCGAGGCCGACCATGCCACAAGAGCTTCTGCAGATTGAGGCGAAACAACCCGCCGGCGACTGGATGAACCCGGCGGTGGAATTCCGGAAGGGCGTCTTCTGCTACAGCGCCGCCGCCAAGAACCTGCGCGCGCTCGGCCTGCCCAACCCGCGCGACTGGCAGCCCTTCGAGGCCGATTGGAAACTGCCGCCGGACTGGAAACGGATTTTGCTGGACGGCATGAAGGACCGGCTGCGCAAGTACCGCTCCTTCCGGCTGTTCATGGATATCTGCGTGCGCTGCGGCGCCTGTGCCGACAAATGCCACTTCTACGTCGGCTCCAGCGACCCCAAGAACATGCCGGTGGTGCGCGCCGAACTGCTGCGTTCCGTCTACCGCCGGTATTTCACCCTCACCGGGCGCATCTTCGGCTCTCTCGCCGGCGGCCGCGAGCTCACCGAAGAGGTCGTTAAGGAATGGTTCTACTACTTCTACCAGTGCACCGAGTGCCGGCGCTGCTCCGTCTTCTGTCCTTATGGCATTGATACGGCTGAGATCACCATGATCGGCCGCGAGCTGCTGAACCTGATCGGCTGCAACGTCAACTGGGTGCTGGAGCCGGCGGCAAACTGCTTTCGCACCGGCAATCACCTCGGCATCCAGCCGCATGGTTTCAAGGACAGCCTCGATTTTGCCGCCAGCGAGGTCGAGGAAATCACCGGCCTGCACATCGACGTTCCCATCAACCGCAAGGGGGCCGAGATCCTGTTCGTGATGCCTTCGGCCGACTACTTCGCCGAGCCTCATTACTACACCCTGCTCGGCTACATGATGCTGTTCCACGAGATCGGCCTCGACTTCACCTTCAGCGCCTTCGCCTCCGAGGGCGGCAACTTCGGGCTCTTCAGCTCGCACGAGATGATGAAGCGCCTGAACGCCAAGATCTATGAGGAGGCGCGGCGGCTGGGCGTCAAGTGGATCCTGGGCGGCGAGTGCGGGCACATGTGGCGCGTCCTGCACCAGTACATGGACACCATGAACGGCCCCGCCGATTTTCTGGAAGAACCGGTCTCGCCCATCACCGGGACCAAGTTCGAGAACGCGCGCTCCACCCGCATGGTGCACATCTGCGAGTTCACCGCCGACCTGATCCACAACGGCAAGCTGCAGCTCGACCGCTCGCGCAACGACCGCTGGACCGTTACCTTCCACGACTCCTGTAACCCGGCGCGCGGCATGGGTATTTTGGAGGAGCCGCGCTACATCATCCGCAAGGCCTGCAACCGCTTTTACGAGATGCCGGAGAACACCATCCGCGAGCAGACCTTCTGCTGCGGCAGCGGCGCCGGCTTGGGCACCGACGAGAACCTGGAAATCCGCCTGCGCGGCGGATACCCGCGCGCCAACGCGGTCAAGTACGTAAAGGAAAAACACGGGGTCAACCTGCTGGCCTGCATCTGCGCCATCGACAAGGCGACCCTGCCGACGCTGCTGGACTACTGGGTCCCCGGCGTGGACGTGGGCGGCGTCCACGAACTGCTGGGCAACGCCATGGTCATGCGCGGCGAAAAGGAACGCACCCGGGACTTACGCGGTGAACCGCTGGCGGCGGAGGTGGTTCATGCGTGACCGCGTGCTCATTGCCGCCGGCCTGCTGTTGTTCGTGCTCCTGGTGACCTACCCGATCTCGCACGGCGTGCTGGCGAAGACGGGAACCGCCGGGCCGCAGATCAAGCTCCCGGAGCAGGCCAAGAACTGTGTCGCGCCGCTGGCCTACATGCGTACTTCACACATGAACTTGCTCATGGACTGGCGCCAGGGCGCGGTGCGCGACCACATCCTCAAGTACAAGGGCTATGGCGGCAAGACCTACGACGTGAATCTCTCCGGCACCTGCCTGGGCAAGTGCCATACCAACAAGAAAGAGTTCTGTGACCGCTGCCACGCCTACGCAGCCGTCTCGGGCCCGTACTGCTGGGATTGCCACGTGGATCCGAGCTTGGCCGCCAGGAGGACGCCGTGAAAATCACGCGCAAGGAATTCCTCCGTATTACCGGCCTCTCCGTGGCCGGCGCCGGCGCCGCCAAGGCGGTCACGGCTTTCAGCGGCGCCGAGCCTGCCGGATCCCAGGCTTCCGGGCCGGCGAAGCGCTGGGGGATGGTGATTGACTTTCAGAAGTGCCGCGTCGGCGACGACTGCCGGGACTGCGTGAACGCCTGCCGCCTGGCGCACAACATCCCCGACATCCCGGACCCGGCGCACGAGGTGAAGTGGGTCTGGAAGGAGCCCTACGGCAAGGTTTTCCCCTTTGAGCAGTCCGATTACACGCGCCGCGCCTATGAAGGCCACGTGCTGCCGATTCTCTGCAACCAGTGCGTCAACCCCGCCTGCGTCCGGGTGTGCCCGACGGCGGCCACCTGGAAGCGCGAAGACGGGATTGTCATGATGGACTGGCACCGCTGCATCGGCTGCCGCTACTGCATGGCGGCGTGCCCCTACGGCTCGCGCAGTTTCAATTGGGAAGATCCACGTCCCTCCATCCGGAACCTGACGGCCGATTTTCCCACGCGCACCAAGGGCGTGGTGGAGAAGTGCAATTTTTGCGAAGAGCGTTTGGCCGTCGGACGCACGCCGGCCTGTGTGGAGGCGTGTCGCGAGAAGGCCCTCGTCTTCGGCGACCTCAACGATGAAAATTCGCCGGTTCGCCAGCTTTTGCGGGCGCGCTTCGCTATCCAGCGCCGGCCCGAGTTGGGCACCGGCCCTTCGATCTTCTATCTGGTTTGACGGCTTATGTTCATGTTGGAAAAAGCGATGGCAGGCAGCCGCAGATACTGGGGCTGGATTGCGCTCCTGTTGATGGTGATTGCCGTCGGCTTCGCCTGCTATCTCAAGCAGCTTAGCTACGGGCTGGGCATCACCGGCCTCAACCGCGACGTGACCTGGGGACTGTATATCGCCCAGTTCACCTTCTTCGTCGGCGTTGCCGCCTCCGCCGTCATGGTGGTGCTGCCGTACTACCTGCACGACGTGCGCGAGTTCCACAAGATCACCATTCTCGGCGAGTTGCTGGCCGTCTCCGCCGTCACCATGTGCATGCTGTTCATCTTCGTGGATATGGGGCAGCCGGCGCGCGTGCTCAACGTCATGCTCTACCCCACGCCGCACTCCATCATGTTCTGGGACATGGTTTCCCTTGGCGGCTACCTGCTGATCAACGCCGTCATTTCCATCGTGATGCTGAGCTCGGAGCGCACCGGGCTGCCGCTTCCGCGCTGGATCAAGCCGGTCATCATCCTTTCCATTCCCTGGGCGGTCAGCATTCACACGGTCACGGCATTTCTCTATAGCGGCCTGCCGGGCCGCAGTTTCTGGCTGACCGCCATCCTGGCGCCCCGTTTCCTGGCATCGGCGTTCGCCTCCGGGCCCGCGCTGCTGATCCTGTTGTGCCTGGTCTTGCGCCGGCTCACTTCCTTCGACGCCGGGCGGGAGGCCGTTCGCAAGCTGGGCGTGATTGTCGCCTACGCCATGTCGATCAGCGTCTTTTTCATGCTCCTGGAGATCTTCACCGTTTTCTACAGCCGGATCCCCGAGGAGATGGAGCACTTTCAATATCTGTTCGTCGGGCTGGATGGCGAGCGCCATCTTGTCCCCTGGATGTGGGCTTCGGTCGTGGCGGCCATGGTGGCGCTCGTCCTGCTGCTTGTCCCCAGGCTGCGGGAGAACGAAACCCTGCTCGCCGTCGCGGCCGTCCTGGTATTCGGGTCCTTGTGGATTGACAAAGGAATGGGACTGATCGTCGGCGGCTTTGTACCTTCGCCGCTGGGGGCAGTCACCCGGTATTCGCCCACCGCCCCGGAATGGGCCATCGTTCTGGGCGTGTGGGCGATTGGGGCGTTAATGATCACCGTGTTCTACAAGATCACGGTTTCCGTACGTGAGGCGAGGTGAGAAATATGTCAACGTTGGTTGAAGCACCTAAACGACCTGCACCGCCGCCAGCCGTTGCTCCCTCTCCGCCGGCGCCACAGCCGTGGCTCAGCGAAGACTGGCTGTCGGTATGCATCGGTCTGTTCATCTTCGTACTGTCCTTCGGCCTGCTGTGGGGGGTCGATGTTTTTGGCTGGGCGATCAAAACCTCGGTGTGGACCTCGCCGGGGAAGGCGCTCTCGCCATTGTCCAAGAATTACAGCTCTTTGCCGGTAATCGTTTCTCTGATCGGCACTTTCATATTTTTACTTGCGCTCCTATGCATTGGCGCCAAGGCCCTGCGCGCCAACGTCAAGAAGTTTGCCGTGGGTTTCACGGCGGTCTTCTTTCTCAGCTATCTATCCTGGTTTTTCGGAAGTTGGGCTTACATCGCGGCTACGCCGGACAAGCGGGCGGCGTTGAAAATTCCCTGGTCGATGAACCTGACGGCGGAGTCGGGATTCATCATTGCCTTGCTGCTCGGCTTGTTCATCTCCAACTTCCTGCCCGGCGTTGCCGTGCGCATGAAGGAGGCGATCCGTCCCGAGCTGTATATCAAGACCGCCATCGTCATGTTGGGCGGGTTTCTGGGGATCGCGGCCATTGAGCAGCGCGCCCTGGCGACTTCGGTCATCTTCCGTGGCGCCTGCGCCATCGTCGAGGCCTACCTGATCTACTGGCCGATTGTGTACTTCGTTTCACGCCGGTACTTCGGGTTCAGCCGCGAATGGGCGGCGCCCCTGGCATCCGGCATTTCCATCTGCGGAGTGTCGGCCGCCATCGCGACCGGCGCCGCGGTGAAGGCGCGTCCCATCGTGCCCATCATTGTCTCTTCGCTGGTCGTCGTCTTCGCCGTCGTCGAGTTGCTCATCCTGCCCTTCGCCGCCCAACACTGGCTGTACAACCAGCCGATGGTGGCCGGCGCCTGGATGGGCCTGGCGGTGAAAACCGACGGGGCGGCGGTGGCCAGCGGCGCGATCACCGATTCCCTCATTCGCGCCAAGGCCATGGCTGAAACCGGCGTCAACTACGCTCCCAACTGGATCATGGGTGTCAGCGCCACGGTGAAGGTGTTCATCGACATCTTCATCGGCGTGTGGGCCTTTGTTCTGGCCTGGGTATGGGCGGCCAAGATCGAAGTGCGCAAGACGGGCGAGAAGGTTAAAGCTTCCGCCATCTGGCAGCGTTTCCCGAAGTTCATCCTCGGCTACGTTGCCACCTTCCTGCTGGTTTTGGCCATCGGGATGGCTGCGCCGCACCTGGTTACCAAGATCAAGGCCTCCATGGGGCAAGCGAACCTCTTCCGCGGAATCTTCTTCGTGATGACGTTCTTTGCCATCGGCGTAGTTTCCAACTTCCGCAAACTCTGGCAGGAGGGCATTGCCAAGCTGGCAGGTGTCTATTTGCTGTGCCTGTTCGGGTACATCATCTGGGTTGGCCTGCTGATTTCCTGGCTGTTCTTCCACGGAGTTCTGCCGCCAATCGTAAAGGGGTGATGTATGGCGCAAACAACTGTTACGGAACCGCGCGTAGCTGAAGAAATTCAGAAGATGGAACATGAAGCAGAGCCACTTCTTCCGGTGGAACAGAAGTTGATCTGGTGGACCTTCGGAACCGGGGTCGTTCTGCTTGCGATCCTGGTGATGATCAGCCGCGCTTACGCGTAAACCCTGGTTGGGTTGCGGGCCACGCCGCGTGCGTGGTCCGCAACTCAGCCGTGCCAATCGCACCTGCGCCACCAATCTCACAAACAGATGTGATTGCGGGCACAGCCTGACCGGTACCAATCGGAGTCCCCTAGGGGAAGGCACCCACGGACGTTATGCCGCAACCGGGAAAAGTTTATTTGGTTGGCGCCGGCCCCGGACATCCGGAGCTGCTGACCATCAAGGCCGCGGAGCTGATCAAGACCGGCGACGTCATTGTCTATGACCGCCTCATCCAGGAGGAAGTGCTGGCCCTGGCCCGCGCCTCCGCCGAGCGGATTTACATGGGCAAGCCGGTCGGCAAGCACGAATCGCGCCAGGACGAAATCAACGAGCTGCTGGTGCGCAAGGCCCGCGAAGGCCGCTCCGTCGTCCGCCTTAAGGGTGGAGATCCCTTTCTCTTCGGACGCGGGGGCGAGGAAGCCGAGTACCTGGCCGACCACGGCATCGCCTTCGAAGTCATTCCCGGCGTTTGTTCCGCCCTGTCGGCGCCCTTGAGTGCGGGCATCGCCGTTACCCATCGCGATGCCGCCTCTTCCCTGGCCATTGTCACCGGGCACAACGCCGATGGGACCGAAGGGCGCATCGACTGGACTGCTCTCGCCCGGCTGGACACGGTCGTCTTCCTCATGGCCGTCCACAATGTCGAAAAGATTGCCGCCCACCTGGTCGCCGCCGGCCGCTCCGCCGATACTCCCGCGGCCATGGTCCAGATGGCCTTCTGGCACGACGAGTTCGTGGTCACCGGCACGCTGGCCACTATCGCTGAAGAGTGCCGGCGCTCCGCCGTCAAGGCGCCCGCCACCCTGGTTGTCGGCCAGGTGGTGCGTCTGCGCGAGAAGCTCAAGAACTCGCAGCGCGACCTGCGTCGCTCGCGCGCCCACACCGTCCTGGGTCCCGCTCCCGACGAACTCTTTCATCTGGCAACCGCCGGATTCGGCGCGCAGGTGCTGGGGTGGGCCCTGGAGGTTTCACTCTTCGATTTCCTCGAGGATCCCACGCCGGTTTGTGACATTGCCCACCCGCTTCGCCTGGAGACGGAAGCGCTCAGCGAAATCATGAACACCCTGGTGGCCTTGCGTCTGGTGGAATCGCGCGCCGACGGCTACCGCAACCTGGAACTGGCATCGCGCTACTTGCGCCGGGGCTCACCCCAGAGCCTGCGCGCCGCCCTGCTCTACCATTGCGCCCAGTTCTCCAACTGGGACGCGCTGTCGGGATTTGCGCGTCATGGCAGCCAGTCGGGGTTCATCGCCAGGAACGGCGAGCTGCGTTCCCAGGCCGCCGAGTCGCTCGCCGCGCTCGCCGCCGGCTCCGTCATCAACCAGGCGGGAGCGCCGCTTCGCACTCCCGTTCTTATTGTCGGCTGGGGTTGCGCGCCCTATCGCAGGATGATCGAGGAGCGCTGGCCCGAGGCCGTGGTGCGCGGCTGGAACCCGTTTGCCGATCCGCAGTCCGCGCCCCCCGCCGGGGATTTCGCCACCGTCATCGTCTCCGGTGTGCTCGAGTGGTGCGGCACCGCCGAGATCGATTCCATTTTCCGCCGGATTCGCATCGCGCCCGAGGGATTGCTGCTCTGTCATGACGCTTTGTTGCCCATCGGCGCCCAGCCCGCGCCGCAGACCGCTCTGCGCATCCTCGCCCGCCAGGTTGCCGACGGCAACGTGCATAGCTGGTCGCTGGACCGGCTCAGTGCTTCCCTGCAGCGCGCAGGATTTGCCATAACCGAAAGCAAGCGCATTCTCGCCGACGGCGCCCTCATTCTCGCGCGTCCCGCCGGAAAAGCAGCTTCACCTGAGACGGCAGTGTTGGCGGCTGCCGCCGCTGACTGAACAGGAGGGCCTATGCCAGAAGTTTCCGTGGAAAAAATTGCCGATGAAATGTTCGCCCTGGTCACCGAATGCACGGGAAAGAAGAACCTCAAGGCTGGCGATCTCGCCAAGGCCATGATCGCCAAGTTCGGTGAGCAATCCTGCAACCGGGAACAGTGCAAGCAGGCCATTCGCATACTTATCGATTCCGGCCGTTGCGTCTACAGCTATTTCGGCGGTTCCTACATCGTGTTGCCGCCGAAAGAAGAGCAAGGGAACGCTTAGCCGCGCGGTGCCCCATGTCCAGTGATCGCCGATTGCCGCGTGTGGTCGTCGCCGGACTCGGAGGCGGTGCCGGCAAGACCATCGTCTCGCTGGCGCTGGTGCTTGCCGTCCGCGGTCTCGGCCGCCCGGTGCGCGCCTTCAAGAAGGGTCCCGACTACATCGACGCCTCCTGGCTGGCCTGGGCCTCCGCCCATCCCGCCCGCAATCTCGACACTTACCTGATGGGTTTTGGCCACGCCATCGACTCCTTTCTCCGCCATGCCGTGGCCGACGGACTCAACCTGGTGGAGGGCAACCGCGGGCTCTTCGATGGCATGGACGTAGCCGGAACGCACAGCAGCGCCGCGCTCGCCAAGGCCATGGCCGCCCCCGTTCTGCTTGTCCTCAACGTCACCAAGGTCACCCGCACCGCCGCTGCCTTCGTGCTGGGCGCGCAGAAGCTCGATCCTGAGCTGAACATCGCCGGCATCGTGCTCAACTACGTGAACGGCCGCCGCCACGAGCAGATCGTGCGCGATTCCATCGCCTCGGTGTGCGATATTCCCGTCGTCGGCGCGGTGCCCAGGCTGGATTTTGCCGACCTTGTGCCGGAGCGCCATCTCGGCCTTGTCACTCCGGACGAGCACACCCAGCGGGAGGCGCTCCACCGCACGCTCCTCGACCACGTCGTGCCCGGCCTTGATCTGCAAGCCGTCTCCCGCATCGCCGAGGCGGCCGAACCGTTGGGCGACGAGACCGCGCCTCTGCCTCAACTGCCGGACGGCTCCGGCCTGCGAATCGGCTACTTCAAGGACTCCGCCTTCAGCTTCTATTACGCGGAAAATCTCGAGGCCATCGAGCGCTCCGGCGCCGAATTGGTGCCCATCTCTCCGCTCACCGCCGCTGCCTTGCCCGCCGGCCTTTCCGCCCTTTACATCGGTGGAGGCTTCCCGGAAGTCCATGCCGCCGCGCTCGCCGCCAATACCGGTTTCCTGCGTTCCCTCCGCGCCGCCGCGGAAAGCGGCTTGCCTGTCTATGCCGAGTGTGGCGGGCTGATGGTGCTGGCGCGCACCATCGTCTGGCAGGGTTCCGCCTACCCCATGGCCGCCGTCCTTCCGTTCGAGGCCCACGTGTGCAGCACCGCCCAGGGTCACGGCTACGCCGAATTGATGGTCGATCGCCCCAACCCCTACTTTCCCGCCGGAATCACTCTGCGCGGCCATGAATTCCACTATTCCAGAATCGAACTGGTGGACGGGCCGCTGCCCACTGCCTGTGAAGTTCGGCGCGGCAAGGGAGTCGGGCAAGGCCGCGATGGCGTGATTTTCAAGAACGTGTGGGCCGGCTATACCCATCTGCACGCGCTCGCCACGCCGCAATGGGCGTGCGGACTTCTTGCGGCCGCGCGCCGCTTTGCCCCCGCCGCCGCCGCGCACGCTTCCCGCTGAGCCATGCACCGGCTCACCTCTGAAACCCCCTGCCCCTGCCCCTGCCATCGCCGATCTTCAATGCCCCTGTGATTTCCCTCACACCTCCTCCCGTCCCGCATTGTTACAATATCGAGCATGGACTCATTCGTGATTGCAGGCCGCTCTTTCCGCTCGCGCCTTATCGTTGGCACCGGCAAGTACAAGTCCGGCCAGGAAACGGCGCGCGCCATCGAGGCCAGCGGCGCCGAGATGGTCACCGTCGCCGTGCGCCGCGTCAACCTCGATCGCAGCAAGGAATCGTTGCTCGACTTCATCGATCCCAAGAAATATTTCCTGCTGCCCAACACCGCCGGCTGCTACACCGCCGACGAATGCATTCGCACCGCCCGCCTGGGCCGCGAAGTCGGGCTCTCCGACTGGGTCAAAGTCGAGGTCATCGGCGACCAGGCCACCCTCTACCCCGACGTGCAGGCAACCGTCGAAGCCACCCGCGTCCTGGTGAAGGAAGGCTTTACGGTTCTGCCTTATACCTCTGATGACATTGTGGTTGCCAAGCGCCTGCTTGACGCCGGCGCGGCCGCCATCATGCCTCTGGGCGCGCCCATCGGCAGCGGCATGGGCATCCAGAACCAGGCCAACATCCGCATCCTGCGCGAGATGATCAACGCTCCCCTCATTGTCGATGCGGGCGTTGGCACCTCCTCCGATGCCGCCATTGCCCTGGAACTTGGCGCCGACGGCGTGCTCATGAACACCGGCATCGCCGCCGCCGCTGACCCGGTGCTCATGGCCGAAGCCATGAAGCACGCGGTGCTCGCCGGCCGCGCCGCTTATCTTGCCGGCCGTATGCCCAAGAAGCTCTACGCCACCGCCAGCTCGCCCATGGAAGGCGTCGTCCGCTGATCCGTTCCGGGTGCCCCAGGTTCGCGCCCCGGTTTTGGGCGCTAACCTGGGAGACCCCTAACTCGACAATCGTCCATCGACCATCTAACCTCTCACCCTATGCGGCCCTCGCTCGCACTCCTGCTCGCCTTCGCCCTCACCGCCGGGGTGCCCCAGGTTCGCGCCCTGGTTTTGGGCGCTAACCAGGGAGGCGCGCCCGCCCCCACGGCCGAACCTCTTCCCGACGGCTTCATCCGCCAGGCCTACTATGTCCAGCTCACGCCTCCTCCCCACGGCACAGAGCCGTGGCAGTGGCGCCTGGTCCACGGCGCGCTTCCTCCCGGCGTGGCGCTGGAGCCCGACGGGGTGCTGGCCGGCGCGCCTGAGTCTTCCGGGCAATTCCGCTTCACCCTGGAGGCCGCCGATTCTTCCAAGCCCAAGCCACTGACCGAGACTCACGATTGCGTGCTCACCGTCCCTCAGCCCTTGAGCGTCCGGTGGACTCAGCCGCCGCGGGTCACCGGCAACGGCGCCATCGCCGGCGAACTCGAAGTCGCCAACGGCAGCGGACGCCCGCTCGATCTCACCGTCATCGTCGTCGCCGTTAATACCATCAACAAGGCCTTCGCCCTCGGCTACCAGCACTTCACCATCGACCCCGGCCCGCAACGTATTCCCTTCGGTTCCACCCTGCCGCGCGGCGGCTACATCGTTCATGCCGACGCCATCGGCGAAGACGCCGACACCCTGGACATCTTCCGCGCCCGGCAGCAAACCGACCCCCTCGCCGTGCCATAGTTACGAGAGCTGATAGCTAAGGGCTATTTCTTCAGATCCGCCGTTGAGGTGAGCCGGAGGGGGAATCTCCGGGTGATGGAGTAGGCTCACCCTCATGGATCACTGGCTGGATCCAGGAGTGCTGCTTAACATGTCTCGCCAATCCGAACGATACTGTGCACCATGCCATCGGCCCCTTTTGGCTGTGGCTCTGGGGGAGCAGGATAATGAAGGCCAATGTTTTGTGCTTTGCGCTCTTGGCGATTGTTGTCAATCTGACCGTGGCTCAAACCCAACAACAGCCGACCATAGACTCCCTGCTCAAAGACCTCACCAGCAACGACCCGGAAGTCCTCACCAACACGGCGCTCAAACTCGCGGAGATCGGTGAGCCGGCCGTCCAGCCGGTGGTCGCTTTCATCAGGGCTGAGAACAACCAAGCAATGGCCCTCTATGCAAAGTCGCTAGAAGCTGTCCGGCAAAATGCGGAGCCCCAGATCGCGCAGGGATTCTTACGCCAAGGAAAAGAGCACGACAAGAATGTCCAGACAGCGTTGGTTGCGGTAGGGGGGATTGGCGCGCCTGCGGTGCCGCCCCTCCTGGAGTTGTTCAGAAGCGAGAGCAGGCTCAGACTTGTTATAGCCGGGGCGCTGGGGAGAATAGGCGATAGGCGCGCAATTGAACCCTTAATTGCAACCATGATCGATGAGCACACCAAGGAGGCGCTTCGGAAAGAAATAGGAGATGCGCTCGAGAAGATCACAGGGAGAGGCTTCGGCGAAGATGCGGAAAAGTGGCGGGTGTGGTGGGCGGACAAAAAGAAAAACCCTACGAAGACTTCGCGCTAGATGTCAAAGCCTCCCATCCTGCTGCACAAGATGGCTGAGATCATCGTTGCCGGAAAATCTATCTGGAAATCAACCCGCCTGCAGACCAACCCGCTCACAGCGCCGTGACCTCCGACAACAGAAGCGGCGCTCTCTCCGCGCCGCCTCCGACCGTACGCTGAAACTGAAACTGAAACTGAAGCTGAAACTGAAACTGAAACTGAAACTTACTTCCTCATTTCCGCCGTCCAGTTCACCACCAGGTTCAGCGGCGCCGACGCGTCCTGCGTCCCCACGTTAAATACGAAACGCTTCCCGTCGCGGCTGGCGTCGTAGGCCATGCCATTGGCCGAGGCGTCCTGGTGAAACAGCCGGCGTACCTGCCCCACCTCGAAGTCTCCACCCTTCCCGGCAACGTCGGCGGAGTACAGCGTGTCCGCCGGATCAAAGAAAAACAGCTCCTTGCCATCGCCGCGCCATGCCGGGTAGTCGCCTCCGGTGGTGGAAATCTGCCATTTGCCCCCCTGGCCGGATGCGGCCGTCACGTACACCTGCGTCGGCCCCGATTCGTTCGAGACATAGGCAATCCACTTTCCGTCGGGCGAGATGCGGAAGCGGGTGATATTTGCCTGCGGATTGGTCGGCGAAATCACCTGCGTCGGCTTCCCTTGGCCGTCCGCCGGCACCGCGTAAATGGAGTTGTTGGTCGGTCGGAACTGCGCGATGTACAGCAGATATTTTCCGTCCGGCGTCCACGATGGACAGACTGGAGTGACGCCCTTCTCCTGCACCATCACTCGAGGCTTGCCGCCCCCATTTGCCCCCATCATGTAGAGTGTCGCATCGCCCGCCGCCCCTGCGCCCCCTTGTGCCACGTAAGCGATCGTCTGCCCATCCGGCGACCATGCCGGCTGGAACTTGGTGGGGGCGTCGAAGGTCAGCCGCGTCTTGATGTTGCGCGCGGTGTCGAACACCCAGATATCTTCCGACGGCGCTCCGTACGCCACGGCGATCCGCTTGCCGTCCGGCGCGATCCGCGGGTCCATGTATTGCCCGCGCTCGCCCACCGTCCCCAACTGCTTGCCGCCGCGGTCGAACCATACCAGGCGCGTACCGGCATTGGCCGACCCGCTCTGGTACACCATCACTCCGTTCTCCGACACCGAGAACAGCGTGCGCCACACCGTATCGTCCTGCTGCACCCGGTCCACCAGCGCAAAAGCATCGCCGCTCAGTTTGCCCGTTTCCGGATCGAAGCGCTGCGCCATCACCGCCGTCTGCGCGTGAAACAGCAGATATCCCGAGCCGTACTGCGCTCCGGCGTCCGTCGGCAACACCAGCTTGCTTGCGCCGCCTTCCAGCGACGCGAAGTAGATCCCGTTCTGTTCTCGCACTCCTCCGCTGTGACTCGTTGCCAGGTACAGGAAATGCTTGCCGTCCGGCAGGAACCACGGCCAGCGATGCGTCGTGTGCTTGCTCAGGTCCAGCTTGGTCGCCGCCTGCGGCGTCCCGCCCTGCGCGCTGATGCGCATCAGCCCGACATTGAAATCCGGCGCATACACGATCACGTTGTTCTTGCTCCACGAGCCTCCGCGCCCCGAGGGTGCATCCCCCAGCGTGGTCACCGGACCGCCCGTCGCCGCAATCTTGTTCAGCTTGGCATTGGCAAAGAATCCCAGGTATCGGCTGTCTGGTGACCAGAATGGAAAATATGCTCCCTCTGTTCCTTCCAGCCGCTGCGCCGTCGGGCTGCTCAGCGACCGCACCCATAGCGCCTTCGGACTGTCGGCGCCCTTCACCACGAAGGCGATCTTTTCGCCGTCGGGCGAGAGCACCGCCGGCCCGCCAAAATCGCCCATGGGGTCGAAAGCCGTTTTCTCCGGCGGCAGAATCGTGGCCTGGATCACCTGCGGCGCCGGCCGCGTCCAAAACTGCACGCCCGCCAGCGCGGCCACCACCAGCGCCAGCGCCGCCACCGCCCAGGCTGCCCACTCGTGCCGCTTCGCCTTTTCCTTCGTCTGCTTGCCCGCCGCCGGCGCCAACGTCTGCGACGTCCAGCTCAATTGCAGCTTCAAATCGTGCGCCGTCTGCAGGCGTTCATCGGGATCCTTGGCCAGGCACGTCCGCACCACCATCTCCAATGCGGGCGGCGTCAGCGGCTGCCACTGCGACATCGGCTCCGGCTCTTTTTCCAGGATCGCCGCCAGCACCGAAATCTGGCTCTTGCCCTCGAACGCCCGATGTCCTGTCGCCATCTCGTACAGCACGCAACCCAGGCTGAAGAGGTCGCTGCGCGCGTCCGCCTCCGCCCCTTGCAGCACCTCCGGCGCCATGTACTGAAAGGTGCCGACAATCATCCCCTTCTGCGTCAGCGGCGACGCCGCCCCGGTCATCGAGAACAGCGGCGTCGTCGGGCTCGAGGGTGTGATCGGCGCTCCCACGCTCCCGGGTGCCCCGCCCAACCCGGGTCTGCTTGGGTGGAGATTCTGCCCGGCCGCGACCGCGCTCATGGCGGCTGCCGTGCCCTTGGCCAGCCCGAAGTCCATCAGCTTGGCGCCCGCCTTGGTCAGCATGATGTTCCCAGGCTTCAGGTCGCGATGCACGATTCCTTGCCGGTGCGCCTTATCCAGCGCGTCCGCCACCTCGCCGCCCACCTTCAGCACCTGCTCCAGCGGCAGCGGCCCTTTCATCAGCCGGTCGGCCAGCGTCTCGCCTTCCAGGTACTCCATCACCAGGTAGTCGGTCCCGTTCTGCGATCCGACGTCATACAGCCGGCAGATATGCGGATGCGACAGCGAACTGATGGCCCGCGCCTCGCGCTCGAAGCGCTGCTTCAGGTCGGGACTGTCGGCCAAATGCGCGGGGAGGATCTTGACCGCGACCGTGCGCTCCAGCCGCGTGTCGCGCGCCCGATACACCTCGCCCATCCCGCCGGCGCCCGCCGCCGACTCGATTTCATAGGGCCCTAGCTTGGTACCCGCTGGTAGTGCCATCTTCACCCCGGTGAGTAGATGCCCGGAATTATACGTCTGGTGCGGCTTTTCGCCATCCCGGCCTCTACCGTTCCTGATTCCGAACCGCCTTTGTGGAAAACAAGGAATTCCAATCGCGGCGATGCAAATTTCCGCCTTGATAACTGTCCCCGAACCATCCCGCCTGTGATATGAATTACTAATCAGAGTAGGTGGGGGAACTGCTGCGCGACAGGTGCAGTGACCCAACTATCAGTCTTAATTTTGTGGAGGGCAGTCATCATGAGCAGTACGCGGTCGAATGGCAACATGGGCCAATTGCGGGAAGAAAGAATCCGTCTTCGCGCCTACGAACTCTTTCAGAAACGAGGCGGCGAGCACGGCCGCGCTCTCGACGACTGGCTTCAGGCCGAGGGCGAATTCCTGCAGCAGTCCAACCGCGCACCCGCCCCGCGTTCCAGCACGACGCGCACGTCCCGGAGGAGAGCCAGCAACTGAGCTCGATGCTAACTACCAACTCCTAGCTACTAACTCCTGGTCTTCAGCAGCTTCAGCCAGCGCTGCCAGGCTTGGTCGTGTGCCTTCTTGTCTCCCGGGCGCCCGTTCGGATCCTCGCCGCCGCGCATGAAGCCGTGTCCGGCGCCCTCATACACCACCGGCTCGTAGGTCTTGCCCGCCGACTTCATCTCCTCCTCGGTCTTGGGCACGGTCGAACTGATGCGCGCGTCGTTGCCGCCGTAGAAGCCGTACACCGGCGCGGCGATGTTCTTCATCGCCTCCACCGGCGGTGGCGGTCCATAGAACACGAACGCCGCCGCCAGGTGCTTGCGCTCGGTGGCGAAGCGGAACGACTGTCCGCCGCCCCAGCAGAATCCCGCCACCATCAGCTTGCCGTTCGAGGCTGGCAGCTTCTCCGCGTAGTCGGCGGTGGCGTTCAGGTCGGAGATCACCTGCTCCGGCGGCAGCTTGCTCACCGCCTCGCGCGCCGCGTCGATATCGGCGAAGGCGCTCGACCGCCCGCCGCCCGGTCCCATGCCGGAGAGCAGGTCAGGCGCAATCGCGATATACCCGTGCGCCGCCAGTTGGTCGGCCACCTCGCGCACCCAGTCGGTCATGCCGAAGATTTCGTGGATCACCAGCACCACCGGCGCCTTCCCCTTCACCTCGGGATAGACCACGAACGCCTGCACCGTCCGCGGCCCGTTCTTCACGCTGACCCACTCGCCGTGACGCGGGCTCTTCTCCAGCTTGGCCTGGGCCCATTCGGGGTTCCCCATCGACGCCATGGAGTGCGCCGGGGCGGACTTCTGGGCGACGGCGGGAACGGCTATCAACAGCAGCAGGGAAGCGGCAACTCTGGGCTGGCTTAAGTTCATGGCAAGCACAGATGCGCCGCGCCGGAAAAAGTTTCCAGTTTCCGGAGCGTCAGTAGTCGGTGGGAACCGTAGAGTACCCGAAGCTATGTCTTCCGATTGCCCGATCATCCGATCACCCGATCACCAATACTCCACCCGCAACTCGCGACTTTCAACTCCCCGGATAACCAATCTCCCGAATCCTGCGTCAACTCACGCCTGGGTCTAAATTCCTTCGGGAGCAAGCTCGCATGATGCGCACATTCATCTTGGCTTTTTGTTTTCTTCTGTTTCATACCGTGCTCACCGCCGGCGCGCTCGCCTGGACGCCCGGCCCCCAGCCCTCGCGTCAGGCGGTCAAGGTAGCGGCGGCGGTGGCCCGCCTGGGCTCGGGCGAGAACGCGCTCGTCGCCCTGCGCCTGCAGGACAAGACGCTGGTGAAGGGACGCATCGCCGCCATCGCGCGCGACTCCTTCGTGGTCACCGATAATGAGTCGGGCATCGGCCAGCGCGTCGCCTACGCACAGGTGGCGCGGCTCGAAGGGATAAATCTGGCCAGCGGCAGGCGCGTGGGGGTGAACGTCGGCTTCAAGGCCAAGCTGGCGCGCGTCGCCGGATTTCTGCTTCCCGGCCATCGTGTCCAGGCCAACAGCATGACCAACGGCGAAAAGACGCTGCTCATCGGCATCGCCGTCGGCATCCTCATCGCCATCGTGCTGGCCAAAGCGCTGTAGGCCGTCGCCCGCCGACGGTCGACGGCCGCCGTCAGCAAAGCTGAGCGCCAGGCGAGATCAAGGCTCTGGCCTTCGTGCCAACGGCCGTCGACCAAGCCATCGACCAACGACCATCGACCATCGACCGCTTACCACATTCCCATCTCCCGCTGATACCACAGCAGATTTCTTCTCAACTCGCGGCACAATCTCGTCACCGACTCCGCCTTCTTCGGCGACATCTCCCCGGAGATCACCATCGACATCGTGCGCGACAGAATCTGGTGGATCGCCACCGCATCTTCCGGGTATGGCATCCCGAACACCGCCGGCAGCAGCGAATACCACTCCGCGTGCACCCAGCATTCGTCCCTGCCTCCGTCCGCCGCGCGCCCGCAGATCGTTCCGTTCGCCCGCCTCCGCAGGCACACGCCGCCCTCCCGTGGCGCCAGTCCCGTTTCCTGTGCGCTCAACCGCGCCCCCTCGCCTGATGGCGCCATCGCGCGCTCTTCCGGCGGTTCATCCATGAACTTTCTCATCGACACGTCAATCACAAGTGCCTTTCCTCGCTGCATCTTTTCTCCCATCTCCCACAAACTGAAGATTTAAACTTCCACGCAAAGAAAAAAGGCCCGGCCTTCGCCGAGCCTCGCCCGCTAAAAACACAAAGGGCACAAAGGATGCGCTCCTCTGTGCCCATTTCTACTTACATTATACCATTTTGGAGGGCCCTAACCTGCCACTTCCCGGAACAATCTATTTGCTTTCGCAGCAAGCCTTTACGAGCAATCTTGAAAGTAAAGCCCCTTGACAACAAATTTTGTCACCCCTGCCATGCGTGCCAAATCGGGAAAAAAGTGCAACTCGATGCACACCCGCGCCCGCTGCCCGGCGCCCCGTCCCAGCCCTTGCCGCCTCGAAGCCGGACTCGCAACTCGTAACCGGGAACTCGCAACTACTGACTTATGACCCGTCATCATCAGCATCACCGGCGCTCGTGGTGGCACCGCCATTCCCTGACGCTGGTCGCCGGCGCCATTCTCCTCCTCTGGATTGTTCTCTACGCGCGCTCTTCGCCGCAAACCCACTGGGGCTCATTCTTCGGCAATGCCATCGCCGACTGGACCGGGCTGGTGGTGATGGTGCTGGCCACCAAGCATCTGTACGAAAAGGGCTCGGCGGAGAGCAAACCGTTGCGCGCCATTTTGCCCAACCGATTTGCGGAAACGCTGCGCGAGCACTCGCTCAGCATTTTCCTGCTTCTGACGGGCGCGATCTGGGTGGCGCTGTTCGTCCACATGGACGCCCAGGGAAAGTGGGGGCAGGTAGTAGGAAACATCGTCTCCCAGTGGACGCAGGTGCTGGGCCTGGTGCTGCTCACCAAGCGCCTCATCGAAACCGGCTCCAAAGACAGCAAACGCTGATGATAGGTTAGCGCCACAACCGCGGGACGCGAACCCGGGGCAGGGGTTTTTCTGAAACTGAAACTGAAACTGAAACTGAAACTCGGGAACACCCCCACATTTGGCAAAGGTGAGCGGTCAAATGTGGGCCACGCGCCTCCCTGCGTTTAAGAGCGCGACTCGGATCAAGAATTGACAGTGGGAGGGAACGACACAACCGCGGGGGACGTGACTCACGGCGCATTTGCACGGCAGGTGGTGCGTCAAATCACAGACATCCGCGGTCGAAAAGTGTAAAGGGCATAACTGGAGGGTTTTTCTGCGGTGCGCCTCAGGAGTTCAATTGTTTCGGAGATTACTTCGAATCGCTTAGCTACGATATGAATCGGCGGGAAAAATGTACCCCTGGGTAAGGAGTTTCCTCGTGCTCTCGTTTCAGGGCAACACCTGGACCTGGAAGGTTGTACCGCGATAGGGCACGGTCAAGACCACCCTGATCTTCGTCTTGCAGAGGGGTAAGCCATGAAGAGCGTTCTTCTCATCGTGTCTTCTCTTGTCCTGGTGGGCGCGCCCGTGGCTGTCTCGGGGCAAGCCGCCCCTCCTGCGGGAACAGTAAAGGTAGCTCCATCACAGAAAGTTTCGTTGAAGCCCGCCGTACAGCCCATTCACCCGGAGGTTGCGCGCTTATGGGCAATCGTGCAGAGCGAGGCTACGCTGCGTGAGCGTCTCCAGGCTCTTTACGAACTGTCCCAGATTCCCGACCCTGCGGCGCTGGAGGCCCTCGCCAAGGCGGAGAAGCTGTTTCCAGGATCTTCTTTTCCCCGTTGGGAGGTCGGCAAGGCAACACTGATCCTGAGACGCCTGAATTGGGGAGCCGATGCCGCTGAGGTATTCGCCAACCTGTCGCCCGAAAAGTGCGAACTGCTGGTGAAACTTGCGGCTCATGAGAACTGCGACGTTCGGCGGAATGTGGCAGTGGCACTGTCTCACTGTACGGACCCTCGCCAGGCCGCCATGTTGGTTTCCCTTCTCACCAACTGGGACAAGGTCATCCGGGCCTCCGCCGAAAAAGCGTTGATCGGCATGGGCCCGGCGGCGGGCGATGCGCTCCTCCAGGCACTGCAGAAAGATGAATCAGCGCTGACGTTTGTTCGCCCGCACCCGTACGAGGACCTGCCGACCCCCTGCGAGGCCGACCATGGCGTCAAATTCTCCAGCGAACCCATGGAAGAGGCGAAGCGGCGGAGGGGGGGATCGGCGCCAAGCAGCATTATCCCGCTGCTGGGAAAACTGCGGTACGCCCCTGCCACTGACCGGCTCTTGCAGGTGCTCGAGGACCGAACGAAGTGGTGGTCTGTGAAGAGCGAGGCCACCGATGCGCTGCGGCAGATCAAGCCGGCGGACCCGCGAACGGTGGACCGGTTGATACCACTGCTCGAGCACGAAAGGCTGGCTGTCTACGCCGCCTCGGTGCTTCGAGTACTTCAGGATCCCCGCGTACCCCAAGCCCTGACGTTGTACGAGAGGCGGATGGCCGAATGGGAAGCAGAGGACAAGAGGCAGCAAGCCGAATGGGCAGCCAAGTACCATGCCGATCAGCTTCGTTTGTCAATCGCCAATGTCAGGCAGGACTTGGAACGCGGACATGAGTCCACCATGGAGAAACTTCTACGCATGCCCGATGCGGCGGCGCAGGAAGCCGCAGCCGCAACCCTGGGTGACAGCAACCCCAAAGTCGCCAGCCGGGCGGCTCGGATCATTGGCCAGGGCTGGGCGGAAACGCCGGCACCGCATAAGGTGCTTCGCGCCACGATCGCCAGTCCGGTACTGGACATCCGGGTTAACGTTGCCGAAGGTCTTGCCAAGGTGGCGCATCCTCGGCCAGATGAAGCGTTGCTGAAGGCAAAAGCCTCCGATCAAAACTTCCTCTCCCAGGCAAACGCAAGGAACGCGATCTGGGTGGAATCATTGCTGCAGTTGGCTTCTGATGCCAACCCCACCGTGCGCAATGCCGCCGTGAAGGGGCTGGGAAAGTGCGGCGACGAGCGCAGTTTTGCCCGAATCGTTCGTCTCCTCGCCGATGCCGACTTGATGGTCCAGGATTCCGCTGGTCGGGCTTTGGTCGAGTGGGCCCGCAATGCTCACGATCCCCTAGCGGCGGAAAAGCTGCTGGGACTTCTTGAGCAGCGCAAACCGGTGGCCGTCTCCGTGGCGTCCGCTGAGGCGCTGAAGCAGATCAAACCGCCGGCTCCGCGGACTATTGACCGCCTGACTACACTACTTTCGACCTGCAAGAACGAGGACCAGATGCTATGGGCGGGCATCCTAGTCCGACTGCTGGAGACATTTGACGATCCACGGGCGAAGCCTGCCCTGGAGGCGTATCGGCAGCGTCAAGAAAAGTGGATTTCGCAAATCAAAATGGCCGGCGGCATCTCCGGCGGCATCTGCGATCGCTGCTCCCGCGACCGCGACTGCCTCTCGGAACTCAAGTGTAGGACGTTCGAACCGCTCGCCGGTGGGCACAGCCTTCGCCTATGCGCGCCGCCCAAGGGCCCGTGGACGTGTAAGAAGACCATGCTCGGAGACGATCCGCCGCCGCTTGGGCCGCGCCCGTAATCCCAGCCCTTCCAAACGGCCGGGTGGCCCACCCTTTTCGGTCGGTTTTGGCGAAGGGTAGGGCATTGATCCGGCCGGTGCCCACTCTTTGCGGGCTTCGAAGCGTGGGTTTGTCCTGCTTTAGAGTTCTTTGCCTTTGGCCGGCTGGCCGCGCAAGAGGAAAGTCTTCGGGTATTTTCCCTCGCCGCAAATCTTGAACGAGCCGAAATCCTTGTACCACAGACCCTCGGGAACGTCCGGGCTTGACGCCAGCCACGCCCGCAGTTGATCGATATCGTGGGAGGCGATGCGGCGGTCGGAAAAGCGCTCGATCAGATGCTGGCGCACCGCTGCTGGCATGCGTGACCACGTCTCGATCTTCGGCATCACTCACCAAACACCGCGCGCCCAACCTCGTCTCCCAGACGCTGTTTCTCCTTGGGATCGTTGGTGTCGCGGAAGCGTTCGAGCAATTCGTAGAATCGTTGACGCTCCGCCTCCTCGGCGGCGACGCCCTTTTCGATCAAGCGCTCCAACACGTGGTTGGCGCTGCGCTTTTCGCGCCGGGCGATTTTCTGTACCTTGCTGTCAATGTCGGCGGAAAGGGAAACACTGCGGCGTACCTGCTTAGAGCGCTTGGTCACTGGCATATCCACCATTATACACCAGAATGCACCATGATGAACCAAAACGGCTAGAGATCGCCGGGTGGCCAGCATTTCGCGGTTTTCGAAATGTGGGGATGTTCTCTCCCACTCTGACAATTATTGTCCGATCCGCAGGTGGCCCACCCTAGCCGCTTTTGCTAGGGTGGGGCAGTTCCGATCCGTGTTCATCTGTGTTCATCAGTGGCCAACAAAAAAAAGCCCCGCTCTTTTCGAGCGGGGCTTTGAGTACACCTTGAGCCTAGAGCCTAGCGCCTAGCGCCTTGCGCCTTGCGCCTTGAGCCTTGAGCCTTGAGCCTAGCGCCTAGAGCCTAGCGCCTACTGAGCACGCTTCGCGTGCTCAGTACATGTCTCCCATCCCACCGTGCCCGCCAGGCATCGCCGGAGCTTTCTTCTCCTCCGGGATCTCGGCCACCAGGGCTTCGGTGGTCAGCATAAGAGAAGCAATCGAGCCCGCGTTCTGCAGCGCGGTCCTCGTGACCTTGGTCGGGTCGATGACGCCGGCCTTCACCAGGTCTTCGAACTCGTTGCTCTGGGCGTTGTAGCCGTAGTTGTTTTCCTTGCTCTCGCGGATCTTGCCCAGGACCACCGCGCCTTCCTCGCCCGCGTTCTCCACGATCTGGCGCAGAGGCTCCTCCAGCGCGCGAATGACGATACGGGCGCCGATGCGCTCGTCGCCTTCCAGCTTCTTCTCGACCTCGTGCACGGCCGGGATGCAGCGCACCAGGGCCACGCCGCCGCCGGGGACAATGCCTTCCTCCACCGCGGCGCGGGTGGCGTGCATGGCGTCTTCCACGCGCGCCTTCTTTTCCTTCATTTCGGTTTCGGTCGCGGCGCCGACCTTGATCACCGCCACCCCGCCCACCAGTTTCGCCAGCCGCTCCTGCAGCTTCTCGCGGTCGTAGTCGCTGGTGGTCTTGTCGATCTGGGCGCGGATTTCCTTCACCCGGCCCTCGATCTCGCTGTGCTTGCCGCGTCCCTCGACCACGGTGGTGTTGTCCTTGTCGATGACCACGCGCTTGGCACGGCCCAGGTCGCTGAGTTGCACGTTCTCCAGCTTGATACCCAGGTCCTCGGTGATCGCCTTGCCGCCGGTGAGGATGGCGATGTCTTGCAGCATGGCCTTGCGGCGGTCGCCGAAGCCGGGGGCCTTGACGGCCACGGCCTGCAGCGTGCCGCGCAACTTGTTCACCACCAGGGTGGCCAGGGCCTCGCCCTCGACGTCCTCGGCGACGATGATCAGCGGCTTGCTGGCCCGCGCGATCTGCTCCAGCAGGGGCAGCAGGTCCTTCATCGAGCTGATTTTCTTTTCGTGGATCAGGATGTAGGGATCCTCGAGCACCGCTTCCATGCGCTCCGGGTCGGTGACGAAGTAGGGCGACAGGTAGCCGCGGTCGAACTGCATGCCCTCGACCACCTCGAGCTGGGTCTCCATGGTCTTGGACTCTTCCACGGTGATCACCCCGTCCTTGCCCACCTTCTTCATGGCCTCGGCGATGATGCGGCCGATGGTCTCGTCGTTGTTGGCGGAGATGGTGCCCACCTCGGCGATCTTCTTCATGTCGCCGGCCACGTTCTGGCTGTACTTGTCGAGCGCGCCGGGAGTGCGGTTGCCATCGTTGTCGACGGTGCCGGTGATGGCTCTGACAGCCGTCTCGATGCCGCGCTTCAGCGCCATCGGATTGGCGCCGGCGGCCACCGTCTTGACGCCCTCGCGGTAGATGGACTGGGCCAGCACGGTCGCCGTGGTGGTGCCGTCGCCGGCCACGTCGCTGGTCTTGCTGGCCACTTCGCGCACCATCTGCGCGCCCATGTTCTCCAGGGCATCCTTGAGTTCAATTTCCTTGGCCACGGTGACGCCGTCCTTGGTGATCGACGGGGAACCGAATTTCTTTTCAATGACGACGTTGCGGCCCTTCGGCCCCAGCGTCACCTTGACGGCGTCAGCCAGAATGTTGACGCCGCGCAGGATCGCCTGCCGGGATTCTTCTCCATGTACTATCTGTTTCGCCATAGCTCTTGTATCTCCTCTTCAATGTCTGGGGCGCCAGGTTGCGCCCGAAATGTCTTTGGGTCTCTCGATCTGCCGGCCTCTCGGTCTGTCGGCTGATTACCCTTTCAGTCGGTCCGCAGCTCAGTACGTCAGCAAGTAAGCACCGCGCTGCATTGGCTGGTCTTGACCGAAAACCGACAACCGTTAACCGATAACCGTGAACCGAAAACCGATAACCGTGAACCGCAAAACGTTCACGCCTTGCGCCTAGCGCCTTGAGCCTTGCGCCTGCGCTACCGTCTCGCGGCGGCCTTCTCGTGCTTTTCCTTGGCGGCGCCGGTAAGTATGCCAAGCACCTCTTCCTCGCGCATGATGATCAGCTCTTCGCCGTCGATTTTGATCTCCGTGCCGGAGTATTTGCCGAACAGCACACGGTCGCCTTCCTTCACGTCCAGCGGGCGGACCTTGCCCTCTTCGTTGACCTTGCCCTTGCCGACGGCGATGATTTCGCCTTCCTGCGGTTTGTCCTTGGCGGTGTCGGGGATGATGATGCCCCCGCGCGTGGTTTCTGCCTCTTCTACCCGGCGGACCAGTACCCGGTCATGCAGGGGAGTAAACTTAGCCATGAAACATTCTCCTTTCAAAGCTCCAAATCAATGAATAGTCGGAATCTAGCGGCAATCAGCTAAACGGTTTGTTTGTAGCTGGATACATCCGTTTGCTGAAGCGCAACCAAAGCACAGCAGGCGGAGTGTTAGCACTCATGCCTGACGAGTGCTAATTCTAAATGGCGCCCATTCCCTTGTCAAGCGCCGAGGGGCGGGGCAGGGGGCGGGGTGCAGGGAGCGGTGAAATTAGCGGGGCCAGCGGGGCAGCGGGCAACGGAGATGACGCCGTCCCGCTCTAAGTGAGGAGTCCGACGGCGCCGGCAGCGAGTGGGGCGCAGCGAACGCAAGCCGGCCGGGAACGGTGTCACGTGGAATTGCTTTGGCGCTTTCCCTTTTCCTCCGCGGGTGATTCAGAGCTCAAACACAACTCCGGCAACTGGAAGGCGGCGCTGGTGTCGCTGGTGTGCGCGCTGGCCATGGCGCTGACGGTTTCGCCGGCGCTGGGTGAGGAAAATCTCCACCCGGCAATGGCCAACGCACGGAAGATTCCCGCCAAGTACGACGTCACGAAGATCGGCGAGCGCCAGGTGGGAGGCGGGTTCGACCTGTACTCCATGGAGAAGGAACAACAACTGGGAAAAAACCTGGCGGCCGATGTGGAACAGCGCGCGAGGCTGGTGAAAGACCGGGTGGTGACGGAGTACATCAACCGGGTGGGGCAGAACCTGGTGCGCAATTCGGACGCGCGGGTGCCGTTCACGATCAAGGTGATCGACAACGAGGAGATCAACGCGTTCGCGCTGCCGGGCGGATATTTCTACGTCAATACCGGGCTGCTCCTGGCGGCGGACAACGAGGCGCAACTGGCGGGGGTAATGGCGCACGAGATCGCGCACGTGGCGGCGCGCCATGCCACAAAAAACGCGACGCGGTCGCAGATCTTCAACCTGGTGACGATTCCGCTGATCTTCATGGGCGGGCCGGCGGGCTTCGCGGCGCGGGAAGCGGCGGGTCTGGCGGCGCCGCTCTCCTTCCTGAAGTTCAGCCGCAACGCCGAGCGCGAGGCCGACTTGCTGGGGCTGGAGTACCAGTACGCCAGCGGCTACGATCCGGAGGAGTTCGTCAAATTTTTCGAGAAGCTGCAGAAGGAGAAGAAGCACAAGAAGAACTTCCTGGCGCGCGCATTCGCCTCGCATCCGATGACCGGCGACCGGATCAGGAGGGCGCAGAAGGAGATCGAAGACTACCTGCCGGCGAAGCCGGAATACATCGTGGACACCAGCGAGTTCGAGGCGGTGAAGTCGCGACTGAGGGCGCTGGAAGGCGCGCACCGCATCAACGGCGGGAAGGGAGCGCGTCCGACGCTGCGGCGGAGAACGGAGAGATAAGTTTCAGTTTCAGTAGCAAGAAGCCCGGGTAGAAGCCCGGGCCTTTTCTTTTCGGCAATGAGGACCAGCGCGGCGAACGCGATTGAAATGCCTTTCGGCAGTGGTGGCGATGTAAGCGGCGCGGGGGTCCCTCGGCTCGGGCGTGCGCCCTCGCTCGGGATGACAGGGGTAATTTCCTAGCGGAAATCGCGGAGGAGGACGACGTTGCTGGTGGTGTTGCCGCGAATGACGGCGAGTTGTTTGCCGTCGGGCGACCAGGCGAAACCGCGGACATCCGCCCCGGCGGGAAATTGGGTCAACTGGCGAGGCGGGCCGCCGCTGAGCGGCTGCTCCCAGATGTTGCCGGCACCCTCGCGCGTGAGCGCATACTGAAATGCATTTCCCGTGTTGGACCAACGCAGGCGAAAGGCCCCGATGGGCAGAGGGAAAGAGGCCAGACGCGGGCCACCGCCGCTGCCGACAACGCCGGCGAACAGGGAAAACATGCCGTTGACGAATTGCTGGTAATCGTACAGCACCCGGGTGCCGTCGGCGCTGATTGCGGCGAAGCCCGCCGATGTCCGCTTGGCCAAAACTGAATGGGCGCCGGCGCCGACCGTGGCCCGCACGAGATCGCCTTCCCGGTTCGAGTACAGATACCAGGAACCATCGGGCGAGCAGGCTCGCGCGAACCCCTGACCGAGAAACTGCAGGTTGCCGCCATCGCTGTCGGCCCGGTACATGGCGAACTTGTTGTTCTCATAGCGGGTGAGGAGAATGCGGCCGGCGCCGCCGCATTGATCAACATTAAGGACAGGGGAATCGCCGCTGATCAGGCTGGTCCTGCTGCCATCCATTCCGATGCTGATGGCATGGGCGGCCGAGGTGGTGGCGGCGAGATGGCCGGCGTCGAGCCAAGCCAGCGGACCCGAGAGCTCTTCCCCTGACGTCAATGGCCGGGCAGCGGCGGTATCGGCGTTGGGCGCCAGCCAGAGGCGGACTTGCGAAGAAGTCTGTATGGTGGCGACGGAGCGGCCGTCCTGGGTGACGTTGATGGAGGCGCCTGGATAGCTGCTGAGATCGTTGGTGAAGCGCGTCAGTTGCGCGTCAGGATAGGAGAGGAAATAGAGCTGCTCCTTGTGGGAAACGGCATCGACCTGGCTGACGAGGAGACCACTGCCGTCGGGCAACCAGCGCGCGCCATAGAGAGGTGTCTGCGAGTGGTAAAGTTCGCGGATGGCGCCGTCGGAGGGGGAGATCAACTCGACGACGAACTGCGCAGTGTCGCCCTCCAATCTCTGGATGGCGGCGGCGATCCATGTACCGTCCGGGGACCAGGAGATGGGCGGAAGATTTTCGAAGGTCGAGGGAAGCTTGGCCACCACCGATTCGCCGGAGCCGTCATTGTTGGCGATGCAGACCAGCATGCGTGAATCGCTGGGCTCGCCGCGAACAAACGCGAATTTCTTGCCGTCCGGTGACCAGGTGGGCGCGGTATCCACGTCCTTGATCAACTGCCTGGGAGCGCCACCCAGCACGGGCATGGCGTACAGATAATTGAAATTCACGGTGGTCTTGTCGGAGCGCGAAAAGTAAACGTAATTGCCGTCCGGCGACATCGCCAGGGCCTGGTACTGGACGACATCGGGGGCGAGCACCTGGATATCGCTGCCGGTGGCCACCTGGCGCACCCACAGACTCTGCTTTTCGCCATCGCGCAAGACATAGACGATATAGCGGCCGTCGGCGGAGATGGCGACGCGGGTGGCCTTGCCGCTGTCGGTGACCTGGACCATTTTCATGTTCTGCAGGTTGAGGGCGGGACGGCGGGTGGCCAGCTTGTACGCCGCCATTCCGGCGATTACCAGAACCACGGCGGCGAGGGCGGCGATGAAGAGCGTCTTGCGCCGCGGGGAAGCGGCGGTGGCAACAGCGACGGAGGAAGAGGAGGCTGCGACAGCGACGGAGGAAGAAGAGGCCGGAGCGGATTCGGCGGCCACCGCGTGCAGGGCGTGGCGCCCGGAACTGGTGTCGCGCTTGAGGCGCTTCAACTCGGCGCGGATTTCGGCAGCCGACTGGTAACGCAGGTCGCGGTCCTTCTCCAGGGCGCGGCTGATGATGCGCTCCAAGTCGGGGGGCGTTTCCGGATTCAGGCGCACCGGGGCGGTGGGCTCGCGGTTGAGAATGGCGTCGAAGATGACGCCGGAGGTATCGCCGCGGAAGGGCACGGCGCCGGTAGCCATCTCGTAGAGCACGGCGCCAAAGGAGAAGATGTCGGTGCGCGGGTCCAGTTCCTTGCCGCGCACCTGCTCGGGCGACATGTAGGCGATGGTGCCGACGGTGGTGCCGGGGCTGGTGAGGAAGTCGGCGCCGACGGAGGTGGCGCTGGCCGCCGCCCCGACGGCTTCGGCGACCGGCGCGGGGCGCGGGGTGAGCTTGGCAAGGCCGAAGTCGAGGATTTTGGCGTGGCCGCGGAGGGTGAGAAAGATGTTGGCGGGCTTGATGTCGCGATGAATGATGCCCTTGGCGTGGGCGGCGTCGAGGGCGTCGGCGATCTGGATGGCGCAGTCGAGCAGTTGCTCCAATTCCAGCGGATGGCCGGTGATCAGGTGCTTGAGGGTGGCGCCCTCGAGCATTTCCATGACCATGAAGGAGCGGCCCTGCTCGGAACCGATCTCGTGAATGGTGCAGATATTGGGGTGGTTGAGGGCGGAAGCGGCGCGCGCCTCGCGCTGAAAGCGCTCCAGGGCCTGGGGATCGCCGGCCAATTCGTCGGGAAGAAACTTGATGGCGACATGGCGGCCGAGGACGAGGTCCTCGGCTTCGTAAACCACACCCATGCCGCCGCCGCCCAGCTTCTGAAGAATGCGGTAATGCGCGATGGTGGAACCGATCATGCGGACACCCCAGGTGGGCGCATCTTAGCTGGCGGCGAGGTGCGGGTCAAATTTATCGGGTGAGCGGGAGAAACCCGTTTTGCTACCGGTTGAACGGGTTCCTCGCGGGCTGAAGCCCGCTCGGACGAAGTCGTGCCCTGATACAAGTGGGGCGCGCGATTGAAATGCCTTTGGGCGGTGCTGGTGATGCAAGCGGCGGCGGGGTCCCTCCGCTCGGCCTGCGGCCTCGGCCGGGATGACAGGGAAAGTAAGAAGGAAGAAGTCAGAAGTAAGAAGTAAGAACTGGATCAAGATCCGGGTAGCGCGGCGCAGGTGTACAATGCGTCGATTCTCGATTTGTCGACCGCAAGCTGACATCGCCAACCGGAAACAAAGCATCAACAGAAAACCAAGCTGAAGGGCCGCCGCAGGGACGGCTTCCTTTTCGTTTTTTAGAAATTGCAGAACAGGAGGTCCCGCGTGATTTCTTTCATGGTCAACAAACGGCGGGTGCGGGTGGACGTGGACCCGGAGACGCCGCTGCTGTGGGTATTGCGCGACAACCTGGGGCTGACGGGCACCAAGTATGGGTGCGGCATCGCGCAGTGCGGGGCGTGCACGGTGCACATCAACGGGGAGGCGGTGCGCTCGTGCGTGGCGCCGGTATCGCGGGCGGCGGGAAGGGAAGTGACGACCATCGAAGGGCTCTCGCCGGACTTGACGCATCCGCTGCAACGCGCGTGGCTGGAGGTGGACGTGCCGCAGTGCGGGTACTGCCAGTCGGGACAGATCATGAGCGCGGCGGTGCTGCTGCGGGAGATTCCCCATCCCACGGACGAGGACATTGACGAGGCGATGGCGGGGAACATCTGCCGCTGCGGGACGTATGAGCGCATCCGGCGGGCGGTGCATCGCGCGGCCGAACTCGGCGCGCCGAGCGCTAAAGGACGGTCCAAGGCAGGACGGGGAGGCGGGCGATGACGCGCAAGCTGGAGTCAACCGCGCTGGAGAGCGCCGCGGGCATGATGCGGCGGCGCGACTTCCTGAAGATCACCGTGGGCGCCAGCGGAGGATTGCTGATCGGGCTATACCTGCCCGGCTTGGCACGGCAGGCGCAGGCCTCCGGAGAGTTCGCGCCTAACGCGTTTGTGCGCATCGGCCACGACGGCGCGGTGAGGGTGGTGGTGAACCACTCGGAGATGGGGCAGGGAGTGTACACGGCGCTGCCGCAGATCCTGGCGGATGAACTGGATGCGGACTGGAAAAAAGTGTGGTTCGAGCCCGCGCCGGTGGACCCGGTGTACAACCACCCGGTGTTCAACATACAGATGACGGGAGGCAGCACGAGCACGTGGTCGTCGTTCGAGGAGTTTCGGAAAGCGGGAGCGGCGGCGCGGGAATTGCTGTTGCAGGCGGCGGCGCTGGAATGGAAGGTCGAGCCGGGGAAGTGCCGGACGGAAAACGGCATGGTCATCGAAGGCGGCAGCAACCGGCGGCTGAGCTACGGCGCGCTGGTGGACCGGGCGGCCACGCTGAAGCCTGCGCAGCAGGTGAAGCTGAAAGATCCGAAGGAGTTCACGCTGATCGGCAAGCCGCTGAAGCGGCTGGACACGCCGGAGAAGACGAACGGAAGCGCCGTCTTCGGAATCGACGTGAAGCGGCCGGGAATGCTGACGGCGGTGGTGGCGCGGGCGCCGGTGTTTGGGGCGAAGGTGAAGAGCTTCAATGCCGACAAGAGCCTGGCGGTGCGCGGAGTGCGCAAGGTGGTGGAGGTCCCGTCGGGGGTGGCGGTGGTAGCCGAGGGCTTCTGGCCGGCCAAGCAGGGACGAGATGCGCTGCATGTGGATTGGGACCTGGGCTCGATGGCGGACTTCAGCACCGTATCGCAGAGCAAGCAGTATGCGGAGCTGGCGCGGCAGAGCGGGGCGGTGGCGAAGAAGGAAGGCGACGCCGCCGGAGTGCTGGCTTCGTCCGCCAAAAAGCTGGAAGCGGTGTACGAGGTTCCGTACCTGTCGCACGCCATGATGGAGCCGCTGAACTGCGCGGTGGAGTTGAAGGCCGACCATTGCGAAATCTGGACGGGAACGCAATTTCAGACGGTGGATCGCGCGGCGGCGGCGGAGGTTGCGGGACTGAAGCCGGAGCAGGTGCAAATCCATACCACGCTGCTGGGAGGAGGATTCGGGCGGAGAGCATGCCCGGAGTCGGACTTCGTGAGGGAAGCGGTGGCAGTGGCGAAAGCCGCGGGCGCGCCGGTTAAGGTGATCTGGACGCGCGAAGACGACATGCACGGCGGCTGGTATCGGCCGGCGTACTACCACGCTTTGCAAGGCGGCATTGACGCGGATGGCTGGCCGGCGGCGTGGCAGTGGCGGATCGTGGGGCAGTCGATCATAGCGGGCACGCCGTTCGCGAAGATCATGGTGAAGAACGGGATCGATCCGACGTTCGGTGGAGGGCGCGGCGGACATGGCGTACGCGATGCCCAACCTGACGGTGGAGCTGCACACGACAGCCCTGGCCATTCCGCCGCTGTGGTGGCGGTCGGTGGGGCACTCGCATAACGCGTTCGTGAAGGAAAGCTTCCTGGACGAACTGGCGGCGCTGGGAGGAAAAGATCCGCTGGAGGTGCGGCGGAAGCTGCTGGCCAAAGCGCCGCGAGACTTGGCGGTGCTGGAGCTGGCGGCGGAAAAAGCAGGATGGGGCAAACCGCTGCCGGCAGGACGGGCGCGGGGGCTGGCGGTGCACGCGTCGTTTGAGAGCTTCAACGCACAGGTGGCGGAGGTGTCGGTGGACAAGCAGGGGAAAGTGCGGGTGCATCGCATCGTGTCGGCCATGGACTGCGGGCGATACGTGAACCCGGGGATCATTGAAGCGCAGGTGCAAGGGGCGGCGATCTTCGGGCTGACCGCGGCGCTGTACGGCGAGCTGACGTTCGAGGGCGGCCGGGTGCAGCAGAGCAACTTTGATGACTATCGGATGGTGAGGATCAACGAGGCGCCGGAGGTGGAAGTCCACATTGTGAAGAACACGGAAAAGCCGGGCGGGATCGGGGAGCCCGGAGTGCCGTGCACTGCTCCGGCCGTGACTAATGCGATCTTCGCCGCCACCGGAAAGAGGATTCGGAAGCTGCCGATCCGCATGGGAGCGGAAATTTAAGATTTAAGATTTCAGATTGAAGATTGTGTCGAGTGCACGTACGGCCCGGAAGGCGGAGTGAAATGAAAGGACGCGCAGTATCTGTTGTTCTGGTGGTGGCGGTGCTTGTCGCTGCGAGTGTACTGGCGATGGCGCAGAGCGGGAGGCCGAAGACGGAGCATGTGTACGGAACGGCGCAGCGCGATGACGCGGGCGCGGCGGCGGCGTTTGAGGCGATGCTGCCGGTGCTGCATCATCCGCGCTGCATGAATTGTCATACCGCCGGGGATTTTCCGCGGCAGGGCGATGACAGCCATCCGCACACCATGAACGTGCGCCGCGGGCTGGCGGGCAACGGGGTGACGGCGCAGAGGTGCGGCACCTGCCACCAGGACCACAATCTGGCGGGCAGGCATATGCCGCCGGGGGCGAAGGACTGGAAAATGCCGCCTCGGGGCATGCCGATGATCTGGTCGGGGCTGAGCGACCGCCAGCTTTGCGAGGAGCTGAAGGACCCGCGGCGAAATGGACATCGCAACGTGGACCAGATGGTGGAGCACATGACCACGCCGTCGCTGGTGCTGTGGGGATGGCATCCGGGCGAGGGCCGCACGCCGGTGCCGGTGAGCCAGGCGGAGTTCGCGAAAACAGTGAAGGAGTGGGCGGCCAAGGGAGCGGCGTGCCCGGGCGCGGCCCAGGCGGCGATCCGGAAATGAGGCGATTCCTCGGGGGTGATGCCCCCGAGGAATGACGCTCGAAATCCAGCTTCCATCTCCTAGAGAAACTCGCCGTAGCCTTCAAACACAGTGGAGAGTTTGGTCAGTTTCAGCAAGTCGGAGACGCGCTGGCTGAGGTTGATCAGCCGGAATTCGCAGCCCGCCGACCGGGCCGAGACGTAGGTGGCCAGGAGAGTGCCGAGGCCGGAGCTGTCCATGTGCTCGACGCCGCCGAGGTCGACGACGATGCGCTTGGTATCGGGCAGGAGTTTCTTGACCTGCGATTTCAGAGTTTCGGAAGTTTCGCTGGTGAGGCGGCCGGCGCACCTGAGGACCACCGAGTTCCCGGTTGACTGGACGTTGATGGTCAGGTTGGGTGGTGAAATGGGCACGGGATTAGCAGCCATGCGGTGTGTCTCCCCAAGATTTGGAGTGAAGTAATTCCCGCCCGGCACCCCACCGAGGCAGGAAGGAGCGGGTATTGTAGCGCGGAGGGAAGCGGTTGGGCAAAACGAAATCCTTCAGGGTCGCGAAAAGCGGATTCCTCAGACGCGCTTTCGATTGTCATCCCACGGGCATGACGGGTTGAAGTACGTTCGAGCCGCATTGCCGCTGCGAGCCAACGCGGGGTCGCTCGACTCGGCGGCTGCGCCGCCTCGCTCGGGATGACAAGACTTTCTATTTTCTCTCGACAAGACTTTCTATTTTTCTCTTGAGACGACGAAATCGGGTACCCAGAGCAGGGCGCGCTTGATCTCTGAATCGGGGAAGCTGCAGATGGTGTTGCGGGCCTCGTCGGCGAACTGGGCGGCGCGGGCGAGTGCGGAATCGAGCGAGCCGTAGCGGTTGAGGATGTCGAGAATGCGCTGGTGGGTGACACTGCCGAAGGTGCGCTCGGCCATGACCGTCTGGATGTCGCGGCGCTCCTCGGGGGTGCAGCGCTCCAGGGCGTGGATGACGGCCATGGTGACCTTGCCTTCGCGCAGGTCGCTGCCCACGGGCTTGCCGAGAATGTCCTCGGAGGCGGTGAGGTCGAGCACGTCGTCGACGATCTGGAAAGCCATGCCGACGGATGCGTCCGTAGAGAGCGAGTTTTTCCTCCTGCTCGGGGAGGGCGCCGCCGAGGATGGCGCCCAGGCGCATGCAGACGGAAAACAGGCAGGCGGTCTTGCGGTGGATGAGGTCGAAGTGCTCGTCGAGGGAGATGAGGCTGCCGAGTTTTTCCATCTGCAACAGCTCGCCTTCGACCATCATCTGGGTGAGGTCGATGAGGGTGTCGAGGATGCGGAAATTGCGCTGCTGGACGGCGATCTTGAAGGCCTGCATGTAGAGCCAGTCGCCGGCGAGGACGCACTTGGAGTTGCCCCACTGGGTGTTGGCGGCGGCGCGGCCGCGGCGGGTCTGGGCTTCGTCGATGATGTCGTCGTGGACCAGGGTGGCGGTGTGGATGATTTCGACCACCGCGCCGAGCTGGATGGTGCCGCGCTGGCCGTCGCCAAACAGCCGGGAGGAGAGCAGGAGCAGGACGGGACGAATGCGCTTGCCGCCGCCGGCGCGCAGATATTCGCCGATATCGGAGATGACGCGGACGTTGGAGACAGTGTCGCGGCCGAACTCGCGCTCGATGGCGGCGAGATCGTCGCGGAGGAGGTCGAAAACTTCACTCGCGTTGGTGGCGAGCGGTGGACATCAAGGATCAGCCTCCGTCAGCTCGGATCGGTAGTTGGTGAACTGCATGTCGATGCCAAAATCCGGATTCACGCAACAAGGCGATGATTTCCTGGAGCGTATCGCGGTCTTTGCTGCTGACGCGCACCAGGTCGCCTTGGATGGATGCCTGCACCTTCTTTTTGGAATCCTTGATCTTCTTGACGATCTCGCGGGCCTTCTCGATGGGAATGCCCTGCTGCAAGCTGACGCGCTGGCGCACGGTGGAGCCGGCGGCGGGCTCGATTTTGCCGTAGTCGAGGCCCTTGAGCGGCACGCCGCGCTTGACCAGTTTCTGCTGGAATACGTCGTTGACCGCCTTCAGCTTGAATTCGTCGGCGGAGCTAAGGACGATGGCGTCCTTGCCTTCCAGCGCGATGGCAGACTTGGAATCCTTCAAATCGAAGCGGGTGTGAACTTCCTTCAGCGCCTGCTGGATGGCGTTGGACACCTCCTGCAGGTCGATCTTGCTGACGATGTCGAAGGAGTTGTCGGGCATAAAGAAGTAAGTGTACGACAGCGGGGCGGGAGGCGTCAGCTATAGCCGGCAGTGAACGGCTGGAGCCGCCGCCGGGGGCGGGAATGAATTCCGCCGCTACACGGGCGCGGAACAGGTTTCTGATGCTGCGCGGGGCGGAATGAATTCCACCCACACCAGCATTTATTTCTTAGGCGGCTTAGGAGGCGGCGCGTTGGACGGCGGGCCCGGCAGCGGATGCACGGGCCTGGGCGCAGGGCGCGCTCCCGGCGGCATCAGGCCGGGCGCGCTGGGGGCGCCGGCGCCGAAGTACTGTTCGTTCAACACCGGCTTGACGTTGCCGGTGATCTTGTCGAGCGCTTCCTTCAAGCGCTCCGCTTCCAGCGTGCGGTTGATCTCGGGAGTGACTTCGGGCAAGGTCAGCTTCTTTTTCGATTCCAGCTTGAAAATATACAGGCCGCCGGGCTCGTTGATGACCGGGGAAACCTGGCCGGTCTGGAGGTCGAAAATTTTCTGCTGGGCGGCCGGGACGGACTCGCGGCGCTGAGTTCCGGCGGAAACGGGCGGCGGCGGAGTCTTGATGCCCAGATCGTCATAGGCTTGCTTCTGGAGCTTTTCAAAATCGCCGCCGGCGACGGCCGCGGCGTGCATCTTGCCGGCTTCGGCCTCCAGGGTCTTGTCCGCGGGAGGCTTCGAGCCGGAGGGAGGAGTCCTGGGAAGGAAGATGCGCAGCAGCTTGGCCAGCTCGAACTTGCGCGAGTGCGCGTTGTAATACTTTTCGGTTTCGGCGGGAGGAACATTGGCTGCTTCCTTCTGCATCTGCCGCAGCAGGAGCTGGGTGAGCGTCTGCAGGCGCATGAAATGCAGCACTTCCCTGGTGTCCGGGGAATTGTCCAGGCCGCGCTGGGCGGCGGCATCGCTCATGACGAGCATGCGGGCGTAGACCTCGGCGAGCTGGCGGCGGCGGGCCGACGCCATGTTGGGATCGAGAGCGTCCACCAGCTTCTCAAACTCGGCGCGGGTGATGACGGTCTTGCAGGCGGGAGCAGGACTGGCGGCCGCCTTGCCATTGCACACGCCCTCCAGGGTGAGCACCGGGTCGGAAGCAGGCACCTCGCCGGCCTTGGCCGCGGGGGCGGATTGCGCCGCGGGCGCGGGCCCGGCAGAGGGCTTCGCCGTGGGCGGAGCGGGCTGGGCGGCTTGCGCAAAAGCGAGCGTGGAAAACAGGAGAACGGCGAACAGTCGCTTCATGCTGCTGACTCCAAAACGACAATCGTAGCACGAAGGGGCGGAGAGTTCCGAGTTGCCAGGCGGCGGCGCCGGGCGCTCGGTAGTGGCGTGACCGGGTGATGCCGAGTTCGAATGAGATAATCGCGCTATGGCGGAAGCGCCGGTCATGCTGGGTACCGAGGCGATGCGCAGGGAGAAGCGCGCGGTGGCGCGCAACTCGGTGCTGGCGGCGGTGGGGATCACGACGCTGAAGTTGATGGTGGGGATCACGACCGGGTCGCTGGGCATCCTGTCGGAGGCGGCGCACTCGGGGCTGGACCTGGTGGCGGCGGTGATCACGCTGATGTCGGTGCGGGTTTCGGACAAGCCGGCCGACGCCGATCACCAGTACGGCCACGGGAAGGTGGAGAATTTCTCCGCCTTCATGGAAACCGGGCTGCTGCTGCTGACCTGCGTGTGGATCGTGTACGAGGCGATCAACCGGCTGTTCTATCAACACGTGGAAATCGAGCCGACGGCGGCGGCGTTCGCGGTGATGGGCATTTCCATCGTGCTGGACGTGTGGCGCTCGCGGCGGCTGCGGCGGATCGCCGACAAGTACGACAGCCAGGCGCTGGCGGCCGACGCGCTGCACTTCCGCACCGACGTGTGGTCGAGCACGGTGGTGATCGTGGGACTGGCGCTGGTGATGGCCGGGCGAAAGCTCGGGGTTGCGTGGCTGGCCGATGCCGACCCGGTGGCGGCGCTGGTGGTGGCAGGCGTGGTGGTGTACGTGAGCTGGCGGCTGGCGCGGCAGACGATTGACGCGCTGCTGGACGCGGCGCCGCCGGGAGTGCGGACGCGGATCATCGACGCGGTTCGCGGCGTGGAGGGCGTGCTGGAGGTGGACCGGGCGCGCATACGCCGGGCGGGCAACCGCTACTTCGCCGACCTGGAGATCGGAATGCACCGCAACGTCACCTTCCAGAAGGCGGAACAAATGGGCCAGCGGGTGCGAGAGGCGGTGCACCGGGTGCTGCCGGACGCGGACGTGGTGGTGCACTCGGTGCCGCGGGCGCACGGCGGCGAAAACATTTTCGAGCGCATCCGGGCGGTGGCGGCGCGCGCCAACTTCAACGTGCACGACATCAGCGTGCAGGACCTGGCGGGACATTTGCACGTGGAGCAGCACCTGGAGCTGGACGAGCGCCTGAGCCTGAAGGACGCGCACGACCAGGTGACCGTGCTGGAGGCGGAGATCCGGCGCGAGGTGCCGGAGATCTCCTCCATCCTGACGCACATCGAAAGCGAGCCGGCGACCATCGAGCCGGGGAGCGAGATAGCGCGCGACCAGCGTCTGCAAAAGGCGGTGCGCAAGGTCGCCCGGCAGGTGCCCGAGGTGGTGGACGTGCACGAAATCGTGGTGAAGAAGGTGCGCGACAAGCTGTATCTCTCCTGCCATTGCACGCTGCCGGACGCGCTGCCGCTGTCGCGGGTGCACGATGTGCAGACGGAACTGGAGATCCGGCTGAAGCAGGAAGCGCCGGAGCTGTTCCGGGTGCTGATCCACCCGGAGCCGGCGACGGACAACCGGAGATAGGAATTTAAGATTGAAGATTTAAGATTTCAGATTTCCGGGCTTAAGATTAGATACCTCATGAACATCCGTGCGGACGAACTGAGAACCAGGACCAAGCAATTCGCATTGCGTATCATTCGGCTTTGCCACTCCATAGCCTCTTCTCCCGAAGGACGAGTGATTGCCAACCAGTTGCTGCGGTGCGGAACCGCGGTAGGCGCGAATTACTGGGCTACCTGCCGGGCGCGCTCTGACCCGGATTTCGTCTCCAAAATAGGAGTTGTCCTGGAGGAAGCCGATGAAACCGTTTACTGGCTGGAGCTGCTGGTGGAGTCGAAGCTGATCCGAAACGAGAAAATCGCGGATCTACTCGACGAGGCCAATCAGCTCGTCGCTATCTTTGCCGCCTCCAAGAAAACGGCTTCACAAAGGGCAAAGCGGATCTCTGAAATCTGAAATCTTAGATCTTCAATCTTAAATTCCTGATCGGAATGGCCTATTGGTTAGGGTGAAAGCGCTGGAGGAAGTGAGGTATCCTGTCTAAACATCAGAGGCTTGAAAGCGCCTAGCCTCTGCGCAGCCACGTTGTCTGGCCCAGAGTGAGCCTAAGCCGGGAGGAGCAAACCGGCGTGGTGGGACACGGAATGGGCAGACTGCCGTGATCCCGGTTCAGCCTGCCCGTGAACCGCCCATCGTGCGCGATGCCGAAGTCCCGGGGACCTTCAACCTTGTGCCGCGAGGCTGTATGCGAATTGTATTTCGGCTGATCGGCTGCCTGGTGCTGTGCATCCTGCTGGTCTCGATATTTTCGTCCTACTACCAGGCGGAGCGGGAGGTGAATGCCCTCCGCCGCGAGCTGAGCCAGCGCGCCGAGCTGCTGGCGGAAAGTCTGCAGCCGCGGGTGGAAGCGCTGCTGCAAAAACACGATGCGGCGGGGCTGCGCCGGCTGGCGCAACGATTCGGGGGCAAGGAGCACCTGGCGGGCATAGCGGTGTACGGCAAGGGCAACGAGCCGGTGGCGATTTCCGCGTCGCTGGCAGGGCGGATAGCGGAGCGGCCGGAGGCGCTGGCGGCCACCCTGCGCGATGACCAGGGCCGGGACGTGTTCCTGCGTCTGAAGGGGGTCTCGGCGCATTTCCGCACCCTGGCGCTGCACGACGAGGCGGGCGGCGTGATCGGCGGGCTGCTGCTGGTGCATGAGGCCAGCTACATCGTGACCGCGCGGCGGCAGGCCTGGAGGGAGATGTCGCTGCGGGTGCTGGTGCAGGTGGTGCTGATTATCCTGACCACCCTCATCATGTTCCAGCGCAGCATTGCCAGGCCGATTGCGCGCACCGCGGCGTGGATGCGCGAGTTGCGCCACGGGCGCAGCCCGGGACCCTCGGGGCTGGCGGGATCGGACGTGCTGGGCCCGCTGGCGGAGGAAGCGCACAGCTTCGCGCGCAGCCTGGCGGAGGCGCGCGCCTCGGCGGAGCAGGAGGCCAGACTGCGCGAGGCGGCGGAATCGTCGTGGACGGCGGAGCGGCTGGCGGTGGCGCTGCGCACCAAGCTGAAGGGAAGCCGGCTGTTCGTGATCTCCAACCGTGAACCGTATCTGCACACGCGCCAGGGGAAGACGCTGCAGACGACGGTGCCGGCCAGCGGGCTGGTGACGGCGCTGGAGCCGATCCTGCGGGCGTGCGACGGCACCTGGGTGGCGCACGGCAGCGGCGACGCCGACATGGAGGCGGTGGACAGCCGCAATTGCGTCCGCGTGCCGCCGGACGATCCGCGCTACACGCTGAAGCGGGTTTGGCTGAGCCGGGAGGAGGAGGACCGGTACTACTTCGGATTCTCCAACGAAGGGCTGTGGCCACTGTGCCATATTGCGCACACGCGCCCGATTTTCCGCGCCGCCGACTGGGATGAGTACCAGCGGGTGAACGAAAAGTTTGCCGAGGCCGCGGCGCAGGAGCTGAGCGGGGTGGAACATCCGGTGGTGCTGGTGCAGGATTATCATTTCGCCCTGCTGCCGCGCATGATCAAGCAGCGGCGCCCGGACGCGCGGGTGGGCGTGTTCTGGCACATCCCGTGGCCCAACCCGGAGGCGTTCGGCATTTGCCCCTGGCAGGCGGAGCTGCTGGACGGGCTGCTGGGGGCGGACCTGGTGGGCTTCCACATCCAGGCGCATTGCGACAATTTCCTGGAGACGGTGGACCGGGTGCTGGAGACGCGCATCGAGTGGGACCGCAGGAATGTGCACCGGGGCGAGCACGTGACGCTGGTGCGTCCGTTCCCCATCAGCATCGTGTTTCCGGCGGCGGCGGCGGCGAAGAACCAACCGCACGAAGAGCAACTGGCGCTGCTGACCGAGATGGGGGTGGAGGCGCTGTACGTGGGCGTGGGCGTGGACCGGGTGGATTACACCAAGGGCATCGTGGAGCGGCTGCTGGGGGTGGAACGGTTTCTGGAGAAATATCCGCAGTACCAGGGGCGGTTCACGTTCGTGCAGGTGGGAGCGCCCAGCCGGACGAAGATCAAGCGTTACGAGGAGCTGCTGGCCGAGGTGGAAGCGACGGCGGAGCGGATCAACCGGCGATTCCGGGCGGGGCGCTGGCAGCCGGTGGTGTTCCGCAAGCGCCACCACAGCCACGCCGAGCTGGACCGCTTCTACCGCGCCGCCGACCTCTGCCTGGTGACCTCGCTGCACGACGGCATGAACCTGGTGGCGAAGGAATATATCGCATCACGAGACGACGAGGACGGCGTGCTGATCCTGAGCCCGTTCACCGGCGCCGCGCGCGAACTGCCGGATGCGCTGATCGTGAACCCGTACGACACCGAGCGCATGGCCGATGCCATCCTCCAGGCGCTGGAGATGGACGAGGCGGAACGGCGGGGACGCATGCTGCGAATGCGGGAGAGCGTGCGGCGGCGCAACGTGTACCGCTGGGCGGGAAACCTGATCGGGCAGCTTTGCGACGTGCGCCTGGACAAAACGCCGGTTCCCCGCACCCGGGTGGTGGGGCCGCTAGCCGAGGGTGCGGCGCAAGCCGTACCGGGCGAGGTCGTTTTCGAGAAGCTGGCCTATGACCTCGACGACCCCGGCGCCGTGGGCGAGGGTGGCGACAAGATCGGCATTCCGTTTGACCTGGGGTAGGGCGTTGGCAACGGCGGCGGCGCAGCCGCAGGCGGCGAGGAAGGCGGCGTCGTTTTCCGCATCGCCGATGCCGACCACGCTCCGGGGCTGGAGCTGAAGTTCGGCGAGCGCGGCGGCCAGCCCGGATGCCTTGTTCACCCCCGCCGGCAGGACCATCACCGAGCCCTTGTTGAGCACGATGTGCAGATCGGCGCCGGCATCGAGCCGGTGGATGAGGGAGGCAACCGCGGTGTGATGCTCCTCGCCAGTGGCGACAATGGCGCGTCCCTCGGCGAACGGGATGCCGCCGGCGCGCAGGGCGTCAAGAAAATTCGCATTCGGCGGCGGGCACAGCGGAACTTTTTCTCGCGCCGCGGGGCGGAAGAGCAGCGCCCCGTTCTCCGCCACCACCCGATCAAAAATTGACAACCGCGGAAAAACCTTCTGCAGATCGGGCAACTGGCGGCCGGTGACCAGCAACAGCCTGCGGCCGGAGGCGCGAACGCGCTCCAGCGCTTCAAGGGCGGCTTTCTCCACCGTGCCGTGAGTGGCAAGCGTGCCGTCGTAGTCGGTGGCGAGGGCGAGAAAGCGCATAATCAGCAGAACAACAAAACCCCTTGCCGCTTGTCAATTGGCAGCCGGCGTTTGATGGAGCCGCGCTTCGCGGTGGCGCAGGAAGCGGGCCTGGCAGTCCGCGCCGAGGCTGCGGATTTCGCCGAACTCGCGGGTGGGACGCAGGTGGACGAATAACGGATCGGTGTCGAGGACGCGATAGGCGCAGTAGCCGCCTTCGACGGCACGCCGGAGAAGGCGCAGGGCGGTTGCGTCCTGGCGGCAAACCGCCTGCATGCGGGCGTCAACATGTCCGGGGTGATGATCACGTTGGCCGGCTTGAGGTCGCCATGCGCGATGCCGTGGTCGTGCGCGGCCGCCAGTCCGTCCACCATCTGCAGCGCCAGGGAGCGCACATCGCGTTCGGAGAGCGCGCCTTCCAGCAGCCGGTTGGCCAGCGTGCTTCCGGGTATGAGCTCCATCACCAGGAAATCGAGGTCGTCGCGGGACTCGAAGTCGTACACCGAGGCGACGTTGGGATGGTTGAGCTGGGAAAGCAGGCGGGCTTCCTTGCGGAAGCGCTGGCGAGCCGCTGCGTCGCCCAGGCGGGCCGCGGGAAAGGTCTTGATGGCGACCTGGCGTTCCAGACGGTCGTCCTGGGCGCGAAACACCTCGCCCATTCCGCCCGCGCCGATCCGCTCCAGGAGACGATATCGGCCAAGCACGCTGGAAACGCCTGGTCCGCACGTGGGATCCGGCTGCACCGACGGTACCTCCCGCACTGCGTCGCCACCATGCTACCCGGCTTATCGCACACGCGGCTGTGAAAAAGATCACCGATGCAGGTGAGCTGCCGCCGGGAAACGAGCCTCCCGGCGGCGGCGCGCGCATCTGAAAACTACAAGGCGCCGGTGAATCGCCGAGGAAGGAGCATACGGCATGGTTACGGCAAGCGCGAAGTGGATGGACGGCGAGCGTTTTATCGGGGTGGCGAGCAGCGGGCACGCCATCGTGGTGGATGCAGCCAAGGACAAGACCGCGCCCAGCCCGATGGAGCTGGTGCTGATCGGGCTGTGCGGCTGCACGGCCAGCGACGTGGTGGGCATCCTGCGCAAAAAGCGCGAGCCGTTCACGCGCCTGGAGGTGAGCGCGGAGGCGGAGCGCGCGCCCGAGCCGCCGACGGTGTACACGGCAATCAAGCTGCGCTACCGGGTAGGCGGGAAGGTGTCGCGCAAGGCGGTGGAAGACGCGGTCCGTCTGTCCCAGGAGAAGTACTGCTCGGTGTCGCGGATGCTGGCAAAGACGGCCGAGATCACCACGGAGATCGAGCTTTCGCCGGAAGAGCCCTGAGGCGCCACCCAAGGGTGCGGCGCAACGAAAATTTTGCAGCGCCGGAGAGGCTGCTTGCGTCTTAGGTGCATGTCGAAGCGGGTCATCCTGTTCACCCAGCCCGGTTGACCGCCGTGCCGCACGGCCAAGGCCTACCTCTCGGCGAGAGGTATCGAGTTTGAAGACCGCGACGTGTCCACTGACGCGCAGGCGGTGGACGAGCTGATCCACAAGCATCAGAGCCGTTCGACGCCGACGCTGGTGATCGGCGATGAGGTGGTGATCGGGTTCGATCCTGACCAGGTGGATGAGCTGCTGATGGGCGAATAGTTTCAGGCGCCCGGCAGAGGCGATTCGGATTTGGATGAGGGGGCAGAAGGCGCGGCGAAAACCGTGCCTTTTGTTTTTGGCCGCGCGGCGGTCGATACGCGGCCAGCCGTTCAGATAAACTCGACCACGCGTGAAAACCCAGACCCCAAGCGCCGGCCCGCGGTCACGGCCATCCGGCGCGCCGGCAGCGCACCCGGTGCGCGGGTACGCATTCATCGCCGCGGCCACATTGTGCTGGGGAATTTCGGCGTCGCTGGGCAGGGCGGCCTTCACCGGCAAGCTGGTGACCGGCGGGGCGCTGCCGGCAATCGGACCGCTCATCCTGGCGCAGACGCGTACGACCATCGCGCTGCTGGTGCTGGCGCCGGTGCTGCTGGCGCGGCGCGGAGCGGCCACCCTGAAAATGTCGCGCGGCGATCTAACTCGCGGACTGCTGGTGGGCGTGCTGGGGGTGGCGGCGTCGAATTATTTCTACTATCTCGCCATCCAGCAGACCAACGTCGCCACCGCCATCATCCTGCAATACACCGCGCCGGTATGGGTGCTGTTGTACATGGTGGCGCGCGGAGCGCAGAGACCCACTCCGCAGCGGGTGATTTCCGTGGCGCTGGCGGTGCTGGGAAGCGCGCTGGCCATTGGCGCCGTGGGCAGCGGCCAGTTCCGCATCAACGGCATCGGGCTGGCGGCTGCCCTGGCGGCTGCGGTTGCCTTCGCCTATTACAACGTTTCCATCCCCCCACTGCTGGAACGTCACGACCGCTGGAAGGTGCTGCTCTACCTGCTGATCGGGGCGGCGGCGTTCTGGCTGGTGATCAATCCGCCGTGGCGCATCCTTGCCCGGCACTACTCGCCGGCGCAGTGGGAATTCCTGGCGCTGTTTTCGATGACCTCGGTTCTGCTGCCGTTCTCCTTCTACATTGCCGGCCTGCAATACCTGGACCCGACGCGCGCCATCGTCACCAGTTGCCTGGAGCCGGTGTTTTCCATCCTGATCGCGGCTATCGCGCTGGGCGAACTGGTGCGTCCGGTGCAGGTGGTGGGAATCGCGGTGGTGCTGACGGCGACCGTGCTGGTGCAAATGTCCGGCAGGGAAGCCGTCGTGGAGCCGATGGAGTGAGGGAATCGGGGAATTGCGTAATCGGGGAATCGGGTAATTTGGCAATCGCTAATTGCTAATCGCTGATCGCTGATTACTAATTGCCCTCCATCTTGCCGGCGAAGTGGAAGTAGCGCCGCGCCCGATGGACGTCGCGGGCGATCTGCTCGCGGAGAGCTTCCACGGCGGGGAACTTCTGCTCGTCGCGAAGACGCCGCAGGAAGCTCAGCTCGACCTCGGTCTGCGCGGTCAGGGAAATGGGGTGGAAGTTGAGCAGGTGGCTTTCGACGGCAAAGGAGTCGGGGCCGAAGGTGGGGCGCACGCCGACGTTGGTCACCGATTCGAAGTTTTCCCCGTTGACCCGCGTGCGGGTGACATAAACCCCATTGCGGGGAATGATCTCATCGTAGCGGCTGAGGTTGATGGTGGGCACGGTGTACTTGTGCCCATACCCGCGGCCGCGACCGGGATTGGAGATGATGCTGAAGACGCGTCCCAGCAGGTGCCGGGCGCGGGTGACCTGGCCGGCGGTGAGCAATTCGCGGATGCGGCTGCTGGAGACCACCTCGCCTCGAATGGTAAGCGCGGGATAGATCTTGACCTCGAAACCGAACTCACGGCCGATTTCGGCCAGCCGTTCCACGTTGCCCTGGGCCCGATGTCCGAAGTGGAAGTTGAAGCCTTCATGCACTTCACGGGCGTGCAGGCCGCGGACCAGCACCTGCTCGGCGAACTCCAGCGGCGTGAGCAGCGACAGGTCGCGGGTGAAGGACAGCAGCAGGACGGCGTCAACGCCGCTCTGTTCCAGCAGCCGAAGCTTCACCGGGGTGGGAGTGAGCAGGCGCGGGGCGACGTTGGGACGCAGCACGCGCATGGGGTGCGGGTCGAAGGTGACCGCGACGGAGGCCCCCCCGATATGCCGGGCGCGGCCGACAATCTCCGCCAGCACCGTCTGGTGCGCCCGGTGAACACCATCGAAGTTGCCCACCGAAACCACCGTGGGGCCGAGGTCGCGGGGAAGCTGGTCGAGATGGCGAAATAACTTCATTTCATTGTCCGGCTTCGCGGTTGCATGGATTGCCGGCTTCTCTTCAAATCTCAAATTCCAGTTTCAGCCCGTCGTGAGAAAGCCGCACGTGCGGCGGCAAGGTGGCGTTGGTTTGCTCATGTCCCAGGTCGTGGGAGATGTGCGTAAAGAAAGCGCGGCGCGGCTGCAGGCGCTCGATCAGCCCCAGTGAATTGGCCACGGTGGAGTGAGTCGGGTGCGGCTTGTGGCGGAGCGCGTCCAGAAACAGGATGTCGAGCCCGTGCAGGCGCGCCATCGAGGGCTCCGGGATTTCGCTGAAGTCGGTCAGATAAGCGGCGGAGCCGAAGCGGAAGCCGCAGATCTCGGCATCGCCGTGCATGATGGGTATGGGATCGAAGCGCACGCCGAACAGGTCCAGCGGCCCTTCGAAAGTGGTTGAGCTCCACCTGCGCGATGCCGCCAAACTTGTAATCCCCGCCGAAAATGTAGCTGAACATTTCGCGGATGCGGCCGATGGCCGAGGGCTGCGCGTACAGCGGGATCTTGCCTTCGGAGTGGAAGGTGAGCGGGCGCAGGTCGTCCAGCCCCAGAATGTGATCGGCGTGAGCGTGGGTGTAGAGCACGGCGTCGAGCCGTCGAATGCCTTCGCGGATGGCCTGCTCGCGGAAGTCGGGGCTGGAGTCGATGAGCACCCGGTGGCCGTCGTAGTCCACCATGATGGAGGGCCGGGTGCGCCGGTCGTGCGCGTCCGCCGAGGTGCAAACCGGGCAGCGGCATCCGATGGTGGGCACGCCCATCGAGGTCCCGCTGCCGAGCACGGTGAGCGTCGCCTTCATTTCACGTTGGGGCCGCCGGGCGGCGTGAGGGGCGACTCGGGGCCGCGCGCGATGGCGTTGGTGACCTCGACGTAGGCCATGCGCAGCTCGTAGAGGCAGTTCTGCAGCAGGTTGTCCTCGGTGAGCGAGAGATTGCCCTTGGTCTTGTCGGCGAGCAGGCCGAGCGTGTCGATGGTCTGGCGCGCGCCCATCAGATCGACCGCCGGCTGGCCGCCCTGCTCGTGCATCAGGCCCAATTGCATCAGGGCGCTCATGTAGAGCGAGGCGATGAAGCGCTCGAAATTGATCTCGAAGTCCTGGGCGCTGCGGCCGCCCAACTGCGACTCGATTTGCGCAGTCCAGCTTCTTCGACGATTCCTTGAAGGCGTCATGCTGCGCTTGCCGGTCGGCCGCACTGGGCGGCGGCGGCACCGGTTTTTCCTGGTCCGCCGCGGCTTCCGGCGCCGCCGCTTGGGGCGGTTCCGGCGCGGGGACCGGCGGCTTGGCTTCCGGAGCGCGCGCCTCGGGCGCTTCTTCCCGAGGCGGTTCAGGCGTGGGCTCGCCTTCGGAGGTGAAACGGCGGCGGTCGGTGACGGTGAACTCAGATTGTTTCTTATCAGGCATAGCTCTGATTGCTGCGAACGATCGTGGTCTTTCGGTACGCGTTGGCTGAAACCGAAACTGAAACCGAAACTCTCTTCATGCCGCGAGCTCCTTGTAAGGCAGCACGCGGGCATGGGCGCGGACGCCGTTCACGCTTAGCTCCGCCCCCGGCTGGAGCGCCTCCATGCGCAGGTAACCGAGCGCGAGCGTGCGGTCGCCGCTGCTGCCGGGCACGGCGAGCGCGCTGGTGATCTCGCCTGCTTCCTTGCCGTCGTGCTGAATCTTGGCGCCGGGCTCGGGCGGCGGACCGTCCACCACCAGGCCCGCCAGCTTGCGATGCAACAGCGCGCGCGAGCGAATCCGTTCCACGATCTCCTGGCCGATGTAGCAGCCCTTGGTGTAATTGAGCGCCTGCATCTGGTCCGTTTCCTGCGGCAGGTAGCGTTCTCCGATGTCCTGGCCATAGCGCGGGATGCCGGCCGCCAGGCGAAACATCTCCAGCGCCTCGGTCCCGGCGGGCCGTGCTCCGGCGTTGACCAGCGCATCCCACACCGTGCCGGCGTTGGCCGGCGCCACCCAGATTTCGTATGTCTGCGCAACCTCGCCGGCCATGCGCGTGATCGAGAGGCCGAGGTCGTTCCAGACGATGTCCTGCACCTGGAGCGGTTCGACGTCGGCGAAGTTGAAGCCGGCATCGCGCAAAATTTCGCCGGCGCGCGGTCCCTGCACCCCAATCGCGGTGAGCTTGTCGCTGATCTCGGTAAGCTCGACGTCGTCCATGATGATGTAGCGCTTCAGCGTCTCCAGCAGCTTGGGCGCCTGCCAGCGCGCGGTGTCGATCAGGTGAAAGTCGCCGCGATGGTAGACGTACAGGTCACCCAGGATACGGCCCTGCGGGTTGAGCAGGAAATTGTAATTGCCGCGGCCGGCGGGAAGGTCGCGGATGTTGTTGGTGATCATGCCGTTCATCCAGCGGACGCGGTCCTTGCCGGTGGCCGCGATCTTGGCGCGCCAGCCGAGGTCGTAGATGCCGCAGCCGGAACGGAGTTCGACGTACTCCCGGCGCGGGTCGGAGAACGCGGCCGCGGTTTCCACCCCGAGGTACTCGCTGATGCGAGCTCCGGCGGCGGTGAGGCGATCATGGAGAGGCGTCGATGGCCATGGCCAAACAGGAATTATAGTCGACGGTCGACGGTCAGCGGCTGGCGGCCTGCTTGGCTTGCCGTCGACCATCGACCGTCGACCGTCGACCATCGACCGTCGACTGCTGGCGGCCTGCTTGGGCTTGCCGTCGACCGTCGACCGTCGACTGCTGTATCGTGTCTCCCGTGAGCGAGCGCAAGAAGATCGCGGTGGTGCCCGGTGACGGGATCGGCAAGGATGTAGTGGCAGAGGCGCTGAAGGTGATGCAGGCCTGCCGCGCGCCGGCCGATTTCACCGAGTTTGACTGGAGCGCCGAGCGCTACCTGCGCGACGGCGTCACCATCCCGCCGGACGGCTTTCCAATGCTGGGGCGCGATTTCGATGCGGTATTCGTCGGCGCGCTCGGCGACCCGCGCGTCCCCAGCAACATTCACGCCAAGGAAATCCTGCTCGGCATGCGCTTCCAGATGGACCTGTACGCCAACGTCCGCCCCGTCCGGCTGCTGGATGAGAGTCTCTGCCCGCTGAAGAACGTGAAACCCGAGGACGTGAACTTCACCGTCATCCGCGAGAACACCGAGGGCGTGTACGGTGACCTGGGCGGGGTGTTCAAGCAGGGCACGCCTGACGAGATCGCCACCCAGGAGGACATCAACACGCGCAAGGGAGTGGAGCGCGTGATTCGCTACGCTTTTGAATACGCGCGCAGCCACCGCCGCGGGAAAGTGCTGATGTCGGACAAGTCCAACGCCATGACCCACGCCGGCGGCCTGTGGCAGCGGACTTTCAAGGAAGTGGCCAGGGATTTTCCGGAGATTACAACGCAGCACATGTACGTGGACGCGCTCTGCCTGGCGATGGTGCGCGAGCCGCGGCGGTTCGAGGTGATCGTCACCAACAACATGTTCGGCGACATCCTCACCGACCTGGCCGCCGCTTTGCAGGGCGGGCTGGGCATGGCGGCCAGCGGAAATATCCATCCCGGACGCACTTCGATGTTCGAGCCGGTGCACGGCTCGGCGCCGCCGCTGGCCGGGAAAAATGTCGCCAACCCGCTGGGCGCCATCCAGAGTGCGGCCATGATGCTGGCGCACCTGGGCTTGCAGGAGCATGCGGATCGAATCGACGCGGCGGTGCTGGCGGCGGTGCGGGCCAGGCAGTTGACTCCGGACGTTGGCGGAAGCATGGGCACAAGGGAAGTGGGCGACTGGGTGGCCAAGCAGGTGAGCTGATCGGGTGATCGGGTGATCTCGTGCTTAGAAAACGATTTTCAAGGGCTGTCATCCCGAGCGGAGCGCCCCTGAGCGGAGCGAAGGGGAGCGCAGTCGAGGGACCCCTTCTCCATCCGCATTCCGCCTACTGCCGAAAGGCATTTCAGTACGGCAATCTCGTCACTCGAATATTAACTCTGCTGATTTTCGTCCTTGCCACGTTCGCTATTGCCGAGGCCCCGCCCAAGCCCTCTACGCAAGCGCCGGCGCAGGCCACTCCCGAACATCACATCACCCCCGAAGAAGCCAGCCAGTTGCTCGGCGCGGTGGACGAGGTGCTGGCGTTCGACAGCGCCGACAGCGCCCTTCCCATCAAGCACGAGGTCAAGCGGCAGCTTGCCGACCGCCGGCAGGTGCAGAAGTATATCGAAGACCGCATCAAGGACGATGAAGACACGCAGCGCTTGCGCCGCTCCGAGGCGGTCCTGAAGAAGCTGGGGCTGCTGCCCCGGGACTTCGATCTGCCCAGCTTTCTCGTCGAACTCCTGCGCGAGCAGGTGGCCGGCTATTACGACACCAAGACGAAAACCGTGTACCTGCTCGACTGGCTGGAGCCGGAGGCGCAATTGCCGGTGATGGCGCATGAGCTGACCCACGCCTTGCAGGACCAGAACTACGGCCTGGAGAAATGGATGGGCAAGGGTGTGTCGGAGAAAACGCCGGCGGAGGAAGCTCGCGGCGACGAGGAGATCGCGGCGCGGCATGCCGTGGTCGAAGGCCAGGCGATGGCGGTGATGATCGATTACCTGCTGGCGCCCACCGGCGGCTCGGTGGTGAACTCGCCGCTGATCACCGAGGCCATTCAGAAGAGCATGATGGAAACCGCGGACTCGCCCGTGTTCAACCGGGCGCCACTGTTTCTGAAGCGCGTGCTGCTGTTTCCCTATCGCTACGGGCTCGACTTCGAACGCGAACTGCTGATCAAGGGCGGCAAGGAAAAAGCGTTTGCCGGGGTGTTCAAGTCGCCCCCGCAAAGCACCCGCCAGGTGATGGAGCCGGCCACCTACCTGAGCGGCGAAAAGCTGCCCGAAATGCCGGTCCCGAACCTTGCCAAGCTGCTCGGCAAAGGCTGGGAGAAATATAACGTTGGCTCCATCGGCGAGTTCGACGTGGCGGTGATGGCGGAGGTTTATTCCGGCCCCGACACCGCCATCAAGATTTATCCGCAATGGCGTGGCGGCTGGTACTACGCGGCCAGGCAGAAGAATAGCGGCGCGTTGGCGTTGGTCATGGCGACACGGTGGGCATCGCCACAGACAGCCGTAGCATTCCGCAAGCTCTATGAAGGGAATGTGCTGAAGCGTTACCAGCTTCCCGCAATTAAGTCTGGACAGGGACCGGGAGTTCCCGGTGCGGTTGTTGGCGGCATTGGCGGAGAGATCTCCATCGGCGGTTCCAATTGGGAGACCACGGAGGGGTATGTCGACATTGTCTCGCAAGGCGATGTTGTCATTGCCACCGAGAGCATCGACGCGCCGACCAGCGCCAAAGTTCGAGACGCGGTGCTGAGGGACCTCAATTTCGGTATGGGCCCGCAGTGACCCTCGCTTCATCTCGACTGCCTTCTCTCCACCGTTTTGTATAATCCCCAATTCAACACACATCAGGAGATTGCGTTTGCCCGAAGCGGAAATTGGAATCATCGGCGGCAGCGGCCTCTACGAAATGCCCGGCCTCACGGACATACGTGAGTCGGCCCAGCAGACTCCTTTTGGCGATCCCTCCGACAAGTACATCCTCGGCACTCTCGAGGGCCGCCGCGTGGCCTTCCTCTCGCGGCACGGGCGCGGGCACCGAATCATGCCCAGCGAGTTGAATTTCCGTGCCAACATTTACGGTTTCAAGCAGCTTGGCGTGGAGCGAATCCTGTCGCTCTCCGCGGTCGGCTCTCTGAAGGAGGAGCACAAGCCGCTGGAGTTCGTCATTCCCGACCAGTTTTACGACCGCACCCGCCGCCGCGTCTCCACCTTCTTCGGCGAGGGCGTGGTGGCACACATCGCCTTTGCCGACCCGGTGTGCGGCGAGACAGCGCAGGCGCTGCACCAGGCGTGCGCGGCGGCAGGCGTCACCGGCAAGCGTGGCGGGACGTATCTGTGCATCGAGGGCCCGCAGTTTTCCACCAAGGCGGAGTCCAACCTCTACCGCTCCTGGGGCATGGACGTAATCGGTATGACCAATCTGCAGGAGGCCAAGCTCGCCCGCGAGGCTGAAATCTGCTACGCCACCCTGGCCATGGTCACCGATTACGACTGCTGGCATCCTTCGCACGACTCGGTCACCGTGGAGCAGATTGTCGCCAACCTGCTGAAGAACGCGGCCAATGCCTGCAACGTGGTGCGCCAGGCGGTGAAGCTGGTTCCCAGGCAGCGCGGGTGCAACTGCGGCGCGGCGCTGGCCACGGCCATCATCACCGACAAGAAGCTGATTCCGCCGGCCGCGCGCCAGCGGCTCAAGCTCCTGCTGGATAAGTACCTGGGACCGGCGTGATCAGGCGACGATCGGTGGAGGCCGCAGCCACGCTGTGGCGTGCAGCGTTAGCGGAAAAGCTGATAGCTGATAGCTGATAGCTGATAGCTTTTTGGGGGACTCATGGCGATCCTGGCGGTGGGCTCGGTGGCGTTCGACACCATCCAGAGCCCGTTCGGCAAGGTGGAAAAAATTCTGGGCGGTTCGGCCACGTATTTTGCGCTGGCCGCCAGTTACTTCAGCGAAGTCCGCATCGTGGCCGTTGTCGGCGACGATTTCACCCCCGCGCACGAGCAGGTGCTGCGGCAGCGCGGCGTATGCCTGGAAGGGCTGCAACGCGCGCCCGGCAAGACGTTTCACTGGGGCGGGGAATACGGCGACAACGTCAACGAGGCGAAGACGCACTTCACCGATCTGAACGTCTTCGAAAACTTCCAGCCGCGGATTCCGGAAAAATATCTCGACTCCGACCTGCTCTTCCTCGCCAACATCGATCCCGTCTTGCAGGCGCAGGTGCGCCGCCAGATGACGCGCGTGCGCCTGGTGGGCGGCGACACCATGAATTTCTGGATCAACGGCAAGCGCCCCGAGCTGCTGCAAACGCTGAAGCTGATGGACCTGCTGCTCATCAACGACACCGAAGCCAAGATGCTCGCCGGCGAGTCCAACCTGCTGCGCGCCGCCAACCGGGTAATGGCCATGGGCCCCAAGGCGCTGGTCATCAAGCACGGCGAGTACGGCGCCACCATCTTTTTCGGCGACCGCATGGGCCTGGGCCACCATCCCTTCCGCGCTCCGGCCCTGCCTCTGGACGAGGTGCGCGATCCCACCGGCGCGGGCGACTCCTTCGCCGGCGGCTTCATGGGCTACCTCGGGTCCCAGGGCGAGTTGAACCGCGAGGTGCTCAAGCGCGCCATGTTCTACGGCGGCGTCATGGGATCGTTCGCCGTCGAGCGCTTCGGTCCCGAGCGCTTGCAGGACCTCACCCGCGAGGAGATCGACGCCCGCTTCGCCATCTTCCGCGAACTGACACATTTAGAATGATGAACACAGAGGCACAGAGGCACAGAGAAATCAAGAATTAACAAGTCGGAATGAGAATGTTTCGCGGATCGCGAAGAATTCGCCGATTTCCTGGAATTCTCTTCTGACTTCCGTTCTTCTCCGTGGCTCTGTGTCTCTGTGTTTGTGATTTAGGCTTTCACCATGCCGATCGCGCCTGAAAACTGGAGCGTGCGCGGCGAGCGATGATGAACACAGAGGCACAGAGAATCAAGAATCAACAAGTCAGAATGAGAATGTTTCGCGGATCGCGAAGAATTCGCCGATTTCCTGGAATTCTCTTCTGACTTTCGTTCTTCTCCGTGGCTCTGTGTCTCTGTGTTTGTGATTTAGGCTTTCCCCATGCCGATCGCGCCTGAAAACTGGACTGTGCGCGGCGAGCGCGCCGAGCGTTTGCGCCGCGCCGGCCGCATCGGCGACGTCCAGGTGCTGGCGCTGGGCGCCGTGGTGCTCTCCCTGTCCGCGCTGGCGCATTACTATAAGTGGGGGCAAATCCTGCTCTCCGGCGACGCGGTGGCCCACATCAACATCGCGCGCCGGGTTTTCGATTCGCGCACGCCCGGGCCGCAGCAGTTGGGCACCGTGTGGCTGCCGCTGCAGCATATCCTCACCATTCCCTTCGTCCTCGCCGACGCCGCCTGGAGCAGCGGCATCGGCGGCGCCATTCCCTCCATGGCCGGCTTCGTTCTTGGCGTGCTCGGCATGTTTCGCCTGGTGCGCTCCGGTCTCGCGTGGATAGGCGCCGAGGACGGCCCCGCGCGCGCCGCCTCCTGGATTGCCGCCGCGATTTTCGCCGCCAATCCCAATTTGATTTACCTGCAGGCCACCGCCCTGAACGAGCCGCTCAGCCTGGCACTGTTGATCTGGGCCACCGCGTTCTTCACCGACTTCGCGCAACTCGCCATGCGCGGCCAAGACGCCGAAGCCACGCGCCGCCTCCAGTGGTCGGGCTGGATGCTGATGTGCCTCATGCTGTTGCGCTACGACGGCTGGTTCTACGCCGCGGCGTTTGTCGCCGCGGCTGTCGTTGTCGTCGGCCTCGCGGCGCGCCTGCGTCTTCGGCGCAACCTGCTTGGCAGTTTGGGCCGCGGGCTGCTGATGTTTGTGCTCATCAACGCTCTCGCGCCCGCGCTGTGGCTCGGCTACAACGCCTTCCTCTGGGGAAACGCGCTGGAGTTCGCCACTGGCCCGTACTCCGCCCGGGCCATTGCCCAGCGTTCGCGGCAACCCGAAGAGCCGCATCATCCCGGCTGGCACAGTCCCTATGTCGCCGCGCGGCACTTTGTGCGCAATGCCACCCTCACCGTCGGTGAAACGCGGCGCCAGCCGCATTCCAACTCGTCGTGGTTCGAAAAGACTTGGCTCGTGCTGGCTGTGGCCGGCACGCTGCTGATAATTTTGCGGGCGCGCGGACTGCTGCCCTGGCTGCTGCTCTGGCTTCCGCTGCCCTTCTACGCGCTCGCCATCGCCTGGGGCGCGGTGCCCATCTTCATCCCGCAGTGGTGGCCGTTTTCTTACTACAACACGCGCTACGGGATGCAATTGCTGCCGGCCCTGGCTGCCTTTGTCGCCGCCGCCGCCTATTTCGCCATCACCGCCAGGCGCTCGCGCCTGTGGCGGGTGGCGATCGCGCTGGCGCTGTGCGCCTTTGTCGCCGGCAGTTACGCCTTCGTATGGCGCAACCTGCCCATTTGCCTGCGTGAAATTCGCGCCAATGGCGGACCTCGTTACGCCCTGGATGGCCGCTTGGGGTCGATGCTGGCGAAACTGCCGCCCTCCTCTACCATGCTCGTGTTTTTGGGAGATCACGCCGGAGCGCTGGAGCGCGGCGCCATCCCGCTGAAGCGCACCATCAATGAAGGGGATTACAAACTTTGGGACGCGGCGCTGCAGGCGCCCGCCGCCAGCGCCGACTTGGTGATTGCCGCCGCCGGCGATCCGGTGTCGCGGGCCGTGGCCGAGCATCCGCAAGATCTTGAGCTGATCATCGTCCTCCAAAACTTGGGCCAGCCGCCGGTGCGCATCTATCGCAGCAGGCGCTAAGCAGGATTTCAGTCCTGCGCTTTGGACCTCGCGCCTAGAGCCTTGAACCTTGAGCCTTGCGCCTTGAGCCTTGCGCCTTGAGCCTTGCGCCTTGAGCCTTGAGCTGGACTGAACCCCTTTTTTGAGACACAGGAAATTGGCACACTTTGCAGGGAAAGGAGCTGCAAGGTGGCAACGAGACGACGGCAGCATATGAAGGCCTTCCGCCAGATGGCGGTCCAGCGAATGAGGAGCTGCGACAATATCGGAGTGCTGGCGCAGGAGTTGGGCGTGCATCGACGCTTGCTGTACAAGTGGCGCGACCAGTTGGAACCGGCCCAGCCCAGCCAGGGATCGCCGCCCGGGCAGGGGCCAGAGTACAGTCTGCTGCGGGAAAACAGCCGACTGAAACAGGCGCTGGCGGAAAAGACTCTGGAGGTGGATTTTTTCAAGGGTGCCTTGCAAAAAATCGAGGCTCGACGCCAGCAGAACAGAGACTCTGGCGAGAAGGCATCTACGACCAGATCCGGGAAGTGATGTCGATGCAAGGCAACCTAACGATCGAGCGGATGTGCTATCTGGCGCAGGTCAGCCGGGCGGGCTTCTACCGTTCCCTGCAAGAGCAGAGCCCGGGGGAAGAAGAGATGGAAGTGCGCGCAACGATTCAGCGGATCGTGGTGGAGCATCGGCGCCGCTATGGATATCGGCGGATTGCCGCCGAGCTGCGCCGCCAGGGGATGCCCGTCAATCACAAACGCGTAGCCCGGATCATGCGCGAAGACAACCTGTTGGCCCTGCAGCCGCGCGCGTTTGTGGCGACCACGGACTCTGATCACCGGCTGGAAGTCTATTTGAATCTGGCTGGGCGCATGCGGCTGACCGCCAGGAATCAGCTCTGGGTGGCGGACATCACCTATATCCGACTGCAGAGCGAGTTCGTTTACCTGGCGGTGATCCTGGACGCGTTCTCGCGCAAGGTGGTGGGCTGGGCTTTGGAGCGAACGCTGGCGGCCCGTTTACCGATGGCGGCGCTGCAGCGTGCCCTCGCCGAGCGCGATCCGCCACCGGGCCTGGTCCATCACTCCGACCGCGGCGTGCAGTACGCTTCCGCCGAATACGTCGGGCTTCTGCGCCAGCACCACGTGCTGCCCAGCATGAGCCGGCAGGCGAACCCGTACGATAACGCCAGTTGCGAGAGCTTCATGAAGACGCTCAAGCGCGAGGAAATCTACGCCCACCAGTACCGCGATCTGGAGGACCTGCGCGCCCACATCGAGGTCTTCATCGAGCAATATTACAATCGCCAGCGGCTGCATTCGGCCCTGGGCTATCGCTCGCCGGCGGAGTTCGAGCAGACAACCCAGGTCTCCGCGGAGGCGCCCAGAATGAGTTTTTTCAGGCATGGGGAGATCTATCGATCCGATGGCCACTTCACCTGTAACGGGAAGCCGACCGAAGCCAGCTTCCCGGACCATCGTCTCGATGAGTCTCCAGCTGGCTATTCCTTGGCGGGTTGGTCTCCACCAGAGCCCGCCGCCGCTTCACCAGCCGAGGACCAGTCTGAAGGAGAACCGACTGCTTGAGCAGGAGAATCCATTGAACGGCAAGTGTGCCCATCGACGATTGTCTCAACCGAGGGGTTCACCCCAGAGCCTTGTGCCTTGAGCCTTGAGCCTTGCGCCTTGAGCCTTGCGCCTCCCGAAGCCCCTCCGTCACTAGCACAACTCCTCGGCGGTCACCTTAGAATCCCCTGCATGGGTGACTTGTGGCAACGTTTCGGGGTGCACTCTCCGGAGGCGGTCCTGCTTTCACGCAGCGTCGCGAGGCTCGTGCTGGCTGCCGTTCTCGGCGGACTGATCGGGCTGGAGCGCGAGACCAAACGCAAGCCCGCCGGCCTGCGCACCAACATGTTCATCTGCTTCGGCTCCGCCATGTTCACCCTGATGTCGGTGGAGCTGGCGAGCGAGTTCACCGGCGACCACACCCGCATCGCGGCGCAGATCATTCCCGGCATCGGCTTCATCGGCGCCGGTTCCATCCTGCACTCGCGCGGCTCGGTCACCGGCCTGACCACGGCGGCCACGCTGTTTGTGGTCGCCTCCATCGGCATGGCCGTCGGCGGCGGCTTGTATCTCACCGCCATTTTCGCCACCCTGATGATCCTGGCGGCCTTGACCTTGCTGTTCTGGATGGAAGAGCGCTTCAACCTGAAGCCGCTGGTCATGGCATATCAGGTCCTGGGCGCCAGCGCCGAAGACCTGGTCGGCGGCATCAACAAGGTGCTGGACGAAGAACACCACGCCATGCAGACCGTGCAGGTGGGCCGGAGCAACAGCCATTTCCGCGTGCAATTCAACGTGGAGGCGCCGCAGAAGGACCACGAGGCCTTGTTGACAAAGTTGCGCCAGTTGCCCATGGCGCTCCATGTGGAGTTCCTGGGCGCACAGGAGCGAGAATAGCGGCCGGTGTTCAGCGCCCGCCGGCCGGCCAAACTGAAAGATCATGCGTCCAACGCCATTCGTCAAAGCGCAAGCCTGCGGTAACGATTTCCTGATGGTCGAAGGGCGTCATGCGCCCAAGGATCTGAAGGCCTTCACCGTCAACATTTGCGACCGCCACCAGGGTCTCGGCGCCGACGGGCTGGAACTCGTCTTTCCCGACCCCAAGGCCGATGCCCGCGCCCGCCTGTTCAACGCCGATGGCTCCGAAGCCGAAATCTCCGGCAACGGTACCCGTTGTGTCGCCGCCTTCCTGGTGTGGAAGCACAAACAGGACTCGCTCACCATCCGCACCGGCGCCGGCATCAAGACCTGCACCCTCATCGCCCAGCAGGGGCATCATTTCGAATTCGAGACTGCCATGGGCGAGCCCCAGGTTGGCGATCCCTTCCCCATCCGCATGGCCTTCGGCGAGCAGGTGGGCATTCCCATCTCCATGGGCAACCCGCACTACGTGCTGTTCGTGGACGAGTTCGCTCCCGGATGGCAGGCGGAGGCGAGCGAGATCGAACACCATCACGACTTCAAGTCCGGCACGAATGTTGAGCTGGTGCGCCTTGTAAACAAAGGAGAAATCGACATCCGAATTTTCGAGCGTGGGGTCGGCGAAACACGCTCCTCGGGTACCGGCTCCTGCGCCGCGGCGGTCGCCGCCATTGCCACCGGAAGGGCGCAATCGCCGGTGAAGGTGAAATCCCCGGGCGGCGCCCAGATGGTGCGTTGGGAAGGCCAGGTGTTTCTTACCGGCCCGGCCGACATTGTCGCCAAGGGCGAGTTCGTTTCTGAATAGCCGGACCACCCAGCGTACGGGTGGCCCACCCTAGCCGGTTTTGCTAGGCTTCGCCGTCGACCGTCGACCATCGACCGTCGACCAGTTAAGCCGGGTGGCCCGCCCTAGCCGGTTTTGCTAGGGTGGGATTTGCGGATGCCCACGCCAGCCGCTCTAGCCCGGTCTGGCGAGGCCGGGGGCTTCGCCGTCGACCATCGACCGTCGACCGTCGACCAGGTGGCCCCTAGCCGGTTTTGCTAGGGTGGGGTAAGACTGATAGACCATGCCGAACGCGCCTCCGACCAAACCGTTCCGCTCGTCAAGCCTCCCGCGCTGCCGCCCGGCGACCGTGTCGGCCTGGTGGCGCCCGCCAGCTACTTCAAGCGCAGCCTGTTCGACAGCGGCTGCCAGGCTCTCCGCCGCATGCAGTACGAGCCGGTCTTCCTCGACAGCATCTTCGATCGCGATCTCTATTTCGCCGGCGCCGCCCAGCGGCGCGCTCGTGAACTGGAGCAGATGTTCACCCGTGACGATGTGCAGGCCATCGTCTGCGTCCGCGGAGGCTACGGCGCCAACTACCTGCTGCCGCATCTCGATCTCGATGTCATTCGCCGGCATCCGAAAATTTTTATCGGCTACAGCGACGTCACCTGCCTGCTGAGTTGGTTTCTGGATGCGGTCGGACTGGTGACCTTCCATGGGCCCATGGTGACCGGCGATTTTGCCCGCGAGCACGGCATCAACGAGATGTCGTGGACGGCGGCCACCGCTGGCGCCGAGAACTGGGAACTGGCCTCGCACCAGTTGTTCGGCCTGCACCCCTTGGTGCCCGGCCGCGGTGTGGGCCCGCTCTACGGCGGCTGCCTCTCCATCCTGGTGGCCTCGCTGGGCACCCCCTACGAAGCGCAGACCGAAGGCAAGCTGCTGTTCCTGGAAGATGTTGGGGCGAAGCCCTACCAGATCGACCGCATGTTGATGCAGATGAAGCTGGCGGGAAAATTCCAGGACGTGCGCGGCATCGTTTTCGGCGAAATGATGAGCTGCATCCAGTCGCCCGACCAGCCCTACACCTTGCAGGAAGTGGTCGAGCGGATCGTCGCCGACCTCGGCGTGCCGGTGGCCTACGGCCTGCGGTCGGGACACGTCTCCCGCGACAATGCCACCCTGCCCTTGGGCGTGAGGGCCGCGCTCACGGTGGCCGAAGATGCGGTCCGGCTGGAATTTCTGGAAAGCGCGGTCGCCGCCCGCCCGCTGGTCGCATCAGGCGATCGCAACTCTTCCTCGACCTCATCCTGAGCGCGCGAGCCTTGTGTCATCCCGAGCGGAGCGAGGGATCTGCTTTTGTGACTACGCGAAATCTCGACTCCGGTCACCCGAAAATCTCAACCGCTGTCATCCCGAGAGCTTGTGACTTTTTCTCGCGTTCTTCAACCTGTGTCATCCTGAGCGCTGGATGCGCCCGGCGCGCAGCGAAGGGCGCGTCCGAGTCGAAGGACCCCGCGGTGGCTGGCACTCACACCTAGCCCGGCAGGTTTTTCGGTCCCAGAATTCAATCCTGCGGGTGCCCCACATCTGACCGGGCTTGAGTGGGCCACCCCGGCATTGCATCGCCCAAGAGTCGAATCAACCGTGGAAGGGCACGGCTTTAGCCGTGCCGACAGGCGGCGCCCACGCCGCGAATAGTCAGTGCCCAAACCTCTGAGCGAGGACAGTCCTGATCGCCGCCATGTCTGCGGAGATCCTGATGTTGGACCTTGCGCCGGCGTGCCGGCCAGCAGAGCAGCGCACCAGCAGACCTCGCGCACTGGCTTTTGGATTCATTGGCGCACCTGACCCCGGGCTCACGAGCACCCTACCACGCGCAAAGGCGGCGCGTGGCCGGGTGGCCCACCCTACGCGGTTTTCGCAGGGTGGGGATTTCGGGGCGCACGCTGGTAGCCCAGGGCGCCAGCCCTGGGTCAGAGCCGTCGAGAAAGGCGCGAGTCCCGTAGGGACGGCACGACAACAGAATTCGCAGGGCCCACATTTGCCGGGGTTGCCAAATTTTTCCAAATGACACCGCGATGCCGGTTCTGCCCCAACTAAGCGCAGCGAAGGATCTATGTTTTGCGTCGGCTCCGTTGAGATGTTAACGCGATGGCTTTCCTGTGCCGCGAACGTTCAGCCCCGCAGGGGCGCCCGCTGGTAGCCCAGGGCGGCAGCCCTGGGTCAGAGCCGTCGGGAAAGGCGCGAGTCCCGTAGGGACGGCACGACAACAGAAGGGTGGGCCCGGGTAGCCCAATCGCCAATCGACAATCATCAATCGAAAGTGTTTTCCTATCTCTGATGTCCACTTCCAAGCACGTTCACCTCATCGGCATCTGCGGCACCGCCATGGCGTCGCTGGCCGCGCATGTTGCGCCAGCGCGGCTTCACCGTCCGCGGCTCCGACATGGCCGTGTATCCTCCCATGTCCGATTTCCTCGCCGCGCGCGGCATCCCGGTGGCCCAGCCCTACGCCGCCGAAAATCTGGACCCGCCGTCCCGATCTGGTGGTGGTGGGCAACGCCATCTCGCGCGGCAACCCGGAACTGGAGCGCGTTCTGGACGAGCGCATTCCGTTCCAGTCGATGGCCCAGGTGCTGCACGACGCAGTTCCTTCGCGGCCATGAAGTGCTGGCGGTGGCGGGCACCCACGGCAAGACCACCACCACTTCCATGCTCGCCTGGATCTTCGAATCGGCGGGCGAGCGGCCCTCGTTCCTGGTGGGCGGCATCGCGGAAAATTTCGGCGCCAGCTTCAAACTGGATGACGGGCGCTCATTCATTATCGAGGCCGACGAGTACGACACCGCCTTCTTCGACAAGGGCCCCAAGTTCCTGCACTATTTTCCTGACGCCGTGATCCTCACCTCGGTCGAATTCGATCACGCCGACATCTACCGCGACCTCGACTCGGTGAAGACGGCCTTCAAGCGCCTGGTTAACCTGGTGCCGCGGCGCGGACGCATCATCGCCTGGGACGGCGCGCGAACGTGGACGAATGCGTCGCGCGCGCCTTTTGCCCGGTCGAGCGTTACGGCTTTGCCGAGTCATCGCACTGGCGCATCGCCGGCGTGCGCTACACCACCGAGCGCACCAGTTGGTCGCGTGCTTGCGCGCAGGCCAAGCTCTGGGCGGAGCTGGAGTTCGCGCTTGGCGGCGAGTACAACGTGCTCAATGCCACCGCCGCCGCGGCCATGGCGGCCTCCGGCGGCATCGATGCGGCGCGATCGCGCAGGCGCTGCGCACCTTTCAGAGCGTCAAGCGCCGGCTGGAGGTGACGGCCGAGGTCGGCGGCGTCACCATCATCGACGATTTTGCCCATCATCCCACCGCGATTGCGGAAACGCTGCGGGCCTTGCGCACGCGCTATCCTGGACGCCGCCTGTGGGCCGTGCTGGAGCCGCGCTCCAATACGCTTCGCCGCAACGTCTTCCAGCAGGCGCTGGCGGAGAGCCTGTCGCTGGCGGATCGAAGTGATCATCGCCGCCATTTTCAAATCGGAGGCCATCCCCGCCGCCGAACGTCTCGACGTCGAGGAGCTGGCGCTCGCCATCCGCCGCGGTGGCATTCCGGCGCGGCGCCTGCCGGATGCCGATGCCATTGTCGCCGCCATCGTGCCTGAGTTGCGCCCCGGCGACGTGGTCGCCATTCTCTCCAACGGCGGCTTCGGCGGCATCTATGAAAAGCTTCCGCGCTCGCTCCGCAACCGCGAGGTGACCTCCAAGGCGTGAGACGATCCCGCCTAAACTCCATGCGCACTCTTCTGACCCTCGCCTGGTGGACGGTGATGACGCCGGTGGCCGCGGCCATCACCTTGCCCTATGCCGCCCTGACCGGCAACAGCGACTTCCTCTATGGCGTCGGCATGTGGGTGGTGCGCGTCGGCATCAGGCTCTCCGGCGTCCGCGTGGAGATTGTCGGCCGCGATCGCCTCGATCCCCGCCAGACTTACATCTTCATGTCCAACCACGTTTCCAACCTCGATCCGCCGCTGCTCATCCCGCTGCTGCCCAAGCGTACCTCGGTGCTGGTGAAGAAGGAGCTGTTCCGCATTCCCATCCTCGGCTACGCCATGCGGGTGGCAAAGCTGGTCGCCGTGGACCGTCACAATCGCGACGCCGCCGTCGCCAGCGTGCGCGCCGCCGGCGAAGTCATCCGCGCCGGACTCGACATGACCATCTTCCCCGAGGGCACGCGCTCCCGCGACGGCCGCCTGCTGCCGTTCAAGAAAGGCCCGTTCTATCTCGCCCTGGAAACCGGCTGTCCCATCGTGCCGGTCACCCTGGCGGGCACCTACTCGATCCTGCCGAAAGGGAATTTCTTCATCCGCCCGGAGAAGGCGGTGGTGCGCATTATCTTTCATGAGCCGGTTTGGCCCAGGGATCTCCCGGACCGCGATGCCCTGATGGCCGCGGTGCGCGACGCGATCGTCGCCGCCTTGCCGGAAGATCGAAGATAGGCCTGTTCCTCGCCGCCGTCGCGGCGGGCATCTCGCTTCCATCGTCATTCGGGAATTCAAGCGTGCGGGGGATTACTTCGAGAACAGGTGGCCCATCTTTTCTTTCTTGGTTTTCAGATACTGCAGCGAGTGCGGCGACTGCGGCTCCGGCTCGCACGGCACGCGTTCCTCGACAACGATGCCGGCCGCCTCCACCGCCGCCACCTTGGCGGGATTGTTCGATAGCAGGCGCACCCGTTCCAGGTCGAGCGCCTTCAGCACTTCCACCGGCAGGGCGTACTCGCGGCAGTCGGCGGCGAAACCCAGCTTCACGTTCGCCTCCACCGTGTCCAGCCCGCGGTCCTGCAATTCGTAGGCCTGCAGCTTGGCCATCAGCCCGATGCCGCGCCCTTCCTGCTGCTCGTAAACCAGCACGCCGCAACCGGCCTCGCTGATCATCTGCAGCGACATCTCCAGTTGCTGGCGGCAATCGCAGCGCAGCGAGGCGAACACGTCGCCGGTCAGGCACTGTGAGTGGATGCGCACCAGCGGCGTGCGCGCGTGGATGTCGCCCATCACCAGCGCCACCGCCGTTTCCCTGCGCCGTTCGCCGCCGCCGTTGTTCCCGGCGGGAAACTGGCCTTCGAACCCGTGAATGCGAAACTGTCCCCAGCGCGTCGGGAAGTCCGCTTCGGCCAGCTTGCGCACCTGTTTCGAGGGAGTCACAACTCCATTATAGTCGCCTGAATTGCCGCCTGCGCGCGTGGAGACCGGTCACACATCTTTGTGACCTCGGACCGGCGCCTCGCCAATAACTACTTGAGCCGGCAACCGCTTTACAACTCTTTACACGCCGGACGAAACTTTTCCCGCCGTCCGCTGTCCAATTAACTAGATGGTTAATTAGGAATCGCGGAGGTGAGGAACATGTACGCAGCAAGAAATCTGAAGCTGGCCGCCGTGGCGCTGGCCCTCAGCCTGGCCCTGTCCGGCATCGCCCTGGCCGAAAGCGGCGCCGGCCGCTACGACGCTCAAATCCAGTCCAAGCTTGCCGCCCAACTGCAGCAGAAGCAGCAGTTCAAGGACGTCCGTGCCGCGGTCAACGACGGCGTAGTCACGCTCTCCGGCACGGTTGACACCTACCAGCACAAGCTCGACGCCGCCAAGAAGGCGCGCAAGCAGGATCACGTCGCCTCGGTGCGCGACCTGGTCGAGGTCGCCGGACCGCCCATCTCCGACCTCGATCTGCGCGCCAAGCTGGCCAACAAGCTCGCCTATAGCCGCGTCAGCTACAACAACGTCTTCGACCTGTTCACCGTGGGCGTCCAGAACGGCGTGGCCACCATCGGCGGCGAGGTGCGCATGCCCATCGACCGTGAGTACGCCATCAGTGAAGTCGCCCGCACGCCGGGCGTCAAGGGCGTGGTGGATAACGTCAAGGTGCTGCCGCTCTCCAGCTACGACGACGCGCTGCGCCTTCGCCTGGCGCGCGCCATCTACGGCGATCCGGTGCTCAACCGCTATGCGCTCAATCCGCAGGCGCCCATCCGCATCGTCGTCGATGGCGGTCATGTCGCGCTCTACGGCGTGGTCGGCTCCAAGACCGACCGCCAGATCGCAGGCATACGCGCCGGCGAGGTCTTCGGCGCCTTCAGCGTCGCCAACCACCTGACCACGGATCAGCCGGTAGCACGATAGCTTTCGGCTGTCAGCTAATCGGCTGTCAGCCATGAGCAAACCAAAGGGCACGGCGAACCTGCCGTGCCTTTGGTGTTATTAACCTCTGCTCGCGGGTGTTTACCCACCCCCCTCCCCCTCCAGGCGCAAGGCACAAGGCGCAAGGCTCAAGGCAAGAAGCAGATGCAGGCGAAACGGCGCACAAGGGATAACAAGGGATCCCTTGGGTATCCCTTGGGTTACCTGGGACGGTGGTATGTACCCGAGAGGCAACATTTAGGTGCCCGTGAGGCGGCTCAAGTTGTCAAAGAACTAACTATGGGCGCTAGCGACACAAAAACATTCGCTTCTGACGCGCAGAACAAGGATAGCGGATTGGGGGAGAGATGTCTGTGACAAGGAAGGGAAAAGCGGGGTTGGTGGAATTTGCGATTTCCGGATTGCGGAAAGGGCTGGTGATTTTAGTTGTTGGGGGGCAAAACTCCGGTGGGGTGGCGCGGGCCTTCTGGCGGCGCTCGAAAAATTCCCCACCCTATTAAACCCGCGTAGGGTGGGGCAGCCAGCAGGAGCGGACATCACCCACCTAATGAAAACCGCATTGGGTGGGGCACCCGGCCGCAGAACTAGGGAAACGCGCGTCCAATTAGTCAATACTCACATCGGGGACCAGACGTTTAACATGACATCGGTTTGACTGCGCCCCGTGCATATGTCGAGTGGATGAACGCGCATCTCGGATTCAACCCGAGATCGCAGGCGAACTCCAACGCGCTGGCCGATTTCGTCGTCAATGACCTTCGAGAAGCCTGTCGCGTCTTAGAAAATGACCTTTCTTCGGGCAGGATGAAGCCAATAAAAAACGCCGATGTCCGGACTCGGGTCGCCTCACGAAATATTGATCTGATATTCGCCGAAGAAAAACCAAGTGCGCGCTCCGTTCGGGCTGCTGTCGAGAACAAGACGATTATGACAGCACATGGAAAGGCGAGGTGGAACCGCTACGGCGATCTAATCGCTTACTGTAACCATGTTCACAACCACCGCGCCGACTGCATCGCAGGCGCCGTCGTGATCGTCAACTGCTGTCCCGTTTATGAGAACCCTGATGCGTTTGCGAAAGGTCTGGTTCGCCCGAAGTTCGATATGCAGAAGGTCGTGAGAGACACGGTCAAGATTTTTGCCGACATCCCCCTTCGTTCATCGGAGGATGAGCCAAACGACCAACCCGAAACTCTCGCTGTAATTGTTGTGAACTACGACGGAAAAAATCCCGCAAAACTCGTAACCGACGAACTATCTCCACGGCCGGGCGGTTCAACTCATTACACGACATTTCTGGAAACATTCTGCAACTTGTACAAGAAACGATTCGGCAGGCGGCACTGATCGTCAGTGGGCGAACTGCTTCCGCTGCTTGGACGAGGAGGTTGTCCTGCGCAGGTGGGTATTGACTTGAACTGCTCCGAACAGCCGATCAGTGCCGTTCGCGAGGCGTGAGACGGCCATATCGAAATAATGTTCGTCCACTTCGATGCCTATGCTGTTGCGGCCAGTCAGTGCGGAGGCGAGACTTGTTGTGCCGGTGCCAAGGAACGGATCGAGGACGGTGTCACCGACAAAGCTGAACATCCTGATCAATCGGCAGGCCAACTCAAGCGGAAATGGCGCAGGGTGATCTTTCGTGGACGCACCAGTCACATCTGACCATATTTGCTGGAACCATTTCTGATGGTTCGCGGCACTGATGACACTCAATATTCGGGTGCTGACGGCTGGTGTTCGGTACGCGCCGTACTTCCGCTGCATGAGGATATACTCAACGTCGTTCTTTACGACCGCATTGGGTTCATACGGTTTTCCGAGGAATCCGGAAGAACCTTTCTCGACCTCATGCTTCGCGTTAGCGATTTTGTACCAGAAGATGGGTGCGAGATTGTCAAAGCCGATAGTGCGGCAGTGCTCTTGAATCGCAGCGTGCAGCGGCACGACCATATGGCGCCCGCCATTATTGCGGCGCGAGAGGCAAACGTCACCGACAACAACGATGAGACGACCGCCCGGCACGAGAACCCGACGACATTCCTGCCAGACCTTATCGAGGTCGGATAGGAATTTCTCGTAGTTGCTGACGAAACCGAGTTGACCGGGGGAATGTCGATATTGCTTCAGTGTCCAATAAGGGGGCGATGTTACGACAAGGTGCACGGATTCGGAGACAAGGTCGGCAAGACGATTGCGTGAATCGGCCCAGTGGAGATCGTGAACGCTCGGAATCCGGGGAATTATGGAGTCAATTAGGGCAGTGAGCTTCGGGTCCTTCGCGATGCGAGGGAGATCGGTTTGTGGGCGCTGGATATTACTCAGCTCGGGTGGCAGTAGCCCATCGTGAGCGACCGTGGCGATGCAATCTCGCGGATGTGTTGCCGTGCTCGGGGTCATTGGAAAGCGCTTTGTTACTTTAGCATTTTGGACGAGCACAACGACAGGAAGTAGCCAAGTCCTGCTTGCGCGCTAGCTTACAGCCAAAATATACCGAATCTCAGAGATTGGAGGTTCCCTGCGCCTTGATGAAGTCCGCATGTGGAACTTCTCCCGATTGCGATCAGGGCACGGGGCGAACGCGCGCGAGCAAGATTCACGTCTGGTGCCTCCAGCAGATTCCTCCCCTTCAGCTTCGCTCAGGGTCGGAATGACACGGTTTTAAGGGTCTGGCTGATAGCTGAAGGCTGATAGCTGGTAGCTTCTTCCGCTTGGAGCCTGGAGCCTTGCGCCTAGTGCGCCTGCACGGCCAGTGCGCTCTCAATCTCTTCCACAATCCTTCGGGCGGCGGCGGAGGGGTCGGGAGCGGCGGTGATGGGTCGTCCTACGACAAGGTGGCTGGCGCCGGCGGAGATGGCCTCAGAAGGGGTCACGACGCGGGCCTGGTCGTCCTTGGATTGGGGGGCGGCGGCGGGGCGGATGCCCGGCGTGACGATGAGGAAGCCGGCGCCCAGTTCGCGGCGGAGTTCGCGGGCCTCGCGGGCGGAGGCGATGATGCCGTCGCAACCGGCGGTGCGCGCCAGGGCTCCGAGGCGGAGGGCCTGGTCGAGGACGCGTCCGGAGACGCCGATTTCCTGAAGGTCCTCGTCGTTCAGGCTGGTGAGGACGGTGACAGCGAGGATGAGCGGACGGATTTGTTTATGGCGCTCCGCCTGCGGCTCCTCCACCCCCTCGCGCGCAAAATCGGCGCGCGATGGGGCCCCTTGCGCGCCGGCCTTCGGCAGAGAGGAAGCGATCCTGTTTGGGCTGCCGGAATCAGCAGGGCTGAAGCCCTGCTCCACCCGGTTGGCTTCGCGGGCGGCGGCTTGGACGGCGGCCTGGATCATGCTGAGGCCGCCGGAGGCGTGGATGGTGAGCATTGACACGCCGAGCTTGGAGGCTTCGCGGACGGCGGCGGCGACGGTGTTGGGGATGTCGTGGAACTTGAGGTCGAGAAAGACCTGACGGCCGGAGGCCACCAGGCGGCGGAGGACCTGGGGCCCCTCGGCCGTGAATAACTGCTTACCGACCTTGTAGATACGGGCCGAGTCGCCGACGGCCGAGACGATCTGGAGGGCCTGAGCGGCGGTTGGGAGGTCGAGGGCGACGATCAGGCGGTCACGGCCGTCGGGCATGGCCGCAGTTTACGGCACAATCGCCTGGTAGCGGGCAACTAATGTCGCCGGCTTGACGACGTCGATGCGCACCCGGCCGATGCCGCGTCCGCTGAGGCCGATCATGCGGGCCGCCCCGTAGGAGAGGTCGATGATGCGGTCTTCGGGGACGGGCCCGCGGTCGTTGACGCGGACAATGACCGACTCGCGGTTACGCAGGTTGGTCACCCGGACCAGGGTGCCAAGGGGCAGGTCACGGTGCGCCGCCGTGAACTGGTACATATCGAAGAGCTCGCCGGAGGCGGTCTCCTTGCCGTGGAAGTAGCTTCCGTACCAGGAGGCGGTGCCTACTTGGTAGGGCTTATGGTGGCGCTTCACCCGGAGTTTGGGTGCGGTTAAGATCCGAACCGGCTTCGAATCGGGGTGTTCGTATCGGGGTGCCGCCGACAGGCCTGTAACCACGAAGATGGCCAGCAGGGTGTTGGTCAGTACTCGTCGCATGTACACCTCGCAAAGTTAAAGTGTCGGTTCTATAGTCGCCTTCCCCCTTATTTAGACGATCTCGAAAGGCTATAGAGCCAAAGGGGAGAAGTCAATCTCGGATGCTGGGGACCGCCATTACATAAGTGCCGATTTGGGTTGGCGTTTGGACGAGGCGGTGGCAACGAAAAGGCGGTCGGAAGGGAGCAAACGGGCACCCGGCCAGAGCGGTCCTGCCGCCTTTCACAGGATAGACGACTGAAAACACGGGGGAGTTGGCCAAGGGCAGGGAAATTGCCGCTGGGGATGTATCACAATGAGACGGCAACTGGTCGATGGTCGGCGGTCGGCGGTCGACGGTCTACGGTCGGCGGCGAAAAGCCTGGACTGGTCGGCGGTCGGCGGTCGACGGTCTACGGTCGGCGGCGAAAAGCCTGGACTTGGCTAAAAGCGGGGACCCGGGGGTCGAAGTTCTGTAATTCCCACCCTAGCAAACCCGGCTAGGGTGGGCCACCCGAGGTCGGCGGTCGGCGGTCTACGGTCGACGGGGAAAAGCTCCGGACTTGGCTAAAAGCGGGCTGCGGTGTGGGGCAGGCGACGGGGCTAGGGAAATTAATGAGGGTGTAGACTTCGGGCGTGTCGGAAACGCCTCCCGTGGTGCTGAGCATTGCCGGATATGACCCGTCGAGCGGGGCGGGAGTAACGGCGGACATCAAGACTGCCGCCGCCCACGGCTGCTACGCGGTTACCTGCATTACGGCGCTGACGGTGCAGTCGACCCTGGGGGTGCGGCGGGTGGAGGCGCTGCCGGGCAGGCTGGTGAGGGAGACGCTGACGGCGCTGGCCGAGGATGTGAGCCTGTCGGCGGTGCGGATCGGGATGCTGGGGTCGGGCGAGGTGGCGCTGGCGGTGGCCGAGTGGCTGGAGAGGTTGCGACCGGGGAATTCCCACTCAAGCAAACCCGGCTTGAGTGGGGCACCCACGGGCTTGAGTGGGGCACCCACGGGCTTGGGTGGGCCACCCGCGGGGCCGTGGGTGGTGCTGGACCCGGTGCTGAAGGCGTCGTCGGGGGCGGATTTGCTGGACGCGCCGGGGGTGGAGGTGGTGCGGGAGCGGCTGATCCGGCTGGCGGACGTGATTACGCCCAATGTGGATGAGGCGGCGGCACTGACCGGACTGGCGGTGAAGGACCTGGCGGGCATGAAGGAGGCGGCGGCCCGGCTGCATCAGATGGGAGCGCGGGCGGTGGTGGTGACCGGTGGACATCTGAGGAAGCCGGTGGACCTGCTGAGCGTCGGTGGGCGAAAGCCGGTGGAGTTTGCGGGGAAGAAGATTCGGTCGTCGGCGACCCATGGCACGGGATGCGCGTTTGCGACCTCGCTGGCCTGCAACCTGGCGCGCGGGTTCGAACTGAAAGATTCAGTGAAGGCGGCCGGACAGTACGTGCGGAAGGCGATCGCCAAGGGGTTTGCGGTGGGGAAGGGCACCGGGGCCGTGAATCATCTGTACGCGGTGAGGGAAGCGTAGGAAGACAGTTTCCAGTTGAAGGACCCACATCTGCCAAAGGCGGGCAGATGTGGGGCACCGGGAGGACCCACATCTGCCAAAGGCGGGCAGATGTGGGGCACCGGGCGCAAGGCGCAAGGCCGCCGGATTCACCCTGGAGCCTTGAGCCTGTTTTAGCGGGGCGTGGGGGCGGTGGTGCCGGGCAAGGGTCCAAGCGAGGGGCTGGGCTTGGGACGCGGCGGCGCTGCCGGCTGTACGGGCGCGTGGTATTCGTCGTGGACATCGATTGGGGTCTCGGGCAGCGGCGGCGGGGCCTGCGCGGGTTCGATGACCGATGAATTGTCGCGGCGCTTGAGCAGAATAGGACCGCCTTCGCGCATGCGCGCCTCACGAATCTGCTCCATGCGGGCGGCAACCTGGGAGTCGCCGAACTCGGCCACTTCGGCGACCGGCCTGCCTTCCACCTCGCGGCGGGTAGAGACGGTGACGGGCAGGGCGCGTCCCTGAGCCTCGGCAGCCTTGGTGTAGTAGAAGTCGGCGGTTTCGCGGTCGCCGGCCATCTCCGAGACGTACCCCATATTATTCAGCGTAAAAGCATTGCTGGGATCGATGCGGTAGGCCTGCTGGAAATACTTGCGGGCGGCGGCGCGGTCGTTGCGGTTCATGGCCGAGACGCCTTCCAGGTTGAGGCGGGCGACGAGCGCCGCCGGAGTTTCCGAGCGTTCCATCAGGCGCTGGAGCTTGCGCAGGTTGTCGGCGGCGATTTCGCTGATGCCCTTGCCGCGCCAGTCCCGGTTGGGAGTGACGACGATGGGATCGTCGGAATGGACGTTGGCGGCCTTGCTGTAAAAGGTGAATGCCTGCTCGAGTTCACCCTGCTTCTCCTTGGCGTAGCCGAGATTGTTGAGGGTGAAAGGATTGCGCGGATCGAGCGCCAGGGCCTTGTGGAGGAGGAGGTCGGCTTCAGGAGCGCGGTCCTTCATCAGCAGGCTGAGCGCATGCACGTTGTAGCGGTTGATCTGCATTTTCTTGTCGTCGGTCTTGCCGGCGACCTGGGCGACGGGCTTGCCCTTGACATCGGCGTCGGTGGCGCGGGCGATGGTGGCGTCGGAGGTGTTCTGGGCGGCGAGATCGTAGAAGCGCTGGGCACGATCGACGTCACCCTGAAGCTCGGAGATGTAGCCGAGATTGTTGAGCGTGAAAGGATCGTCGGGATCGATGAGATAGGCGCGATAGAAGAGCCGGCGCGCCTCCGGGTAATTGTGCTTCTGGATGGCCTTCACGCCTTCCTGGTTGAGCTTCTGCACGGGAGTGGGCTTGCTCCGCTTGGGCAGGGTGATGCGCAGATCGCGAGCCCGGGCCGTGCCCGCCAGCAGGAGAACGGCAAACAAAGACGACAAAACCAGGGGAGAGGACCTCATAACCAGGGATAGACCTCCGCGCGAATCCGCTGCAACGGACATGCCACTGTTGGGCAGCCGCTTTCCTCATGATTGGATGGGAATTCTCGTATCACGTTTGCCAGGGCCGAAAACGCAAGGTTCTCTTTTTGGATATCCGCGTGCTAACTCGGTGGGTGGAGCGGGCATCCCAGTGGCCAGTGGCCAGTGGTCAGTGGCCAGTTAAGGAGTTGAGGAGTGGTGATGAAACGAGGGTCGCTGGTGGTTTGGGTTGGGGTGGCAATTTTCGGGCTGGTTTCCCTGGCGGCGGCGCAGCAGGCGACGCGGCCGGCGGCGGCCGAAAAGACGAAAGCGGCAGCCGCGGACAAGACAAGCCAGCCGTCGCCGTCGAAGCAATTGCCTCCGTCATCGGAGGTGATGGACGCGAACGATCCGCTGTTTGGAGTGCCGCCGCTGCCCAAGGGGCCGGTGTCGCTGGTGGGCGGCCAGGTGCAGAAGGTGGACCGGGTACGGAACCGGGTAACGGTGAAGGCGTTCGGAAACGGCAAGAAGATGACGTTCGCCTTTGACGAGCGCACGCACATCTATCGCGACGGTGTGGAAACCACGGAGCGCGGAATCCGCAGGGGCGACCGCGCGTACGTGGACGGTATGCTGGACGGGACGCGGCTGTTCGCGCGCAATATCCGCATCGTGACCAGCCTGAAACCCAGCGATGCACAAGGGCAGGTGGTCTCCTACGATCCCGGCACGGGGCGGATGACGGTGCGCGATGGACTCTCGGCCATGCCGGTGAGCTTCCGCGTAACCCGGCAGACAAAGGTTACGGGCGGCGGCGGGCAGGGCGCGATCGAACTGGTGCCGGGATCGCTGGTGACGGTGCGATTCTCGGCCGCCCAGCGCAATGGCGACGTGGCGCGCGAGGTCACAATCCTGGCCGAGCCCGGGAACAGGTTTACTTTTTCCGGCAAAGTGCGGCATCTGGACTTGCGCATGGGAACGCTGGCGGTGGAGAACGTGAGCGATAACAAGACCTATGAACTGGGATTTGAACCGGGCGTGGTGGGAAGCAACGTGATGGTGGGAAGCGAGGTCACGATATCGGCGATCTTCACCGGCGGGGGCTACCGTGCGCGGACGGTGAAAGTCGGCACGCGCTCGGAATGACAGGAATACCAGCCGCGGATGAACGCGGATGAACGCAGATCGATGTCAGGCCTGTCGATGGGAAAACCGAGATTCCTCGCGCGTGCCTCGACTTTTCAGCCGGCACGCGCTCGGAATGACATGACTAGTTGGGACGGCGGCCGTGCATGCCGAAATCCATCTTGGTGTAGCCGGCGGGAATTTCGAACAGCGATGCCGGCTGCGATCCTTCCTGCAGATTCGTCAGGTCCATGGTGGTGCCGTTGGAGGTGACGCTGCGAATGGGGAAATGCAGCTTCTGATCGACCCAGGCGGTCTGGGTTTCACTGGGGCCCTTGAATTCCCACTTGTCGCAGGAGCGGCCGTTGACGGTCTCGGCGCCGATCTTCTTGCAAGTGTAGCCTTCCATGCTGGCGCAGGGATTGGCGGGATCGAAGGGCTTGAGGTTGGGGGCATTTCCCAGGCGCTGCATCATGGGGTTGTTGGCGCTCATTTCCATGTACATGTGCTGCTCGGGCATGAGCATGTAGCTGGTCTTGGTGGAGATGTCGTGGATCATGACGGCTTGGCGGCCCTGCATGTTCATGTCCATGCGCATCTTGCCGCCGCCCCAGTACATTTTGCCGGTGGCGGGTTGCCCTTCAGGGTTGCTCCATTTCATGTCGGCGGAGAACTGCGGGATGTTGGGGACCTGGGCCAGCGCGACGGCGCCGGCGAGCAACAGCAAGCACGCGAGTGCGAGGGATCGCTTTGTCAAGGCCATGTCTCCTGTTTTTTGATTCTGAGTTGTGGGTTGTGAGCGCCGAGTATAGAGCGTGCAACGCGGAACCCGCCACTGACGAAGATTATACGATGAGGGAAGCGCCGACGGCCCGGCGAGGAGTCAGCGCGCGTCCGCCTTGTTGAGCAGGATGCCGGCGAGAAAGGCGGCGGCGGCGGCGAGCAGCCACTCGATGCGCCAGATCTGCACGGCCTGCCAATCGAGCAGGGTGGAAGCGGTGAAGATGACACCGGTGGCGACGGCGGCCCCGACGCAGGCGAGGCCGGCGATAAAGGCGATCAGGGAAGCGATGGAAAGGCCGAGCGCCTCGCGGATGCGGGTGAAGTCCAGCAACTGAAGCCAGCGGCCGGCGGCGGAGGAACCCACCAGCGGTTCACGCTCGGAGCCGCAAACGTGACAGAAGCGCGAGCCTACCAGGAACTCGGTGCCGCACTGCTCGCAGATGAGCTGGCCGCGCAGACCGGCAGGAGGCTCGACGGCGCGTACCTGCTGGGCAGGAGGCCGCCAATACTCCTGCTGAACGTTGTGCACGGCTCCCGGCATTGCGTCACTCTCCACGGTTACCCACCTGCAGAGGCAAGTGACGCACCAAAGTAAAAAACCGGCAACTGGGCCAGTATCAACGGGTTAGTAGCAGCACTGCAAACCGGGGATGGGCAGAATTTACCCAGAGTCAGAAAGAGTTGCGGGTGATCGGGTGATCTGGTGATCGGGCGATCGGGTGAGCGAAAGGAAGAAGAATCCCCACATTAGCTCGCTACGCTCGCGAATGTGGGGCACATGCCTGGTGGGTGAAGCTGTGATTTTCAGACGCGGGAACGCCGGGGCATGCGAATGACTTTGGGATTAGGAGAAGGATTAGGAGAGCTACGGTTCCAAAAGCGCAGCAGGACCAGATCCGAACTTTGCAGCAGCAGTTCGTCGGGGCGCTGGGAGCCGTCGTTGAAGATGTGCTGATCGAGCAGGCTGTGCAGAGTGGCGACGGAGATGCCAAGCATGCTGGCGGCTTCGGACTCGGTGTAGAACTGCTTGAACGGGTTATCGGCGTTGGTCATGCGCGGTGTAGCGGGGCTCGGCAGAGCGTAATGTTTGTACCCGGTTCCGGGCGGCGGCGCACATCGGGTAAACTGCGCAAAGCAGATTCGTATGACACCCTACTGGCTGGATGCGGTTCCTCGTTATTCCCGTATTAAATTCGGCTACGTTCTTATTGCTCTAGTGGTTACGATGGGGGTGGCGCAGGCCAGGGGCGCGGCTTCCGGGATTGCCGACCTTAAATTCCGCCCCAACGACCCTACTACGCGCGCCGGTTTCGAGCACCTCTACAGCCTGGAGTACGACCAGGCGGTACGCGAATTCGAGTTGGCGCTGAAGGCGCATCCGGACGATCCGAACTCGGTGAACCATCTGCTTTCGGCGGTGCTGTTTCGCGAGCTTTACCGCATTGGGGCGCTGGACACGGAGCTGTACGCCAAGAACAGCTTTCTGACCAGCAAGCAGTTTCCCGTGGACCCCGCGGTGAAGGCGCGGATCAAGCAACTGATGGCGCGCGCCTTTGAACTGGAGGAGGGGCGGCTGAAGCAAAACTCCAACGACGTGGAGGCGCTGTATGCCCGGGGAGTGACCCGGGCCCTGCGGTCCACCTATACGGGCCTGGTGGAGAAGGCGTGGTTCGCGGCGCTGCGCAGCGCGGTGGGGGCGCGGCACGATCATGAGCGGGTGCTGGAGTTGGATCCGAAATTCACCGACGCCAAGATGGTGGTGGGCATTCACAACTACGTGCTGGGCGGCATGAATTTCGGGCTCAAGATCGCGGCCTCGATCGTGGGGCTGAGCGGGAGCAAGACGAAGGGGATTGAATACCTGTACGCGGCGGGTGAGGCGGGCGGAGAGACGTCGGTGGACTCGCGGATCGCGCTCTCGCTGTTCCTGCGGCGCGAGCAGCGCTACCCGGAGGCGCTGAAACTGGTGGGAGGACTGGAATCGAGCTTCCCGCGCAATTTCCTGTTCCGGCTGGAGTACGCCAACCTGCTGAACGCGGCCGGCCATGGAGGAGACGCGGTGGCGGTTTACCGCCGGCTGCTGGGCGACAGCAAGGCGGGAATGTTCGCCGAGTCGCGGATGGAGATGGTGTACTACGGGCTGGGGGAGGCCCTGCGCGGGCAGCACGATTATCGCGGGGCGGCCGAGGCGTACGACATGGTGGAGCAGTTCAAGTCGGCGGATCCGGACCTGCGCGACCGCGCCAGCCTGGCGGCGGGCGAGATGTACGACGCGCTGAACAATCGCGAGCAGGCAGTACGGCGGTACCAGGCGGTGATCGCCGCCGAGGGCAACTCCGACCGGGCGGACCTGGCGCGAAAATACATCAAGCAGCCGTATGGGGAAGATTAGGAGCTAGTAGTTAGTAGTTAGGAGTTAGCGGGGGAACTTTCGGGGGACGGGCGGCGTATCCTAGGTGGGGATCATTTTGGAGTGATTCACAGGGGGCAGCATGTACTGCAACTACTGCGGCAAGGTGATCCAGGACGACGCCAACGTTTGCGCCTACTGCGGCAGGCGGGTGGGAGCGGTGCTGGCGCGGCGCAAGCTGGTGCGTCCGCGGCAGGAGCGCAAGATTGCCGGAGTGTGCGCCGGGCTGGCCGAATACTTCGATCTGGACGTCACGCTGATTCGGCTGGTGTGGCTGGTGGCCGGCATTGTGATGATCCCGTTCTCGCTGATCGGCTACCTGGTGGGTTGGATCATCATTCCGGAAGAGCCGGAAGTGTGCTTCGTGGTGCCGGCCGGAAGCCCGGCTTCGCCGCAGCAAGGTTGAAGCATTCCAACTCCTATGCGCGTTCGCAGCTCCGAGATTGAAATTTCCTACGAGGTGATGGGGCAGGGCCCGGACGTGGTCCTGCTGCATCCGTTCCCCGCCCATCGCGGAGTGTGGGCGCCGGCGGCGGAGCGGCTGGCGTCGCGCTACCGGCTGATCCTGCCCGACCTGCGCGGGCACGGCGAGTCGGGCGTGGGGGAAGGGCCGGCGACGATGGAGAAGCACGCGGCCGACGTGGCGCGCGTGCTCGACGATGCCGGGATCGGCAAGGCGATCCTTGCCGGCGAGAGTATCGGGGGCTACATCCTGTTCGAGTTCTGGCGGCGGAGCCGGGACCGGGTGACGGCGCTGGTGCTGTGCAATACCAAGGCCGGGGCGGACAACGAGGAGGCGCGCGCCAACCGCTTGCGCTCCGCCGAGGAGGTGGAGAAGAGCGGGGTGGAGCCGTTTATCGAGAGCATGATTCCCAAGCTGCTGGGCGAGAGCACGCGAAAAGGGCGTCCTGACCTGGTGCAGGCGGCGCGGGCGATGATGCGGAAGACGACGCCGGAGGGCGTGGCGGCGGTGCAGCGCGGCATGGCGGCGCGTCCGGATTCGGTGGCCACGCTGGGAACGATCGACGTGCCGACGATGATCATCACCGGCGATGAAGACGCGCTCACCGGCGTGAGCGAGGCGGAGCCGATGCAACGCCACATCCGCGGCAGCAAGATGAGGGTGATCGCGCACGCCGGACACTACGCGGTGTTCGAGCAGCAGGAAGAAGCCGCGCGGCTGATGCGGCAGTTCCTGGATTCGCTGCGGGCCAATTGACGAGTTTTCGAATTGAAGAATTGACGAATTGGCGAATTGACGAATTGGCGGCTCATGCTCGCAGCTTGCAGCCAAACTGGAATCAGGCGAATTCGACGGTCCGAAAATTCCGCAATGCTAGAATCCTGAAATCATGGTTGAAGCATTCCTGGTACCTGAAAAGACCACGGTAACCGCCAAGGGCGACGGCGCGGCGGTGGAGATCAGCGCGGCGGCGAACCGCGTGTTCCTGCTGACGCTCGACATCGTCGAGGTGATTGAACAGGAGTCGCTGGACGTGGGCGTGTTCGGCTCGGCCGACGGAAGCGCCTGGGGCGAGAAGCCGCTGGCGGCGTTTCCACAAAAGTTCTATCGCGGGCAGCATCCGCTGCTGCTGGACCTGCGGCAGCAAGCGGAGATCAAGTTCCTGCGCGCGCACTGGGAGGTGAACCGCTGGGGGCGCGGCGCCGAGACGCCAATGTTCGAATTCACCGTCGAAGTGCGCGAGGTCCCGGCCGCCATGCTGCAGGAAGTCAGCCGGAAAGTGGCCGGGTAGGCAGCGCAGTTCCGCGAATGAGAAAGGCCGTCCCTTGCGGGACGGCCTTTTTGGCGGTGCGGCAAACGGTTGCTATTTGCTTTTGGTGGCGAGGAAGGCGCGCACCTGGCCGAGCGTCTGGCGGGCGGCATCGGAATCGGCGCTGCCGGGATTGGTTCCCAAGTACTGCTCCAGTTCCATGACCGCCTGATCGTAGGCCTTGATGCCGAGCAAGGCATGGGCCTTGACCAGGTGGATGGCGCCGAAGTTCGCCGGAGCCAGGGCGGATGCCTTGTTCACCTGACGCAGCGCTGCCTCGAATTGACCCTTGCCCAACAGCGCCTTGGAAAGCTCAAAGTAGGCCTGCCAGGAAGCGGGGGAGAGGACGATGCCGTGCTCAAGCGTGCGCACGGAATCGTCGTAGCGGCCCATCAGGTTATAGGTGGCGCCGAGCGCGATGTAGGCCATGGGATAGCCGTAATCGGCCTGGATGGCGTGCTCCAGGTCGGCGCGAGCCTGGTCGAGCTGGTTGTCGCGCATCTCAAGCAGAGCGCGCAAGGTGAGCGCCTGGGCGTAGTTAGGAAACTCCTGCAGCGCCTTCTGCAGGCGCTGGCGGGCCTCGTCAAACTTCTGCTTGTGGAACGCCTGTTCCGCCTTGTCGTACTGCTTGCGGGCCTGGTGGGGGATTTTGAGCTGGGCAACGGAGACCGTGGCGCCGCCGGCGGCCGCATCGGCAGCCGGGCCAGGCATGCGCAAGTTAACGGTGGTCATGGGCTGATCGATCTCAACGCGCTCGTGCGCCTCGTTGATGCCGACCGCGGCTACCACTTCATAGGCGCCGGCGGGAACGTTGGTGAGCTCGAAGCTCCCATTGGGCAGGGTGTAACCTGAGGCGACCACCGTCTGGGTAAGCACCTGGCGGAGTTCAACCCGAGCATCACGCACCGGCTGGTTGGCCGCGGTGCGAACGCTGCCGTTGAGGGTGCTCATGGTGAACGGATCGGCCGTGCCGCGACGGCCGGCGGCGGGAAACGGCATGGGCTGCTGCGCGACGGCGATAACGGCTACAAGCAGGAGAAGCGAGAGAAGCGGGACCCGGTAGTTCATGCGGTGGTCGACCTGATTCCTTTGTTTGAGGGGATCCGGGCTCGGAGGCAGGGGACTCTCGGAACTGGGGCCACACTCGGCACGGCTTAGTTCGTCCGTGCTGACTGCTAAGATGATGCGCACTTGGCGGCGTTTTGCATGTCGAGGTGCGCCACTGTGCGCCTTAAATTTCTGGATTCGGAGGCAACTCGGGCCAAGATGGGAGCGAAAAGCGGCATGAAGCACGAGAGCAGCCTGGTGATCCGTCCGGCGCGGAATGTACGAGGCAGCGTGGCGCTGCCCGGGAGACAAGTCCATCTCGCATCGCTATGCCATGCTGGCGGCGCTGGCGCGAGGAAGAACGCGGCTGACGAATTTCTCCACCGGCGCCGACTGCGCCAGCACGCTGGCCTGCATGGGCGCCCTGGGAGCGGGGATTGAACGCGGCGAAGATGGGAGTATTACGATCATGGGCGGCGAGCTGCACCCGCCCGCACAACCGCTGGATTGCGGCAATTCGGGAACCACCATGCGCCTGCTGTCGGGGGTGCTGGCGGGGCGGGAGTTCAGCAGCGAGCTGGCGGGAGATGAATCGCTGTCGCGGCGTCCCATGCGGCGGGTGATCGAGCCGCTGGAGCGAATGGGGGCGCGGATCGAGGCGCAGGACGGCCACGCGCCGCTGCGCATTCGCGGCGGGAAGCTGCACGGGATCGAGTACGCCATGCCGGTGGCCAGCGCGCAGGTGAAGTCGGCGGTGCTGCTGGCCGGCCTCTCGGCGGAAGGCGAGACCTGGGTGAAAGAGCCGATGCCGACGCGCGATCATACCGAGCTGGCGCTGGAGGCTTTCGGCGCTAAAGTGATGCGGGATGGAAATCGCTGTGGCGTGCGCGGCGGACAACCACTGGAGGCGATGGAGGCGGAGGTGCCGGGCGATATCTCGTCCGCCGCATTCTTCCTCTGTGCGGCGGCATTGTTTCCCGAATCCGACCTGGTGGTGGAACGGGTGCTGGTGAACCCGACGCGCACCGCGGTGCTGGAGGAGTTGAACGTCCTGGGACTGCGCACCGTGCTGCTGGACGCCGAAGACCGGCAGCGCGAGCTGGTGGGCACGCTGCGGGCGGTAGCGGGCCCGCTGCACGGGACCGTGATCAAGGGCGCGGACAGCGCGGCGCTGATCGACGAGTTGCCGGTGCTGGCGGCGATCGGGCCGTACACGGAAACGGGCGTGGAAATCCGCGACGCGCGCGAACTGCGGGTGAAGGAAACCGACCGGATCGCCGCCGTCGCCGCCAACCTGCGCGCCATGGGAGCGCAGGTGGAAGAAAGGGAAGACGGGCTGCTGGTTCCGGGCGGCCAGCGCTTACACGGCGCGGAAGTTGACTCGCGCGGAGACCACCGCATCGCCATGGCTTTTGCTGTCGCCGCCTTGCGGGCGGAGGGCGAGACCACGATTCACGGCGCCGATGCGGCAAGAATCTCGTATCCGGAATTTTTCGAGACGCTGGAGAGGATCAGCGAGCGGTAGCGCGCCCGCGTAAGACGTTCGAGGAAAACCTAACCACGGATTGCCACAGATTCACACGGATCAGAAACCGGTCAGGCACAAAACAACGCGTCTGAATCGTACCGTCCTCCAGCTCGCAACCATTTCCAATGATTCCCACTTCGGTCCTGGGCTTGGACGCGAGTTGCATTTTTCTTCGTCCGCCGGCCAGGAGCGCGCATCTACAACATTGCGTTCCTCATCGCCCGCGTGCGCGGCCCGCTCCCATACCATCGAATTTCAGGAGAAACAAAGCCCATGATCCGCCAGGACATTCTGCAAAATTTTCCCAGCCTGTTCGGCGCCAAGAAGGTGAACGGGCGCGAGGTCAGCGTGGAGGAGACCATCGCCACCCTCACCCGGGAATTGCGTCCCGCGATAGCCGAGGCCCTCACCGCGCGCCGCATGCTGCTGCAGTCGCCCGCCCCGGTCGCGGAGAAATACGCCTGGCCCCAGTGGGAGAAGAAGTTCCCGGACCCGGTCACCGGCCGCTCCTGGACCTTCCGCCAGATCGTTCAGGGCATGATCGACAACTTCCTCGGCCGCGACACGGAGTGGCGCTGGCGCCTCAACGACGAGGTCCCCATTCCCCCCGACGCTCATCCCCTGGATAACCCCGGGCTGGAGCTCACCGGGCCGTGGCAGCCGCTGGACATGGCCTTCAACGCGCTGAACAGCCCGGCGCCGGTGAACATGCCGGACTGGGAGGACGCCTCGCCGCCGCATTTCCGCCCCGACGGCGCGCCCCAGGATCAGCCGCATCGGCGTCTATGCGGCCCTGGAGAACGCCAAGGAGATTCACGAAGGCCGCTGGAACGGCCGCCCTTACGAGGTGGTGAAGAAGGGCAAGAAGCGCGAGTACCGGATCAACCGCCCGCCCGCGCAGTGGCCCACGCGCTTCAACCGCCCCCCCGGCATGCACGTCCGCTACGAGCACATTACCGTCGACGGCGAGCCGGCCCCCGGCCTGGTCGCGGTCACCGTCCTCTGGACCTTCAACAACTACGACAACCTCAAGCGCGCCGGCACCGGCGTGTACTTCTACATCCCGAAAATTCAGACGCCGCAGGAAGCCCTGATTTTCGAGAAGCTGTTCTCGCGCCTCGAGCAGATCATCGGCATTCCGGTGGGCACGTTGAAGATTAAGATCCTCTACGAGGAGGGCAACGCGGGACGTTTCCTGCCGGCCATCGCGTGGGTCCTGCGGCGGCGGCTGCTGGGGACCAACGTCGGACGCTGGGATTACCTGGCCAGCCTCATCGAAATGTGGAAGGACGACCCGAAGGGCGTGTTTCCCGATCCGCAGACCATCGGCATGGCCTCGCCGAACATGATCGCCTACCAGCGGTACAACGCGCTGCTGATGCTGATGGCCGGCATGAAGGATGGCGAGCTGACCCAGGGCGCGCCCATCGGCGGCATGGCGGCGGTGATGATCTACCAGGCCAACGATCCCTATGGCCGCGTGCGTTACAAGCCGCTGGCCCTGCGCGCCATGGTCATCGACAAGCTGCGCGAGCGCCTGCTCGGCCTGATGTTCGTGCCCGACGAGCCGCTGCCCGCCGGTCAACAGCCGACCCTGGACGAGATCCTCGCCGGCCGGGTGAAGGGAAAGCTCTACGACGCCTACCGGCAGAGCTGGGTGGCCAGCCCCGAGCCGGGCTATGTCGGCGCCGGCAACGAGCCCCTGCGCCTCTCCCTGGCCCAGCTCCAGGCACGGATCGACACGCCGCTGGAAACCGTGGACGTGAACGGCAAGCCGGTGCCCACCGTGGCCAGCGGGCTCAGCCAGGCCGAGCGCTCGGTGCTGCAGTCGCGCGGCCTGCTGAATGCCCAAGGGCAGATCACGCCCGCGGTGATCGCCCGCGAGGCGGTGAATGCGCCGGAGAAAATCTTTACCGAGCAGCTCTGGCGCGACATCTACGGCGTGCCCGAGGGCAAGGTCACCATCGAGCACATCCAGCACGCCTTCTACATGGCGGCCAATTACGGCTTCCAGATTCTCAACGGCAATTTCGCCGCCGCCATCGACGACTACGAGCTCAAGCTGCGCTTCATGAACGACCTGGCCACCTATCGCATCAACGTCTCCTGGCTGTGGACGGTGGCCCAGCACCAGGCGGTGATCTCCAAGGACGGCCATTTCAAGCGCCAGGCGCTGACCGAAGACGGGGTGGAACTGGCGGCCGATGCCGAGCCGGTCAAGGCCGGCGCCCGCTTCACGCGCGCCATGTTCGACAAGGTCTGGGACTATCACAACGAGTGGACGGCGGCCTTCTTCGCCGAACTGGACCGCCGCGGCGATCCCGGCCGCTTCGACCGCGCCAAGGCGCCGGTGATCATGGAGCTGCTCAAGCGGCAACTGTTGTCGCCGCGCTACATCCAGCACAGCGCGCGCGTGCTCTTCGTGGTAGGCGCCGCCAATGGGAAGGAGCGCGCGCAGATCCTGGACGCGATTTTCGATCTGCCGCGGGAGGAAATCGTCCGGCGCGTGGAGGCGGGCAAGATGGACAAGCTGGCGCTCGATGCCCACGATTACATCTTTGATGTTTTCCCGGCGACGGAGCAAGCCATCGCCCAGCAACTGAGCGCCGACTAGGGAAGCCGGTTTTTCGAGATTGCTACTTGCGGCTTCCCGCCGCTACTCTCGCGGGGCGGAACCCCAACTGGATGGAGATGCGCCGGGCCGATTCCTTGACCAGCTCAAGGATCCGGGGCAGCGTCTCGCGGTTCACCTGCTGGGTGGTGCCGGTGATGTTGAGCGCCGCCTCCACTTCCCCGGCGGCGTTGAACACGGGCACGGCCACGCAGCGCACCCCGGCGCTGTTCTCCTCGTCGTCGAAGGCGTAGCCGCGCTCGCGCACCTGTTCCAGCTCCTTCAGAAAGCGCGCCGGGCTGGTGATGGTCATCGGCGTCCGCTTCTTCATGCCGCGCTCGCGCAGGATGGCGTGCACCCGCGCCTCGGGCAGTTGAGCCACCAGCGCCTTGCCCACGCTGGTGGAGTAGATCTCCATGCGCCGCCCGACCCAGGTGTCCATCTTGATGAAGGCCGGCGATTCGACGCGCTCCACGTAGACCGCCTGCGTGCCGTCGAGGATGGCCAGGTGGGAGGTGATGTGGACGTGCTCGACCAGCGCCCGCATGATGGGCTGCGCCACCTCGCGCACGTCCATCCCGGAGAGCGCGCCGCGTCCCAGGTTGAGCACCTTCAGGCCGAGACGGTACTTGCCGCCGCCGTCGCGGCGCAGGTAGCCGTGGCGTTCGAGCGCGCGCAAGATGTAGCTGGCGGAGCTTTTGGGGATGCGCAGCTTGCGGCTGATTTCGGCGTTGCTCATGCCCGCGGCGCGCGCGCCCACCGCCTCCAGGATGGCGATGGTGCGGTCAACCGAGGTGGACGGAGATTCGGCGGCGGGATGCATGGCAGGAACCCGTGCCATCCTACCGCAGGACCGAACCATTGTTCAATATATTGAACAGCCCGCGCCGTTGCCGGCGCTGCCAATCCTTGCATGTACGCCATTACGAATTAATGTTCATCCTGTTGAACACGGAAATTGACGGCGACCGGGCCAACCGCTAGGATGTGTGCACCATCTTGAAATGGTGTTCAGAATACTGAACGGTAGGTTTTCCCCGCGGCCCCTGTTCCCCCGGTGGCAAGCCAACGACAAGGAGAACGAACATGCCGGCCAATGGCAAAGCGAACACGAAAGATATCTGGACCGACGATCCCCGCTGGAAGGGCGTCTCGCGTCCCTACTCGATGGACGACGTGGAGCGGCTGCGCGGCACGGTGCGCATTGAGCACACGCTGGCCCGCCTGGGGGCGGAGCGGCTCTGGGAGTTGCTGCAGACGGAGCCGTATGTGCCCGCGCTGGGCGCGGTGACCGGCAACCAGGCGGTGCAGATGGTGAAGGCCGGGCTGCAGGCGATCTACGTGAGCGGCTGGCAGGTGGCGGCCGACGCCAACCAGGCCGGCGAGACCTATCCCGACCAGAGCCTTTACCCGGCCGACAGCGTTCCCCACCTGTGCCGCAGGATCAACAACGCCCTGCTGCGCGCCGACCAGATTGACCATGCCGAGGGCAAGAACGGCACCTACTGGCTGGCGCCGCTGGTGGCCGACGCGGAAGCCGGATTCGGCGGGCCGCTGAACGCCTACGAGCTGATGAAGGCGATGATCGAAGGAGGCGCCGCCTGCGTGCACTTCGAGGACCAGCTTTCCTCGGCGAAAAAGTGCGGGCACCTGGGCGGCAAGGTCCTGGTTCCCACGCAGGAGGCGGTGCAGAAGTTGGTCGCCGCGCGCCTGGCGGCGGACGTGATGGGCGTGCCCACGCTGCTGCTGGCGCGCACCGACGCCAACTCCGCCAAGCTGATCACCAGCGACGTGGATCCCGCGGATGGCGATTTCATTGAGGAGGGGCGCACCAACGAGGGCTTCTTCCGGATCAACGGCGGGCTGGATTACGCCATCGCGCGCAGCATCGCGTATGCGCCGTACGTCGACCTGATCTGGTGCGAGACCTCGGAACCGAACATCGAGGAGGCGCGCCGCTTCGCCGAAGGCGTGCACGCCAAGTTCCCGGGCAAGATGCTGGCCTACAACTGCTCGCCCTCGTTCAACTGGAAAAAGAAGCTCGGCGACAGAGACATCGCGCGCTTCCAGCCGGCACTGGCGGAAATGGGCTACAAGTTCCAGTTCGTGACCCTGGCCGGCTTCCACTCCCTGAACCTGAGCATGTTCGAACTGGCGCGCGGCTATCGCCAGGCGGGGATGACCGCGTACTCGCGCCTGCAGGAGAAGGAATTCAGCCGCGAATACGAGTACGGCTACCAGGCAGTGAAGCACCAGAAGTTCGTGGGCACGGGGTACTTCGATGCGGTGACCGAGGTGGTCACCCAGGGCATGGCGTCGACCAAGGCGCTGGCCGGTTCCACCGAAGAAGAGCAGTTCCAGTTGAAGCCCACGCCGAAGGTGATTGAGATCGGCCACGATCCGGCGTGCCAGCCGATCCTGGGCGAGTGCCCGGCAATTGATCCCAAGCGCGACCGCATGGCGGGGGATTAAGCTTGCACCACCGAGACACCGAGAACACCGAGAACTAAGAAGCTCGGCGCTCTCGGTGCGCTCCGTGCCTCGGCAGCAATTGGATTAGAATCCCGCCATGCACTACCTGCTGAAGACCGAGCCTTCCGAATACTCCTTCGCGGACCTGCAACGAGAGAGAACGACCGTCTGGGACGGCGTCTCGAACCCGGTGGCGCTCAAGCACCTGCGGTCGATGAAAGCGGGAGACGGGCTGATCATTTATCACACCGGCGACGAGCGGCGGACGGTGGGCACAGCTTCGGTGGAGAGCGTGGATGCGAGCGATCCGAAAAAACCGGTGGTGAAGATCAAGGCCGGGCGGGAGTTGCGCGCATCCATGCCGCTGGCGGAGATCAAGGCCAACCGGGCGTTTCGCGACTCGCCGCTGCTGAAGCAGGGCCGATTGTCGGTGGTGCCGCTGACGGAAGAGCAGCACCGTATTCTCAGCGGCGGTTAGCGCCTGTTCAGGACCGCGCCCTCGCTCGGGATGACACAGCGCTCGCTGGTTTTCCCGGACGAGCCCAAACGGCCATCTGGGGTATCCCTGCTGGTAAAGCCCTGGCGAACGAACCCTCGTTAGCTAACCGACAGGATCATAAGCACATCCCTGTACTATCAAAAGAATTGATGCAATCAATAGAAATTCATGGATTGACTTATAGCCGCGAAAACGCTATCAAAGACCATCCATTCATACCGATGGGCGACCGCATGGCCTGGAAGGCAAAGTTCAATACGCTGCGAACGGCTCGCATGGCGACAGCGAGGACGGTGGTGTCTGTCGGTGTAGTCCGCCTGCTTATTATCGGGCTCCTCGTAACGGGGAGCGTAGCGGGCGGATGATGTAGCCAACACAGGATCAGCAGGGTTGGCCATCATCTGGAAAGAGATGATGGCCTTTCAGTTTATTGGGCGGCTTTTCGAGCGGGAAGGGAGCACGTTGGCACAGGAAACAGGCAACGGGAACCGAGGCAAGCGGCACAGTTGGGCGATCACCAACGGTCCGGAGCGCGCTCCGGCGCGCGCCATGCTGAAGGCGGTCGGCTTCGACGACGAGAAGCTGCGCCGGCCAATTATCGGCGTGGCGAATACGTGGATCGAGGTGGGGCCCTGCAACTTCCACCTGCGGCACGTGGCCGAGCAGGTGAAGGCGGGGATCACGGCGGCCGGCGGCACGCCGATGGAGTTCAACACGGTTTCCATCTCCGACGGCATCACCATGGGCACCGAGGGCATGAAGATGTCGCTGGTGAGCCGGGAGGTGATTGCCGATTCCATCGAGCTGGTGGCGCGGGGAAACATGTTTGACGGCCTGGTGGTGCTGGTGGGGTGCGACAAGACCATTCCGGCGGCGGTGATGGCGCTGCTGCGGGTGGACGTTCCCGGCCTGGTGCTCTACGGCGGTTCCATCAGTCCGGGGAAGTTCCAGGGACATGACGTCACCATCCAGGACGTGTTCGAGGCGGTGGGAGCGCATGCGCGCGGCGCGATGAGCGGACGCCGAGCTTGTGCGCGCTGGAGAACAGCGCGTGCCCGGGCGCGGGCGCCTGCGGCGGCCAGTTCACGGCCAACACCATGGCGCTGGTGTGCGAGATGCTGGGCATCGCGCCCATGGGAGATTCCAGCGTTCCCGCCGGCGATGCGGAGAAAGGATGCGGCCGCGCAGAGCGCCGGAAAGTACGTGATGCAACTGGTCGAGCGCGATCTGCGGCCGACGCAGATCGTGACCCGCGAAGCCCTGGAGGACGCCATTTGCAGCGTGGCGGCCAGCGGCGGATCGACCAACGCCGTGCTGCATCTGCTGGCCATCGCGCACGAAGCGGGGGTGCCGCTGGAGATCGACGACTTCGACCGGCTGAGCGCGCGCACGCCGCTGCTGGCCGATCTGAAGCCCGGCGGGCGCTTTGTCGCGACTGATCTGTACGAAGCGGGCGGAGTCCGTCTGCTGGCCAGCCGCTTGCGCCAGGCGGGCGCGCTTCACGGCCAGCGCCCGACGGTCAGCGGCAGAACCATGGCGGAGGAAGTGGAGCAGGGAAGGGAAAAATCCGGCCAGGAGGTGGTGCGTCCTCTGAGCCAGCCGCTGAATGCGAGCGGCGGGCTGGTGATCCTGAAGGGAAACCTGGCGCCGCAAGGGCTGCGTGGTGAAAATCGCGGGACACGCCACGCGGCAGTTCCGCGGACCGGCGCAGGTGTTCAACAGCGAGGAAGAAGCGTTCGCCGCGGTGCAGAAGGGCGAGATCAAGGCCGGCGACGTGGTCGTGATCCGCTACGAAGGGCCGCGCGGCGGGCCGGGAATGCGGGAGATGCTGGCGGTGACCGCGGCGCTGGTGGGGGCCGGGTTGGGCGACTCGGTGGCGCTGCTCACCGACGGGCGCTTTTCGGGCGCCACCCACGGGCTGATGGCGGGACACGTGGCGCCGGAAGCGGCGTGCGGAGGACCGATCGCGGCGCTGCGAACCGGCGACGTGGTGGAGTTCAACGTCGCGGCGCGCACCTTGTCGGTGGAGCTGAGCGAGGCGGAAATCCAGAAGAGGCTCTCGGCTACAACACCACCGGCGCCGCGATACCAGCGCGGCGTGATGGCCAAGTACGCCCGACAGGTGTCGTCGGCGGCCATGGGCGCGGTGACATAGAAGTGGAAAAGGGCAGCCGAAGAGGCTGCCCCAGTTTTTTGAAGTTTCCAGTTTCCGGTTTCCAGTTTCCAGTGAGTAGGACGGTGAGAGCGGCAAGCTTGTGAGATTGACGGGCCAGGGATAGCGAAACCTAGATTCCTCGCGCGCTCAAGCGCGCTCGGAATGACGAGTATTGAAAGAGCATTTATGAAAAAGACGGGTGCGGAAATTCTTTGGGAGTGCTTGAGCCGCGAAGGGGTGACGCATGTTTTCGGTTATCCCGGCGGCGCCATCCTGCCGGCCTATGACGCGCTGGGCAAACATGCCGGTATTCACCACATCCTGGTGCGTCACGAGCAGGGCGCAACCCACATGGCGGACGGCTATGCGCGCGCCAGCGGGCGCGTAGGCGTGGCGGTCGCGACCTCCGGTCCAGGCGCCACCAACATGGTGACCGGCATCGGCACGGCGATGATGGACTCCTCGCCCATCGTCTGCATCACCGGGCAGGTAGGCAGCAGGCTGATCGGCTCCGACGCCTTCCAGGAAATCGACATCACCGGGATCACGCTGCCGATCACCAAGCACAACTACCTGGTGACGCGCGCCGACGAGCTGGCCGGCGTGGTACGCGAAGCCTTCATGATCGCCAAGTCGGGGCGGCCCGGCCCGGTGCTGATCGATATCACCAAGGACGCGCAGCAGTCGTTGTGCGAGTTCGACTGGGAGCATACGGAGGCGCCCACGCACCCGGCGCGTCCCGACCGTGGCGCGGCGCCGGCGGAATTCGACCGCGCGCTGGAGTTGATCAACTCCGCGCGGCGCCCGCTGATCCTGGCCGGGCACGGCATCCTGCTTTCGGGATCGGAAGCGGCGGTGCGGGAGCTGGCGGAGAAAGCGAGCATCCCGGTGGCCATGACGCTGCTGGGCATCGGCGCGTTTCCGGCTTCGCACCCGCTGAACCTGGGGATGATGGGAATGCACGGCGAGGCCTGGGTGAACGCGGCCATCCAGCAGTCGGACCTGCTGATCGCGCTGGGCATGCGCTTTGACGACCGGGTGACCGGCAACCTGAAAACCTACGCGCCCAAGGCCAAGAAGATCCACGTGGAAATCGATCCCGCCGAGGTCAACAAGAACGTCGCGGTGGACGTGGCGCTGATCGGCGACCTGCAGGCGGTGATGCAACAACTGCTGCCGGGCATCACGCGCGGCGACCGCGGCCCGTGGCTGGAGCTTGATCGCCGATCTGAAGGGCGAATGCGCGGTGCGCGACATTCAGAACCTTCCCGACAACGGCCACCTTTACGCGGCGCACGTGATCTCCGACCTGTGGCGCGAGACGAACGGCGAGGCCATCGTGGTGAGCGACGTGGGGCAGCACCAGATGTGGGAGGCGCAGTACTACAAGCATGACCGGCCCGCATTCGCTGATCACCTCCGGCGGGCTGGGCACCATGGGATTCGCGCTGCCGGCGGCCATTGGAGCGAAGTTCGCGCGACCGGACGAGGAAGTCTGGGTGGTGGCCGGCGACGGCGGCTTCCAGATGACCATGTCGGAGCTGGCCACCATCAAGCAGGAGGGCCTGGACCTGAAGGTGGCCATCATCAACAACGGCTACCTGGGGATGGTGCGGCAGTGGCAGGAGTTCTTCTACGACCGGCGCTACCACGCCACTCCGCTGGTGAATCCGGATTTCGAAAAGCTGGCGCAAGCCTACGGGTTGAATGCTGTGACCGTGAGAAGCCGCGCGGAGGTGATTCCGGCGGTGCGCGCGGCGCGCTCGCAACCCGGAACGATGGTGCTGAACTTCTGCGTGGAACAGGAAGATACGGTCTTCCCCATGGTTCCCGCCGGAGCGTCGTTGGACCAAATGATCAGGCGGCCGAGCCCGCTGGTTGAGACTGCGAGGGGTGCCTAGCCATGATGAACACGTTTGTGGTGTACGTCGAGAACAAGCCGGGAGTGCTGAACCGGGTGGCGTCGCTGTTCCGGCGGCGCGGCTTCAACATCGAGTCGCTGACCGTCGGGCACACCGAAAAAGCCGGCGTCTCGCGCATGACCATCGTCACCGACACGGACGAGGCCGGCACCTACCGGGTGGAGACCAATCTCTACAAGCTGATCAACGTGATCAGCGTGGAGAACATCACGGCGGCGCCCGCGGTGTGCCGCGAGCTGGCGATGATCAAGGTGGCGGCCACCGGGGAAACCCGCACCCAACTGCTGCAGGTGGCCAACGTCTTCCGCGCGCGCGTGCTCGATGTTGCGCCCTCCAGCCTGGTGATCGAGATCACCGGCACCGAGGACAAGATCGACGGCCTGCTGGAAGTGCTGCGCCATTACGGCGTCATCGAGATGGTGCGCACCGGCCGGGTGGCCATGTCGCGCGGCGGCGCCAATGGAGTCAGCGTCGCGCTGGCCCCACCCGCGCCGGTAATCGATACCGACGATGGCATGGTCGCGTTTTCGGTGTAGCTGGTGAACGGTCGACGGCCGTCGGGCGATCGAATATCTATTTTGAACGGATTGAGGAGAAGATCATGGCAAAGATTTACTACGACAACTCGGCTGACCTGGAACTCATTCGCAAAAAGAAAGTGGCCATCATCGGCTACGGATCGCAAGGGCACGCGCACGCTTTGAACCTGCGGGACAGCGGCGTGCAGGTGCAGGTCGGCCTGCCGGAGAGCAGCCGGTCGCGCGCCCGGGCGGAGCAGCAGGGGTTTAAGCCGGTCACGCCGGACAAGGCCGCGGCGTGGGCAGACGTAATCATGGTGGTCACTCCCGACACCGGCCAAGCCGCGCTGTACGCCGAAGCCATCGCGCCGCACCTCTCGCACGGGAAGATGCTGATGTTCGCGCACGGCTTTAACATTCACTTCAAAACCATTAAGCCGCCGGCAGATGTTGACGTCACCATGGTCGCACCCAAGGCCCCCGGCCACCGCGTCCGCGAAGTGTTCGTGGAAGGTGGCGGCACGCCGGCGCTGCTGGCCATTCACCAGGACGTGAGCGGCCAGGCAAAGGAGCTGACCCTGTCTTACGCCAAGGCGCTGGGCTGCACCCGGGCGGGCGTGCTGGAAACCACCTTCGGCGAGGAAACCGAGACCGACCTGTTCGGCGAGCAGACGGTGCTGTGTGGCGGAGTGAGCGCGCTCATCAAGGCCGGGTTCGAGACGCTGGTGAATGCCGGCTACCAGCCGGAGATCGCCTACTTCGAATGCATGCACGAGATGAAGCTGATCGTCGACCTGATGTACCGCGGCGGGCTTTCCTACATGCGCTACTCGGTGAGCGACACCGCCGAGCACGGCGACTATACCGGCGGCCCGCGGATCATCACCGAGCAGACCAAGGCGGAGATGCGGCGCGTGCTGGCCGAGATCCAGGACGGCTCCTACGCCCGCAAGTGGATTGCGGAGAACCAGGCGGGCCGGCCGTGGTTCAACGCCACCAGGGATCGCGAGCAGAACCAGTTGATCGAAGAGGTCGGCGCCAGGCTGCGCAGCATGATGCCGTTCCTTGATCCGGTGGACGTGCGGCCGGAAACGCGGGCCGCTGCGCCGGCGCCGGAGAAAGCCGCGGTAAGCGCGGCGGATTAATGGGCGACGAACCAAGGAGAAGTGCGATGAAGACGTACGACTGGGAGCAGATCAAAACGGACGAGGTCACCGGGCTGTACAGCCGCAAGGTCGCGCTCGGCGACAACGTCACCGTGGCCAGGCTGGAAGTGAAGAAAGGCGCCGCCACCCGGATGCACTCCCACCCCAACGAGGAGATCATCGTCGTGCTCAACGGCAAGTGGCGGTTCTTCCTGGGCTCGGAGCAGGTGACCCTGGAAGCGAACCAGATGCTGAGGATCCCTCCGGGCGCGGTGCACGGCTCGGAGGTGCTGGAGGATGTGGTGGCCATCGATGTGTGCTCGCCGGCGCGCGCCGACTGGGTGCACGGCGAAGACCGCTCGCTGCACTACGATCCGGAACAGTATCTGTGGGCGGTGTAAGAGACAGTAGTTAGGAGTTAGTAGTTAGCGTGCTGGCGAGTTGTTGCGGAAGGACTGATCATGTCGAGCTCACGGTTTGTGTGGATGGACGGGAAAATCGTTCCCTTCGAAGAAGCCACGGTCCATTTCATGACTTCCGCGCTGCACTACGGAGTGGCGGTTTTCGAGGGCATTCGCTGCTACTCGACCTCCGCGGCGCCGGCGGTGTTCCGCCTGCATGAACATATGCAGCGGCTGCTGCAGTCGGCGCGGGTGCTCGGTTTCACCGAGATTCCGTTCACCGTGGAGCAACTCAAGGAGGCCACACGGCAGGTGGTGGCGGCGAACGGCTTCCAGGAATGCTACATCCGGCCGCTCATCTATCTTGCCGACGGCGGCTGGGACCTGAGCATCGACAGCGGCAAACCGCACGCCTCGATCGGGGTGTGGGAGTGGGACGCATTTCTGGGCCAGGAGGCGCGCGAACACGGGGTGCGGGCGAACGTCTCTTCCTTCACCCGCCACCATGCCAACGTCATGATGACCAAGGCGAAGATCTCGGGCAACTACGCCAATTCGGTGCTGGCGAAAACCGAATCGAGACGGCTGGGCTTCGACGAGGCCATCATGCTCGATCCGCAGGGCTACGTCGCCGAATGCACCGGCGAAAACATCTTCCTGGTGCGCGGCGGCGCGCTCCACACCCCGCCCGCGGCCACCGTGCTGGAAGGCATCACCCGGGACAGCCTGATGGTGCTGGCGCGCCAGATGGGGCTGATCGTGGCGGAGCAACCGATCTCCCGCGATCAGCTCTACATTGCCGATGAAGTGTTTGTCTGCGGCACGGCGGCGGAGGTGATCGGGCTGCGCGAAATCGACGGCCGCATGATCGGCGCCGGCGCTCCCGGGCCCGTGACCCGGATGTTGCAGCAGGAGTTCGCGGACGTGATTCACGGCCGCCACGCGCTCTCCGCCCGGTGGCTGGACCCGGTGCCCATGGACGCATGGGCCCTGGTGGAAGCGCCGCTGTTTCACGCCCAGGAGATTGGCAGTAGCCCGGAGGCTTAGAGCTTTCGTCGCCGTCCCAGCGGCGAGATCTTCCGCACCCGGCGGGCTAATTCATAAGCAGAATTGCTGCGGCGCATGTCTGGGGCGATCATCAATTCCTCTCTTCTCAGAGAGTCTTGAGCGCACCCGGCTGCCTTCCACACCTGAATCACTCCTCGGCAGCCGGGTTTTCACTTCTCTGTCCACTTGCCCGCGCCTGAGCCCCCGCTGGCGCAGGGCCGTCTGGTACATTCTCCATGGCAGCAGGGGAGACTCGCATGAAATTCGATGCCGGCGTGCGCGACTACGACCTCCGCGCCATTTCTGAGTACGCGCGCAAAGTGGAGACCGCGGGCTACGACTGCCTTTGGTCCTCCGAGACCCAGCACGACCCTTTTCTGCCGCTGGCCGTGGCCGCCGCCGCTACCTCATCGCTCAAGCTCGGCACCTCCATCGCGGTTGCGTTTCCGCGCAGCCCCATGGTGCTTGCCTACACCGCGTGGGACCTGCAGAAGGCCTCCGCCGGGCGGTTCCTTCTCGGCCTGGGTTCGCAGGTGAAGGCGCACAACCAGCGGCGCTTCTCGGTGAAATTCGAGTCGCCCGGCCCCAAGCTGCGCGAGGTGGTGCTGGCGATGCGCGCCATCTGGGATTGCTGGCAGAATGGCACGCCGCTGAAATTCAGCGGCCAGTTCTACAACTTCGACCTGATGACCCCGTTCTTCGATCCCGGCCCTATCCCTCACCCCAGGATTCCGGTCTACATAGCGGGCGTGAACCGCTATATGTGCACCATGGCGGGCGAAGTATGCGACGGCCTGCACGTGCATCCGCTGCACACCCCCAAGTACTTGCGCGAGTTTGTGCACCCGGCAGTGGAGGAGGGACTGCGAACGTCCGGCCGGTCGCGTCAGGATTTCAGCTACGCCACCGCGGCCTTCGTCGTGGTCGGAGACACGGAAGCCGAGCGCGCCAGGAACGCGGAAGCAGTCCGCCAGCAGATTGCCTTTTACGCCTCGACCCGCACCTACCTGCCGGTGCTCGCCTGCCACGGCTGGGAGGAGGTGGCGCGCGAGCTGCATCAGAAGTCGATGCTGGGGGACTGGAAGGGAATGGCGCGGCTGATCACCGACGAGATGCTGGACAGCTTTGCCGTCTTCGGGACCTACGAAAGCATCGGCCCAAAACTGCGGGAGCGGTACACGGGACTGCTCGATCGTGTCGCCCTCTATCAGCCGTATGAGGTCGCCGCCGACGAAGCCAAGGCGGCGCGGCTGGCGGCGGAATTCAGCCGCTCCTAGCCCAGATCCGGAAAACGCAGGGAGCCGGGGGATACGTTGCGGTTACCGGCCCAAGAATTAAACATCCGCACAATTCATTCAGGAATCAACATAAAGGAAACCCTTTTCCGGCCGGGCAAGAATCCGGCGCCGTTTGATATTGCTTGCCGTCTTCTGGCGAACGGGAAGATGAATTCGCCAATTTTCCAAGGGAAACAGGGAAATTATGAGCGTGAAACCAGCAATTCCGTTGCAGGCCGATGTAGAAGAAATCACAGAGTGGATTGAAGCTTTCGACGAGGTGGTGCTGGCGGAAGGCGCAAGCCAGGGCGTGCGCATCCTGGAAGCGCTCTCGCAGCGCGCCCGGATGGCCGGGGTGGACGTCCCGGTGCAGTTGAACACCCCCTACACCAACACCATTCGGCCCGAGGAGGAAGAACCCTACCCGGGCGACCGCGCCCTGGAGCGCCGCATCAAGAGCCTGATCCGGTGGAACGCGCTGGCCATGGTGCATCGCCAGAACAAGAAGGATCCCGGCATCGGCGGACACATTTCGACCTATTCTTCCATCGCCACGTTGCTGGAAGTCGGCTTCAACCATTTTTTCCGGGCCAACTACGGTGACCAGCCGGGCGACTTCGTCTATTTCCAGGGCCACGCTTCGCCGGGCGTGTACGCGCGCGCCTACCTGGAGGGCCGGCTCTCCGAGCAGGAACTGGAAAACTTCCGCCACGAGCTGCGCGACGCTCCCGGCCTTTCCTCCTATCCGCACCCCTGGCTGATGCCGCACTTCTGGCGTTTCCCCACAGTTTCGATGGGGCTGGGGCCGATCAACGCGATTTACCAGGCCAGGTTCATGCGCTACCTGGAGAACCGCGGCATCATCCCCAGGACGCCGCGCAAAATCTGGGTCGTTCGTCGGCGACGGCGAAACCGACGAGCCCGAAACCCTGGGCTCGCTCACCCTGGCCTCGCGCGAGAAGCTGGACAACCTGATCTTCGTGGTCAACTGCAACCTGCAGCGGCTGGACGGGCCGGTGCGCGGCAACGGCAAGATCATCCAGGAACTGGAGGCGGATTTCCGCGGCTCCGGATGGAACGTGATCAAAGTGATCTGGGGCGCGGACTGGGAACGCCTGCTCGAGCGCGACCACACGGGCTTGCTGCTGAAGCGCATGGAAGAGACCGTGGACGGCGAATGGCAGGCTTACAAGGTGAAGGGCGGCGCCTACGTCCGCAAGGAGTTCTTCGGCAAGTATCCCGAGCTGCTCGACCTGGTGGCCCATTTAAGCGACAGCCAACTGACGGACCTGCGCCTGGGCGGCCACGATCCGGAGAAGGTGTACAACGCCTACAAGCGCGCGGTTGAGAATGACAACGGCCCGACGGTGATTCTGGCGAAGACCATCAAGGGATATGGGGTCGGCTCGGCCGAGGCGCGGAACTTCACCCACCAGGAAAAGAAGCTCACCGACGAGCAACTGGCCGCGTTCATCAAGCGCTTTGAGATTCCCATCCCGGAATCGGCGGCGTTTGCCGGGGAGTTCTATCGTCCGCCGCAGGACAGCCGGGAGATCGTTTACCTGCAGGAGCGGCGGCGCGAACTGGGCGGAAACGTCCTCCTGCGCGAGTCCGGACACTTTCAGCTCAGCCCTCCGCCGCTGGAGGATTTTTCGGAGTGGCTGGAAGGATCCAAGGGACGCGCCGTTTCCACCACCATGGGGTACGTCAGCATCCTGCGCCATCTCCTGAAGCATCCGGAGATTGGCAAGCTCATCGTGCCCATTGTTCCGGACGAGGCGCGGACTTTCGGCATGGAATCCATTATCCGGCAGGTGGGCATTTACGCCAGCCAGGGGCAGCTCTACAAGCCGCATGACCAGGACATGCTGCTCTACTACCGCGAAGCGAAAGACGGCCAAATCCTGGAGGAGGGAATCACCGAGGCCGGCTCGATGTCGTCCTTCACCGCCGCCGGCACCGCCTACTCCAACTACAACGTGCCGATGATCCCGTTCTTCACTTTCTACTCCATGTTCGGGTTCCAGCGCGTGGGCGACCTGATCTGGGCTTCGGCCGATGCGCGCAGCAAGGGATTCCTGGTGGGCGGCACCGCCGGGCGCACCACGCTGGCCGGCGAGGGTTTGCAGCACCAGGACGGGCACAGCATCGTGCTCTCCAGCACCGTGCCCACCTGCGCCACTTACGATCCGGCGTTCGTGTACGAGATCGCGGTCATCGTGCAGGACGGCATCCGGCGGATGTATCAGGAACGGGAAGATCGCTTCTACTACATCACCGCCTACAACGAAGACTATCCGATGCCGCAAATTCCGGAAGGCTGCCGCGAGGGCATTCTGCGCGGGATCTACAAGTACAAAAGCGCTCCTGCCGGCAATGCGGGCGTGCAGTTGTTCGGCAGCGGTCCCATTCTGAATGAGGCGCTGCGGGCGCAGGAGATCCTGGCCGAGAAGTACGGCGTGCAGGCCGACGTGTGGAGTGTCACCAGCTATAACGAGCTTCGCCGCGACGCGCTCGCCGCCGAGCGCTGGAACCGGCTGCATCCGTCGGAGCCGGAGAAGAAGCCGTACATCCTGAGCGCGCTGGAAGGCGCGGAAGGGCCGATTGTCGCCGCCACCGACTATATGAAGATCGTGCCCGACCAACTGGCGCCGTGGCTGCAGGGGCGGCTGGCCAGTCTGGGGACCGATGGCTTCGGACGCAGCGACAACCGCCAGCAGTTGCGGCGGCATTTCGAGGTGAACGCCGAGTCGATCGCCGCGGCGGCGCTGTCGCGGCTGGCCCGCGAGGGCAAGTTCGATGCAGCGCGGGCCGAGCAGGCATTTGCCGAACTGGGCGTGGATACGGAGAAGATCGATCCGGTGCTGGCCTAGGGCAGTGGTCAGCGGCCAGTGGCCAGTGATCCGTCCTCGAGTTCCTCAAATAGCGCAGTGCGCAAGGCGCGCTGCGTCTCGCCATCCAGCTTGCTCCCTTCATGCGTGACGTAAAAGACGTGAATCGCCATCTGCCCCTCGGTGTCAATGAGCGCGATCTCGATGTTGCAGCCGTGGCGCGCCAGGGTGGAGGCGATCTTGTAGAGCAGGCCGGGCCGGTCCTGCGCAATCACCTCCAGCAAGGTGCTGTGGGAAGAGCTGTCGTTGTCGAAGGTCAGCCGGGTGTCGACGGTGACCTTGATGGGCGCCAGCCGGCTGGTGCTCACCCGCGTCTCCATGAGCTGCTCGACGTTCAATTCGCCCGAGAGAGCCTCGATGATGTTGCGCTTGAAGCGCTCGCGTTCCGGCGGATTCTGCTCCAGGGTGCGGAAGCGGTCGCGAAACGACAACGTGTCCACCACCACCCCGGCGGTGCTGGTGAAGGCGTTGGCCTTCACAATATCCATTCTCCACGCGGTGAGGGCGCCGGCGAGGGTGGCGAACAGGAAAGAGCGGTCGCGGGTGATCAGGGTCAGCTCGAACAGGTCGCGCGTGAACTTGAGCGCCAATTGCACCGGCTGCTGGCGAAGGCGCGAGGCCATGGTGAAATGCATGGCGATCTGCTCGCTGGAATGGGCCCGCAGGTAGCGCTGCGGCAGCGCCGCCAGAAAAACGCGCACCTGCTTTTCATGACGCGGAACCAGGGCGCTGACCCGGTCGACATAGCCGGCTTGCAGCGCGGCCTGGAAGGAAACGTCGTCGGCGCTGTGATTGAGGAAATTCAGCGTCGCCACGTACAGGTGCCACAGGTCCTCCGCCTTCCACGGGGTCAGCGCCTGCGGATTGACGGCGCGTACGTCGGCGTAGCTGAGCAGGCAGAGCATCTTCAGCCGCTCGGGCGAACCCACCTTGGCGGAGAAGGCGCGCACCGTCTCCTGGTCGAAGATGTCGCGGCGCAGCGCGGCCGGCATCTCCAGGTGGTTGGCGATGAGGAAGCGCACCGTTTCGCGCTGCTCTTCGGGCAAGGCGAGGTGGGCGAAGGCTTTCTCCGCCATATCCAGGCTGGGGCCGATGTGGCTGTCCTGCGGCAGTCCCTTTCCGACATCGTGCAGAAGCACGGCAAGGTACAGCAGTTCCGGCTCTTCCACCTCCTTCAGGATCTCGGCAAAACGCGTTTCCGATTCGCCCTCCGGCTTATGCAGGCGGTGCAGGCTTTCGATGGCGGCGAAGGAATGCTCGTCCACGGTATAGCGGTGGTAGAAATCGCGGATGACCAGGGAATCAATGAGCTGGTACTCGGGGATGAGAGTGTTCAGCAATCCGAGCGCGTGCATGTCGCGCAAGGCCGAAGCCGCATGGGGAGCGAGCAGCACCTCGCGCAGGTGCGGCCAGAGCTCTCCCCCGTGGGGAAACCCGAGGGAGCCCAGCGCCTGCGCCAGCCGGCGCTCGGTGTCGGCGGCAAGCTTGAGCCCGTGGCGCGCCAGGAATTCAAACAACCGCAGGACGAGATCGGGATCGTGCACGGCCGCGGATTGCTGCAGGTAAACCCGGCCGTCGGCCACGGAAAAATCGGCGTTGGAGACGCGCGAGCGCCAGGCGAGGAACTGGCGGTAGAGCGAGGAGCGCGCGGCCGACACCTCGTCGAGCAACTGGTTGGTCCAGCGGCTGATCGGCCGGGCGTGACGGAAATAATTCCGCATCCACTCGGCGGCGCTGTCGAATGGCTGGCCGTCGATGCCGATTCCCTTGGCGGCGGCCGCGTCCTGCGCCTCCCAACTGAGCGTGTTGTCGTCCCGCCCGTGAAGGTAGTGGAGGAAGCAGCGGACCGACATCAGGAAGCGCAGCGCGTCCTCGCAGTCCTGCCGCACGAACTCCGCTCCGGCGCCGGGCGCGGGGCGCTTGCGCTGCTTCTCGAACTCGGCGATGAAGCCCAGCCAGCAGGCCACGTTGTGGTCGCGAATTCCGCCGGGGCACTCCTTGATGTTGGGTTCCAGGTGAAAGATGGTGTGGCCGTACTTGGCGTGGCGCACGCGCGTCAGCTCCGACAATCCCTGCACCAGTTCGTTCCAGTTCCGGTGGACGACCTGGGGAATAGTCTCCTCGTACAACTGGTCAAAGATGGCGTGATCGCCGGCCAGGTAGCGGCAGTCCAGCAGCGAGAGCGTCAGCTCCAGGTTGTTGGGATCGAATTGGCCGCAGCCGGAGACGGTGCGCGCCGTCGGGCTGGTACGCAGACGCAGGTCCCACATCTGCTGGCACATTCCGCCGATCCCGTCCTTGAAGCGGTTGAGGAGGGTCTCACTGTCGGAGAGGAACAGCAGATCCACGTCGGAGTGCGGCAGGAGCGTGTAGCGGCCATACCCGCCGCGCGCCGCCAGGCAGAATCCCCTGGGCGCGGCGCCGTTGGTGGAAACGCAATCCTGCCACAGCCGCACCACGATCTCGTCCACTAGCTTGGAGCGCTGCCCGGCGGCGGCCATGCCGTCAGCGGTGGCCTCAAACGCCTTGCGAACCCGGGCGGAATCGCGGGCGTAAAGGTCGCGCAAGCTCAAGCTGCGGCTGGAAGTTGCCATGGGATCGCGGACCCGCTACAGCGCCGCCACGCCTCGCTCGTCGTTGCGGATGCGGATGGCCTCCTCCACGCGCGACAGGAAGATCTTGCCGTCGCCGATTTTTCCGGTGCGCGCATTCTCCAGGATGACCTGCACCGCCTTATCCGCCAGTTCGTCGGAGAGCACGATCTCCAGCTTTACCTTCGGAAGAAGATCGACGCTGTACTCACGTCCGCGGTAAAACTCCGTATGCCCCTTCTGCCGGCCATGGCCGCGCACTTCCAGCACGGTCATGCCTTCGACGCCAATTTCCAGTAACGCATCCTTCACGGCATCGAGCTTGGAGGGCTGAATCACTGCTTCCACTTTTGTCATAGGTACGATTCTCGTGTTTGCGCGTTACGGCGCCGAGACCTCCCAGTAGTATCCCTCTTCGCCGTGCTGCGACACGTCCAGTCCCTGGACTTCGTGCTCCGGCGAGACCCGCACTCCTACCACCACATCCACCACCTTCAGGATGGCGAACGTGCCCACCATTGCCAATCCCCAGGCGATGGCCACTCCCACCAGTTGATTGACAACCTGGAACGCATTGCCGTTGAAGAGTCCCAGGGGCAGCGTGTTGCCCTTCACATCGTGGAAGATGGGATTGATGGCGCTGGTGGCGAAAACGCCGGTGAGCACGGCCCCAATGGTCCCGCCCGCGCCGTGCACTCCGAAGGCGTCGAGAGAGTCGTCATAACCGAACCATGCCTTCACCTTGGCCACCATGAAGTAGCAGAACGCGCCCGCGATCAGGCCGATGGCCAACGCCGGCATGGGACCGACAAACCCGGCGGCGGGAGTAATGGCCACCAGCCCGGCCACCGCGCCGGAGATGGCGCCCAGAGCGCTTGGCTTGCCGTTGCGAATCCATTCCACCGCGCCCCAGGACAAGGCCGCCGCCGCGGCCGCGAAGTGGGTGGCGACAAAGGCGCTGGTCGCCAGGCTTCCCGACGACAAGGCGCTGCCCGCGTTGAATCCGAACCAGCCGACCCACAGCAGGCACGCGCCGATAAAACTGAGCACCACGCTGTGCGGCGGCATCAGCTCCTTGGGATAGCCGATACGCCGGCCCAGATACCAGCGCGCACACCAGCGCCGAAACTCCCGAGGTGACGTGCACTACCGTGCCTCCGGCAAAATCCAGGGTGGGGAAGCGCCCTCCCAGCGCGGCGTTCAGCAGGCCGCCCTTGCCCCATACCATGTGCGCCATGGGGGCATAGACGAACAGCGACCACAACACCATGAACAGCGCCATGGCGCTGAACTTCATGCGCTCGGCGAAGGCCCCGGAAATGAGCGCCGGGGTGATGATGGCGAACATGAGCTGGTAGATCATGAACGTCTGCTGCGGAATGGTGGGGGCGTAATCCGGGTTGGGCGCTGCGCCCACCCCGCGCAGGAACGCGTGTTGCAGTCCTCCAATGAAGCCGTTGCCGGGCGCGAACGCCAGGCTGTAGCCGATGATCGCCCACAGCACGGTCACCAGCGCCATCATGGCGAAGCTTTGCATCATGGTGGAGAGCACGTTTTTCTTGCGCACCAGCCCGCCATAGAAAAGCGCCAGTCCGGGGCCGGTCATCATCAGCACCAGGGCCGCGCTCATCAGCATCCAGGCGTTGTCGGCCGAGCCTTTGGCTTCGGCCACCTGCTGCTCGAGCTGGGCCATGCGGTCGGCTTGCGCGCCGGCGGCGGTCGTCCCTGCCGCTTGCGCGAAACCCTGGCCGGCCGCCGCCACGAAGAGAAGCCCCAATAATATTTTCAGCAGAAAATTGCGCATAGACACTCCGAACGCCGGCTGGGGGAACCAGGCATCGTCCAGGCGACACTGTCCTATGCTTCCTTTGTACGTGGGACGGCGCGGGCAGAGAAATTCAAACTTTTTATCGCGGTCATTAATTCTCGTTATTGCAGGCGCGCCCGCCTGAGCCACTGCCGCCAGGCGCTCTGCGCCGTCTGGCAGCCCCCGGCGGCTTTTTGCTGAAATTTGCTGCGCCGGTTCGGGCACAGGTAGTACTGTACGGCATCGCGCTCCGGCATCGGCTCCAGCGCCACCCTTCCTGAACTTGCGGGCCAACCGCGGGGATACTTGGAGAGACCATGTTGCTTCGCACCAGCAGCCGTCTATACGGCAGAGCCGCCATCCTGGACTGCAACGGCAGGATCGTCTTCGGCGAGGAAACCGCTCTTCTGCGCCAGCAGGTGAAGGAGCTGTTGAATCAGTCACAGGGTGTAGTGCTCAACCTGTCGAACGTGAATTTCATCGACAGCGCGGGGGTCGGCGAACTGGTGCGGCTGTACACCTCGGCCACGGTTCAGCGGAAGGCGATCGTGCTGGCGGGCCTGACCGGACGCGTGCGCGACGTGCTGCAAATTACCCGGCTGGCCACGGTGTTTGCCTCCTACTCGAGCGCGCTTGAGGCGGCGGAGGCGGTCAGCGCCCGCGCGGCAGGCGCCAGCGATTAGCTCTGTCGATGGCTGGTTGCCCAGTTCGTTTCTACCACTTTTTGTGGAGACGGGTGTCGAATCCGAAGCCGCCGTTCTGGTTGCGCGTGCCGCTCAGCGACAGGCGCGGCGACACCTTGTACTGAATCTGGATGATTTGATTCTGCGTCGAGGTCACATCGGTCGAAAACGTGACAAAAATATTGCCCGTCACCCGCTGCTGAACTGTGATGCGCGCGCCCGGATTCCCCTGGTTGCTGCCCGCCAGGATGGGATCGACCGAGAGCTGGGAGATTCCCGCGATCTTGGAGATGCGGCTGGTTACCTGTCCGCTCACTTGCGAGGCGATCAGCGATTCCGCGCCCAGCGCGCCAGGCGTGGGGTTGGCGGAGGAGGCTTCCGTTGTCTTGCCGATCGCGATCAAGCTGATGATGTCCGGCGGCGGCAGCGACGGATCGGAGGTGTAGCTGGCTTGCAGGTGTTCCACCGGACCGCGGAACATCATGTGGATGTTGTACTGCTGGATGGTGGTGTCAACCCGCACGTTCAGCACCGGTTCGGTCTGGTAGGGATTCGCGAAATCGATGAACCCGCCCTGGAGCACGTAACGGTTCCCCTGGAAGATCAGGTCGCCGCCGGTGATGTTGATCCGGCCCAGGATCACCGGTCGGTCGGCGGTGCCCTGCACCCGCAGGTTGGCCCCGGCCTGCAGGCTGAGCTCGCGGCTGACCAGGTTAACGCCGCTGGTGGATTGCACCGTCAAGTTGAGCTTCAGGTTGCTGGTGAAGCTCCGCGAAGGCGGGGGTACGGTTGCGGTGGAGAAGGAGTTCATCAGCGTCATCAGGTCGAAGTCGGGCGTGAACGAGAGCTGCGTCAGCCGCACTTGCCCGTTGAGCTCCGCCTTCTGCGGCGTGCCCGCCAGCGTCAGGTCGAGCCTGAAGCCCTCGCGCACACCTTCTGGATAGAGCATGCGCACGTTGCGCCCGGCCAGCGCCAGGTCGAAGCGCAGTTGCGGGCGATAGATAATGCCGCCGCGCGCCGTAACCTTGCCGCCGCCCACCGTGCCCTGGAACTGAGTGACCTCAAGCCGGTCCTTGGTGAGCGTCAACACGCCGTTGCCGTTCTGCAGCCCGATGGGGGCGGAGACGGTCGCGAAGCTGGCGTTGATCACCTGGACTTGCCCCTCGACGTTCGGATTGGACCGCTGCCCAAAGGAATTGATGTTGAACTGCAGCCGGCCCGAGCTGGTGATATCCGGGCTGAACAACTGCGCGATCTGCAGATCGATCCCGCCTTGCAGCAGCAGCGACATGGGCGCGGTGCGGTCGAGGACCGGGACGGATCCCTGCACCTGAAGGTCGGTGTCGGTGCCGCTGATCCTGGTGCGCTGCAGGTTGAGCACGCCGTTAACGTAGTCGAAGTGAATCGGGCTGGCGGCGCCGATCCGCACCGCGTTCTTGTATTGCACGCGCAGCGTGGGAATCACGGCATGCGCATCCACCCGGGCCATGTTCTTCAGCGGGCCGCGCAGGGTAGCGTGGAATTCGGTTTCGCCGGTAATGTTACCCGCCTGCGTGGGCGCGTACAGGTCCACGATCGGCGCCAGCGGGATGGGTTGAGTGTCGATGGTGGCGTTGGCAACGTATTCGCCGGTAAGCTGCACCGTGGCGCGCGCGCGCAGCGACGTCTGGATGGCCTGCGTATCGAGCGCGACGTTGGCCACATGATTGGCGACGTTGGTCTTGAGCGTCAGCGCATTGATCACCTGGTCTTCGATCTTGACCTGAGGCGCCGTGAGCGTGGCCGTAAGCTGCGGGTTCGAGAAGGTGCCCTGGCCGCTGGCGGTCAGATCCAACTTGCCGGAAATGTTCATCCCGCTGTTCTTCACCGCCGCCAGTTGGCCGATCTGGATGCCCACCGCCCGCAACTGGCCGCTGTAGCTCTGCCGCTGCGGGTCAACGGAGAAATCGGCCAGCGCATTCCCAGCCGAGGGTAGTTGCACCTTCGCAGTGCCGTTTACCACCGTGCCGTTGGCCTGGAATGTGAGGCTCGCAGACTGCACCGGCTGGCTCGCCAGCTTGCCCTGCGTCAGCGTGATTGTGCCCTGTCCCACCGGGCTAAGCTGGGTTCCGTGCAGGCTCACGTTCAGCGCCAGCAGTCCGCTGGCCGGAGTTTGCGTCCCCAGCGCCTTTTCCAATGCCGCAATGCTGATGTGCGATCCGTCCAGATCCACCTGCAGCGGTGTGCTGCCGGTGAAATTTCCGTTCTGCGGAGAGGCGCTGACGTTGAAAGCCAGGTGGCCGCCGTTCGCCATTTGCAATTGCCCGTTCTGCAGGCTCACCTGCGATGGGCTGTAGGCGACACGCGTACGCAGAGAAGGAAAGGTTGCGCCGCGCAGTTGCAGGTTCGACGCGTTCAACTGCCCCGCGATGGAAGGTCCGGCCGGGGTTTGGCGGACCGTGCCCGCGAATGCGGCAGCGCCCGAGAGTCCCATCTGCTGCAACGAGGCCGCGGTGGACGGCGGCAGCAGCGCCTCCAGTTCGCGCAGGCTGGCGGCATGCAGATTTACCTGCAGTGCCGAACCTTTTCCCAGCGCGCCGTTCAGCGTCAGCCGGGTTTGCGGCGTGCGGATGTAGCTGTTGGGTGCGACGCTGATCTGGTTTGTTCTTCCGTTGTAATGAAGTTGGATGTGCCCGGTCACCGGGACCGGATGCTGCGCCTGCTGCGCTGCCGCGCCGGCAGTGGCGGCACCCGTGGTGGGCCGGGCGCCCGCCTGCCTGGCGGCGTTCCTTGCCGCGACGGGCGCCACGCCGGCGGCAATATTGGCAGTCATGTTCGCCTGCAGGTTCTTCACCGACCCCGCCCAGCTCGCATTCACATTCACGTTCGCTTTGCCGGCCAGAGAATAATCATTGAGCGCGGCCGAATTGGAAACCTTCTTCAACTGCGCCAGCGACGCGCCGCGCAGCGCCAGGTCGAGCTTGCCTTTCTGCTTGCCGGTGATATTGGCGACCGCCAGCTTGCCGTCAACTCTGCCGCCCAATATCTGGCCGTTGGTGAGGTTGGCGGCCAGGTTGCCGTTCGCCAGCTTGTACTGTGCGTGAAGGTCGCGAACGTCGCCGCTGAAGCCCGAACTACTCACGCGCAGCAACGGGCTGTCGAGGTCGCCGTTGAGAACCAGCGCGTCCAGCATCGGCTGGTTGGGACGGCCGGCATAGCTCACCGCTCCAGCCATGTGGATCACTCCTTCAGGCACCGTCGGATTCTTCAGAAGGCGGCGGAACTCGCCCGCGTCGAGCGCCGCCTTGTACTGCGCCTGCAACCGCGGATTGCTGTAGTCGTGCACGGTAGCGGTCAGATCCAGGCGCGAGTTGCCGCTCTTCAGCGCCGCATGCTCGAGCGTAAATGTGCTCGGCGTCGCCGCAAAGCTGGCCTGAACCTCGTGCGGAAGCGCCGCGTATGAGCCGAACTTCAGGTGCCCGTCGCGATATCCGATCTCCCCGGTGTACTTCTGTTGTCCGGGATGAAACACCGCCCGGAAGGCAACCTGGTGAAGATCGGCTTCCAGCGAGCTCTTGCGGTCGTTGAAATAGATTTCGCCGCGGTTGATCTGCGCATGGCGCACGCCGAGGGTGAAAACGTTGGTGCTGCTCTTGCTCGATCCGCTCTGGGTCTGCGGCAGGTTGTCGGCGCCCTGCGCGTCCACCAAGACGTGGACCAAGGGATGGTCCAGGCGAATGTCATTCAGGTACGCGGTACGGTTCACCAGCGAGGTTATCGTCACCGCAACATGCATCTGCTCGACCTGCAGCAAAGGCGGCTTGGGATACGGCTTCGCGCCGTAAACCACGGCGTTGTAGAGATCCAGCGTCGGGCTGATGCCGGAGAAGCTCACCTTGAAGTCGCTTGCATGCACCTGCGATCCGAAGGCGGCGGAGAGTTTCTGCTCGGCGATTCCCAGCACGTACTGCCGTCCGGCGTTGGTGTGCAGCACCGCGTAAATGGCGATCACCGCGATCACGATCAGGCCGGCGATCGTCCCGGCCGCCCAGGCGAGAATCCTTTTCCACCTCACACCTCGGCGCGGCGGCTCGCCTTGCGGGCCGTAATTGGGCGGCAGTTGGGGCACGGCATTCAAAACGCTTGTCCCAAAGTGACGAAGTACTGGGTCGATTTGATTCCCGGCGGGGCATTCAGGTTGTGGCCAATGTCAAACCGGATTGGTCCCACCGGCGTCGAGTAGCGGATTCCGGCGCCGATCGAATTCGTGTACTGGCCGTGGAAGCCGACCGTGCGAAATACGTTGCCGCCGTCGTAGAACACCGCGAACCCGAGATTTTTGTGCACCAGCGGCAGATCCCACAGTACCGGAATACGGAATTCGGAATTGACGATCAGCAGTTCATCGCCCCCAACCGGCACGGTGATTTTGGTGCAGGTGGATTGGTCCGCGGGATTGCCACATGCCTGGATCGTCTGTTGTGGTCCGGCGCCGTTGAGCGGGAATCCGCGCAGCGTGCTGCCGCCCCCGGAAAAGAATTTTTCGCTGAGCGGCACGTGGCTGCTTCCGAACGGGTGTTCCAGCCCGATGCGGACGCTGTTCGCCCAGATGATGTTGCCGGGGATCTTCTTGTAGTAAGCGGTTTGCGCCAGCAGGCGCCCGAAATCGAAATTCGACAGCGCCGCGGGATTGAAGTCCAGCTCCAGGCTCTCGTAGATGCCCTTGTGCGCGTCCAGCACGCTGTCGCGCGTGTCGCGGAGGTAGGTGGTGGAAAAGGTGGATAGTCTCACGTGCTGGTCGCCGGACGGAATCAGGTCGGGGATCAACAGCCGCGTCACCCCAGTCTCCCGGAAGCTGTAGCGCAGGAACAGGTTCTGCGTCTTGTCCGGATTGAGCGCACGCCGGAGCTGGAACCCGAGCTGTCCGATCCGCGAGGTGAAGATCGGGTTCTGGCTATCGTGCTCGCCCGATAGCGAAACATCGGCGGCCCATTTAGTCCACCGGAAATGCGGGTCCGTCAACACCACCGAGCCACGCTGGTCCAGCCGCGCTCCCAGCCCGGCGAAGGTGAGCGAGGCCGCCTTTCCCCAGATGTTCTCGCGCGTGTACTCGACCGTCCCCCGCGGCCCCCAGAAGGTTTTTTCACTGGTCTTGAAGGTCGAGGGCAGCCCCACCGGCGGCAGGCCAGGCGTGGCCACCGTTCCGCTGGGCACGCTGCCGCCGCGGTTGATTACCTCGAAGCCGAAAGAATAATTCAGCGTATTGCGCTTGGCCTCGTGAAGCTTCACCAGCACGTCTTCCTCGGTCTGCGTGCTGATCTGCCGCCTGGGATCCACCCGTGCCCAGTCGAAGATTCCCGGCTGATAAAGCTCGGACTCCGACTTCATCATCTGGTCGGCGGTGAGTGGATGTCCCGGACGGAGCCCGGTGATGTCCAGGTTGACCAGGCGCTGCTGCGTCTTCTCGCGCCCCAGCGTCACCACCGTGGCGATCCGCACCTGTGGGCCTTCGTGGATCTGGTACACCACGTTGAGCCGGTGCGGGTCCTTCGGGTTCTGGCTCAGCTTCTCGTGAAACGTCGAGTTCAGGTATCCCTGGCGCAGGTAGTTCGCCCCGATCGTGTTGCGGTCCTCATCCGCCAGCTTCTGTGAATACGGCTTCCCGGGTTGGAGCTTCAGGCCATGGGGCGCGAATGTCGATTGCGGCAAGGAGTTGGCGCCCTCGACGCGCAGCGACTCTACAATGTCCTGCGGCCCCTCGTTCACGCGGAGCACCACCACGATGTTGCCATTGTCCTTTTTTACCTCAGGCGCGATGCTGACGCTGCTGAATCCCTCCGCCTTGTACAGGTTGCTCAGATTGCCGACGCTCTCCTTCACCAGCTTCTCGCTGTAGTTTCCGTGCCCGAACAGGTGTGCCTTTTGTACCTTGACGTGCGGCATCAGCCGGTCTTCATCGATCTCCCGATTGCCCGCGATCCTCACATCTTCCACCTTGTGGCGCGGGCCTTTGGCGATCTGGTAGACGATGGTTTCTCCCTTCGGCTGCTGCTGCACGTCGGTGGTCACCTTGACCGAGAAGTAGCCCTTCGTCTGGAAGTACGAAATCAGGTTGCGTCGGCCCTCCTGGATCAGCTCCGGATCGACCCCCACCTGCTGGTACATGGGAATCAGCCGGCGCCTGATCCAGCTCCACAGGTGCGCGCCTTCCACTTTTACGTTCACCTCGGGCCCGGCTTTGATCCTGAAGCTGATGTCGGCGCGATTGGTTTCGGGATTGTAGTTGGCCCCGGTCAGCCGCACGCTCGCCGCCAGGTAGCCCTGGTCCATCAGGTGGTTTTGCAGGCGATGAGTCGCGTTGCGCACCGTGTGCAGCTTGTATGTCTTCCCCGGAAGAATAGCGGCGCGTCGCAGCCGCGCCCGGATGGACTGAATCGTGCCCTTCAGTTCGGCGGCTTCTTGCGGAGTGGCGCCCTCGATCTTGACCTCCCCGTACTTGGCGCGCTGGCCGAGTTCGGTGTTGAAGAACACGTTTGCCACGCCGTGCTGGCGGTCGGTCCGGATCTCCGGATTCACCTTGGCCAGGAAGTATCCGTTGCGCCGGTAGAACGTGACCAGCGAATCGACGCCGCTTTGCACGTCCACCGGCGTGTAAGCGCCGCGCGGCGGGTAATTCGTCACCTGCAGCAGGCGCGAGTAGGAAAACCGGCCGCTCACCCCCGGGAATTCATAAATCCCGAAATACACCGCCGGCTGGAGAACAAACAGGACGCGCACTCCTTTCGCCTCGGGTCGCACTTCCAGCGTGACCTCGCTGAACCCCGCCTTCTGCTTGAGCGCGGCCATGCTGGCGTTGATCTTCTCCTGCGAGAACTTCTCGCCCGCGTGTTGCTGCAGCAGCGGACGCAGCTTGGACGTGTCGATATCCGGCTGTCCAGCCAGTTCCAGCGAGGTCACCGTCTGCCCCTCGTAGGAAGGCAGCACCTGCTCCACCTGGGGCGCCGTCTTCGGGACTTCGCTCGGCGCCTGGGTCGGGGTGGTCTTGTTCTGGTAGGCGGGCGGCTTCACCGTCTGCGCCGTCTGCCCGGGCGAGATGGCAGCCGCCGCGATCATAACCAACGCTGCAAAAATACGGTTCCACGCCGGGCAAGACTTACCAAGTGCGGCACGGTGGATAGGCTTCCTTTTTTATGAATTGCGTGGCCGCCGCCCGATGTCCGGTTGCTGGAAGCTGCCGGCCCGGCGGCCTGAATACCGCTTGTGAGATGCGCGCCGCGGAAACGACGTTTGTCTGATTCGCACACGCTCGGGATCAAAAGTTGCTGGCTTTCGGACCGCCGCCGCCTCAGGCGCGGAGCGCATTGGGATGTCAGAGAGATTTCCGGGGTGAAGGGCTCCACCCGCTAATCCGCTAATCGCTGTTTCTCTCACGCCGAAAAGATTCTGCCGTGCGTCATCTTGTGGTTCAGGGCCGAGGCCAGCACGTCGATATCGCCGGGTGCGATGTTGCACACCACCCGGTCGTCGAGAAATCGGTTTTCACGGCGTCCCACGGCATCGCGCCGGATTTGCACCACCAGCGCCTGCACCGCGTTGGCGTCGTACTTGTAGGGGGCAATCCGCACGATCTCGCTCAGCGCCTCGCCCACCGTCATCCCCGGCCGGTAAGGACGCTCGCTGGTCATCGCGTCAAAACTGTCGGCGATGGCGGTGATGCGCGCCGGCAGGGTGATCTCCTCCCCCGACAACCCGTCCGGGTATCCGCTCCGGTCGGCGCGCTCGTGGTGCCAGCGCACCACTTCGGGCACGTTCGGCCAGGGAAATTGCACTCCTTCCACGATCTGGTGTCCCACCACCGTGTGGTCCGCCATCTCCCGGAATTCGTCTTCGTCCAGCGCCGAAGGCTTGGCGAACAGCCGCTTGTCCACCGCCACTTTGCCGATGTCGTGCAGGTATCCGGCGGACCGCAGACCGGCCACGTCCGGCTGGTCCAACCCCAGGGCCTCCGCGATCCCGGCCGCGTACCGCCCCACGCGCAACGAGTGCCCGCGCACGTTCACGTGCTTGATGTCGATCGCGTTGGCGAACGTTTCCAGCGCCGTGTCGTAAAAATTATGCACCGAGGCCAGCAGCTTCAAATGTTCGGAAACCCGGTGCGCCAGCGACTCCGAGAGCGCATGGTTGTGCACCGCCAGCGCCACGTAGTGCGCCATCATATTGATCGCCTGCAGATCGTCTTCCCCGTAGGGCGCATCCTCGTCCCGCCGTCCCAGCGCCACCATCCCCACCAGCTTTCCGCTCACCCGCAGCGACGCGACGCATTTGAACAGCTCCGGCGCCAGGTTGCCGTTGGCGCTCAGATACTGCTCCCACGACGCGCGCGAGATCAGCACCGGCGCCTTCGCGTTGCTCAGCGCGTGCACGTGCTTGGGCAGCAGCGGGATCAGGGCTTGCTCGGGAAATACGCTGAACCCGCGCGCCGCCACCGCCGTCAGCACCGCGGGTTTGTCGCGGAAGATGAAAAGCGCGCCTTCGCGCGCGTCCGCCGCCTCCATCAGGCAGGAAAGGATGGAGCGCGCACGTTGCGGAAAGTCTGTGTCCGCCGTCATCTCCGAGCCCAATTCGCTCAGAGCCTGAAACGTGAGCAGAAGTCGCCGGAAATTGTCGTGCTTGCCCCCCATGGTCGAGCGGGACAAGAATCGCAAGAGCAACTTGAGAGTATCACGCGCGATGCGGGAGAGATTCCTTCGCGTGTTGGCTAAGTAGGTTCTAAACCTTTGCAGGCGCAACAGGTTACGGAGCCATCGCTCGCAAGTAGCCGGTGGCTTCCGGCCGTCGACCGTCGACCGTAGACCGTAGACCATCGACCATCGACCATCGACCGTCGACCCTCGGCCATCGACCGTCGACCATCGACCATCCGACCATCGACCATCGACCATCGACCGTCGGCCATCCGACCGTCGACCATCGACCGTCGACCATCGACCCTCGGCCATCGACCCTCGACTAGAAGTACTCCTCGCTTCTGGCCGTCGACCGTCGACCGTCGACCGTCGACCCTCGACCATCGGCCATCGACCGTCGACCATCGACCATCGACCATCGACCATCGACCCTCGACCATCTACCATCGACCATCGACCGTCGACCGTCGGCCGTCGGCCGTCGACCGTCGACCCTCGGCCATCGACCATCGACCCTCGACCATCGGCCATCGACCGTCGACCATCGACCATCGACTAGAAATATTCCCTCAGCCCCGCGAACTTCTCCACCACCAGCAGCTTCTGCCCCGGTGGCGCCTCCGCCAGATCCGCGTGCTCCAGCACCCAGGTCTGCTCATGCGGCACCAACACCGCGTTCAGTCCGGCCGCCAGCGCCGGGTTGATGTCCGATTTCGGGCTGTTGCCGATCATCCATGTCGCGTCATGCGCCAACCCGTACTTGCCCACCACCTCCCCGTAGGTGCCGGCATCTTTTTCCGCCACAATCTCCACCGCCGCGAAGTATTCCTTCAGGCCTGACCGTTCCACCTTCCCCGATTGCTCCGTCACGTTGCCCTTGGTTACCAGGATCAGGTGGTGCCGCGCCGCCAGGTACTCCAGTGTCTCCGGCACCTCCGCCAGGATCTCCACCGGGTGCTCCGCGATGGCATGCGCGAAGCTGTGGATGCGCTCGTGCTGTTCCGGCCCCACCGCCTCCACCGCCAACTGCTCGAAGGTCCGCGTCAGTGCGTGCGCGAAGCTGTGCAATCCGTAGCCGTGGGAAAGGATGCACTCGCGCTCCACCTCGTTCAGCACCGCCCTCACCTGTTGCGGCGAGTACTCGCGGTGCTTCAGGTAGGAGATGAATTCCGCGATCGCCCGCTCGAAGTAGATGTTGTTTTCCCACAGCGTGTCATCGGCATCGATCAGCAGCGCCTGGGCGCCGTTCGCGTTGGGAAAACCACTCATGCTCTGTAAACTATATCCTCGCGCTCTGCAAGATTGTCATCCCGGGCGCGGCCAGGGAACTGCTCCTCAAATCACCGCAATTTCCGATCACCGCCGGCGCTCGCGGGCGCCCCTTCAGTTCCAATTTGGTCACAACTTTGCTTCGCTGACGTTCAATTTTGTGGATAGGCTTTGCCCTGGCGGGCGCAGGCTAGAGCGGGGGGTGGGCCATGCGGTATCCGAAAGCTACGAAGGAGCAACTCACCGCACCCACTGGCCGTTTCCGGGTGCTCGGGGTCGATGTCCGCACCGGCTCCGACGCGGTTTACTTGGTTGGCGACTTCGACTCCGTCTCCGCCGCCAACACTGCTGCCAAGGAAAGGGCGGGGCCTGACAACCCCACCTTCGTTTACAACGATCGGGCGGAACTGATCATGCGCTTTGGAAGCTGGCACTGAGCGGCGGGCGGCGCCTGGCATCCTGCCGCCGGCGCGGACTCAAGCTGCTTTCAGCGCGTCTTCGCGGGCGAACACCGACTCCAGGTTGATGTGCAGGCATTCCAGGTCGCTGTCCACGTCCGCCAGCCGGCTTATCGCCTGCAAGGCGCGGCTCAGCTCATTGGCCGGGATGGCGCGCATTTTCACCGTGAGTTCCAGGTTGTAGGTCGACGTCTTGGCGTCGCTGCTCGGCGCCTTCTGGCTCCCCAGTGTCCCTCCCAGCAGCCGGAAAAGCCCGATCAGCGAGTGGCTGCCGCAGATCGTGCAGGCATCATGGGGGCTGTTGCTGATGCTCTCGCAATCAACGCAAAAAACCGCATGCACCAGGGGAACCGCGCTCACCCCTTCGTCGGTCTCGGCTCCGGGATTCATACATCCCACCTCTGCATCGAAAGATGCTCTTCCTGCCGCTCCGTTTCCAGTTTTTTTTTGCTAGCGGCTATCTCATGAATGCCGGGAGGCTTGCAGCACCGTGGAAGCGCGGGCCGAATCCGGGGTCCCCGCCGCACCCGATTTTGGCGCGGTGGGGCTGATCAGGCCCGCGAATTTACCCTCTTTAACACAAGGGGCTTTTAGCCCCTGTGCCAAACAGCGAGCATGTCTGAGATGGCTTGTAGAACCGTGTGCCTTCGGTCCGAACCCGGTCCCCCAAACCTTCATCCACGCCGGTTAATGCTTTGTTAAAATTCCTCCCTATGCGAAACTCCGGCCTTGCACTTTTGCTGTTGGCGGTTTTTATGAGCACCCTCACCAACGCACAGTCCGCCAGCCCAAGCCCAAAGCGGCCGCCGCCAGGTTCGTCATCGCCCCCGACATCGCCCAGCGCGTCGCCAGGTTCAAGCCGGTGGAGATGCCCTTCGACGCCGCCGGCCTCAGCGCGCGCGAAAAACAGTTGGTCAACAAACTGGTCGACGCCTGCCATTACATCGAAGCCATCTACTGGCGCCAGAGCGACCCCGGGGCGCTTCCGCTTTACCACCAACTCGCCGGCAGCAAGGACAAGCGCGAGCAGATGGCGCGCCAATATATCTTCATTAATGCCGCCCGCTTCGATCTGCTCGAAGACAACCAGCCCTTCATCTGCGCCCAATCGGAGGCTGCGCAGCAGAGCGGCCAATGTCCGACCATGTATCCCGGACGCGGCTTTTTCCCGCATGGGCTCACGCGCGAGCAGGTCGAGCAATCCGTCTCCCGGCATCCCGCACAGAAGGCCGCCATCTACGCCCCGCAAACCCTGCTGCGCCGCCAGGGCGGCGACTTGGAGACCGTGCCTTACCACGTCGCTTACCGCGAGTTTTTGGAGCCCGCCGCCAAGGACCTGCGCGACGCTGCCGCCCTCACCGGCGATCAGCAGTTCGCCAAGTTCCTCCGCCTGCGCGCTGACGCCCTGCTCACCGACGATTACTACGCCAGCGATATTGCCTGGCTCGACATGCACGCGCCCAAGTTCGACATCATCTTCGCGCCCTATGAGACCTACGACGACGGACTGCTGGGCGTGAAAACCAGCTACGGCGCCGCCGTCCTGGTTCGCAACGAAGTCGAAAGCAAGAAGCTCGAGCTCTACGAGAAATACGTCGCGGACATCCAGGAGGCCTTGCCGCTGCCCGCCGAGGACCGTCCCTCGCTGCGCGGCCACCAGACGCCCATGGAAGTCATGGACACGCCCTTTCGCGCCGGCGATCTCGACCACGGCTACCAGGCGGTCGCCGACAATCTCCCTAACGATCCGCGCATTCACCAGGAGAAGGGAAGCAAGAAGATCTTCTTCAAGAACTTCATGGACGCGCGGGTCAACTTCGTGATTCTGCCCATCGCCAAGAAGCTCATGCGCCCTGACCAGGCGGAGCACGCCTCCGCTGCCGGATACATGGCGGGCACGCTCTTGCACGAAATTTCCCACGGCCTCGGCCCCGCCTTCGCGCGCGTGAACGGCAAGCAGGCGGACATCCGCCAGTCCATCGGTCCGGCTTATAGCGGTCTGGAAGAGGCCAAGGCCGATGTGGTAGGCATGTTCGGCCTCAAGTGGCTGGTCGACCACGGCGTGCTGCCCAAGCAACGCCTGCCCGAGTTCTATTCTTCCTATGTCGCCGGCCTGTTCCGCACCATCCGTTTCGGCACCGCCGAAGCCCACGGCAAGGCCGAGATGATGGAGTTCAGCTATCTCTCCCAGCAGAAGGCCATCCAGCATGACGCCGCCACCGGCCGCTACGTGATAGATTACGCGCGCATGACCGCCGCCATCGCCTCCCTCGCCGAGGAACTTCTCCAGATCGAGGCCACCGGCGACCGCGCTCGCGCCGAAAGCTGGTTCGCCAAGTACGATGTGATCTCGGCGGATTTGAAGGCCGCGCTCAACCGCGTTGCCGATGTCCCGATCGATATCACTCCCAAGTTTTCTTTTCCGCAGCAGGTGGAATGATGGCCTGGGACCTGAAAGAACGCCGCTACTTCGATCGCGTGCCGATTCCTTCCACGGCCAACGTCTTCGCCGCCGACGATCTCGGCAACACCCTGGGCCGCATCCGCATTCTCGGCCGCGGCGGCTTCCTGCTGGAAACCAACCGCCGTTTCCCCGCCGGCGAAACCCTGTCCATGATGATGATTGCCGAGCGCGAGGACATCCGCCGCCCGGTTACCGTGGTGCCGCGCTACACCAGCCCCGACGGCTGTGTAGGCTTCGAGTTCCTCAACCTGGCGCCCGACGCCACCGTCGAATTGGGCGTGCTCATCGAAAGATACTTCCAGTTCTCCGGCGACGACCGCTAGACTTCACACGAAATCCACTTTCGGCTCTTGTGTGATTACCCCCGCCCGGTATCCCAGATCGAGCAACCGCCGCACCGCCTCGCGCCCATCCTCGCCGTAATCCAGCGTGCGCTCGTTCACGTACATGCCCACGAACTTGTCCGCCATCTGCGGTTCCAGGTCGCGCGCGAACTGCATGGCGTATTCCAGCGCCTGCTCGCGGTGGTCCAGTGCGTAGCGGATGCTGCGCCGGACCGCGTCCGTGATCCCGGCAATCGCCGCCGTCCCCAACTCCCGCCGGATGGCGTTGCCGCCCAGCGGCAGCGGCAGCCCCTGCCGGTCCCTCCACCACTTGCCTAGGTCGAGGATGCGGTGCAGGCCAGACTTCGCGTACGTCAGTTGCCCTTCGTGGATGATCAGCCCCGCGTCGTAATTTCCTTCCACCACCCGCGGGATGATCTGGTCGAAGGGGACCGTCTCCGTCTGGATTCGGGGCGCGAACAGTTTCAGCGCCAGGTAGGCGGTGGTCATGGTGCCCGGCACCGCGATGCGCCGCGTCTTGATCTCGGCCAGGGTGAAGGCGCGCGCGGCCACGATCATCGGCCCGTAGCCTTCCCCCACGCTGCCTCCGCACCCCATCAGCGCGTACTTCTCCTGAATGTAGGGATAGGCGTGGAAGGAGATGGCGGTCACGTCGTAGACGCCTTCCATCGCCTTGCGGTTCAGCGTCTCGATGTCGCACAGCGTGTGCGTGAACTTCAGGCCGGGCACGCGCAGCTTGCTGGTGGCCAGCGCGTAGAACATGAAAGCATCGTCGGAATCGGGGCTGTGCGCGATGGCGATAGTGCGCGTCTTGCTTGAAGCTGTCGTGGGCATGAAGGAATTTAAGATTTCAGATTTAAGATTTCAGATTTAAGACTTAAGATTTGAGACTTCAGATTCATCCAACCTGAATGTCATCCTGAGCGCAGCCAAGGATCTATGCATTTCTTGTTCTTGCTACCCAGGGAAGCTCACCTGTTACTTCCAAACAGCCAGCTTCGGCATTTCGCTATCCACTGACCACTGACAACCACTGACCACTCACAACTCAACCTTGGTCGCAATCCCGGCCGCCACGGCCACCTTGACGATCTCCGCCGCCACGAACGGATACAGCCCAAACGCGATGGCCTGCGCCGCGCCCTGCGTCAGCACCATCAGCCACGCCAGGCCGCCGGCGAAGACCACAACTTCGGCCGCCACCGCCGCCAGCACGAACCGCGCGAAGGTGCCCGCGCCCCGCTCCGCGATCCATCCCGCCACGAATGCCGCCACCGGGTAGGCCAGCAGATAACCGCCGGTCGGCCCCAGCAGTTGCGCCACTCCGCCCGCGCCGGTGGAGGCGAACACCGGCAATCCGGCCGCGCCTTCCGCCACGTACAGCGCCAGCGCCGCGAATCCGCGCTTGCTGCCCAGCAGGATTCCCACCAGCAGCACCCCGAAATTGGCCAGCGTCAGCGGCACCGGCGTGTGCGGCAGCGGCAGGTAAAGCCGCGCGCACAGCGCCACCAGCAGGCTGGCGCCCACCACGATTCCCACCTGCCGCGAGGCGCTCGACGCCATCACTTGTTCCTGCACGATCGATGTGGTCCTAGGCATCTGCTCCGCTCCCCGAGATCGAGTCTGCTGCTTGCTCCATGCTGTGAAAACCATTCGCGGCGCGCAACTCAGTCTCCCGCCGTGCGCCGCCGTTCATGCTCCCCCTCCGCCTCGTGCCGCGCGGCCAGATGGCGCCGTACCCTCACGTAGCACGCCCCCGCCGCCCACAGCAGCGCCATTGTCGACAGCAGCAGGACGAGGTACAGAATCTTAATCAACACTGCTGCTTAGAATACCAGAGGCCGGAATTTAGGATTTCAGATTTACGATCTCAGATTGCCATTGTCATGCCAGCGCAGCCAAGCATTATGCTCTGTAAGCGCTGACGAAGCGTCATTCCTTCCGCGTACTCAGGAGGACGCGTCTTCAATCTGAAATCTTAAATCTTCAATATCTTCAATCTTTAAATTCCGCTCCTACCTCCCCTGCATTAGCTTCTCCACCTCCTCCGCCCTCTTCGGCGCCCCGCAGCTCAGGCACTCCAGCTTTCCATCGGCATGAACCAGGAAATCGTCCTCGATGCGAACCCCGATCTTTTCTTCCGGGATGTAGATGCCGGGCTCCAGCGTAAACACCATCCCCGGCCCCAGCACCTGGTCGCGCTGGCTGGGATCGTGCACGTCCAGCCCCACCATGTGCCCGAGACCGTGGATGAAGTACTTGCCCAGCGGCTGGCCGTGCAGGTCCTTGCCGTGCGAGTTGATGTAGTTGTAGGCCACCACGTAGAGCGAGTTCTCGCCCCGGCCGGTAAGCGTGGACTGGCCGGACTTGAAGGCCTCCTGCGCCGCCTGCTGCGCTCCCAGCACGATGTCGTAAATCTCGCGCTGCCGCGGGGTGAAGTGGCCGTTGGCGGGCACCGTGCGGGTCACGTCGCTGGCATACATCGAGTACTCGCCGGCCACGTCCATCAGCACCAGGTCGCCGTTGCCGATGGGCCCGGAATCCTCGTCGTAGTGCAGCACGGTGGAGTTGAATCCGGCGCCCACGATCGGCCCGTACGCCGGGCGCTCGCAGCCGCGCCGCTCGAACTCGTACACCATCAGCGACGCCACCTGGCGCTCGCTCATGCCCGGCTTGATCGCCTTCAGCGCCGCCAGGTACGCCGCCACCGAGGCCTCGGCCGCCTTGCGGATCAGCGCCACCTCGCCCGCGTCCTTCACCACCCGCTGGCCCTCCATCAGCGGCTTCAATTCCTTCGGCTCCAGCAGCAGGTTCATGTGCTTCAGCCACTCCAGCGCCAGGGTGGAATCGGCGCCCTGGTTGACCAGCAGTTCGCGCCGCAGCGGGGAAGTGACCTTGGCCACTTCGTTCCGCAACTCCTCCATCGGCGCCACGCGCTCGAAACCGGTTTCGCTTTTCGCCTGCGGATCCTCGGGTCCGAGCTTGCGCCCCGTCCACTTCTCCTGCGTCAGATTGCGTTCGGGCAGCAGCAGGACCTCGGAATAGGGACGCGTCGTTATCGGCGGAGCGCTGAGCGGCAGCTTGGCGTTGATCTGCTCCACCAGCTTGGCGTCGAGCGCGGGCACCATCAGCACCGCCGCGCCCGGCGTATTTACGCCCGTCAGGTACCAGAAGTCTTCATTCTGGCGGAAGCCGGTGAGCACCTCGGTCAGGTCGCTCTCGGTCTTGGCGAACACCAGGATCGGCCTGCCTTCGGCCTTCCTGGCCAGCGCTTCGCGGCGCGCGCGGTAGGTCTGATTCGGCTGGCGGTCGAGGGCGAAGGCGGCGCTAGCCAGCAACAGCAGCAGAAGGAGAAGCAAACGTTTCATGGCCGAGAATTATACGGTGCGGGTTGCGAGGGTTCGGGCAAGGCTAAGTTAACGATAGGGTAAACCTTAGACGGTATACCCCCCTCCCCCCGTCCCCTCTAATGGAATCAGCAAGTTAGCCACGGTATACCGTGAAAGGTCCACGGTAACCGTGGAGCTTGTCTGTAGAATCAACAACATACATTCGGGTTTTCTGGAAAACCGAAGATATTCCGTTGTCAAGGAGCACTACCACAAGATGTTGGGGCAAGACACCGCAGGCCGCAGGTTAGATGGCCTGCGGCCCGAAGCTCAGCCGAATTTTTCAGCAACCTCGATCATACCACGCCTGTCAAGAGGATTCATCACGAAAGAGTGCGAGGTTTGGGAAAAATCCGGGCGCGCCAGGCAGCCGGAGAAACGAACGGGGCTGCACGAGGCAGCCCCGGGCGTCGCTCTGGTAACTCCACTTCTCCTTTGCAAGAAATCTGGTAGGCGGCTGACACCTACGACGAGAAGGAGATTACTTTTGCCGCGCGGCCCCGTCGAGGGTACGGGAGGGCATGTACCGCAGTTCTTACTTTTTACCTCTGACTTCTGACTTGTCCGTCTCACGCTGCGCTTCCGCCTGTCTCCGACGGCTACCTGCCATCGCCAGGCTGCGATCACGCAGCTTCGCCAGAATCTTCAGCTTTTCGCTGAACGGCAGTTTCGCCAAGTCTTTCCGGGACTCTTTACTCATCGAGATATCTCTGCCTGAACTTTGCCCACTTCTCTTCAAGCCCATGCTTGGAAAGGATGCGATCCAGTTTGTCCCTATCTGTGGCTTTCTGCTCCAGCATTTGCAGAACCCGCGTGAAATCCTTTGCCCGCCCCGTACGCAATGCAATTGCCACCAGATGCTCCGCCGTCATCACCCGCGTCGGAACTCCGTCCACTTCCGTCGCGATCGCCTCTGCCACTGCCTCCTGCTCCAGCGCAATTGCGGGGACAAGGAACTGCACAGGCCAGTCGCCAATCATGATGTGTTCCCCTTTTGCCTCGCAGCCGCGCGCCGTCAAATAATTGTAAATCGGCGTCAGGGTTACCAGCGAAGTGCCGCAGGCGACGGGCAGGGTCACGAAGATGTCTACATCCAGAGTGGCCGCCGGCTCAATGTAACGCGTAGCCCCGACCGCGCCCCCAATGGCGTAGCTGCTGATGACGCCGTCGGCTTGCATGCGGTTCACCATCGCCAGCGTCTGTTTCATTGCTTCCTCAAGTCCCATGGTAGAAGACGAGCTGGCGAGGTGGCCAGCCTGCGCTGTTTAGTGCGGTTTCGCAGAAGGTGTGTCCCCGCGGGCGAGGGCGCCCGCAGGAGCCGCGATTCGGAATCGATTTGAATACGCCCCGGCGGGGGCGCCGGGGCCTACAAAGCGATTCTCCTCCAGCCCATGCTGGGAAAGGATGCGATCCAGTTACACACCGACCGGATAGGGCTTGGCGGTTTGCGGTTCGCGCAGTTGGCGGCCGTAGAACAGGCGCTCGAAGCGGCCCTGCAGCAGCGACATCAGCCCCGTGTACCAGAAGCCGATCACGAACAGCAGCAGGAAGGGCACGGTGATGTAGTTCTCGTTGACCACCGCATACCACACGGTCAGCGCAAAATAAGTGCCCACCGCCAGTTCGCAGTAGGGAACCAAGCCCAGGCGCTTGCGGTACTTGCTGGTGCGGATCTTGTCTTTCCTGGTCTCCACGCGGTACTTGGGCGTGCGCGCGAACGCCGTCTGGTGGCCGACCAGCGCCTCCAACACCGCCTTGGTGTTGGTCAGCGTCAGCCCGATGCCCAGCGCCATCAGGAACGGCAGGTAGATCAGGCAGCGCGGCCAGTCTTGGGAAACAACTCCCGCTGCGAGACCAGGTAGAAGCTGGAGATGGAAAAGGTCGAGGCCAGGAACAGGGGCAGGTCGATGTAGAGCATCTGGAACCAGCCCTGGTAGAAGCGGATGATCATGGCCGGCAGCAGCAGGGTGGAAAGCACGATCATCAGCGGATAGCTGATGTTGGCGGTGAGGTGATACCAGGCCTCGATCTTGATGCGCAGCGAGGCCTTGCTGCGGAAGACCAGCGGCAGAACCTTGATGGCGGTCTGGATCAGGCCCTTGGCCCAGCGCGCCTGCTGCGTCTTGAAGGCGGTCATCTCCACCGGCAGCTCGGCGGGACACTCCACGTCCTGCAGATAGACGAAGTTCCAGCCCTTGAGCTGGGCGCGATAGGAGAGGTCGGTGTCTTCGGTCAGCGTGTCGTGCTGCCAGCCGCCGGCTTCCTCGATGGCCTGCCGCCGCCACATGCCGGCCGTGCCGTTGAAATTGAAAAACAGCCCGTGCGCGAGCGCCCGCCGTGCTCGAGGACGAAATGGCCGTCGAGCAGGATGGCCTCCACCTCGGTCAGGAAGGAGTAGTTGCGGTTGATGTGCGTCCAGCGCGTCTGCACCATGCCGACGTCGGGCTCGGTGAAGTGGTGGATGCAGCGCATGAGGAAGTCTTCCGGGGGAACGAAATCGGCGTCGAAGATGGCGATGAACTCGCCGGTGGCGCACTTCAAGCCTTCGCGCAGCGCGCCCGCCTTGAAGCCCTCGCGATTAGTGCGGTGATGATAGGTGACCGGATAGCCGAGCGCGGCCTAGCGCTCCACCGCCGCGCCGGCCACCTCGACGGTTTCGTCGGTGGAATCGTCGAGCACCTGGATTTCCAGCTTCTCGCGCGGGTATTGCAGCTTGCAGACCGATTCCAGCAGGCGCTCGATGACGAACTGCTCGTTGAAGATGGGCAACTGCACGGTGACGCGCGGCAGGTCGGTGAAACGTCCGGGCGGATTGTCGGAGGAGGCGCGCTTCTTCCGGTTCTTGTAATAGAGATACACCAGGGTGTAGCGGTGCATGCCGTAGGAGGCCAGCCAGACGAGCACGATGAAGTAGGGAATAAGCAGCGCCAGGTCGAAGGCGTTGGCCTGGTAGAGGCCGCGGAAGGTGGTGTCGAGAAAATGGGTGCGGAAGTACTGCCCGAGACTGGGCCGCGCGAGGAATGAAACCAGAATGGCGATGACAGGGATCAGCGCAGCGCTCCGATACAGCGGACGTTCACGGGCAAGCCGCCCGGACAAGAGTACAAACGGTTGATTGTAACCGAAATAAGGGCGCGCTACCTCAGTCGAGTTCAAGCGCGGTCCGAATTTTCTCAGCGATTGCGGCCATGGATTCGGGGGAAAGACTCCCGAGCGAGGGATAATGCAGATCGATGCGCTCCAGGGTAGTCACCTGATCGCACTTGGCCCATGAGTCGGTCCGCAATCCCGCCTGGCCTGCTGGAATACGAGGACGGATGGAGTACACCTGCCGCCGGACCCGCGTCATGGGAACCACGCAGAACGTCATAGGAGAAGCTGTTGAGCGAATCCGACGAAACGACCACTACGGGCCGCGGCTTATCCATGTCCGCGATGTAGACCTCTCCGCGACGCGGGAACCACTCGGCAGGAGGGGTAGTTTTCACCGGTCAGTCCCTGGACAAGGCGCGCTTCGTCGCCTTGCTGAAAGCCTTGCGTTCGGCGCGCTCGTCGGGGTCGGGCTTGCGAAAAAACTCGGCCGCTTCGCGCGCGAGCTGCTCGTATTTTTCGGCTCGGAGGCCCCGCTTGACCAGTTCATTGACGCGATCGCTCACAGATCGTCCATTCTTGGTCTTTTCGACCGCCGCGATGACCTCGGCATCCAGAGTAACGCTACGCGCAGTTTTCATACGATAAATTATACGACAAAACTATGATCAATTCAAGAAATACGTGCGGTAGAGGGTGTCGCGCTGGACGGGGCGGAAGCCGGCGTCGCCGCCCTCCATCCGAATCAGGGTCGAGGTGGGAACCAAAAAGTGTTTGGCACCGTGTCTCGTGGCGGCGCTTGCGAGTAGTCTTCAAATGTTCGCCGAGTTGGGCGACTGCTGGGGCCACTTCGCTGGGGAGAGGGACACTTTGGCATGGCACGTTGTGTTTGGACTCTAAGATCTCCAATACGCGAGCGACTATAATCTCCCCTTGTATTAGGTGGAATTCAAGAGCTGTGGCTTCCAGATGAACCGCCCCGATGCCCAGCGCTGGGTGGACGCCCTAGCGGCGTATCGTTATCCGATCGCGCGAGCCCGCGCCATGGGTTTCGGCGCGCGCGTTAACGCCAGCGGGCCCTGGTTCCGATTTGGGTTGGAGATCGGCGACCGCGAAGAAACGATGCGGTTCGAGGAGCGATTTCGCTCTCACGGTCGAGAAGCTGTTGAAGCTTGGTTCGAAGTGATCTTCTGGAAACTGGCAAGCACCCGGAGCGTCGGCGACTCGCGAGCGGCTCGCATCATCTACGATCTGCAAGACTCTGACCCGAGCGTTGAGAAGATGTGGTCTGCCTGTGCCGACTTCGTCGCCACCGGAAGCCGGCAATCATTCGAGAGGCTACAGTCCGAACTCTTCATAGTGTCCGGTGGTATACCAGTCACTGGTACGTTCCCGGCATTCATGAGCCCAGAGCGCTACCCCATGGTCGATCGGTGGATCGGCAATTGGGTCGTGGATTACCGAAAAGCCTACGACGGTGACGCTGCCGGGTTGGTTGCGCCTTCGGCCTCATTCATGGAGCGCAGAAAGACCACGCTTACCATGTCGGGCGACTGGAACTTTTATGTTCGCTGGGTCCAATGGTGCAGAGATGCGGCCGCTGTTCTTACGAAAGCGACTGCTCTCGAATGGCGCGCCCGCGATGTGGAAATGGCTGCATTTCAGAACAAGCGTTCGGACTCGCCGCTGCTACCAGCTGTACAAATCCGATGAGGGACGTTCTTCACGTGCGGTGGGGCTCGGCTTTGCGCCATTGCGGATGCTTCCATGCGCCGGATGGAGGATTGTGGCGATACTCCGGCGCCCCAGCTTCCAGGAAGGTTTCCCCAAGATCATTGTGGTGCGCATGATGAAGAGGGGACCGGGCGCTGAGGAAAAATCCCGAGAAATTAGCCACGGATATTCCCGGATTCACAGGGATCAAAGTAAGGAGACCAGTGCGTATTGATCCGTGCAAATCCGTGGCTAATTCAGGAAGTAGGTCCGGTAGAGGGTGTCGCGCTGCGACGGGACGGAAGCCGGCGTCGCGGATCATGCGGCGCAGTTCTTCTTCGGTGGTGCAGTTGGTGACGCCGGCGGCGCGCACGACGTTTTCCTCGATCATCACCGAGCCCACGTCGTTGCCGCCGAAGCGCAGGCCCAGCTGGCAGACCTTCAGCCCCTGCGTGACCCAACTGGACTGCACGTTCAGGAAGTTGGAGAGCAGCAGGCGGGAGATGGCCAGGACCTTCAGATATTCGACGGCGGTGGCTTCATCCCAGCCGCGGCCGCCGAGCGCGGTGTTGTGCGGCTGGAAGCTCCAGGGGATGAAAGCGGTGAAGCCGCCGGTCTCTTCCTGCAGGTCGTAGAGGCGCTGCAGGTGGTTGACGCGGTGCTCGAGGGTTTCGCCGACGCCGAACATCATGGTGGCGGTGGTGCGCATGCCGAGCTGATGGGCGGTGCGGTGGACGTTGATCCAGTCTTCGGTGAGGCACTTCAGGCGGGCGATGCGGTAGCGGACTTCGTCGTCGAGGATTTCAGCGCCGCCGCCGGGAATGGAATCGAGCCCGGCATCGCGCAGGCGGGCAATGGTGTCGCGGATGGACAGCCCGCTGTACTCGGCGATGGCGATGATCTCCGACGCCGAGTAGCAGTGCAGCTGAATGCGCGGGAAGACGCTGCTTGATGCCGCGCAGCATTTTCTCGTGCCAGTCAATCTTCAGGTCGGGATGCAGGCCGCCCTGCATGAGCACGCCGGTGCCGCCGAGCTCGACGGTCTCGGCAATCTTCTGGTAGATGGTGTCGTAATCGAGGATGTAGCCCTCGGCGGCCAGCTTGCCCTTGAGCGGCCGGTAGAAGGCGCAGAAGGTGCAGTACTCGGTGCAGAAGTTGGTGTAATTGATGTTGCGGTCGATGATGTAGGTGACGACGCCCTCGGGATGAAGGCGGCGGCGGAGGGCGTCGGCTTCCATGCCGATGCCCGATCAGGTCGTCGGAGCGAAAGCAGGTCGAGAGCTTGAGCCTTGGTGAGGGACATGGCATCACAGGACAACGTGCGATTGTAAAACGTGGCCGAGGACTACGTCAGTATCTCAGTACGTCACTATTTCATGCGCTGCGTTCCTCGTCTGTCCTCTCGTGCTGCGGCGTCTCGGGCTGCTCCTTGAGTTTTGGATTGCCCTGGCCGGGGATGGGGAAGTCCTCCACCGGCTCGCCACGGCGCTTTTCCTGGCTCCGGCGGCGGGGACGGTAGTAGGTGAAATAGAGTAGCGCGCCGATGCCGCCCAGCACCGCCAGGGCGATGAGCGTATCGATGACCGGCTGCTCGTACTGGGAGAGGAAGCCGATGATGGAATCGCCGTAGGCGTAACCGAGGTAGGCGACGGCGAAATAGCGCAGGCCGCGGCCAAGGGCGAGGGCGCCCAGGAACTTCCTGGGCGGGTAGTGCAGAATGCCCGGCGCCATGAGTACGGGCACGATGGGGAAGGGCGGCGGCAGAATGGCGCCAATGACGATGCTGGTGAAGCCGCGGTTCTCGAATTTCTTGTAAACCCCTTGGGCGCGCTGCTTGCCGATTCTCCTCTCCAGCGTTTCCTCGCCACCCTTTTCCGCCAGCCGGTAGGTGATGTATCCGCCCGCGACTGCCCCGGCGGTGGCCATCAAGGCGTAGTAAGGCCACCACGGGCGATGAGTAGAGACCAGCAGGATGGTGAAGATGTCCTGGCTGCCGGGAAGCGGCACGAAGGAATTGTCGACCACGCCCAGCAGGAGCAGTCCCGGGCCGCCGAGGCGATGCAGCCAGTCCTCAAGGGAAAACGCAAGTAAGGCGATGGAGGTCATGCGCAGCTTGGAACCAAAACTCCCAGTTGATTAGACGCGATCCGCGGGACCGGCGAATCATGCAAGTGGCGGTTTTGGGAGAACCTCCGGCTCAGCCGACGAGTTGCAGGGCGGAAACGCCGAGAAAACGCAGAGGCGGCGCTTGCGGGATGACGCCGCACTCGGCCGAGTAGCGGAAAAACAGTTCCAGTCCCTGGAGATTTTCGGCGTCGAGGGAATAATGGACGTTGGTGGTGAGATAGGCGGTGATCTCCGGCTCTGACAAGCCAACCAGCGGGCTCCATTGGCGCGCGATGTGCGCGATGTGGGGCGGTTCGGTGCCGTGGTCGCGGGAGTTGCGGAAAACGGCGGCGACATCGAGGTCGCGGCGGATGGCCTGCAGCGCCTCGAGGCGCACCGCCCAGAAGGCGAAGACAAAGGGCAGGCCGGTGAACTTCCGCCATTGCTCCGCCAGATCGTAGACGAAATATTCCGGGCGCCGGATGCGCAGCGCCGGGTCGCCGATGAGCAGCGCCGCATCGCAGGCGGCGAGCATGGACGGGAGGTCGGGCGGAAGATCGCGGAACTGGCGCGGGCGTCCCCAGAGTTTGCGGCAGAGAATGCGTGCCAGGGCGACGGAGCTGCGCGAGGAAGTGTCGGCGGCGATGGTGTTGACCTGCTCGATGGGCTTGCGACTGACCAGCAGAATGGAGCGCACGGCGGCCTTGGCGGCGATGGCGGCGTCGGGCAGAACCACCAGGCCGGGAATGGTGGCGTAGGTGATGGCGGGAATGATGCCGATATCGGCTTCGCCGAACTTGAGTTGCTCGGCGCAATGGGAGGGGACGGTGTAGGAAACTTCAAAATCGGCCAGGGCGCCGGTGCCCGTCTTCGTTACACCCAATTCCGGCACTTGCCCGCCTTCAAAATCCCACATGAGGGGCGCGGTATTGAGGAACGAGATTGCAGAAACTCTCAGCCGAGGCATGGCAATTGGTGATTGTAACAAACCGACCGTGCCTGGCTTCCTTGACGCGTGCAAAGTGCCGCGTTACATTCCGGCATCCTGCGCGATCAATGTACTTGCGGAGAAGCAAGCGCAAGGTCCTTCGACTCGGACGCGTGTTGCCAGCCCGCGCCGCCCAAAAGCGGGGCGCGCGGGGCTCCACCCCGTCACGCGCAAAAGCGGCGCGTGCCGCGGACCTCGGCTGCCAGCCGCGTCCTCGCTCAGAATGACACGCTTTGGGGAGGCATTTCATGTCAACCACGCAGACGTTCGTTCACCCGCACCATCTCCACTGGCTGGCTTTGGCGCTGACGCCTTCGCTGGGGCCGAGCCGGTGCCGGCGGCTGGTGGAGCATTTTGGCGGAACGCAGGCGGTGTTCGCCGCCAGCCTGACGGAACTGGAGGCGGCCGGGCTGGCGGCGGTGGCGGCGCAGTCGATCGCGCTGGGGAAATCGGGGGAGGCGGCGCAGGAGGAGATGGTGCGCGCGGCCAGCGTCGGGGCACAGATCGTGACCCTGGATGATCCCGCGTACCCGCCGCTGCTGAGGCAGATCTACGATCCGCCGGTTGCGCTCTACGTGCGAGGGGAGGCAGCGATCCTGTCGATGCCCGGGATCGGGGTGGTGGGCACGCGGCATCCGACACCCTACGGGCTGGGGATGGCGGAGCGGCTGGCCTGCGACCTTTCGACGCGCGGGATCATCATTATTAGTGGCATGGCCCGGGGCGTGGACAGCGCCGCCCACCGGGGCGCCCTTGCCGCCAAGGCGAGAACCGCCGCCATCTTCGGCACCGGCATCGACGTTTATTATCCCCGCGAAAACAGCAGGCTGGCCGAGCAGATCCTGGCGCTCGGAGGCGCGCTGGTCTCGGAGTTTCCGGTGGGAACGTTCGCGGCGCCGCAGAATTTTCCCATCCGCAACCGGATCATCAGCGGGCTGTCGGTGGGCGTGCTGGTGGTGGAGGCGGGCGAGTACAGCGGCACGCGGATTACGGCGCGCTGCGCGCTGGAGCAGAACCGGGAAGTCTTCGCGGTGCCGGGCAACGTGACCAACCGCAACTCGTGGGGGCCGAACACGCTGATCAAGCAAGGAGCGAAACTGACGGCGACTTGGGAGGACGTTCGGGAAGATTTGCCGGCCGACGTCCGCCTGAAGCTGGAGGAAGGACGTGCGGCGGCAACGGAAGGGGAGGCGACCGCCCCGCTGTTTCCGGCCGAGGCGCTGGCGCCGCATGAGCGCAAGGTGCTGGCGGTGCTGAAACCGGATGAGTCGACGCAGATCGACGAGATCGTGGAGAGGCTGGAAGGCAAGATGTCGTCGTCGGAGATATTCGCGGCGCTGTTCGAGCTGGAGCTTTCCGGGAAAATTCGGCAGTTGCCGGGGAAGAATTTTGTGAAGAGCTTCTGAGGGCGTTCACGGTTATCGGTTTACGGTTATCGGTTTTCGGTTGTCAGTTTGGAGGGAGGTGGGAATGCAGGACTTTATGAAACTGGATGTGTGGCAGCGGGCGCACTCGATGACACTGGACTTATACCGCAAAACGAAATCGTTCCCGCGCGAGGAAATGTATGGTCTGACAAGCCAAATCCGACGTGCCGCGAGCTCAATCGGGGCCAACATTGCCGAGGGGTGCGGCCGCGAAGGCGAAGCTGAATTGGGCCGGTTTCTTCAGATTGCTCTCGGCTCCGCCAGCGAATTGCAGTACCACCTGGTGCTCGCCCGTGACTTGTCCTACGTGCCGGGGAGAGATTACGAACGTCTCGCTGCAGAGGTCACCGGGGTGAAAAAGATGTTGACCTCGCTGGTGCAGAAAGTGCGAGCGGCATCAGCAAGTTAGGGGAAAGCAGCAGGTAGCGAAAACTGAGAACCGAAAACCGACGACGGATTCCACATAGCGCGTTCTCATATTTCCGTGCTAGTTTGAAAAACCACAAGGGGTAAATTTGTCCAACTTAGTCATAGTCGAATCGCCGGCGAAGGCGAGGACCATTGCCAAGTATCTGGGCAAGGGATACGAGGTCGAGGCATCGCTCGGCCACGTGAAGGACCTGCCCAAGAGCACCTTGGGGGTCGACATCGCCCACGGTTTCGAGACCGATTACGTCGTGATTCCGGGCAAGGAAAAGGTGCTGGCGCGGCTGAAAAAGCTGGCGAAGTCCGCCGACGCCGTGTACCTGGCGCCGGACCCGGACCGGGAAGGGGAGGCGATTGCCGCCCATCTGGCGGACGAACTCGCGCCCGACGGCAAGCGCAAGAAGACCGCCGACGGGCGGATCCATCGGGTCACTTTCAATGAGATCACCAAGCGCGCGGTGCAGGAAGCTTTCCAGCACGCGCGGGGAATCGACTGGAACCTGGTGGACGCGCAGCAGGCGCGCCGGGTGCTGGACCGGCTGGTGGGGTACCAAGTGTCGCCGCTGCTGTGGGACAAGGTGCGGCGCGGACTCTCGGCCGGGCGGGTGCAGACGGTGGCGCTGCGGCTGATCGTGGACCGCGAACGCCTGATCAGGGCGTTCGAGAAAAAGGAATACTGGACCATCGACGCGCACCTGCAGGGCGCCAAGCCGCCGGCGTTCGACGCGCGGTTCGTGGGCATCGGGGAGGAAAAGACCGAGGTCGCGAACGAGGAAGAGTCGAAGAAAATTGTGGACGCGCTGCGCAAGGCGGCGTGGACGGTGCGGTCGGTGGACAAGCGGGAGAGGCGGCGTTCGCCGGCTCCGCCCTTCACTACCAGCAAGTTCCAGCAGGACGCCTCGCGCAAGCTGCGCTTCAGCGTGAAGCGCAGCATGATGATCGCGCAGCGGCTGTATGAAGGCGTGGACCTGGGGGACGAGGGCACGGTCGGCCTGATCACCTACATGCGCACGGATTCGGTGCGAGTGGCGGGCGAAGCGCTGGGCGAGGTCCGGCAATACATCGGAAGCGAGTACGGCGCGCCCTATCTGCCGGAAACGCCGAACAGCTACAAATCGAAGAAGGAAGCGCAGGAAGCGCACGAGGCCATCCGTCCGACTTCGGCGATGCGGCATCCGGAGACGGTAAAGCAGTTCCTGAGGGAGGACGAATACAAGGTCTACAAGCTGATCTGGCAGCGCTTCGTGGCCTCGCAGATGAATCCCGCGGTGTTCGACCAGACGAGCGTGGACATCGAGGCGAAGGCGGATGGAACCAGCTACCTGTTGCGCGTGACCGGGTCGGTGCTGAAGTTCGACGGTTTCTTGAAGGTTTACGAGGAAGCCAAAGAAGGCAAAGGCGAAGAGGAGGAAGAGCTGAAGCACAAACTGCCCGTGCTGGAGGCCGGGCAGAAGCTGACGCTGCGGGAGTTGAGGCCGGAGCAGCACTTCACCGAGCCGCCGCCGCGCTACAACGAGGCGTCGCTGGTGAAGGAGCTGGAGGAGCAGGGGATCGGGCGGCCCTCGACCTACGCCACCATCCTGAGCACCATCCAGGAGCGGCAGTACGTGCAGAAGCTGGGTGGGAAATTCGTGCCCACCGAGATCGGGCTGGTGGTGACGGACCTGCTGGTGGAAAACTTCAAGGACATCTTCGATCTGCAGTACACGGCGCGGCTGGAGGAGGAGCTGGACGAGATCGAAGAGGGAAAAGAGAAGTGGACCGACGCGCTCGGCGAGTTCTACAAGAAGTTCCAGAAGGACCTCCGCTACGCCGAGAAGCACATGGAAAACATCAAGCGGATGGAGAAGCCCACGGACGAGAAGTGCGAGCGCTGCGGGGCGCCGCTGGTGATCAAGTGGGGGAGGCACGGCTCGTTTTACGCGTGCAGCACCTACGACAAGGACGATCCGAACACCTGCACCTTCACTAAGGAAAATCCGATCGACCTGCCCGACCTGGACTCGGCCGACATGCAGGAGACCTCGCAGGAGGAGTACTGCGAGAACTGCGGGCGCCCGATGGTGCTGAAGCGCGGACGCTTCGGGCAGTTCATGGCGTGCACCGGATATCCGGACTGCAAGACCACGCGCCGGCTGGACCAGGGGAAGAAAGTCCCGGACATCCCGCTGGAAGAGAAATGCCCGAAGTGCGGGCGCAACCTGGTGCTGCGGCACGGGCGGTATGGAGAATTCATTTCCTGCAGCGGTTACCCGGAGTGCAAGTACGTCAAGCAGAACTATATCGGCGTGAAGTGCCCGCAGTGCAAGGACGGCGAACTGGTGGAGAAGAAGGCGCGCCGGAGGGGGAACATCTTCTACGGCTGCTCGAACTACCCCAAGTGCAAGTTCACCTCGGCGCACAAGCCGGTGGCGGAAACCTGCCCGCAATGCGGCAGCCCTTACCTGGTGGAGAAGAATCTGAAGTCAGGGCCGGTGCTCGCCTGCCCCAACAACAAGCGCACCACCACGGAAGAAGAAGAAAAGCCCAAACGCCGGCGGAAGAAGGCCGAGGAAGAAGAAAGCACGGTGAAGTGCGACTACTCGCGGCCGCTGGAACCGCAGGCAGTGGCGTAGCAGGCGCAAGGCGCAAGACTGAAGAATGGCGCCGCGCGTGGTGGTGGCGCTTCCCTCAGAGTTTCGGCTACCCTGTAGCACCATGCTGAGAAACCGGCTTCGTCCCACCATTCTGCTCGCCATCCTGGCCGCTCTGTGCTGGCCGGCGCTGGCCCAGGCGCCGTCCTCGAAATCGACAGTCAGCCCTTCCATCCATCTGCCGCAGCGGGCGGAGAATGCAGACCGCTACGTGAGGGACCTGCAGTTCTCCGAACTGTCGGCAGCGGTGGCAAGGATGGAGCCGTCGGCGGAGCGCGACTACTTCGCCGGCGTTGTCGCCAATCGGGAGGGACGGGTGGCGGAGTCGGTGGAGCTGCTGGAGAAGGCGATTCCACGGATCCGGGCCTCGAACCCGCTGCGAGCCGCGGTGGCCCTGCACACGCTGGCCGACGACTACATCAAGCTATACGCATATGACAAGGCGATCGGCGCCTACGAGGAGCTGCTGCACAACTTTGCCGCGCAACTGGATGAGGCCGAACGTCAGAGCACCAGGGACGACTACGGCGTCGCCCTTCTGCTGCAAGGCGCGCCAGCCCAAAGCATCACCGTCAACGGCGCGGTGGATGTGCCGATCCATCGCAATCCGGTGCTGGGGACAATCGACGCCGACCTGACCGTCAAGGGCGTGACCGGGGCGTGGATCCTGGACACGGGCGCGAACTTCTCGGTGGTGTCCGCCAGCTTCGCGCGCCGCCTGGGGCTGGCGGTGTCGCAAGGCGCGGCGCAGACGCAGGGAATTACGGGCGCGGAGAATAAGCTCCGCGTGGCCATTCTTCCGGAGCTGAAGCTGGGAGGCGCCACGGTGCGCAACGCGGTGATCCTGGTGCTGGAGGATTCCAGCCTGAACGTGCCTTCGGGCCCGAAGAGCCGATACCAGATCAACGCGGTGCTCGGCTATCCCGTGCTGCAGGCGCTGGAGCGAATCACGTTTACCAGCGACGGCCATTTTCTTGCGGGTCCGGATTCTCCCGGCAGCAGCCAGGGAGCGCGACTGTTCATGAACCAACTTACGCCGCTGCTGGAGTGCAAAGTCGAGGACCGCCCGGTGCTGTTCTCGTTCGATACCGGAGCCAATACCAGCGCTTTTTCCGCCCGTTACCATGCCGCGTTTCCGGCGCAGTTCCGTGGTCTGAAAAAACGTCCCCACGGCATGGGAGGCGCGGGAGGAGTGAGGATGTTCCAGGCGTTCTATCTGCCGGAGGCGAAACTCGGCATAGGAAGCACGGTCGCCACCTTGCATCACGTGCCGGTGTTGCCGCCGCTGGGCACCGATGGCGACAAGGTGTTCGGCAATCTCGGGCGAGATCTCACCGGGGCTTACCGCCGCTTCACCATCGATTTTGGCGCGATGAGATTCGAACTCGGGCCAAAGCTCAAGCCATGAGCAGGCTTCCCTGGCAGGGGAGCGGGATGATGCGGCGGGCACCGGCGAGCTTCAGACGTCAGGGGCAATGGAGCCGCCGGTGGAGCCAGGCTATTCCGCTGGCGGCTATCCGCAGGCTGCTGCTAAAATAAAACGACCTGTGGGCCTGTAGCTCAGTTGGGAGAGCGCATCGTTCGCAACGATGAGGTCGCCGGTTCGAGACCGGCCAGGTCCACCAACTATTCTCCAATCTTTCCAGCCGGTTACCCCTCCCGGTTCCAGAGTGATCGCCGTTTACGCAACCAACTCGACACACCTCGTGCCGGCTACGACCGCCTATTTCGGACCGTGAGGGAACAGGCGCGCGGCTGAAGAGGGCGCGTCAGCGCAAGGGAATTCCTGGTTTGCCGATGGTGGCTTTCCCGGGCGGGACTCAGCGGGACAGCCGGTGCTGCTTGCGGATCTGCGAGCGCAGCACTTTGTGGATGAGCTGGCAAGCCTGCTTGACCTCGGGAATGGCCAGAGCGGCATACACCTGCTTGCCGTCGCGGCGGGTCACCACCACTCCCGCCGATTTGAGGATGGCCAGGTGCTGGGAGATGTTGGCCTTGGTGACGCCGAGGTCATCCTGCAGCTTGCCCACTCCGCGTTCGCCCTTGCCCAGCAGGTCGAGCAGGTGCAGGCGGGTGGGATGAGCAAACGCCTTGCAGATGACCGACTGGCGTTCGAAGATTTCGAGTTCGATTCCGTTCTTATGTCGTGGCATGGCAGTTTATCAGTTTCACAACTACGAAACCGTTTCAGTGTATCGCCGGGCTGCCAAACTCTCTGTGACGCGCGTCACAACAGAATGAGGGGGCGGTCCCCGGCCGTCATGCCCTCCGCGGAGGAGAAACGCAGGCCAAGAGCGTGCCAACACATCTACAGTTTCGGAGTGTTGAAACTATGCGGACCCGGGCCCCCGCGCCGGCCCATGCGCCTCACAGGCCGAGGCGCCGCCCGTTGCGCAGTTGCGCCCGCAGCACGTCGCGGATGAGCTGGCAGGCCTGCTTCACTTCCGGGATGGCCAGCGAGCAGTGCAGGTTCTTCCCTTCGCGGCGGCAGATGATGACCCCCGCCCCTCTCAGCACCGCCAGATGCTGCGAGAGATTGGCGGTGGATATCCCGAGCTTGCTCTGCAGGCTGGCGCCCGTTTCATCGTGGGCGGAGATGAGGTCGAGGATGCGCATGCGCGTGGGGTTGGCGAAGGCCTTGCAAATTCCCACCTGGCGCTCGTAGATCTCGTCTTCCAGATCGCGGTGGTTCCCGTTGTTGTTCATGAGGTTTCGGTTTCACCCTAATGGTGTTCCAGAACGGCCGCGGCTGCACCGGTCCGAGCGGCCGCCGGTTGAGGAGGGGCCGCAGGCACGACATCGATGACGCCAGGGCAGCGCCGGCCGTCCCTCCCGCCCCAAAGCTCAGGAAACGCCGGTGGTTCATGGTTCCTCGCCTGGGCGCCGCGAGGGAATCGCCGGCCGGGCGGCTAGTCCTTGCCGCAGGTTTCCGGCTGCAGGGAATCGGCGGCGTGGTTGGTGAGGAAGGTCTGCACGTCCCGCAGGCGCTCCTCGGGCATGTACTTGGTGAGCGCTTCCTTGCCGTGGGCGTGCTTGCCCTCCTTGAAGTAGGTGGTCCACTGCGACATCTTCTTGTTGAGGGGAGTCATTTCGCCTCCGGCGGCGCCCTTGGTATGACAGGTCTTGCAATTCTGCCGGAAATAATGTTTGCCCTTGGTTTCGTTGCCCTTGATGCTCGCCGCCATGGCGGTGACCACCGCCAGGCAAAGGATGAGGGCCAGCACGAGGATGGTCGGCCTGCTGCGCTGCATGAGCTTCCTCCGGACCGGATTTAACAGTTGCGATAGTTCGCAACTATTGATGGTAGTGTGGGCGCATTCGCGGCGGGGCGTCTGTGACGCACCTCACGCGACAGCGTGAGTTTCGCAACTTCTCAGTTTCGATATTTCGCAACACAGCAAAAGGTGATGCAGGTCACTGCCGCGCCCCTGGCATTGCGGCAACATTCCCGCCAGGAGAGGCCGACCACTCTCCCACCTGACGGCGGCGCCGGCGCTTTGGTCCGGCGGGACCGGACGGCGGTGCACCAAGGAATTCATCGCGGAGAGGAAATCATGATGCGCAACATTATTCTGGCAGTCCTGGTACTGCTGATGACAACCGGGCTGTGGGCGCAGTCGCCGCCTGCCCAGGCGGAGGACACGGCCCAGCTTCGCAAGGAAGTCGAACAACTCAAGAAGACGGTGGCGGACATGGAAGCGCGCCTGGCGGCGCGGGAAAAACCCCAGCCCGCCGCGGCGCAGAAGAGCGAGACCGTTTCCGTTCCCGACCTCCAGGCCAACGTCAAGGACATCGACGAGCGCGTGCGCGAGACCGAGCGCAAGGGGTACCTGGACCGCCTCAACTGGAGCGGCGATTACCGCTTCGAGGCGCACACCATCCGCGGTTCCATTCCTTCCCACTACGACGGCATGGCGCTGCAGAACCTGGTGGTGCGCACTCTCTGGCTGACCGCTCCCTCCAGCCAGGGCGGGCTGGGAATGGGCTTCGATCCGGCCATGCTGCAGGCCATGACTCCGGCCCAGTTCAAGGGCTTTCTCGATAGCCAGGTGACTGGCAATTATTCTTCCTACCAGTTCTTCACCAACAATCTCAGCTTCAATCAACTGAAGCAGTCGATGGGCCAGTTCCCGGCGGAAATGCAGCAGGCGCTGATGAGCTACCTGATGCAGGCGCCCGGAGTGTTCGTCAGCAAGTACAACGGTGATAACGATGTCCTCTACACCAACCGCCTGCGCCTGCGGTTCAACAGCAAGATCGCCGATAACCTCTCGGTGGACGCGCGGCTGAGCATGTACAAGGTGTTCGGCGATTCCACCGGCGTGCAGGTGTTCAACGGCCAGCCCAACACGCTGGCCATCGACGGCACCACTACCCGCGTTCCCTCCGGCGACATGCTCCGCGTCGAGCGCGCCTACTTCAACTGGACCAACATCGCCGGCTCCAAGATGTATCTCTCCATCGGGCGCCGCCCCTCCACCGAGGGCCCGCCCCTGAACTTCCGCAACGATGAACCCCGAGGCGGCACGCCCATGGGCTCGCTGTTCGATTATCAGTACGACGGCATGACTCTGGGCTATCACCTCACCGACAAGACCACCGCCCGCGTCTGCTACGGCGTCGGCTATTCGGCCGGCTTCGGCAACGGCGACCTGCTGAAGACTCCCGCCGACCGGCTCAAGGACGTCCACCTGGTGGGCGCCATGGTCGATCTGGTGGAGACCGACAAGACCTTCGTCCAGGCCCTGGTGGCGCATGCCTGGAACGTCACCGACGGCTTCAACGGAGAGGTCGTGCTGCCCAACAATCCCATCACCGGCGATCTGGTGGGCGCTCCCGTCATCATGCGCTTCACCCCTTCGGCGAACCTGGGCGGAATTTACATGTACGGCCTCACCATGCAGAGAACCATGGGGCCGCTGGATATGTTCGTGAGCGGCAATTGGGTCAGCTTGCGCCCCAACGGGGTGACCACTCCCTTTGGCGGCCTGGGCTCCGATCCCTTTGAAACTCCGGTGAACCACGAAGGCCAGATGTACTACGTCGGCCTGCGCTACAACTTCCCGCAGAACGACGGCAGAAGCAAAGTCGGCTTCGAGTTCAACCACGGCACCAAATACTGGTTCAATTTCGCCAATGCCGAGGACGACATCATCGCTCCCAAAACCCAAACTCGCGGCAACGTGTTTGAAACCTACTTCACGCACCGCATCAACCCGCATTTCATCTTCAAGGCCGACTTCATTCGCTACAACTACGACTACTCAGGGTCCGGCTGGCATCTGGGCGCGCCCAAGAAGCTCGATTCCTTGCCGCTGCTCGGATTCCCGACCTACGACGTGGCCAACATGTTTACCCTCGGCCTGACCGCACGCTTCTAAACCGCCCCTGGTGGCACCCTAGGCAACAAGGGCTGGCTTCGGCCAGCCCTTGTTTTCATAGGTATGGGGGAGCCCGCTTTCAATCCGGGCCAAAATCGTGTGCAAACTGTTTCCACGCGTGCGCAAATGTTTGCACTTTGATCAGCCGCAACCTGTTCCGGGATGTGGCTGGTAAGTTACTGAATTTAAAGGAGAACTTATGCGGTAGCGAGATGGTTATTAACCTGCACTATCCACGGTGCAACCGTCATCGCCCAGGTACAAACAATGTTCGTCTCCAAGCTGCTCGAAGGTGTGGTCGTTATCGATCAAGGCCGGTCTCGTCGCGCGATTCGCCCCAAGTTCCTGCACCGAATCATGCTCGTCTGGGTGTTCCGCTATTTTGCTTCGCTTCCCATGGTGGTATTAACCAGGTGGCAGAAGATGCTTGTGGGCGCGGTCATCGCACAGGGCAGGGTGGTTCCTGTCCCCGGCGGGGATTCGGGCGTGATTATCGGCACGGTAGAGAAAGCCGCCAATCCAGGCGTTGAACAGAAAGCCTTCGCGCCTGCCGGCGATTGGGAATATGCCCGGCGGCACGCCGCTCGGCATCGCGCTTCCGCCTGAGTTGCGCAGCGTTCCGGGCGGAACTGGCTTTCCGCAGACTTTCAATCTCCCCGTCAGGGCCTTCGCATCCGGCGGAGGCTCTTTCTTTTCCGGCGCGGATTTCGAGTTCGCGGACTGCTCTTATCCCCGGTGACTCCGAGTTTCAGCGGCAGACACAGCAGGTGGGAGATCTCCTGGATCTCGAATTCGGCCTTCTCCGCCGGTCCCCGCGGCTCCAGCGACGCGAACTCTCCCCGGCGAAGCCGCACGGTGTGCATCCCCAATTCCTTGCCGGCGCGAATTTCTCCGCTCGGCCGGTCGCCGACCACCACGATGCCGGCCGGCGGCGCCTTGGTGCGGCGCAGAATCCCGCGAAACACTGCCTCCTTGGTAACGACCTTGCCGGTGTCGGCATAGTAGATTTCCTCGATCGCCGGCTCGGACTCCAGTCTCAGCGAGCGCACCTTCTCGCGCTGTGTCCGGGGATTTCCAAAGGTGACGACGAACAGGCGCACTCCGCGGCCATGCAGTTCGCGCAACACGGGGCGCGTGCCGCGGAAAAGCGCCAACTTTCCCACCGGACAGGAAAAGTAAGCCTCGCGCGCCAGGCGCATCATGCGCCGGCGGTCGCGCACACCGAACCGGCGACAGATTTCGCCGTCGATGTGGTGCAGGTGAGGATCGGTGCGAAAGGCCTTCATGCGCGCCCGCAGCACCTGTTCCACGCTCGCTTTTACCCCGGCGCGCACCATCGCCCGGGCGGCGTGCCGGTGCGCCGCTACCACCCGCTGTCGAAAGCAGTCGTAGAGAGTGTCGTCCAGATCGAAGATGGCCACCGTGATGGGCGGCTCTGCCGCCTTGCTGCCCGCGGTTTTCAACCGGTCCTCGCCTCCCGAATTCCCGAGTTGGCCCCGGTTCGCTCGCCTTTCCCGAACTACAGACGAAGTTCTGCCGATTGTAACCGCAGCATGCCCAGCTTACCGGTTGCTGGTTGCGCCTGGAGCCCTCTCCCGCTTCGTCACTCCGAGAAGTGACGACGGTCACAGCGCGTCCCGCTAGCTTTGAAGAAAATGACTTTTCTATCAAGAGGTCAACAATGCTCTCCGCTACCTCCGAATACGCCCTTCGCGCCCTTGCCCGGCTGGCGCAACTTTCCCGCGGGGAAGCGATTCTGGGCCGCGACCTGTCCCGCGACGCCGGTGTGCCCCAGCAATACCTGGCCAAGATCATGCTCGCGCTGCGCAATGCCGGCCTGGTGCTGGCCACCCGTGGCACGGGCGGCGGCTACATGCTGCTGCGTCCCGCCGACGCCGTGCACCTGATCGATGTGGTCAGTCTCTTCGAGGGCCCATCGACCCGGCCGAACTGCCTGCTTCGCGCCGGCCGCGAGTGCAACTCGAAAAACCCGTGCACCGCCCACTCCTCCTGGGGCAAGGTGCGTGACGCCTACCTGGAATTTCTGGAGCGCACGACGCTGGTCGACATCTCGCGCCCGGCGCATCGGTCGCAGGTCACGCGCGGCGCCCGCCGGCCCCGCACCAACTCGTAACCGGCCGCCTGAAGCTGGAAGTGGTCTCCAGCTTCATCCGGCTTCGTGTTTTGCCCGATTTTTAGCGCTCTCGCCGCGGTGGGTGCTGCGATACGCGACAAGACGGTCGCATCCGCTGGAGCAGCGGGCACACCCGCGACCGCGGCTTTCCGTTCCAATCCGTGGCTACCGGCTTCTGGTTGCCCGCTGCCTCTCGTCCGGGGTCATCTCGCGCCACAGCATGGTCAGGTTCTGCTCGAAGTAGTGATTGCTGGGCTCCTTCGCATAAGCGCGCCGGAACCACGCGTAGGCGACAGCGCGGTCCATGGGAACGCACTCGCCGGTGGCGTACAGGGCGCCCAGATGGCTGAACGCCTGCGGATTCTGCTTGGCGGCCGCAGCCTGGAAATAGGTGACCGCCTGGTTGCAGCTGCGCGCCACGCCATGTCCATAGAGATACTTTTCTCCGCTGTTCACCAGTTCGCTGCCTTCATTGACCACCGGTTCCACCCGGGCCGTCCGGTCGGCCGACGGCTTTTTGTTCGCGGCCCGCGCTTGCCACCTCGTCTTCTTCTTTAGCTTCTTTAGCCGATTTTTCTTTCGCTGAATTTTCCTCCGCCGTATCCCGGGGCGGAACTGCCGCCTTGCCGGCGGACGCCTTGGCGCTTTCCGCCTTGGAAGCCGTACCGCCTGCCGGCGAATTCGATGCGGCCGGCGAACCGGATGTTTTTGCCCCGGCTGGCGCATTGCCGGACTCTCCGGCGGAGGCCGGCTCTTCCTTTCCCGCCTGGGGAGGACCCTGCTTCGACCCCTGGCCGGGGTTGTTGTTGTCTTCTCCGTCACGATGGTCGGCGGCGCCTGCGGATCCGTGGTCGCCAGCGTGGTGGTCGGCGCCGAGCTCGGGGGGATCGGGCTCTGCTGGTTATCGGTCTGCCGCGCCGCCGCCGCCTTCGTCCAGGAATGCGAGATCGCGGTAGTCAGCACGTAATCCCGGACCGGCTGCCACTTCGCGTACACCAGCCCGCCCAGCACCGCCAGCAGCACCAGCAGCACCCACGCGCTCTTGTGCGAGCGCGGCGGCTCGTCCTGAAACAGGTAGGAATACCCGCCGTTGCCGCCGGTATCCGACTTGCTCAGTCCCAGGAACGACGGTCCACCCACGGTGGACTCATTCTCGTCCACCCACCACTTGCCATTGCGCGGACTGCGCTCCGCCGCGGGCGCCGTTTCCAACAGCTCGGCGCGCTCCATTTCCGTCTCCGGCGGCGCGGCTGGCGGTTTCTCGCCTGCCGCCGACACCGGCCTCCATTGCAGGTTCACCGGGACCTTTTCCACCACGTGCTCATGCCGCTCGATCCCGGCTTCCGGCTCGCTGCCGGTTTTCGGCGTCAGCAGGTTCCCGCACATGCCGCAAAACCGGTTTTCCTCCAGGTTCTGATGACCGCAATTGTGACAGTGCACAACCAACTCCTTGGACTGGCTTTTCTCTTTGCTCAAACCCGCTGCCGGCACACGCGTTGCTGCCCTGCGCGCTAGCAGGGTGAGATTCCCCCGCCCCGGAAGTGGTTGGATGTGCGCTGCCGCGCGCGGCTAAATATCTCTCCTGCGTAGCTTTACAGCTTTCCGCCGCGCATGGTACGCTGGCAACTGTAGAAGCGAACGTGAAAATTACAGGAGTGCACCCAGTTCAGTGTTAGCCCGAGAGCAGAAACAATCCGTCATCGACCAGTACCGCACTCACGCCAGCGATACCGGCAGCCCGGAGGTACAGATCGCCATCTTGAGTGAGCGTATCGGCCAGTTGACGGAGCACTTCAAGACGCACAAGAAAGACCACGCGTCCCGGCGCGGCCTTCTGATGCTGGTGAGCAAGCGGCGTCGCTTGCTCGACTACCTCAAGAAATACGACACCGAGCGCTACAAAGACGTTATTTCGAAACTTGGCATCCGCAAGTAGCGTTTGCCCACCGTGGGGCACCCGGCGCACGCACATCGTTTTGCCTGCCATGGGGTGCTGGCAATGTATCGTCTGTGACTCGGAAGTTTTGCATCTTCCCGGCATTTTGGCCCACGCCATGGCCTCACCGCCCTGGCCTGTAGGCACAGGTGATTAGCCGGACACCTGCTCTCGCCCCAACCCATCGGACCGACCGGTGCACTCGTTTGGAAGGAATTGCAATGAAGCCAGAACCGCAAACCATCACCGTCGAACTGAGCGGCGGCAGGAACATCAGTTTTGAAACCGGAAAGTTGGCCAAGCAGGCGCACGGCTCCTTAGTCGTCCGCACCGGGGACAATGTCGTCCTCGGAACCGCCACCGCCAACCAGGAGCCGCGCGAGGGAATCGACTTCTTTCCCCTCACCGTCGACTATCGCGAGTACACCTACGCAGGCGGCCGTATTCCCGGCGGCTTCATCAAGCGCGAAGGCCGTCCCAGCGAGCGCGAGATTCTCACCAGCCGCCAGATCGACCGGCCTATCCGGCCGCTCTTTCCCGACGGTTTCCGCAGCGAGACCCAGATCATCGCCTTCTGCCTCTCCGCCGATACCCAGAACGATCCCGACGTGGCCGCCATTAACGCCGCCTCCGGCGCCCTGGCCCTCTCCGACATCCCCTTTTCCGGGCCCGTGGGCGCGGTCCGCGTCGGCCTCAAGGATGGCAAGTTCATTGTCAATCCCACCTACGAGGAGATGCGCGGCGGCCTGCTCCGCCTGATGGTGGTGGGCACCGCCGATGGCATCGTCATGATCGAAGCCGGCGCCAGCCAGGTGCAGGAAGACACCGTCGTCGATGCCATCGAGTTCGCGCACGCGGAGATCAAGAAGATCTGCGCCGGCATCACCGAACTGGCGCAGCGCGCCGGCAAGCCCAAGCGCGCCTTCGAAGCTCCCCAGGTGGACGAAGCCGGCATTGCCGAACTGCGCAAGCGCATCGGCGACCGGCTCACCGACGCCCTCGACACCGAGAAGCATTCCAAGGCCGAAAGTTCGGTTCTGGTCAAGGCGATCAAGACGGAGTTGAAGGAGGAAATCGACGAAGACCTGGAAGAGGAGCGCAAGAAGCTCTCCGACAATTTCGGGATTCTCCGCGAGCGCATCTTCCGCGAGCAGGTCATCGGCCAGCATCGCCGTCCCGACGGCCGCGCCTTCGACCAGGTCCGTCTCATCTGGATCGAGGTGGGAGTGCTGCCCCGCACCCATGGCTCGGCCATCTTCACCCGCGGCGAAACCCAGGCCCTGGTCACCACCACCCTGGGCACCTCGGACGATATGCAGCGCCTGGAGCTGTTCGAGGGCGAAGCCAAGAAGCGCTTCATGCTTCACTATAACTTTCCGCCGTTTTCGGTTGGAGAAGTGGCATTTCTGCGTGGCGCCGGACGGCGTGAAATCGGTCACGGCGCGCTCGCCGAGCGCGCCATCTCCGCCGTTCTGCCCAGCGAAGCCGACTGGCCCTACGCCATGCGCGTGGTCTCCGACATCCTGGAATCCAACGGCTCCTCTTCCATGGCCACCGTCTGCGGCGCTTCCTTGTCGCTGATGGATGCCGGCGTTCCGCTCAAGGCGGCGGTTGCCGGCGTTGCCATGGGACTGGTCAAGGAGGGCGACCAGCACGCCATCCTCACCGACATTGCCGGCGCCGAGGACCACTACGGCGACATGGATTTCAAGGTCGCCGGCACCACCCAGGGCATTACCGCCCTGCAGATGGACATCAAGGTCATGGGCATCACTCCGGCGATCATGCGCGAAGCGTTGCAGCAGGCCAATCGCGGCCGCATGCATATCCTGGAACACATGAACGCCGCATTGCCGGAGCCGCGCACCGCCGTCTCCGAATTTGCGCCGCGCTTCTACACGCTGCAGATTCCGACCGACAAGATCCGCGACCTCATCGGCCCTGGCGGCAAGGTGATTCGCGGCATCATCGAGGCCACAGGCGTAAAGATCGATGTCGAGGACAGCGGCCGCGTCAACGTCGCCTCCAACGACCAGGATTCAGCCAAGAAGGCCCTGCAGATGATCGGCGACATCACCGCCACCGCCGAGATTGGCAAGACCTACCTGGGCACGGTGGTTCGGCTCGCCGACTTCGGCGCCTTCGTCGAAATCCTGCCCGGTACCGACGGCCTGCTGCACATCAGCGAGGTGGCCGAGCACCGCATCAAGGATGTCCGCGACGAACTCAAGGAAGGCGACCAGGTGCTGGTCAAGGTCCTCTCCGTCGAGGGCAACCGCATCCGTCTCTCGCGCAAGGCAATTCTGAAAGAGCAGCGCGCCAAGATGGGCGGCGGCGAAGCCAGCCTGGAAGGCGGCACTGGACCAGTGGTCGGAGGCGGCGGGACTGGCCCGGTCACCTTCGAAGGCGGCGGCGACTTTGTGGAAGAGCCCGAAACCGAGGGCGAGCCCAACTTCAACCGCGCGGAAGCCCCCGCCGGCGGCGCACGCCCTGAAGGCGGCGGTGGCCGCCGTCCGGGTGGCGGTGGCCGCGGCGGCCGCGGTGGACGCAGCGGCGGTGGTGGACGTGGGCACAACGGCGGCGGACATCATGGCGGTGGCCGCGGCGGCGACCGCGGTGGCCGCCACTAACCCGCAAACATGCTCCTGCGCGGGCGCCCGTGACGCTGCAAGACATGTGCGATCGCGCCGCCCCTGACGCCGCAAGACGCGGGTCGTTCGTAGGCCCCGGCGCCCTCGCCGGGGCCGAATGCAACGACTGTCGAACTTCCAATGGCTCGGTTCGCTCACTCCATGGGTGCTGCTGGCTGATCACCGCCTACTAACTACCGACATCCTCTCCATCTCCTTCAGCAATTCCTCGGCCCGGAACGGCTTGGAGATGTAACCATCCATGCCGGCCGCCAGGCATTTTTCCTGATCTCCCTTCAGCGCGTAGGCCGTCATGGCGATGATCGGCAGATGTCCCCCGCGCTTTTTCTCCATCTCGCGAATGGCGGCCGTGGCTTCGAACCCATCCAGGTACGGCATCTGCACATCCATCAGCGCCAGATCGAATTGCCCGGCACCCAGTTTTTCCACCGCCTCGCGACCGTTGGTGGCCACCTCAACCGTGTGGCCGGCTTTTTCCAGCAGTCGCAAGGCCACGGTTTGGTTCACCGGGTTGTCCTCCGCCAGCAGGATGCGAAGTCCCGCGGCGCGCTTTAACTTGGCTGCTGGCGCCGCTTCCACTGGTGAGCTGCGTATTTCGCCGGCAACCCGGCCTGGAACCCCCAATCGCGCGGTGAAGTGAAACGTGCTGCCCTGCCCGGCCGCGCTGACCAGCCATAGCCGTCCTCCGAACATCTCCACCAGCCGCCGTGAAACCGTCAGTCCCAGTCCCGACCCTCCGTAGCGCCGGGTGGTGGAATCGTCGCCCTGCGCGAAGGCCTCGAAAATCGCCTCCTGCCGGTTGGCCGGGACGCCAATCCCGGTGTCTGTCACCCTGAAGTGGAGCCATACGCCTTGCGCGTCGGCAGACTCCAATTCCACCCCCACCGCCACCTGCCCCGTTTCAGTGAACTTGATCGCGTTGCCCACCAGGTTCATCAGCACCTGGCGCAGCCGGTTCGGATCGCCCACCACCGTCTCCGGCACCCCCGGTCCAATCTGGCAGTGGAGTTTCAGTCCTTTTTGGACGGCGCGCGGAGCCAGCATTTTCAAGCCCGTTTCCACCAGTTCGGGCAGCTTGAACTCCAGCGATTCGAACTCCAGTCTTCCCGCCTCCACTTTGGAGAAATCGAGAATGTCGTTGATCAGCGCCAGCAGCGATTCGGCCAACGTCTTGGCCATGGTGAGATACTCGCGTTGCTCCCCTGTAAGTTCGCTGTCCAGCGCCAGCTCGGTCATTCCCATGATGCCGTTCAGCGGCGTCCGCAGTTCATGGCTCATGTTGGCCAGGAACTGGCTCTTGGCCCGGCTGGCGGCCTCCGCCATGTCCTTGGCCCGCAGCAGCTCCTGCTCCGACTGTTTGCGCGCGGTTACGTCGCAAGCGACGCCGTCGCAATACCGCCTTCCCTCCCTTTCGTAGGTTCGTATCGCCCGGTCATGAATCCAGATCCACCGCCCGTCCTTCCTCCGCACCCGGTACTCCACGTCGAACGGCTCATGGCGCGCGAACAGCGCCTGATAGCTTTTCATTACCCGCTCAGCGTCCTCGGGATGGATCTTGGCCAGCCACGCTCCCGGCCGGCAGCTCTCCGCCGGGCTGTAGCCGTCCAGGATTTCCGCATTCGGACCAAGGAACACCTGCGTTCCCGCCTCATCCAACGTCCAGACCACGTCCGGGATGTTGGCGATCAGCGAATGGTATTTCGCTTCGCTGTTGCGCAGCTCCTCCTCGGCCTGCTTGCGCTCCGTGATATCGACGAAGCTTTCCAGCAGATGTTCCCGGCCGTTGAGGCGCATCTTCACCACGGTTTTGATTACCGCGCGCCGCTCCCCCCTGGCGGTGATCAGCACGCGCTCGGAATTGTCCACGAGCTGCCCCAGGTCGCTGATCGGGCACCGCCCCTCTTCCGCCGGACAGATGAACTGGTGGCATTTCTCTCCCACCACCTGCTCGTGCTCGCCGCCGATCAGCCGCAAGGCCACTGGGTTCGCTTCCACGATGCGGTGCCCGTCCGGATCGATGATCACGATTCCGGTCACCACCGAATTCAGGATCAGCTTCAGCTTCGCCTCGTTCTCCCGCAGCTCCTCTTCTACCCGCCGGCGTTCCGCGATCTCCAGCCGCAGCTTCTCCGTGCGCTCCGCCACCACGCTCTCCTCGGCCACGAACAGGTGGTACATCGCGATCAGCAGCCCGATCAGCGTGCATATGTAGGAGAGCTCCTTCAGGGCATGAGAGGCGATGTAAGTCGCGTCGTAGAGCTTGTGGGAGGTCGACATGTACACCGATTGCGCGATCGACAGCAGGATCGTCAGCACCAGCCAGTGCTCGAAGGTGTTCCGCTTCCACCCTCCCTTCTGCAGGTATCCAGCCAGCGCCAGCGCGAAGAAGACCGCCGGAATCAGTTCTTGCGCGCGGGGGAACATCGGCACCGCCCCGTAGCCCACCGGCAGGGGAACGAAGGCAAAGAAGGCGAAGCACACCAGCATCCACAGGCTGACCAGCAGGTAAACCAGCCCCTCCGCCACCGTTCCTGATTCGCCCAGCCTTGCCTCTCGCCTCCAGTAGGCCCAGCTCAGCCACAGCAGCACCGCCAGGAACAACCGGGAGGCGAACCCGCTCCACGGCACCAGCGACGGAGGCGGTGAGGGAAAATAGTGGCTGAACGCCGATGCCGAGACCACCGCGTGATACCCGTCCAGCAGTCCGGTGCCGATGAAGCCGGTGCCGACGAAGAGAAATGTGTTCTCTTTCTTACTGTAAAACCGCGCCAGCGCCAGCACCCCGATGATCAGCGCCAGCAGCGTGGCCGAAAGTTCCAGCAGGGTGTGGATCTGGGAGTTTCCCCGCCAGGTGAGGGACCGCAACAACAGGTACACCAACCCCAGGGCCGCGACGGTTCCTCCGTAAATCGTCCGCCTAATCGTCCGCTTCTTTGTCGCAAGATCGCCAGTCGGCACGCTCTCCACCCGGATCGGCTTCCCAGTCGTTGCTTACCTTCCAGCTTCGGCTCCTAAACAGTACCCGCCCCTCGTCTTAATTGCCTCCGCCGAATCCTCCCAGTCATCCTGCGGCTTCCGCTTTCAGCATTGCCATTCCTTTTCGGGAGACCGCCGGGCCGCCGTGTCACGTGCTGCCCGGACCGAAGTTCAATGGCGTGGTTCCCAGCGCAGCCAGGGACCTGTGGCAAGAGCTAGGGGAGAATGGCTTGCTCTCTCAAAACGAAGAAAGCCAAACCCTACGCCCTTGGGCTAAGTTGTTGATTCTTCGCAGTAGAATGGGAGGGACCGCGGCCCTCTTTTTTCACCTGCAACTCACCACGTTCTTTGTTCGCCACTCGGGACGCGGGCCCCGTCCCTGCTAAACTCCGCGCATGTCCGGCGATGAATCTTTGCGCGAGGTCCGTACCGAGGCGCGCAATCCCGCCTCGGCCGACCTGGACACCAGGACAGCGCTGGAGATCGCGCGCATCATCAACGCCGAGGATGCCAAGGTTGCCGCCGCCGTGGAAAAGGCGCTGCCGCGGATCGCGCTCGCCATCGACGCGGTGGCGGAAGCCATCTCCGGAGGCGGACGTCTGATCTACGTCGGCGCCGGCACCAGCGGACGCATTGCCGCTCTCGACGCCGCCGAGTGCCCGCCGACGTTCCATACCGACCCGGAAACCGTGCAGTTCGTGATCGCCGGCGGTATCGACGCCCTGTGGAACGCCGCCGAAAGCGACGAGGATGCCGCCGCCGACGGCCGCCACGAGATGGGCCGCCGCAAGCCCGGCGCCTGCGACGTGGTCGCCGGCATCTCCGCCAGCGGCCGCACTCCCTACACCCTGGCCGCGGTGGAGTATGCGCGCGCCCTCGGCGCGCGGACCATCGCCATCGCCTGCGTTCCCGGTTCGCCGCTGGGCCGCGCCGCCGAGATCGAGATCGTAGCCGAGGTGGGGCCCGAAGTCGTGGCCGGATCCACGCGCATGAAGGCGGGCACCGCGCAAAAGCTGATCTGCAACATGATCACCACCGGCGCCATGGCGCGCGTGGGCTACGTCTACGGCAACCTCATGGTGAACGTCTATCCAAGCAACGAGAAGCTGGTGGCGCGCGCGGTCGCCATCCTGGAAACCGCCGCGGGCGTCGATCAGCGGCGTGCGGCCGCCGCTCTCCAGGAATCGGGTCTTAGCGTTCCGGTTGCGCTCATCATGCTCAAGGCCGGCGTCGACCAGGCGGCCGCGCGGCGGCATCTGGAGCTTTGCGGGGGCAACGTGCGCGGTGCCATCGAATCGGCGATGCCGCTGAGCGCGCGCCGCAGTTCGCGCAAGTGAAGCGTACGTCAGTAGCTCAGTAGTTCAGTACGCAAGCCGGTCGGAGTACGTTCGCCTGCTGGACAGCGACCGCGCACCTGGATACTGAGATACTGAGATACTGTCCTATTGAATTACTGCTTTAAGGTTCTCGGCCGATTCTGTTGGCACGCGAGCTCGTGGCACACTGAGAACCGGAGAACCGGCAACTGTTCATGGACAAATTCATCATCCGCGGCGGCAATCCCCTGCTCGGCACGGTGCGCGTCAGCGGGGCCAAGAACGCGGCCCTGCCGGCGATGGCGGCCGCGCTGCTCACCGACGAGCCGGTCATCCTGGAAAACATCCCCCAGGTGCGCGACATCGAAACCACGCGCCGCCTGCTCGCCAGCATGGGCGCCGAGGTCGAGCTCGGTTACGGGCGCGCCCACCATCGCACCACCATCTGCTGCGCCCGCCTGGAGCATCCGGAAGCGGCCTACGAACTGGTGAAGACCATGCGCGCCTCCACGCTGGTGCTGGGACCGCTGGTGGCGCGCTGCGGCATCGCCCGGGTTTCCTTGCCCGGCGGATGCGCGATCGGCGCGCGTCCCATCGACCTGCACATCAAGGGGCTGGAACGGCTGGGCGCCTCCATCACCACCGAGCATGGTTACATCGTGGCTCGCGCGGAGCGCCTCAAGGGCGGGCACATCGTCTTCGACAAGATCACCGTCACCGGAACCGAGGACCTGCTGATGGCGGCCTCGCTGGCCGAGGGCGAGACCCTGATGGAGAACTGCGCGCGCGAGCCCGAAGTCGCCGACCTGGCCGCGCTGCTGGTGAAGATGGGCGCGGCCATCGAGGGCGCGGGAACCTCCACCCTCCGCGTGCGCGGCGTGGACAAGCTGCGCGGCGCGCGCCATCGCATCATTCCCGACCGCATCGAGGCGGGCACCTTTTTGGTGGCCGCGGCGCTGACCGGCGGCGACCTGAACGTGAGCGGCTGCGATCCCACCCACTTGACCGCGCTGCTGCAGAAGCTGGAAGAGTGCGGCGTCCGGCTGCGTCCCAACGGCGATTCGGTGCGCGTGACCAGCGAGGGCGGCTTCAAGCCGGCCGACGTCAACACCGAGGAATATCCGGGTTTCGCCACCGACATGCAGGCGCAATACATGGCGCTGGCCACGCAGGCCGAGGGGACCTCCGTGATCACCGAGAACATCTTCGAGAACCGGTTCATGCACGCGCAGGAGCTGGTGCGCATGGGGGCCAATATAAGGATCGAGGGGCGGCGCGCGGTGGTGCGCGGCAAGACGCCGCTCAGCGCCGCGGCAGTGCTGGCCTCCGATCTGCGGGCTTCGGCGTCGCTGGTGCTGGCCGCGCTGGTGGCCGATGGGGAGACCATCATCGACCGCGTGTATCACATCGATCGCGGCTACGAGCGCATCGAGGAGAAGCTGCGGGCGGTGGGCGCGGAAATCAAGCGCATGGGAGAGATTTTTCCCAAGCGGGCGGCACAGGGCTGAGGGAACCCAGTACCCCAACCCGCCAAGTCCGCTTCCTCCTGCCTTGATTACCATTTCGGACGCCTTACCAAAGTAACCGTCATCGCACAGCCCCACGTGATAACGGTCACTGTACCCGCCCCCTGACCGGCGCAAGCTGGAAGCATGAAAGTGCTGTTTTGGTGTAGTGGTTTTCTGCTGATCCTTCTACTGCTTACCTGTTTTGCATGCTCCGATCATTCTGGCCCCTCTGCTCAGACCGCCTTCCAGGTGCCGCCGCCCACCAGTGTCGCCATTCCGCCGGCCTCCGGCGCCGCGATGTACGACGCCTACTGCGCCAGTTGCCATGGCAGGACAGGCAGGGGCGAGGGCACTGCCGCCGCCGCGCTGAAAGTTCCTCCGCCCGATCTCACCACCCTGGCGCGCCGCAACGGGGGGCGTTACCCCGGCGGCCAGGTGTTCCAGATCATCGAGTGGGGCGGGGCCATCGCCAGTCACGGCTCGCGCGAAATGCCCGTCTGGGGCGTCGCTTTCCGTCCTTTCAGTCATGAAAGCCAGAAGCAAGTCACGGAGCGCATCCATACCCTGACCGCGTACGTCGGCGATATGCAGGAAAAATAGTCCAAGCCGCCGCCTTCCGCAAACGCTCAGGAGTCCCCCTTTGCGCCCAGTGCCATGCCTGACCGCATCCGCAACCCGCAACTCGCAACTTGAATTTCCCGCACCGTCCGCCGACAATGTTTCCCCCCGGCTTTGAATCTCACCCGCAACGGGAACCCTCATGTCGCACAAGGACCGAGTCCGCGAAGAGTTCACCCGCCAGGCGGAGACCTTTGCCACCGTCGCCGAGCTTCACAATCATGAGCGCATCGAGCGCCTGGTGAATGCGATTGCGCCGCTGCCCTACGCCCGCGCCCTGGAAATCGCCACCGGTCCCGGCCACGTCGCCATGGCGCTGGCCCAGCGCTGCCGCGAAGTCATCGGGGTGGACATCACCGATGCGCTGCTGGCCATCGCCGAGCGCACCCGGCGCGAGCGCGGCCTGGCCAATGTGCGCTTCCAGCGCGCCGACGCCGAACATCTTCCTTTCCCCAACGGCGACTTCGATGTTGTCCTCTGCCGCCACGCCTTTCATCACTTCGAAGATCCCGCCATCGCCCTGCGCGAGATGATCCGCGTTTGCCGCGGCGGCGGGCGCGTCGCCGTCGAGGACATCATCGGTGGGGAAATTCCCGAGCGCGCCGCGTTCTATAACCACTTCGAGCGCCTGCGCGATCCCTCCCACACCCGCTCGCTCGCCATCAGCGAATTGCTGCGCCTCTTCGGCGCGCAGGGACTCGACATCGAGAGCGTCAACAGCGGCGACCTGGTGCAATCCCTCGAGGGCTGGCTGGCCCACTCCCACACCCCGCCCGAGCGCGCCGCCCAGGTGCGCGAAATCTTCGCCCGGGACCTGCGCGAAGACCTCAGCGGCACCCGCCCCTTCCTGCGCGACGGCGAAATCTTCTTTACCCAGAAGACGGTCACCATCGTGGCCCGGAAGCTGCCTCCCAAGACGGCCGCCTGAAGGCGGCTCCCGCCCACGTCACACCTGCCTGTTACGCACTTCACAGATTCGTGTTCTCTTGTGGAGTAATTTCAAGGCATGGAAGAGGAGCCGGCTGCAACCAGCGAGCCCGCGCTTTCCGACGCGGAGCGGGAAAAACAGCAGCGCCTGGCCAGCGTCTTGTGGCGCGTGGCCCGCGGGGACACTTCGGTTGTCTCGGAGGTTTACTGGATCCAGATGATGGAACCCTTCGAGCCGAAGAAGTAGGCGCCCTCAGAAGCCATACGCGCGCCGAATATCCTCCGGCCTCATGCCCTTGCCCCGCAGCCTGCGCAAGCTCAGAGCGTCGGTCCGCTTTGCCAGCCGCTCACCCTTTTCATCCAACAGCAGATCGCAGTGCCAGTACGCCGGCGGCGCCATCCCCAGCGCCTCGCACAGCAGCATCTGCCGCGCCGTGGATTTCAGCAGGTCGCAGCCGCGCACCACTTCCGTGATCCGCATGGCTGCATCATCGGTCACCACCGCCAACTGGTAGGCCGGCACGTCGTCGCGCCGCCACACCACGAAGTCTCCGAAATCCTTGCCCGCCGTGTAGTGTTGCTTGCCCTGGGCGCCGTCCTGGAAATGGATTACCCGGCCGTCGGGCACCCGAAACCGCCAGTTCACGCCCGCCGGCGAGTCCGTGCGCAGCGCGCGTCCGCGGCACTTGCCCGAGTAGAGCGGCTCGTCGTTGCCCTCATGCGGCGCCTGTGCCGCCTCCGCCAGGTCCTTGCGCGAGCAGGTGCAGGGATAAATCCACCCGCCGTCATACAGCTTGCGCCAGGTCGTCCGATACAGATCGCGGCGCTGGCTCTGCGAGTACGGCGCAAACGGCCCGCCCACATCGGGCCCTTCCTGCCATTCGATCCCGAACCAGCGCAGGTCCTCGAGGAATGCGCTCATGTACACGGGCTTGGAGCGCTGCGGATCGAGATCCTCGTTGCGCAGCACGAGCACGCCATGGTTCGCCCGCGCCCGCTCGTAGGCGATCCAGAAGGTGCGCGCGTGGCCCAGGTGCAGGTATCCCGTCGGCGACGGCGCCAGGCGTCCGCGATATCCGGGCGAAGCGTTCATGCCCCCGAATGCTATCAACACTCAGCGCGGCTGACTCCTCCCGCTACTTCGTCCCGATCATCAGCCCGCTTGGCCCTCCCAGACGCACCCGCTTGACCTCGCGGAAGCCGGCCGCGCGCATCCACTCCGTGTACTCGGGCTCGCTGTAGCTCGAGCCCGCCCGCGTTCCCACCAGCATGTTGAGCGCGAACAGCGCCGCGAACTTCGGCGAGGTCTTGTCCGCTTCCAGGATGAAATCCTGCACCACCACGCGCCCGTTGGGCGCCAGCGCCTGGTGGATTTTGCGCAGCAGCTCGCGGTTTTCCTCGGGCGAGAACATGTGGCAGATCGAGGAGAGCAGCACCAGGTCGTTGTCCTTGCCGAAGTCGTCGCGCAACATGTCGCCGGCGCGCGTGCCGATGCGGTCCGCCACACCGGCCCGCCGCAGGTGCTCCCGCGTGATCGGCAGTACCTCCGGCAGATCCATGACCTCTCCGCGCAGCTCCGGCGCCGCCTTGGCGAAGGCGATGGAATAAGCGCCCGAGCCTCCGCCCAGGTCCAGCAAACGCCGCGCCCCGTCGACGCCCACCGCTTGGACTATCGCCTCGGCGCGCCCGCGCGCGTTGTGATCCATGGCCGCGATGAACGACTGCGTCCACCCCTCCGACGGGCCGCGCTCCATCACCCGCGTGCCCGCGCCCACCGCCTCGGTCAGCGTTGACCAGCGCTTCCACAGGTTGGCGGTATGCATCTGCGCCGGCCGCGCGTTGTCGGGCGACCCGGCGGTGAAGAACCGCTGCGACGTTGGCGTGTTCTGGAACGTGTCGCCGTTCTTCTGCAGCAGTTTCAGGCCGGCCAGCGCGTTGAGCAGCATCTCGGTGGCGCGCGCGTCGGCCTTGATCTTGGCCGCCACCTGCGCCGCCGCCGCCCCCTCCCCGATGGCGGTGAACAGGTCCAGCTCCAGCGCGGTCAGGATGGCGCGGCTGGGCATGAAGCCGCGGATGGTTTCGCTGACGTCCTCGGGGAGCACGCCCGCCGCGTCCCTGGCCTTCAGCATGTCCAGGTAGTGCTTTCGGTGATCGAGGATCTCCGTCTTCATGGCCGCCGTGTCGGCGCGCGCCAGGCGGGCCACCGGCTGGCCGCGGTCGAAGTGCGAGGCCACAATCTCGGCCACGTCCGCCGGCTTGAGCTCCGAGTACCAGGCGCCCTCGGGGTAGGCGATCATCAGCGGACCATGCTCGCAGGTGCCCATGCAGCCGGTGGTTGATACCTGCACCTCGTCGGCGAGGCCGCGCGCGCCCAGCTCGCGCCGCAGCGCCTCCAGCACCGCCGCCGAGCCGGCGGCGGCGCAGCAGGGGACTCCTTCGGGCTTCTCTTGCGTGCACACAAACACGTGGTAGCGGAACGGCTCCATGTGACTCTCCTCCTTCGGGTTAGGACCTGCAGATCATAGTGAGAATCGATTGTGCACGGTGGCCGCAGGGGCCACCGTGACGTGGCTCACAACGAGATTTCCACAAATGTTCCACGTGGAACAATTGTGGAAATCTCCCGGGCGCCACAATTCCAGGAAAAATTTCAGCGGCCCGTTCCAAAATGGGAACCGCTCAGGCCGGCGCGGCGGTGGCGGCGCCTTCCGGCAGAGGCCGCTCGCGGCCGCGGGCGCTGACCGCGGAGACGGAGACGATGCGCCCGCCGCGCACCAGCAGGGCGTGATCGAAGTTGTTGACGGTGGGGCAAACATGTCGTGGAACGATATACAGTATATCGCCAATGGCAGGCACCGCCGCGCCGGCGGGCACCTCGATGGGCAGGTGCTCCTCGCTGGGCTGCAGGGGCTTCAGCTCCGGGCGGCCGAGAACGGCGCAATTGGGGACGCCGGCGTCGGCGGAGACCGTCTTGTGGCCGGCGTCGCAGGTGACGATATTCTCCCGCGGCCGGCTGACCACGCGCGAAAGGACGAGCGCGGCCGGCTGGTAACGGTATTGGGCCGGGAGCTGGGCGGCGCTGGTGGTGTCGGCGTAAACCACGGTGCCGGGCGAGACGCGATGCACCAGGTCCCGGCTGCGGAACGCCCAGTAGGAGAGCGAGCAGGGAAGCGCCGGAGTGCCGGCGGTGATCAGCTCGCCCAACTCCAGGCCGGCTTCCACGATGGCCGACCCGATTTGCATCAGGCGATCGTATCCCAGGTGCGCCTGCTGGCAGCGGCGGTGGAGGTCCTGGTCGTGCAGATGTCCGTCATAGTAGTGCAGGCCGCGGAACTCGAGGGCGGTATCTCCGATCTGGCGGGCCAGCGCCACGATCTGATCGGCGCCCGCCTCGGGTACGCCGGTACGGTCCATGCCGGGATTGATATCGACGAAGAGCCCGACGCGGCTGCCCTGCCATTGCCTCACCTGATCTGAATTGTCCACCAGCACGGAGACACGCACGCCGGGGAACTCGGCCGCAATCTCGCGCACGCGCCCGGCATTGGCGCCAACCAGCGGATAGGCGACGAGCACGTCGGCGGCGCCGGCGCGGCAGGCGGTGAGCAGCTCCAGGGTGGTGGCGCACTTGAAGTGCACGACGCCGCGCTCGACCAACATGCGCATAACGTCCTGGATTTTGACGGTCTTCAGGTGCGGGCGCCAGCGATCGGGGTTGCCGCCCAGCAGTTCCAGGGTGAAGGCGATGTTGTTCTCCACCGCGTCGAGATAGACGGCGAGCGCCGGGGTGAGCACGGGGTCAAGGCCGGAGAGGGAATAATCGGGCATGGAGAGATTGTATTTGAGTTGTGAGGGTGACTAACGCACTGTGTTCTTACAACGCAGGTTGGCAGCTATGCCGGCGATCAGCGTTTCGATTGTGTATGACCACAGGTCGGACTTCTTCTTTATCGCCGGCAGCGCGTGGGTCCGAGGAAATCGTTCGCGGGGCAGCCCGCGGACATCCGTTTTCCTGGGAGCGCCGGGTTGCAGCTTAGCCACTTCTTCGAGCAGCAATCCGAACACCACGAGTCCGGTTGCCTTGACCGCGTTGTACGCTTCGCTAACGTCGCATCCGGCGGCCCGGAACGCCTCCAGTCCGGCTTCTGGATACTCTGCTGCCTTGGGGCCCTGCACTGGACGATGATGAAATGCCGCGATTGCGCCGGGGTGTTTACGCGCAATCTTGCGAAGTGCCGCCGCGAATTGTCGAATCCAGTCCTGCCAGCCCGAAACCTTCGCCGGCAATTCAGCCGAGTCCATCAGGTACTCGACAATGCCGTCCAGGACAGCTTCCTTCGTGGGCACGTGATTATAGAGCGAGGTCACGTGCACCCCTAATTGGGACGCGATCCGACGAAGCGAAACGGCCGAAAAGTCCTCGCGGTCGGCAATCTCGATTGCCGTCGCGATGATGCTCTCCTTGCTGAGGGGAACTTTGCGCATGTTGCGAACGTAACTTGCTTGACGCAGCCAAGTCAACGCTGTAGGTTAACCGTACCTACAGTGTAGGTATGAACACGAACCTTCCTGGAGGACAGTAACCGTGATGCGAAAGTTGAATCAGAGTGTCGTTGCGCGCCGGCCGCCTGGATCCCTGCTCGCCGTGCTCGTGCTGGTCCTCGCAGTGTCCCTGGGAAGTAGGGCCGCGAAGGCCGGACAGCCAGAGCCCCTGGCGCCTAAATCGTCGCCGACGGTTAAACTGCCGGGCGCGGAGGGGGCGAGTGCTCAGGTTCCGCCTGAGTCCAAGGAGGCGAAGACGGCGCCCACGGTGGAAGCATCCGAGACCCCAGCGACGGTCCAGCCCCACGCCCTGACGAAACAGGATTTGGATGCTTGGCTCGACGGTATGGTCCCGTTCGCCCTTAAGAGCGGCGATATCGCCGGCGCAGTCGTTGTCGTGGTGAAGGACGGCAAGGTGCTGTCCGAAAAGGGCTTCGGCTACGCCAACGTCGCCCGGAAGATCCCGATGGACCCGGCGCGGACGATGATCCGTCCGGGCTCGACCTCGAAGATGTTCACCTGGACAGCGGTCATGCAGTTGGTGGAAGCCGGCAAGCTCGATCTCGACCGGGACGTGAACGACTACCTGGACTTCAAGATTCCGGAGACGTTCGGGAGGCGCATCACCCTGCGCGATCTGATGAACCATCGAGCCGGCTTCGAAGAGGGGCTGAAGGACATCCTCGCCACCGATCCGCGTTTTGCAGAATCGACCGAGCAGTATCTGAAGACCCACCCTCGGCCGATGCTGTTCGCGCCGGGCGAGGTCCCGGCCTATTCGAATTACGGCGCGGCGCTGGCCGGCTACATCGTCGAGAGAGTTTCCGGCGAGGGGTTCGAGCGCTACGTCGAGAGCCACATCTTCCTGCCGCTGGGCATGACCCATTCCACCATGGAACAGCCCCTACCAGGGCGTTTCGAGGGCCAGGTCGCGCAGGGCTATCGGACCGCTTCGGGCCGGGCGCAACCCTACGAACTGGTGATCACCCGGCCCGCGGGAAGCGTCACGGCCACGGCAGACGATATGTCAAAGTTTATGCTCGCGCATCTGCAGCACGGGCGCCTGGGCGAGTATCAGATGCTGAGCCCCGCGGTCGCTGACCTGATGCAAAGGCCGTCCGAAGCCGGGCTCCCGGGGTTCGCCACTCTCGCACACGGCATGTTCTACCAGACCTGGAATGGTCGCACCGTCATCGGCCACGGAGGCGACACCGTGGTGTTCCACACCGAGCTAGAACTCCTGCCCCGGGAACACGTCGGGATCTTCTACAGCTTCAACAGCCGCGGCAAGGACGACGCCGTCTACGGGCTGCGCCAGGCGCTGTTCGAGGGATTCATGGACCGCTACTTCCCAGCTCCACCATCGACTGAGCCGCCGACGCTGGCGAACGCGCGCCGCGACGCCCTGGAGATCGCCGGACGCTATCAGAGCTCGCGCCGCGTCGAGCACGGCTTCATCAGCCTCTTCTACTTGATGCAGCAGTCTTCGATCACCGCCAACCCGGACGGCACGATCAACGGACCGGGCTTCGGGGGGAGGGGTCCGAAGAAGTACCGCGAAATCGGGCCGCAGCTCTGGCGCGAGGCCGGCGGGAGGCGCCAACTCGCCCTCGCACGCGTCTCTGGCGTCAAGACCGTGATCGGCAGCGAGGATCCCACCTCGGTGCTGCAGTCGGTTCCACCGCTGCGCTCGGCATCCCTGAACGTAGCCGTGTTCCTCCTATCCCTGGCCATCCTGCTCTGGACCGTCCTGCTGTGGCCGCTGTCCGCGCTCCTAAGGCGCGCCGATCGCGCCACGAGCGGAGTCCCGGGGGAGGTTCGGCGTTTACGCCTCTTGGCGCGGGTGGCAGCAGTCATCGACCTGCTCTACCTCGGTGGCTGGTTCCTGGTGCTGCAGCCGGTCCTGAAGACCGACCTACAGGTCTACGGGTCCGCACTCGATCCGGTGGTGCGGACCTTGCAGGTCGCGGGGCTGTTGGCCATCGCGACGGGCGGTGTGGGCGTCTGGATCGCCTGGCGCATGTTCAAAGCCAAGGCTCCATGGCTTTCGCGCATCTGGACCGTCGCCGTCGCGGCGGCGCTGGTTGGAGTCCTATGGATCGGCGTCATGGGCCAGTTGATCAGCTTCAACCTGAACTATTGAGGGCGCGCCGCCGATGATCACGGCTGGCGACGACCCGTGGTCCAATGGGCGTCCGAACCCCCCGAGGTAAAGGAGGTTGAGATGGCGACCCGGCGCACCTTTCTTGCCCAAGCAAGCGCTGCAGGTGTCGGCCTCTGGGCGTCTACATCAGCCGTAGCCAGCGGGGCTTCACTCGGGGTAGCGGCTCGGCGGAGGACAGGTTGTCGTGTGGGTACGTGAGCCACGGCGAGCGACATCTTGAACGCGTTCAATATTTTGATTGACAAGCGTGAGCGCATCCCCTAGATTTTTGAACATGTTCAAGACAGCGGAGAAGTCGGCGAAGGGCGAGGCAGCCAAGGAGCAGATCCTGAGGGAAGCGCTGCGGTTGTTCCGCGAACGCGGCTTCGACGCGACCACCATGCGTGAAGTAGCCGCCAGTGCGGGCGTGGCGCTGGGGCTGGCGTATTACTACTTTCCCAGCAAGGAAGCGCTGGTGACCGCCTACTACAACGAGGTGCAGGCGCGCCACGCTGCCATGCTGGAAGACGAACTGCCGCGCGCCAGAACGCTGCGGGAACGGCTGGCGACGGTGCTGCAGACCAAGATTGACATTCTGCAGGACGACCGCAAGTTGCTGGGGGCGCTATTCCGCTACACGGGCGACCCGGACCACCCCTTGTCGTTCCTGGGCGAGGCGACACGGCGGCTGCGCACGGAGTGCATGAAGGTGTTCCGGCGGGTGATCGAGCCGGAACGGCTGCCCGCCGACCTGGCCGAACTTCTTCCCATGCTGTTGTGGGCGATGCACATGGGAATCCTGCTGTTTTTTCTTTACGACGCGACACCGGGGGCGCAGCGCACGCGGAAGCTGATTGACGGTTCGGTGGGGCTGGTGGCGCGGGTACTGGGGCTGGCGAAGCTGCCACTGCTGCGCCCGCTGCGGCGGCAGGTGCTCGGGGTGCTACGCGAGGCCGGGCTGAGTGAGCCCACCCTATCGCTCCAAACCAGGGAGCGATAAGGGTGAGGCAACCCAGTCGCGATTGGAGAAACGCGATGAGCAGACAGTTCGGCCCTTTACGGCTGCTGGGTTGGCTCTTTACGTGGAGCGGCACGGTGACGCGCGGGCAGTACTTTGCTGCGGGCGCTGTTCTGACGCTGGTGAAATATGCCATTGACCGGCACATCGCATCTCTCTACGGCCAGCACTGGAGGATCTGGGACTACTTCCTCAGCACGAGAGGGAGCATCTTCGGAACGGGCAATCGGGACATGTTCGTTGCGCTGTGGGCGGTAGCACTCCCGTTCTTTTGGGCCGGCATTGCCCTGACGTTGCGCCGCCTGCGATCAGCGGGCCGCAAGCCGTCGTGGGTATTCCTGTTTTTCGCGCCGGTGGTGAACCTTCTGTTCTTTCTGGTGCTGTGCCTGTTGCCGGAGGCGGAAGGCGATACATCTGACGCGCGGCGCGCCGACACCGCGCACGAGGCGATGAGCAGCGCGGCGCTCGGTGTTCTGCTCTCCATAGTCCTTGCCTTGGGGTTCGTGGTGCTGAGCGTGTCGGGCCTGGACCGCTACGGTTTCGGCCTGTTTCTCGGCGTGCCGTTCTCGGCCGGCTTCGTATCAGGGGCGATCTTCAATCACCGGGAGCGGCGGACCTGGGAAGCGACGATGGGGGTGGGAACGTTCGCGATTCTGCTGTTGGGTATTGTCCTGTTTGGCTCCGCTTATGAAGGACTAGGGTGCCTGCTGATGGCGCTGCCGCTGGCGATCCCGCCGTCAATTGCCGGTGCACTGCTGGCGTGGCTTATCGCCCGGCGACAGAGGCTGCAAGCGCCGCCGACCATGGCGGCGTTGGTAATGCTGCCGCTGGCGATGTTGGCGGAGCATGCCATCAATCTCAGACCGCCGCTGCAGGCGGTCAGCACCGCAGTGGAGATCAATGCGCCGGCGGAGGTGGTTTGGGAAGACGTAGTTTCGTTTCCACCGCTATCCTCACCGCGGGAATTGCTGTTCCGGGCAGGGATCGCGTACCCCACGTCGGCGGAGATTCACGGCCACGGAGTGGGTGCGGTGCGGTACTGCCGTTTCTCGACGGGAGATTTTGTCGAGCCGATTACGACATGGGATGAAGGGCGCCGGCTGGGGTTCGACGTGGCGGCACAGCCGATGGCGATGCGGGAGCTGAGCCCGTGGGAGATTACGCCACCGCATCTGGCGCACGACTACATGCGGTCGCGTCATGGGCAGTTCCTGCTGACGCCACTTCCCGGCGGGCACACGCGCCTGGAGGGAACAACGTGGTACCAGAATTATTTCTGGCCGCAGTCGTACTGGCGGATATGGTCCGACTACATCGTCCACAGGATTCATAGGCGAGTGCTGCTGCAGGTGAAGGCGCAAGCGGAGAGGGCCTCGGCAGCGAAGGCGAAGTGAAGAGAGGGCTCGAGTGGACCACCCTCGCGGAGGAGAACGGCTATGGTTGCAGAAGGTTTGAAGCCGGAGAAGACAGGAGAACTTGAGCGTGAGCTGGGTCGAATTGCAGTGCCGGAGGGCTGCTATCGGGCGGACCTCGACTTGCATGATCGGTCCATGCAGTTTTCGGCCGAACTGCTCAGGTTGGCACTGGCGGGCATTGCGGTGGTCGGCTTCCTGATGGCGCAACTGCCGGCGCTTCGCAGCGTGGTTTTCAACACAGCGAGGCTCAAAGCGCTCCTGTCCGGGAGCATCATTGCGTTTGCGGCATGCGCTGGGTTCGCGCTGCTACATCGGTTCTATGCGGGAGGGGCCGCGTTTTCATCACCTGCAAGTCATCAAGCTTCTGACAATGGACGATGCGAAATATCCTGGCGAACTCAACAGGGAGTTGAACCTTCGAACGATGCTGTTTCTGAGATGTCACCGTTTCTTGATGCTCGCGTCCATACTGCTCGCCGCCGGCGCCGGATTCCTGGCTGCGACATTCATTTTGGCGCTTTTCGCGTGAAATGCAGCCGAAACGATGAGATCACGGACGATTACAGTTCGCGCAGGGCGACGGCCACGCGGGCGCGGGCGGCACGCACGGCCGGAGGGACGCCGCCAGCGACTCCCATGAGCAGGGCGAAAAGCAATCCACCGAGAAGCAGCGGAGGTGTGATGCGAAAGGCGAAGGCCAGGTGGGAGAAGGTCTGCCAGTTGATGGTGCTGGTGGTGAGCCCGTTGAGGGGCAGGACAGCCACGCAGCCAACGAGTCCGCCGATCAGGGCAATGCAGAGGGATTCGAAGAGGAACGAGGTGACCACGCTACCGGCGCCGAAGCCGAGGGCGCGCATGGTGGCGATCTCGCGGCTGCGTTCGGCGACGGCGGAGTACATGGTGTTGAGCGCGCCGAAAACGGCGCCCACGCCCATGACGATGCCGACCATGGTGCCGAGCACGAGGATGAGGCGGGTGATGGCGCGCGATTGCCGCTCGTAGTACTCGATCTCGCGATCCGCCTGCACCGAGAGGCGCGGGTCGGAGGTGAGAGCGTCCTTGAAGCGGGTGAAGTCGCCGGCGGAAGCCAGACGAACGGTGACCGACTGGAAATTGCCGGGCGGGCGCTTGTAAACGTCCTTGAGGATGGCGGCGTCGGTCCAGATCTCGGAATCGAAGGCGCTGCCGCCGGCGTCGAACACGCCCACCACTTTCCAGGTGCCGCCACCAAACTTGACGGTGCGGCCGAGATCCAGACCGCCATAGGTTTGGGCGACGAAGCGGCCAATGATCAGCTCGTTCAGTCCGGGATGGAACATGCGCCCGGCGACGATCCTGATATTGTCGCGAACTTCCAGCGCCTTGGGGGAGACGCCGCGCACCTGGACGTTGGCGTCGGTGCCGGTGGCGCGGAGCGGGAAGGCGGCGACCACCACGACTTCCGGGCTGACCAGGGGCCCGCCGGCGGCGCGCTCCACGCCGGGGGCGTCTTCAATGATCTTGACGTTCTCCATGGAGACGGCGCTCTCCATCTCCGAAGTGGCGCCGGCGCGGCGCACGATGGCATTACGCGGCGATCCGGAGGAGACCAGGGTGGATTTGAATCCCTTGGCCAGGGAGAGCATGGCGACGAAAACGCCGACGGTTCCGGCAATGCCCAGCACCGCGACCACGGTCGAGGTCCAGCGCACGCGCAGGCTGCGGACGTTGTAACTGAGCGGGATGGCCATCGTCATACCCTCCGCAGGGCGTCAACCACCTTGAGCCGCATGGCCGAGACTGCGGGCAGGATTCCACCGGCCACGCCCACGGCGAGGGCCAGAACCAGTCCGGCAACGGCGGCACCCAGGGGGAGATAGAAATAGGGCAACATGCCGCGCGTGGGATCGCCGTTCAAGGTGAGGAGCTTGGCCAGCGCCACGCCCAAGGCACCGCCCAGCGCGGCGAGAAACAACGACTCCGCCAGGACCAACCCGAGCACGAACCGGTCGGAGAAGCCCACCGCCTTGAGCACGGCCAGTTCCCGCACCCGCTCGCGCACGGCGATAGCCATGGTGTTTCCGGTGACCAGCAGGAGAGTGAAGAAGACCACCGCGCCGATGCTCATCATCAGGAAACTGATGTTGCCGGCCTGCTTGATGAAGGAGGCGGCAAAGGCCTTTTCGGTGTCGGTCTTGGTTTCCCAGGGAGAGTTGGCAAAGCTTTCGTCGATGGCCTTGGCGATGCGAAGCGCGTGGTCGGGATTGTCGATGCGCACCGTGTACCAGCCCACCAGCCCGTGCCAGTACTGGTTCTGGCGCTCCTCCAGCAACTTGTAATGAAACCAGAACTGGGTGGTGTCGTCAGCCTGGCGGCTGCCGTGGTAGATGCCGCGAATATTGAACTCCCAGGTGCCGGGGAAGATGGTGCCCTTGATGGGAACGCGGTCGCCAACCTTCCAGTGAAAGCGCTTGACCAGGTCGTCGCCAACGATGGCGCCTTCGCGGTCGGCGACGAAGGCTTTCCACTGCTCGCCGGGCAGGAGGAACTCCGGGAAACATCTGGCGGTAGGTTTCGGTGTCGATGGCGAACTGGGGGAAGAAGTTGCGCTCGTCCTGGTAGACGCCGCCAAACCAGTTGGCGTGGGTCACTTGCCTTGACGCCGGGAATCCGCAGCAGGCGCTCTTTGTAGGAAATGGGCAGCGGCTGGATGATGGAAACCTTGTTGACCACCACCAGACGGTCGGCGCCGGCGACCTCCAGGCCCTGGTTGAAGGCGCCATGCACCACCGCCAGCAGCCCAAACAGAAAAAGGGCGACGGCAAAGGAGCCGATGGTCAGCGTGGTGCGGATCTTCTTGCGGAAGAGGTTGGCGAAGATGAGATGGCGGTATTTCATCGCGCGCCCTCGGCCCCGCGGGCTTCCTCGAGCACGCCCTTATTGAGATGGAGCACCACGCGGGCGCGCTGGGCGGCGACGGGATCGTGGGTGACCAGCAGAACGGTCTTGCGGTGCTCGCGGACCAGGCGGTCGAGCAGGTCCATGATCTCGTCGGCGCTCCTGCGGTCGAGGTCGCCGGTGGGTTCGTCGCAGAGAAGGAAGGTGGGGTCGGCGACGATGGCGCGCGCGATGGCGACGCGCTGTTCCTGTCCGCCCGAGAGCTGCCGCGGGAAGTGATTCATGCGGTCGCCGAGGCCGACCAGTTGAAGGGCGACTTCCACGTGCTGACGGCGCTCCGCCTTGGAGAGCCGGGTGAGCAGCAGGGGCAGTTCGATGTTCTGGAAGGCGGTGAGCACCGGGATGAGGTTGTACATCTGGAAGATGAAGCCGACATGGCGTGCACGCCAGGCGGTGAGCTTGCCGGCCGACATGTGGGTGATCTCGTCGCCGGCCACGGTGATGCTGCCGGCGCTGGGCAGGTCGAGGCCGCCGAGCAGGTTCAGCAGGGTGGTCTTGCCGGAGCCGCTGGGCCCCATGAAGGCGACGAAGTCGCCGGCATCGACATCGAGGTTGAGCCCCTGGAGGACGTGGATTTCCTCGCTGCCGCGCTGGTACTTCTTGTCGAGCCCACGCACCCGCACCAGGCTGGCGCCATTGCCACCACCATCAACCCTGACCATCCGCTTCTCCTATGGCTTGAGTTCCACGCGGCCGCCGTCGCGCAGCTTGCCGGCCGCGCCGACCACAACCTGATCGCCATCGGCCAAACCGGCGAGCACCAGTTGATCGTCGCCGCGGATTTCGCCGAGGCGAATGACGCGGCGCTCGACCCGCCCGTCTTTGTAGACAAACACTGCCTGCTGACCGCCCTGGGCGTGCACCGCCGCCTTGGGAACAAGCACGCCCGCCACCTGCGCCTGCATGGGCTGGTTGCTGAAAAAGGCGACCTTCACCCCCATGTCGGGAAGAATGCGCGGGTCAAGCTTGTCGAAGGAGATGCGCACCTTGACCGTGGCCTTCTGCCGGTCGGCGGTGGGAATGATGGTGCGGACGTGCGAGGGAATCTTCCAGTCGGGATAGGCATCGAGGGTGGCGACCACGGGCTGGCCGGGCTGGACGCGGGCGATGTAGGACTCGTTGACATCCACCTCGGTCTCGATGGAATTCATGTCCACGACGGTGGCGATGCCGGTACGGGTGAAGCCGCCGCCGGCCGAGATGGGCGATACCATCTCGCCCACCTGCGCGTCCTTGGAGACGACGATGCCGGCAAAAGGGGAGCGCACGATGCAGTTGTCCAGATCCTGCTGGGCGACGCGGATACGGGCATCGGCGGCGAGAACCTGCTCCCTGGTAGAGGCGATGCGGGCGCGATAGCTATCAGCGGTGGTGCGGGCCAGATCGAGCGCCTGCTGGCTGGTGACGCCGCCCAGCTTGAGTTCGCGGGTGCGGCTCAATTCGCGATCGGCATTGGCCAGGTTCACTTCCAGGTCCTTAAGCGAGGCTGAGGTGGCGTCGCGGTCGGCGACGGCGGACTGCAGGCGGACGCGCGCGTCGGATTCGTCGAGCAGCGCCAGCACCTCGCCTTTCCTTACCCTCATGCCCTCTTCGGCGTTCATCTTGATAACCCGAGCGGTGATCTTCGCCGCCACCGTGGCGCGCCGGCGGGGAGTGACGTAGCCGCTGGCATTGAGCAGCGCAGGCTGGGTGTCCGCATTGGCCGCGTGCACGGTGGCCACCTGCACCGCGGGCGCCTTCTCGCGGAGAGCGAAGATCAGGACAGAAACCAACAGGAGGGCGGCGACGGTTCCAAGAATCCACAGCAAGGGCTTGCGTCCGCCATAGCCGGCGCGGTCGTGCTCTCCGATCTTCAGCGGAGACAGGTCTGGAACCGTGGTCTGCTGGCGCGGAGCCATCGCAGCGCGCCTCCTTATGCGGTGGCTGAGAAACAGTCAACCTCAAACGTTAACTCACGGGTCCGGGTCTTGCAACCCACGCTGAGGGCGAGGCGGCGTAGAAAGGTGGCTGGCGGCTGCGCCGCGCCTGTCGTTCGGCGTGGTGTACCGGCTGGGGACGCATTAGCGCACGCCTGCGTGATATGAGCGATGAGCCGGCCGGCTCATCGCTCACGACACGCGCCGCAACTCACAAGGCACGATTCACAACCGCTAACGCCGGCTTGCCGGGGGAATGATCCCGTTCATGCGCAGATATTCCACCAACTGCCCGTAGTGGTCGAAACAGTGCCCAACGTCGAGAACGGCCAGCCCGAGGCGCGTCGCCTTGCCGGGGCCGAATGGGCTCTTGACTTGCCCGCTGGCGTTGCTCTCGTTAATGGTGCCGTAGGCGCGGTGCGCGTAGGCAAACGAATCCTTCAAGAACTTCATGATGTCCGCCTTGGATTTCACTGAATCCGGGCCACTTTCTCCGCCGCCAAGATCGACTGGCGGCTTCTCTCCGAGGATGGCGGCGGCAATCAGGTAATTGGCGGCGGCCACGTGCTTCACCTGCTGGCTGAAGTTGCGAACGCCCTTGAACTCGCCGTTGGTGGGAGCGAAGGAATACTTGTCCTCGGGCATGGCGTCGGCGGCAAGTACGAACTCGCCCTCCACGCCTTTCAGAGTGTGGTCCAGGATAGAAGTGATGGTGGGGGCCTGCGGCGGTGTTTTCGGCTTAGCCTGCTGGGGCGCAGGCTGTGCGGCGGCCATGGTGATCCACAACAAGGCAAGAAACGGCAGGCAAAGTAGTTTCTTCATAAGCTCTCTCTTTCGTCTTCGGCGTCTTCGCTTTCGCGTCTTCGCTTCTGGCGATCCGGTGAACGGGGTGATCTGCCTGATTGAACACCGGCCCCATGCCGGCAATCAGCAAATCGGTTGAACGTACGAATCTGGCCCGAAATCCTAAGTGATGGTTTCGCTGGTGCCCGCCGGGGGAAACGCAAAGCCCTCGACGCGCAAGCGGAAGTGCCACATGGTGGCCAGTCCGGCCAACAGGCCGACGGCGGCGAACAACATGGCCAGCGGAATCCCCCAGCGCTCGCCGACCGCGCCCCAGGCGGTACTTCCCGCCGCCATTCCGCCTTGCAGCACCAGCAGGTAAATCGAGAGGGTGCGGGCGCGCAACCAGGCGGGCGACATGGTCTGCGCCGACACGTTGAGGCTGGCGACAATCGCAATCCAGGCAACGCCGCCCACCAGCAACACCGGACAAAGCACGGCGAACATTTGTACACGGCCGGAAAGCAGGGTAGCGGCGGCGAACAAGACGGTGGCCAGCACGACCAGCGTGTTGACCGTCATGATTCGCCGCAGCGCGGGGAGAGCCACGGCCCCGCCCAGGGCGCCCGCGCCGAAACATGCCAGCAGCGCGCCGAAGCCGATGGAGCCAAAAGGACGCGCAATCAGCGGCAGCAAGGCCAGTAGCGCGCTGGCCGAGAAGCTGAACACCGCGGTGCGCACCAGCACCGCCTTCACCTCGTGCGAGTGGCGCACGTACTCGAACCCGACTTGCATGGCGTGCAGAACGCGCACGCGCGGCATGGGAGGCAGATGCGGACGGCGCTTCCAGCGGTAGAGAAAAAAAATGACGCCGAAGAAGGAGACGGCATTCACCAGAAAAGCCACGCCGGAGCTGGCCACGGCGATGATGACACCTCCGATCGCCGGACCGACGGCGCGCGCCACGTTGTAGCCGGCGGAGTTCAAGGCCACGCCGGCGGCGAAGTTCTCCTCTGAAACCACCTCGGGAGTGATGGCCTGCCAGGCCGGATCGTTCATCACCGCGCCCACGCCGAGCATGAAGGTGAACACCAGCAGCAGCCAGGGGGTGACCATGTGGGCCAGAGTCAGCACGGCGAGGGCGGCGGCAGCCAATACCATCCAGGTTTGTGTCACCAGCAGCAGGCGCCGGCGGTCCAGCATGTCGGCCAGCGCGCCGGCGGGCAGGATGACCAGGAACACCGGCAGGCTGCTGGCCGCCTGCACCAGCGCGACCATGAGCGGCGACATGGTGAGCGAGGCCATCAGCCAGCCGCTACCCACGTTCTGGATCCAGGTGCCGGTGTAGGAAATGAGGGCGGCAATCCACAGCGAACGGAATAGAGGCTCGCGCAGCGGCGCCCACGCGCTCAGGCGGGCGGGCGGGCGGTTCAGATGAACGCTATTGAGTGATTTGCCGAGTTCGGCCATCTTCCGTGGTGTGGATGCGAATGGGCGCAGGGGCGCTCGTTGGCGGCAGGTGTTAGATGTACGCCTCACCCCAATGTGACATCCGGCACCACTTTAAACGAAAGCCGGCGCCGCAAGTGAGCGGAAAACGACGACGCCGGATGTAAAAAGTTGTAACCAGCAAGGGATTTCGCCGATCCATAGTATCGGCCGGTTGCATCCGGCCCAGCGAAGCGAGAGGAGGGATCTGTTCCAAGGCTGTCAAACGGCAGATCCTCGCTTCGTTTCCGGCTGAGCAGCGTCAGCGACGGGTGACTCACGCGAAGGCCAGGGACAGCAGCGTCTTCTGCTCCAGGGCGTGCGCCTTGGCGGAGCCGGTTGCCGGGCTGGAACTCGCCGAGCGCTTCACCGAGCGCAGCGGACGGCCGCGCGCCATCCGACGCAGCCGCGGCATCACGAACCACAGCGCGCCCATGTTGGCCGGCTCCTCCTGTACCCACACGATATCGCGCGCGCTTCCGTGGCGGTCGAGTTCGGCCTGCAGTTCGACTTCCGGGAAGGGATACATCTGCTCCAGGAAGGCGACCGCGGTTGAGCTGTCCCCGCGGCGCTTGCGCTCCTCGCGCAGTTCGTGGCCGATTTTGCCGCTGCACAGCAGGAGGCGCGCGGCATTGGCCACCGTGCTGTCCCCGAGCACGCTATGAAACCCAGGCGCGGAGAACTCCACCAGCGGGGAAGCCGCATCGGGATGGCGCAGCATGCTCTTGGGAGTGAACACCACCAGCGGCTTGCGCCAGGGCCGCAGCGCCTGCCGCCGCAGCAGGTGAAAGTACTGTGCGGCGGTTGAGGGCTGCGCGATCTGGATGTTGTCGCGCGCCGCCAGTTGCAGGTAACGCTCGACGCGCGCGCTGGAGTGCTCCGGCCCCTGGCCTTCGTAGCCGTGCGGCAGCAGCAGCACCAGTCCGGAAAGCAGCCCCCACTTGTCCTCGCCGGCGGCCACAAACTGGTCGATGATCACCTGCGCGCCGTTGGCGAAATCGCCGAATTGCGCCTCCCACAGCGTCAGGGTCTCCGGATAATCGCGGCTGTAGCCGTATTCGAAGCCCATCACGCCGGCTTCGGACAAGGTCGAGTTGTAGACCTCAAAGCGCGCCTGCCCCGCCGAGATGTGCTGCAGCGGGATGTACTCGTCGCCGTTCTCGGTGTCGATGAGCACATCGTGGCGCTGGTTGAAGGTGCCGCGGCGGCTGTCCTGTCCACTCAGGCGCACCGGCGTGCCCGCCTGCAGCAGCGTTCCGAAGGCCAGCGCCTCGGCCATGCCGTAGTCCACGGGACGCTTGCCGGCGCCCATCTCGCGACGCTGTTCGAGCAGCTTTTTGAGCTTCGGATGAACGTGGAATCCGGCGGGCGCGCTGCCGATCACCCCGGCTGTGCGCCCCAACTCCTCGGGCCCAACGCCGGTTTTCAGTTCATATTCCTCCTGGTATCGACCGCCCTTGTACGGCGACCAGTACTCCGGCAGTTGAGCCAGCACCGGCTGCCTGGTGGCCGCCGCGCCCTGCTTCTGCTCCCGCGCCAGTTCGTCGCGGACCTGCTTTTCGCGCGCGCCCACATCGGCGCCGATCCGCTCCGCATACAGCCGCCACAGCGGCGGATGATCCTTGATGCGGCGATAGACGAGCGGCTGCGTGATGGTAGGATCGTCCACCTCGCTGTGGCCGTGGCGCCGGTAGCCGATCACGTCAACCACCACATCGCGATGAAAGGTGTAGCGGTATTCGAGCGCGATGCGCCCCACGCGCACCACCGCCTCCGGATCTTCACCGTTGACGTGGAAGATGGGAATGGCGTTGCGCTTGGCCAGGTCGGCGGCAAGGCGCGACGAGTGCTCTTCCACCGGCTCGGTGGTGAAGCCGATCAGGTTGTTGGCGATCACGTGCACCGCGCCGCCCACGCTGTAGCCGGGAATCTCGGAAAAATTCAGCGTCTCCGCCCAGATTCCCTGCCCGGCGAAGGCGGCATCGCCGTGGATTACGACCGGGAACACCTCATCCACGCCGCCGGCGCCGCGGCGCATCTGCTTGGCGCGCGTACGCCCCATGGCCACCGGATCGACGGCCTCCAGGTGACTCGGGTTGGAGACCAGATGAATGCGCAGCTTGCGGCCGCCGGGCGCCTGGTAATCACCGGTGGCGCCGATGTGGTACTTAACGTCGCCGCCCCCCAGCACGCTGCGCGGGTCCACGTCCTCGAAACGCGAAAAAATGTCGGCCGGTGCCGCGCCTACGATGTGCGCCATGACGTTGAGGCGCCCGCGATGGCTCATGCCCAGCACCGACTGTTGCGCGCCGTGATCGATGGCGTCCTGCATCATCCGGTCGAGCAGCGGCAGCAGCGCGGTCACGCCCTCCAGCGAAAAACGCTTGGTGCCCAGGTAACGCGCCTGGATCACCTGCTCGAACAATTCCGCCCGCAGCAGCAGGTCGAGAATGCGCGCACGATCGGACTCGGGCGCCGGCGCCTCCAGCCGCTGCTGGATCCAGCGCCGCTGCTCGCGGTCGGGGATGTGCATGAACTCAGCCCCGATGGCGGCGGAATAGTAGAGCCGCGCTTCTTCGGCGTAGGGTCCACGCAGCTCGTCCAGCTCGGGAAAGGGCAGCGGCGGCAGGCGGCGTGCCAGTGGGTCCAGGTTCGCCTGCAGGTATCCCCAGCGGCGGAAGACGTCGAACACGCGCTCGCGCTCGGGATCGCGGCGCTCGAGTTCGGCAGGGAAGGGAGTCGGCTGCTTGATGGCGGTCATGGCGCTCTCGGCGAGCCTGCAACGGCAGGCGCAATTGCCTAGTGTAATCCCGCCTTGGGCGAGGCGTAAGCGTTGGCGGGGAGCACACAGCAGCAGACGAGTCGCAGGACTTGGTTCTTAATTCCTACGGAGCGCTGCCAGGGCGCCGAACTCGCAACAGGCGATGCCTCGCGCCCGCGTAAAGTCGTGCCACGACTACGCGTAAACCCAAAGAAATCTTGCATTTGTGCGTTCCAAGGGCGAGGGCCTGAGGTACTATCCCGCCATTCATTGTGGGGGATGCCGGAAGGCCAGCGGATACACGCGCTGCCGGCAACGCATGAGCCAGCAATTCCGCAACTTTGACGATTTTTTTCTGTTCTACTTGCGGCAGCACAGCAATCGCGCCAATCGCCGCCTGCACGCCTGCGGCACCGCACTTGGATTGCTGATCGTGGTCGCTTCGCTGCTGCTGCGGCACCCATGGTGGGCGCTGCTGTGGCTGCCCGTCGGCTACGGCCTTGCCTGGGCGGGCCACCTGCTGGTGGAGGGAAACCGCCCCGCCACTTGGGGACATCCCTGGTGGTCGTTTCTCAGCGACTTTCGTATGACGGCGCTGATGGCTACCGGCCGTCTCCATCCATGGATCGCGGCTGCCGAAGCAGCCGAAGGCGAGCCGGCGCGGAGCGCCTGCCAGGATTAGCCGCCCGGACTAGCCGCCTAGGGTTTGCCCCGCGTAAAGAGCGGCTTTTCCCATTTCCTTACCATCCGCGCGGCTAATCCAAACGTAGAATTCACATCTTCCTCGATTCGCACTACCGTACGACTCTGGGCGGGCTTTTCTGCTGTTCCACCGCGAACCTAGCGGCGGGCCACCTACTTCCCCGGAGAGGTGCAGCTATGCGTGCTACCGGCCGTCTTCTCATTGCCATTTGCCTGCTGGCGCTCCTTTCGAGCGTGCTGGTTGCGCAAGGCCAGACAGCAACGCTGTTCAAGAGCACCGACACGCCAGCCGTCGCCAACGGCAACGCCGGCACGCCGCTGGAACTGGGCATGAAGTTCACGGCGGATCGCGACGGATATATCCTCGGCGTTCGTTTCTACAAGGGTTCCGGCAACGCCGGGAACCATGTGGGCAGTCTCTGGAAGAGCACAGGACAACTGTTGGCGCAGGCGGCGTTTGCGAATGAGACAGCGTCCGGCTGGCAGCAGGTGAACTTCGCCACGCCGGTGGCGATCACCGCCAACACGGTTTACGTTGTCTCCTATCACAGCAACGGCTATTACAGCTACACGCTGAATTATTTCTTCGGCTCGCAACTGGATAACAGTCCGTTGCATGCCTTGAGCGGCGCGCTCGGCAACGGGCTGTTTGGCTACGGTGCGGGCAGTGTGTTTCCGGCCATCTCCGCGTCCGGGGCGAATTTCTGGGTTGACGTGGTGTTCAGCGCTACGAACACGCCGCCACCTCCGCCGCCGCCGCCTCCGCCGCCTCCGCCGCCACCGCCAACCGGCAACAGCCATATGCTGTTCCAGACTACCGATGTGCCGGCCACCGTCAACGCCGCCGGCGGCGGGCCGCTGGAAGTAGGCATGAAGTTTACCGCCGACGTTAACGGTCTGGTCGCCGGGGTACGCTTCTACAAGGGTTCCAGCAATGTGGGCACGCATGTTGGCAGCCTGTGGACGAGCAGCGGACAACTGCTGGCGCAAGCAACCTTCACCGACGAGACCGACTCCGGATGGCAGCAGGTGCTGTTCTCCAGTCCGGTGGCGATCTCGCCCAACACCGTCTATGTGGTCTCCTACCACAGCATCGGGGGCTTCAGTTACACCCTTTCCTACTTCGGCAGTCAACTGGTGGACAACCCTCCGTTGCATGCGCTGAGGAGCGGCAACGGTCTGTACGCCTTCAGTGCCGGGAGTTCGTTCCCCATGCTTGCCACCGGGGCGAATTTCTGGGTGGATGTTCTGTTCACCACGCCCGAGGGTGAGGCCACGCTGAAGTCGATTGCGGTCACGCCCACGAATCCGACGCTGGTCGCCGGATCGACGCTGCAATTCCACGCCACGGGCACCTATACCGACGGCAGCACCCAGGACCTCACCTCGCAGGTGACCTGGACATCGGCAACATCGGCTGTCGCCGGCATCAACACCTCGGGTCTGGCGCTGGGCATGACGGCGGGTACTTCCGTGATCAGCGCCGCGCAAGGCACAATCGGCGGGTCGACCACTCTGACCGTGACGGGTTCAGCGCCTCCGCCTCCGCCACCTCCGCCCCCGCCGCCGCCGTCGGATACCTTCAGCCTGTTCCCGGACACGGCTGTTCCGAAGGTTTTGGATGTGGGTGCGGGCGCCCCGCTCGAGCTGGGCATGAGATTCACCACCGACACCAGCGGCACCATCAACGGCGTCCGCTTCTACAAGTCTGCCAACAACACCGGCACGCATGTGGGCACCCTGTGGTCGATGACCGGACAACTGTTGGCGCAGGCGACCTTCACCAACGAATCCGCCTCCGGATGGCAGCAGGTGCTCTTCTCCTCTCCGGTTGCCATCAGCGCGGGCACGGTTTACGTCGTCTCCTATCACAGCAGCGGCCGCTACAGCTACGATCCCACGTACTTCTTCCAGGCGCGGGATAACCCTCCGCTGCACGCGGTGAACGGGGCCAGCGGGAACGGTGTCTACACCTTCGGCACGAGCACCGTTTTCCCGTTCAATTCTGGCGCCGGCGCCAATTTCTGGGTGGACGTGGTTTTCGCGAAGTAGAGGAACGGATCGCTGCTACAAGCAGGGTTTCGGATTCAGCCGATTGCATCGGCGAACTCCGGAACCCTGTTTTCGCGTCCCTGATGTAAACTCCGCTTGCATGCGGGTATTGGGCATCGACTGCGGCGGCGAATACACCGGCTACGGCGTGGTGGAGGACGGCGAGCAGGGCGGGCTGTGCCATCTTGCCTCGGGCGCTATCCGCCTGGATCCCAAGCAGCCGTGGCCTTCGCGCCTGCACCAGATCTTCAACCGGCTGCGCGCCATCATTGAATGCCATCACCCCGACACGGTGGCCATCGAGGACGTCTTCTACGCGGTGAACGTGAAATCCGCGCTCAAGCTGGGGCAGGTGCGCGGCGTCGCCATGCTGGCAGCGGCCTCGTCCGGCCTGGAGGTGGCCGAGTATGCGCCCCTGACCATCAAGTCGGCGGTAGTCGGCTATGGCAAGGCCGATAAGTTCCAGGTACAGCAGATGGTCACGCGACTGCTGCATCTCCCTTCTCCCCCCGAACCGCAGGACGCCTCCGACGCCCTGGCCATCGCCATCTGCCACCTGCACACGGCGGCCACTCTCAGCCGCCATGCCGCGCCCCGGGGCTGACGCGCACTCCGCGCGACGCATCTCAACCAGGTACGAGTTTCCGAATTTTGAGGATTGATGGTTGTTTTCACTCTGCCGTCATGGCCGAAATTCTTCCATTCGCAAACTCCGCAATTCGTCGATTACACTGATCGCGCATGATTCGCTGGCTGACCGTGGTCCTCGTCCTTGCCGCGCTCTCTTGCGGGAGCTTCGCCCAGACTCCGAAGCTTGAACCGGGCACGGCGAACCCCGCTCTTCCCATCGTGGCCTTCGATTTCGTCCTGCACGGCGCGACGCCGCCGCACTATGCCATTGCCGTCGAACCGGACGGCAAAGCCACCTATCGCGCCGACGAGGCGCCCGCGGCCGACTCCGCCCCGCTCCAGCCTTACTTGGCCCAGTTCGTGGTATCGCAGCCGACACGCCAGCGCATCTTCGAGCTCACCCGGGCGCTTAAATGTTTCAAGGGCAATTACGAGTATCACGGCGGCCGCATAGCGAACATGGGCGCCAAGAAACTGAAGTGCACCTACGCCGACCGCGAGACCCTGACCGAGTTCAATTACACTACCAACCCGCAGATGCAGCAGCTGGTCACCATCTTCCAGAACATCGGCAACACGCTTGAGTTCGGCCGCCGGCTCGCCTACCTGTACCGCTTCGACCGCCTCGGACTGGATGCGGAGCTCAGGGCGATGGAAGACGCTGCCAGGAACAACCGGTTGCAGGAGGTCCAGGCAGTGGCCCCGCAACTGGAGCGGATTTTCGATGACGCCGGTGTCATGAACATCAGCCGGCGGCGCGCCGAGCACCTGCTGCAACTGGTGAAGTCCAATCCCGCGGCGCGCGCCGCAATCCCGCAATAGAAACTCGCCGAACAGCTCTTGCCGCCGCCCGCGTTGACGCCTTCTCCGCCGGGCCGTAACATGCCGGGCGCCGTGAAGAAAGGAGATACAGGTGGCGCGCGAGAACAAGCTTTCCAGCCGCAGGCAATTTCTGCGAACCAGCTTCGTCGGGGGAGTGACCACGGCCGTGCTGCCGGCGCTTGGCGGAGCGCGCGTGATCGCAGCGACATCAGCGACGCCGGCCCCGCAGGTCCGCTCATTCGAGCTGGATGAGCTCACCATCGCCGATCTCCAGGACGGCATGAAGTCGGGCAGGTACACGGCCCGCTCGATCGCGGAAAAGTATCTGGCGCGCATCGAAGCCATCGACCAGCAGGGCCCCGCCATCAACTCCGTCATCGAGCTCAATCCCGACGCGCTCTCGATGGCCGACACCCTGGATCAGCAACGGCGCTCCGGCAAGATTCGCGGCCCCCTGCACGGAATCCCTGTTCTCATCAAGGACAACATCGATACCGCCGACAAGATGATGACCACCGCAGGCTCCCTGGCGCTGGTGGGCGCCCGTCCGCCACGCGACGCGGCGGTCGTGGCAAGGCTGCGGTCAGCAGGCGCCGTGATTCTCGGAAAAACCAATTTGAGCGAGTGGGCCAACATCCGTTCCAGCCATTCCACCAGCGGCTGGAGCGGGCGCGGCGGCCTGACCAGGAACCCGTACGCGCTGGACCGCAATCCCTGCGGTTCCAGCTCCGGTTCGGGCGCCGCAGTGTCGGCCAGCTTGTGCGCCGTGGCCATCGGCACGGAAACCGACGGTTCCATCGTCTGTCCTTCCAGCGCCAACGGCATCGTTGGCATCAAGCCCACCGTAGGTCTTGTCAGCCGCGCCGGCATTGTTCCCATCGCCCACAGCCAGGACACCGCGGGTGCCATGGCGCGTACGGTCAAGGACGCGGCCATCCTGCTTGCCGCAATCACGGGCGCTGATCCGCTGGACCCTGCCACCGCCGCCGGGCAGAGCAAGGCGCCTTCCTCCTACCTCGCGACGCTCGGTCCCAACGGCTTGAAGGGGGCTCGCATCGGCGTGGCGCGGAAATACTTCGGCTTCAGCGAGCTGGTGGATTCGCTGATGAATACCGCGCTGGAGGCGATGAAGGCGCAAGGCGCCACGCTCATCGATCCGGCCGACCTTGCCACCTTCGGCAAGTTTGACGAAAACGAGTTGCCCGTCCTGCTGTACGAGTTGAAAGCTGACCTGAACGCATACCTTTCTCGTCCGGGCTACAAGGCGCAGGTGCGCACGCTGAAGGACGTTATCGATTTCAACCAGAGGTTCAAGCAAAGAGAGATGCCTTACTTCGGCCAGGACCTGTTCATCCAGTCTGAAGCCAAGGGTCCGCTGACCACCAAGGAATATGTCGACATGCTGAACACCAACCATCGGCTCGCGCGCGCTGACGGCATTGATGCCCTGATGGACAAGAACAAACTGGATGCCATCGTGGCACCGACCAGCGGCCCCTCGTGCGTGACCGACCTTTTGAACGGCGATCATTTCACCGGCGGCAGTTCCAGCGCCGCCGCGGTTGCCGCCTACCCCATCATCAGCGTCCCCGCCGGCTTCATCGACGGGATGCCGGTGGGGATTTCGTTTTTCGGAAGGGCGTGGAGCGAGGCCACTCTGTTCAAGCTTGCCTATGCCTTTGAACAAGCAACCAATAGCCGTCAGCGGCCGCAATTCCTGCCGACCCTGCCGCTGAATCCGCGCGGATGACGGGCCGCGTGCCTAAAGTGCCATAACCGGAACGCCGCAGGTACTAGTGCTTTCGCGCCCCGTCTGGTGTGCAACTCGGCGCTACAATCCGGGTTCAAATAGGTAGCATTCATCCATGGAGGCTTCTTCTATGCTGCGCCCGAGGATTGTTGCCGGTTTGTCTTTGCTGCTCGTGCTGGCGGCGGGACTAGTGCTCGCCCCGGCAGCCACGGCGGATTCGCAAGTCCGCATCGTGCGCCTCAGCCTGGTCGAGGGGCCGGTGCAGATCGATCGCGCCCTCGGCGACGGCTTCGAAAACGCCATCATGAACATGCCCATCACCCAGGGCATGACCATTGCCACCCAGGACAACGGCCGCGCCGAGGTCCAATTCGAGGACGGCAGCACCCTGCGCCTGACGCCCGGCACGCAGGTAAGCTTTCCGCAGCTCGGCCTGCGCTCCTCGGGCGCGCGCGTCACCACGGCGCAGGTGGACCAGGGTGTGGCGTACTTCAACGTCCGCCACAAGGGCGATGACGAATTCCGCGTGGCCTTTTCCGGCCGCGAGATCGACCTGGATCGCAATGTTCGCTTCCGGCTGGATCTCACCGGCGCCAACCCTGAGCTGGCGGTATTCAAAGGCGAGCTCGATGTGCATGCCCCGTCCGGAGAGGCGCGGGTGAAAAAGGACCAGACGCTCACCTTCGATGCGGAGGATCCGGACCGTTACCAACTGGCCAAAGACATTGCCTCGGAGGCCTGGGACTCCTGGGATAACGACCGCGTGCGTTACGAGTCGCAGTACTCGGCCAGTTCCTATGCGCAATCGCCCTACGGTTATGGCCAGAGCGATCTGAACTACTACGGCTCCTGGGTGAGTTGGCCAGGTTACGGCATGGTGTGGCGTCCGGCTGGCGTCGGTTATGCCTGGGATCCTTTCTACAATGGCGCCTGGGCCTGGTATCCCGGCTTCGGCTACACGTGGGTTTCCACTTATCCTTGGGGATGGACTCCCTACCGCTACGGCTCGTGGGTGTTCGTGTCCGGCTACGGCTGGGCTTGGCGCCCCGGCGCCTGGCGCACCTGGAATGCCATTCCACCGGTCTACAATGCGCCCCCCAATTACCACCGGCCGCGGCCTCCGGCTCCGGGTACCGTGATTGTCAGAGGCAGACCACACAATCCCACGGTGGTAGTAGAAAGAGGCGTGATCCACAATCCCGCTTTCGCGCCGACTGGGGAACGCATTCCGCCGGGCGCCGCGGGCGTGAAGGTGGAACGCGGTATCGCTCCGCGCGTCCCGCTGGAGGGTGGCGGCGGCGTGCCCGCGCATGCGGTCGCTCCTCATCCGGGAGCTCCCATGGCCGCTCCGCCGTCACCTAAGCCGGCACCGCGTCCGGATGTGCGGAGGCGAGAGGCCGATCACGAGCCGCCCGTGAACAAGGCTCCGCGTGTGAATGTGGATCGCGGCACGCCTCCTGCTCACGTCGAGCGCCACGCACCAGCGCCGAAAGCACAACCCAGCGCGCCGCCGTCGCGCGAGCAGCACGGCGCACCGCCGCCTCGCGTACAGCGCAGCGCACCGCCGCCGGCAGCGCACAGCGCACCGCCACCGCGCGTGCAGCCCAGCGCGCCGCCGGTCCACATGGAGCGGAAGGAACCTCCGGCGAAGTTTCGGCGGTGAGTTACGGGCAGACCGCGATTCCGGCGTATCCGACCACCATGGCGCGATCACCGGAAACATCGGCGGAAGTGCCGTACTTGATCACCTGTGCCGAACTCGCGCCCAGGCGCTTGGCCGCCGTCAGCATCGCGACCGCCGGCCCGTAACCGCACATGCTGATGTCTTCTCGCTTGACCACGTCATACAGCCCGCGCGGGTCAAGCGCCAGGATCCTGTCGATCGCCTTATGGTCCTTGACCCGGGTGATGGCGTCGGACTCGTAGTGGTTCATGTCGCTGGAAGCCACCATTAACGTCGGCTGTGCTTCGGTGGCAATCACACGCGCCATCGCCTCGCCGAGCGCTTCCAGCGCGTCGATGCGCCCGGTTCCCACCGCGATCGGCACGAACGTGAACTCTCCCACCAGCGCCTGCAGGAAGGGGAGCTGAACCTCGAGCGCGTGCTCCGCGCTGTGCGCCACGGCGTCGTCGGTGAGCTGCGAAAAGGCCTCTTTGAGGGCGCTCGCCAGCTCGCCATCCACCGGCACTTCACCCAGCGGCGTCTCCCAGCGGCCTTCGCTCATGGTGGCCAGCGGCTGGCCAATCCCGGTGTGGTTCGGGCACAAGATAAGGAACCGCTTGGGCAGCTCCAGCCGTGCGTACACCGCGCCCGCGATGTGCCCCGAGTACATGTATCCCGCGTGCGGCGCCACACAACCCAAAGCCCGCAGCTTCTCGCCCTCTACTGCCGTGTAGGATCGGATTTCCTGCAACAGCTTCTCAGGATTGCCGGGATAGAAACGCCCCGCGACCGCGGGAGGCCGGATGAATGTTGCCATGACGTCCTCCGGGGTCTCAAACTTCAGGTCTTAGGTCGAAACTTCACCGCCGGGACACCGAGGGCACCGAGAGACGCCGGGATCATTGCGGCCAAAACAGAATCATGCGCACTCGATGTGCCTCGGTGTGCTCGGTGCCTCGGTGGAATGCTCGAGACCTCGCCACTACGATAGCTCTTTTCCGTGCAACGCTCGAAATACCGTCGCCGCCTTCTCCAGCGGCAGACTCTCAAAACGGGCATCGGCGCGAACTCCGGCTTTTTTGAGCGCTGCCGTTACCAGCGCCGGCTCGTACCGCGACTTCAGATTGTTCACCAGCGTCTTGCGCTTCTGGCCGAAACCCAGCTTCAGGAACTCGATGAACTCGTCCTCGGTCACCCGCAGCCGCTCAAACTGCGGCGCGATGGTCAGCCGCAGCACGGCCGAGTGCACCTTCGGCGGCGGCGCAAACGCGCCGGGCGGAACCGTGAACAGTTTCTCGACTTTCGCGTAAAGCTGGGCCGTGGCCGACAGCAGCCCGTACTCCTTGCCGCCGGCCCTGGCGGCGATCCTGTCCGCCACCTCCTTCTGCACCATGATCACGATCCGGTCGAAGTACGGGTGAAAGCTGAACAGCCGAAGCAGGATCTCCGACGTGATGTAGTACGGGATGTTGCCGACCACTTGCGCGGGCTTCGGCGGCGCGGGCGCGAGCCCAGCCAGCGCCCCCGGCCGCGGACCCAAGACCGTGCTGAGGTCGATTTTCAGAATGTCGCCCTCGATCATTTCCACGTTCGGCCACGCCGCGTATTTCATGCGCAGTTGCGCCGCCAGCACGCGATCCAGTTCGATGGCGATCAGTTTTCCCGCCCGGCGCGCCAGCAATCCGGTCAGCACGCCCTTGCCCGGCCCGATCTCCACCACCGTGCTGTCGCCCACATCGCCCAGCGCGCCGACGATTTTTTCGGCCACGCCGCGGTCCGCCAGGAAGTTCTGCCCCAGCTTGGGCCGGCGGCTTGTGCGCGGTTCCATGGTGGCGGCATTGACCCTGTTTCGACTTGCCATTTAGACTTTGCCTTTCGCTTTCTTCGGCCGATTCAGGCATGACATCACCCATTAGACCGAGCACCACGAAATTGATCCAGCCGGAGGTATCTCCCGCATGAAAATTGTCTTCGCGGCATCCGAGTGCGTGCCCTTCTCCAAGACGGGAGGTCTGGCGGACGTGGTCGGCGCGCTACCCCCGGCGCTGGCTGCCCTCGGCCACCAGGTCACGGTCTACCTGCCGAAGTACAAGCAGACCAAGCTCACCGAGACCACCACCGTGGTCCGCAGCATTACCGTCCCCTTCGACGACCGCTACCGCTTCTGTTCCATCGTCGACGGCGGCACCCATTCCGGGGTGAAATTCTACTTCATCGACTATCCACCCTACTTCGACCGCGACGCCCTTTACGGCACACCCCTGGGCGATTACCGCGACAACGCCGAGCGCTTCGCCCTCTACTCGCGCGCCGTGCTGGAAGGCTGCAAGGTCCTGGGTGTCCCCGAGGTCTTCCACTGCCACGATTGGCAGTCGGCGCTGGTGCCCATCCTGCTGCGCAGCGTCTATGCCGAGGATCCCGCCCTGCGCGACGTGGCCACCGTCTTCACCATTCATAACATGGGCTACCAGGGCCTGTTTCCGCCCGACACCCTGCCGCTGCTCATGCTTCCCTGGGACCTGTTCACCATCGACAAGCTGGAATTCTACGGCAAGATCAATTTTCTGAAGGGCGCGCTCGTCTTTTCCGATTTCGTCACCACCGTCAGCAAGAAGTATAGCCAGGAGATCCAGACCGCCGAGTACGGCTTCGGCCTGGAAGGCGTGCTCAAGGCGCGCGCCGGCACGGTCACCGGCATCCTTAACGGCGTGGATTACAACGAGTGGAGCCCGCAGACCGACAAGTTCATCGTCGCCCATTACTCGCCCCAGGATCTCGGCGGCAAGTCCGCCTGCAAGCAGGACCTGTTGGCCGAATTCGGCGTGCAGAATGCCAATCCCAAGCTGCCTCTTATCGGCATCGTCTCGCGTTTTGCGGCGCAGAAAGGCTTTGACCTGATCTCCCAGGTCGCCGACCGCCTGGCGCGAGAAGACATGATCGTGGTCGCGCTCGGCGCCGGCGATAAGGAATACGAAGACCTGTTCCGCCGCCTCAACAAGCAGTTTCCGCAGAAGTTCGCGGTGAAGGTCGCCTACGACAACAAGATCGCGCACAAGATCGAGGCCGGCGCCGATATGTTCCTCATGCCCTCGCGCTACGAACCCTGCGGCCTGAACCAGATCTACAGCCTGAAGTACGGCACCGTGCCCGTGGTGCGCGCCACCGGCGGCCTTGACGACACCATCGAAAATTGGGATCCGCAAACGCGCAAGGGAACCGGCTTCAAGTTCACCGACTACAGCGGCGAGGCCCTGCTGGCGAACCTCCGCCTGGCGCTTCAGGCCTATCGCGACCAAGAAAGCTGGCGCACGTTGATGCGCAACGGCATGGGCAAGGACTTTTCCTGGAGCGCGTCGGCCAGGGAATACTTGAAGGTTTACGAGCGCGTACGCCAGTTGCGCAGCGTCACTGCCGCATGAAGGATCGTCGCTGTCGCTGGCACGGGGGGCCTTTCCTGATCGGAGCTTGCCTAACTGCCAATTGCTTCTCTCATGCCTGCGCCAAGTTGGCTTCTTCCAGGGGCTCGAACTCCTCGATCATGGCCGCCACGCCGTAGTCCTTATCGCCCTTGGTTTCCACGCGCACCACGCGGCACTTGCAGCGGATCCAATCTTCCTGGCCAACCATCAGGCCTTGCGGCAGCGGCAGCACCACTTCCAGCGCCGATCCCTCGGCCACCCTGTTTTCCAGGTAGAGGTACAGGCCGCGCATGCTGACGTCGCGCAATTGCGCCGCGAGATCGGCATTGCCGTCGTCCAATACCTTCACATTCACATTGGCCCGTGTTTTCACGCGCTCGTTCGACCGCTTTTCCACTCGTATCTTGTTCATGAGGGCTGCCTCCTTCATGAGGGAGTGCCTTGCCGGAAACAAACTACTTTGAACTTCGCCGACATTCAAGGGGCAACTGCCGGCCGGCGTTCCGCTGGTAATTTGACCTCCATGGAGTTCATTCGCTGCTTCGCGGGCGCCGTCCGGCAAATAAGAAATACACCGGGATTCCAGCCGCCATCACCAGCAGTCCCAGCAGGGAATTGCGTACATTGTCCACGAAAGTGTAGTAGAGCAGCACCGCCGACGCCGCAATAAACAACGCCGGTACCGCCGGGTACCCCCACACGCGGTACGGCCGGGGAGCGTCCGGCCCGCGTCGCCGGAAGATAAACACCGTGCCCGTCACCAGCAGGTAGAACAACCACTCGGCGAACAGCGTCAGTGAGAACAGTTGCCGGAAGCTGCCCGCGAACAGCAGCAGCCCAATGGCAAGCAGCGCCTGCACCACGATGGCGGTGGACGGCGTGCGGAAACGTTCGTGCACCTTCGCCAGTCCGGAAAAAAAGTAGCCGTCGCGCGCTACGGCAAACGGCACGCGCGCCCCGGTCAGCGTGCTGCCATTCAACGTTGCCAGCATTGCCAAAGCCATCGCGGCCAGAACCACGGTCAGAATTCCGTGGCCAGTCCATCGGATCGCATCCAGCGCGGGACTGGTGGAACGCGCGATCAGGCCGGCCGGAATAACATACTGCACCGCCGCATTCACCAGGATGTAAAGCCCGGCGACGATGGCGACACCGCCGATCAAGGCACGCGGCAAGCTGCGCTGCGGGTCGCGAACTTCCGCCGACACGGTGGTCACCAGGTTCCAACCGTCGTAGGCCCACAGCGCCGCCAGCAGCGCCGCCATGAATCCTGCCATGCCACCGGGCGCAAGCGAATATTGTGTCGAAAAATTCGCCAACCCGCCTCTTGCATAAGCGAAGCCCATGGCGACGATCGAGAGGATCAGTGCTACCTTCAGCAGCGTGAAAAATAACTGGAACTCGCCCGCCTTCTTCACGCCGATGTAGTTGATGAAACTGATCAGGACGATGGCGGCGATGGCCACTGCCTGACCGGGGGCCGTTGGATGCCAGCCGTCAGCGCGCGTCTCGCCCAGGAACTGCAGCACGTTCAGGTTGCTGAGGATGCGCACAAAACCGGTCACAATGCTGGCCATGGATCCCGGCTTGGCGATCACGAAATAGGTCCACGCGTAAAGGAATCCGCCGAGCGGGCCGTACCCGTCGCGCATGTAAACGTACTCACCGCCGGCCTGCGGTTTCATCGCCGCCAGTTCCGAGTAGGTGAGCGCGCCGAACATGGAGAGCAGCGCACCGACGATCCACGCCAGGTAGACCATCTCCGGCGAGCCGGCCGCCTGCATCATCTCCGCCGGCACCAGAAAAATTCCGCTGCCGATGATGGTGCCCACCACGATCGAGCCCGCGTGGCTGACCGTCAGGTCGCGCGCCAGTTCGAGGCCCGTGCTCTTCGCGGCGGCGTTAGCCATCAGCGCCTGTCCTCTCCGCCCTTTCTTCGCGCATCGGCAGGGCCAGGCTCGCCAGGTATCCGACCGCGAAGGTGATACAGGTGCCGATCATCACGTACCACGTCCAGGGCACGCTCGTCGCCAGCCAGACGTACAACTCGATCGCAAAACCAAATGCCATGCCGACCATGGCCCCGCGCTCGCTCGCCCGCCGCGTCAGCAGTCCGAGCAGGAACACGCCCAGCAGCGCGCCATAGGCCACCGACGCGATCGAAAGTCCCACCTCCACCACGCGCCCACCGCGCCGCGAAACGATCGCCAGCGCGAACAGCACCAGTCCCCAGAAAATGGTTGCCGCGCGCGATACAAACATCCGCCGCCGCTCTGTCGAGTGCGGGCGCCGCCGCAGGTAGAAATCGACAATTGAACTCGACGACAGTGAATTGAGCGCCGCGCTCAGGTTGGACATGGCCGCCGCCAGGATGGCCGCGATCAGCAATCCCGAAATTCCGTGCGGCATCTGGTTGACCACGAAGCTGGGGAAAATGCGGTCGGAGCGCGTAATCGCCACCGCCGGTGGAAACAGCTCGTAGAACACCCACAGGCTGGCGCCCACGCCAAGAAAGAGCGAGAACTGCAGCAGGATGAAGACGCCGCTGGTCAGCAGCGCCGTCTTTGACTCCCGTTCGTTGCGCGCCGCCAGGAGGCGCTGCACCATCAGTTGATCGGTGCCGTGGCTGGCCGTGGTCAGGAAGGTCCCGCCGATAATTCCCGCCCAAAAGGTGTAGGTGCGGAAGAAATGCAGCCCGAAATCGAACACCCGCAGCTTGCCCGCCGACGCCGCCATCTGGTGGATGGTCCCCCAGCCTCCCGGCACCTGGTGCACGAGCGTGAAAAATCCGATCAAGGTTCCGCCAATGTAGATGGCCATCTGCACGAACGTCCGTCCAGATCACCGCCGCCATTCCGCCCTCGAAGGTGTAGATCAGCGTCAGCACGGTGACGATGGCGATCGACGCCACGTCGCGCCCCAACTCCGAAAAGCCGCCCAGGGCCCCGCTCAGGGCGATTCCCACCACGATCGAGACGGCGAAGACGCGCACCCCCTCCGCCGCTGCCCTGGTTGCCAGGAACAGGCCCGCGGTCAGCGACCGCAGCCGGCCGCCGAAGCGCCGCTCGATCAATTGATAGGCAGTGAACATCTCGCCGCGAAAATATTGGGGGATGAAGATCACGCAGATAATCACTCGCGCCACCAGGTACCCGATCACCACCTGGAGGAAGCCGAAGTTGGTGTCGTAGGCCAGCCCGGGAATGCTGATGATGGTCAGAGTGCTGGTTTCCGCCGCCACGATGGAGAGCGCAATCGCCCACCACGGCACGTTGCGGTCGGCCAGGAAGTAATCGCGCAGCGAGCGCTGTTGCTTGCGGAAGCTGATGCCGAAGGCGGTGATCCCCGCCAGGTACACCGCGATGATGATTAGATCCAGCCGGTCCAGTCCCATGCCTTATCCGGAGAGCACTTGTTCGCCATTATCCGCGAAATGCCACCTTAGTCCTCAAAAACCCGTTCCCGGCGGGCTCATCGTGATAAATATTTAGCATTGATGGCCATCTACCTGGGTATTGATGGCGGTGGCACGCAGACCACCTGCGCGGTGGGCGACGATCAGCGTGTGCTCGCCTCGGCGGTTGCCGGCGGGAGCAACATGGTTCGCCTTGGCGAGCACGAAGCTCGCGCCAACCTGCACGAAGCCATCGCCAAGGCGTGCGCTGCCGCGCGTATCTCCCCGGACATGGTGGACACCGTGGTGGTCGGTATCGCCGGCGCCTCCGTGCCGCCGGTGAAGGAAAGCATCGCTGCCATGGTGCGCGAGCTCGTGCCTGCCGAGGTGGAGGTCGTCGGCGACATGGTCATCGCCATGGAAGCCGCCTTTGCCGGCCTGCCCGGCGTGGTCGTCATCTCCGGCACCGGTTCGGTGGCGTTTGGCCGCAACGCCGACGGCGACTCTGCGCGCGCCGGCGGCTGGGGGCCGGCCATTTCCGACGAAGGTTCGGGCGCCTGGATAGGGCGCTCGGCGGTCGCCGCCCTCATGCGCGCGCTCGACTGCGCCGATCCTACCAGCCTGTTCCGCGCCCTGCTCGACGCCTGGCGGCTGGACTCCATTGAGGGCTTGCTGCAAAAGGCCAATGCCACGTCCGCGCCGGATTTCGCGCGCCTGTTTCCCGCGGTGGAGTCGGCCGCCTGCTCCGGCGACGAACTTGCCCGGCAGTTGCTCAATCAAGCCGGAAGAGAATTGGTACGTCTGGCCGGCGTGGTGATCGCCCGCTTGTGGGACGAACCGCAGCCGGTTCGTGTCGCCATCGGCGGCGGAGTGTTTGCGCACTCAGCCTTCGTGCGGCGGTCCTTCTGGGCGCAGTTGCGCGCCGAGCGGCCCTATGCAGCGGTCAATTTCCGCATCATCCAACCGATCGCCGGTGCGCTCTGGATGGCACGGCGTCTGGCAGCAAAGATCGACGAGGAGTGCTAATGTCAGACAGCTCTGGCGCCGGCATGAGCCCTGCTCCCGAGCAGGCTGGGCCGCTGGATCAAACGGTCCACAGCCGCGATCCGGAGGTGCTGCGTGGCGTTGCTGCCAGCCCGCATCTGACCGAAGAACTCGCCCTGGCGCTGCTCACCCGCCGCGACCTCCCGCACCAGGCGCTGGAAGCACTGGCCAAGAACGGCGCCGTGGTCAAGCACCGCAAGGTGATCGTGGCGATTGTTGCGCACCCGCGGACGCCGCGTCACGTCTCGCTGCCCATCGTGCGCCACCTCTACACTTTCGAACTGATGCGGATCGCGCTCCTGCCCGGCATCGCCGCCGACCTGAAAATCGCGGTGGAAGAGGCGCTGAAGGGCCGCTTGGAATCTATCTCCAGCGGCGAGCGCATCACGCTCGCCAAGCGTGGCTCCACCCGTGTGGCGGCCGCGCTGCTCTGCGATGCAGAGGAACGCGTTATGCTGGCCGCGCTCGAGAATCCCCACATGACCGAAGAGTGGATCATCAAGGCGCTGGCGCACCGTGATACCACCGTTCCGTTCATCAACGCCGTCCTGCGCCATCCCAAGTGGTCGCTGCGCCGCGAAATCCAGCTTGCCCTGCTGCGCAACGCCAGCACGCCCCTGGCGCACGCCATCGCCCTCGCCGACAAGCTCCCCACGCCGGTTCTGCGCGATGTCCTGAGCCAATCGCGCCTGGAACCCAACGTGAAGAGCTACCTGCTTGCGCTGCTGGAGCGCCGCGCGCAACACGAGTAGGACGCGCTCATCCTGGAACGCCATCCAATTACCCGATTGGCAAATTACTCAATTCCCACGCTTTCCCCAATCCACGCCAAGTACTCTTCGCTTCCGCCTTCAATCGGCAGCATCACGCATTCCGGGAGCTCATAGGAATGAAGATCGCGGATGGCCGCATGCACCTGGTCGCAGGCCGACGCCGTGGTTTTCACCACCAGCAGCCATTCCTGCGCGCTTTCCACCGTGCCCTTCCACCGGTACACCGATTCCACCGGCCCCACCAGGTTCACGCATGCGGCCAGCCGCCGCTCCACCAGCGCGCGCCCGATCTTTGCCGCCTCATCGCGCGTGCCCGCCGTCGTCAGCACAATCTTCTTGTCGGTCATTTACAATTCCTCACGCGCAAACGCCGCATCAAACTGCGCGGACCGCGTACGGCATCGAGCTTGAGTTCATACTTCTTGCTTTTGAATACTTGCTTCTGACTTCCTGGAGCCCTCATGCCCGTCCCCATCAAGTTCGGCACCTCCGGCTGGCGCGCCATCATCGCTGAAGATTTCACTTTTGCCAACGTGCGCCGCGCCATCACCGGCATTGCCCGCTACGTGGCTTCTAAAAAGGCAACCGGCGCCGCAGTCATTATCGGCCGTGACCCGCGTTTTTTGGGCGAATCCCTGGTGTCCATCGCCGCCGACATACTTGCCGCCCACGGCGTCATCCCGCGTGTCATCCCCGAGCCAGCGCCCACTCCCGCCATCGCCTGGGCGGTCATCCGCAGCAAGTCCGACGGCGCCATCAACTTCACCGCCTCCCATAACCCTCCCGAGTACAACGGCATCAAGTTCTCCACCCCGGACGGCGCGCCCGCCCTTCCCGCTGTCACCTCGAAAATCGAGGCCGAAATCGCGGCTCTCGATCAAACTGAGGCACCTTCCGGAGCGGCCGCCGGCAATCCCGCGCGGAAGCAGGAAATTGATGTAGCTACCGACTACCTTGCTCGTCTCCAGGAGATCATCGACCTTGCGGCCATCCAGAAGGCCGGCCTGCGCGTCGCCAACGATCCTCTCTGGGGCGCCGCCCGCGGCTATCCCGACCGCCTCTTGCGCGAGGCCGGAGTGAATGTGGTTACCATCCACGACCATCGCGACGTTCTCTTCGGCGGCCACGCGCCCGAACCCGGCGACCACCTGCTGGCCGATCTTCGCGCCGCCATGAAAGAATCCAACGCGCACATTGGAATCTCCACCGACGGTGACGCCGATCGCTTCGGTATCCTCGACCGCGGCGGCGCTTTCATTTCACCCAACTACATCATCGCGCTGCTGTTCGATTACCTGGTCGAGAGCCGCGGCTGGCGCAACGGCGTTGGCAAATCCGTCGCCACTACCAACCTCATCAACGCGCTCGCCGCTTACCACAAGGTCCCGCTCTACGAAACTCCGGTCGGCTTCAAATACATCGGCGAACTCATCGATCAGGACAAGATCGCCATCGGCGGCGAAGAATCCGCCGGCCTTTCCATCCGGCATCACGTCCCGGAAAAGGACGGCATCCTCGCCGGCCTGCTCTGCTGCGAGATGGTGGCGCGCCGCGGCCGCTCCCTGCGCGAGCAACTAAACGATCTGTTTGTCAAAGTTGGTTCCTACTATCCGCGCCGCGAGAACTTCCGCTTGACCCCCGAGGTGAAAGCGAAGTTCACTAGCAAATCGAAGCAGGATCCTCGCGAACTGGGCGGTCGTCCCGTCCGCGAGGTTGTACGCACCGACGGCGTGAAGCTCGTATTCGATGACGGCTCCTGGGTTTGCTTCCGCCTCTCCGGCACCGAACCTGTGGTACGCGTCTATACCGAGGCGCGCACCCCCGAGGATCTGGAGAAGCTCAGCGCCGCCACCAAGCAATGGGTTTTTGAATGATGGAAATGTTAGAGCGCGCGGCGAAATACCGGCCCATCCTGATCAATAGCAGACGCGCTCGACTCGCCCGGCGCGCGCTCTTCCTTGGCCGCCGCGCTGGCGACATGCTCTACGGTTTCCGCACCAAGCTTGCCACCGCCGCGGTCATTTTGCTAGCGGTGCTGCTCGCTCTGCACGTGGTTTTCGGCGCCAACGGAATGATCGTTTATCAGAAGAAAAGATCGGAACACCGCATCCTGCAGAAGGATGTGGAACAACTGCAAAAGGAAAACGATGCCCTGTCGCAGCGCATCAAGGCCTTAAAGACCGATCCCGCCGCCATCGAAAAGGAAGCCCGCGAGCAATTGCACTACGCCCGTCCGGGCGAGGTCATCTACCTCAGTCCCCGCCAGCCCAATCCCAACGCTCCTCCGCCGAACGCCTCTGCCAAGAAATAGTTCATCGCCGGCAACGCCGGGGAGGACACTCGGAACTCGCAACTAGCCTTTCTTCTTGCGCTCGCACGCCTGCACCACCTTGGTCGGATCAATTGCCTCCCGGTCGGCCTGGATCTCCTCGATCTTGCCGTCTTTGCCCACCAGGAAAGTGGCTCGTCGTGCGGCCTGGTACTTCGGATTCCACAGCCCATAGGCCCTGGTGGTTGCGCCCTGATCGAACCAGTCGCTGGCAATTGGGAACTGCGCTCCGAGCGAATCGCCAAACGCCTTATTGGCGAACGGGCTGTCCATGCTCACACCCACGACCTGGGTGTCCGCAGCCTCCAGCTTTCTATAATTTGCCTGGAGGTTGCGCATCTCCGTGGTTCAACCGCCGGTGAACGCGAACACGAAGAACGCCACCAGCACGTTTTTCTTTCCGCGAAACTGATGCAGCGAGATGTCCTTCACGTCCACGCCGTCAAAATACTTGAGCGTGAAATCCGGAGCCATGTCGCCGACCTTGAGCTTCAGCGGCGCCGGTTTGTCCTCGGCGCGCAGCGGCGCCGTCAGGCCCGCCGCCATTGCAAGCGCAAGAGTAACCGCGATTGCGGATTTCTTCATGAATGCCCCCACCTCACCTGTCTCTGGTTCGACACAACTCACCCCTCAGCAACTTGCTTCCCCACCAGATGCGCGGCGTCACCTCCGGTTACACAACTTTTCCCGAATCTGCAGCGGCACAAAGGCTGCGCTGGTACGCATTCAGGGACAGCTCTCGCTCTCGCCCACGCTGGGACTCGAAACTTGCAGCTCACGGCCCGCATTCCATTCCGCCAACTTGCGCCAGGGGCGCGCTTCCCGCTAAATTTGGGGTCGCAACCCGCACTTTCTGGTCCAATTCTGGGACGAATCGCATCTGATTCGGGTGAGACAAACGAATTTTGGCGCCTTGGGAGGCTGTCCCGCCGTATGAGTGTACGCACCGTCAACGAGATTTTTTACCAGGTCGTCGACCGCCATTCTGATCGCGTCATGCTTTACAAGCAGACGGTCAAGTGGATCCCCATCTCTTCCCGCGAACTCTATCGCGACGCCGTCGGCGTAGCCCACGCGCTCGCCGGTTGGGGCATTGCCAAGGGCGACCGAGTTGCCATTCTGAGCGAGAACCGTCCTGAATGGGCGACCGCGGAATTCGGCGCCTTGCTGATCGGTGGCGTGGTCGTCCCCATCTATCCGACGCTCACCGCCGAGCAGTGCGCCTTCGTCATTGCCGATTCCGGCGCACGCATCGCCTTCGTCTCCACCGTAGAGCAATTCAAGAAACTGCAGACAATCCAGGCCGGCTCGACGCTGGAGAAAATTGTGGTGATGGATTACATCGGGGTTCCGGACGCCATCCCCATGCACCGGCTCATGCACGGCGGTCCCGCCTCCCGCGACGCCGATTTCGACGCCCGTGCGCTTGCCATCGCGCCCCACGATCTGGCCACCATCATCTATACCTCGGGTACTACCGGCACTCCCAAGGGCGCCATGCTTACCCAGGGAAATCTCGCCTCCAACCTTGTTCATTCGCTTGACGACTATCCCCTGGGGGCAGGCGACGTCAGCCTCTCCTTCCTGCCACTCTCGCACATCACCGCCCGCCACGTTGACTACGCCATGTTCTACCGCGGCGTCACCGTCGCTTATTGTCCCAAAATTGACCAACTCACCACCGCATTGCCCGAGGTCCGCCCCACCATCTTTGTCGCGGTCCCGCGCGTCTACGAAAAAATCCGCGCCCGCGCCGAGGCGCTCACCAAATCCGGCCTCAAGCACAAGATCTTCCGCTGGGCTCTGCAGCTCGGCCGCAAGCATCGCCAGGAAATCCTGGCCGGCCGCCGCCCCAGCTCGTTTGCCTGGACACTGGCCGATCGACTGGTTTTTTCCAAGATCAGCCAGGCCACGGGCGGCCATGTGAAAATCTACATTTCTGGCGGTGCCCCGCTCGGCCGCGAACTCGCCGAGTGGTTTGCCGATGCAGGCATCCGCATCCACGAAGGCTACGGCCTCACCGAGACCTCGCCGGTCATCGCCCTCAACACGCCCCGTGCGCACAAGCTCGGCACCGTCGGACGCCCGCTGTCCAACGTCGAAGTCCGCATCGCCGACGATGGCGAGATCCTGGTTCGCGCTCCCTCCGTGTTTCAGGGTTACTGGAACATGCCCGAGGAGACCGCCGCCGCCTTCACCCCCGACGCCTGGTTCAAGACCGGCGACATCGGCACTCTCGATGCCGAGGGCTTCCTCTCCGTCACCGACCGCAAGAAGGACCTCATCAAGACCTCGGGCGGCAAGTTCATCGCCCCGCAGCCCATCGAGCGCAAGCTCCAGGCCAACCAGTACGTCGGCGAGGCCATCATCATCGGCGACCGCCGCAAGTTTCCCGCGGTTGTCATCGCCCCCGATTTCACCGAGCTCGAGCCCTGGGCGCGCGAACTGGGCATTCGCTTCGCCTCCCGCCAGGAGCTGGTCCGCCAGGCGCGTGTGCGCGAGCTCTTCGATTCCGTGGTCGCCGACGCCAATCGCGGCCTCGCCCAGTTTGAGAAGCTGAAGAAGGTCCTCATCGTAGCCGACGAGTTCACCATCGCCGATGGCAGCCTTACCCCCACCCTCAAGCTCAAGCGCCGCGTCGTCGAGCAACGCTATCAGCAGGCCATCCAGCAGCTCTATTCCGAGTCGGCTTCGGGCTCCCTCGAGCCTGCCAACGTCGCTGCCGGCGCCTCGTGACCACAACTTGGTGAGAAGCGGTTTTCAGAAGAGCACAGCGCAAAGCTGTGCCCCCCTCGGAAACAAGTGTCAAAGGGAGTCCTGCGGCATCCTGCTAAGAGAGAGCTTCAAGGACGGCGTCATGACAGGCAGGACGGATGCGCTTGATTTCCTGAGAGCTGCGATCCGGCCAGGTGCGGTTGGTGAGCAGGGTGACGGCAAGATCGCGTTCTCGATCGACCCACAGTGAACTGCCGGTGAAGCCCAAATGTCCGAGCGAGCCGGGGGAGAAGTACCGTCCCGATTGCGAGGGTTGCGAGGGGAGGTCGAAACCCAAGGCGCGTGGGTTACCGCCACCGGCGGGCTGAGGCTGCCCGAAGACGCGCAAGGTTTCGGGGCGGAAGACGCCGTTGCCGGGATGCAAGAGCGACAGCGCAAAGCTGGAGAGGTCAACGGCGCTGGAGAACACTCCGGCGTGGCCGGCCACGCCGCCCATCACGAAGGCATTCTCATCATTGACCTCGCCCTGGATGACACGATGGCGAAAGTCGGGGTCCTGCCCGGTGGGCGGAATGTGCGGGCGCAACTCAGGCGGGGGATTGAAACAGGTGTTGGTCATCCCCAGCGGTCCGAAGATCTCGCGGCGGCAGAAGGTGTCGAGCGGCTCATCGGCCAGACGCGCCAGGGCCTCGCCGAGGATGATGAAACCGATGTCGCTGTAGTCGGTGCGTTTCCCGGGAGGGTGGGCGAGCGGTGCACGGCAGGCAGCGAGAAGCAGGAGTTCGCGGGTGCCGGCGGTTTCGAACAGGCGCAAGTAGGCAGGCAGGCCGGAGGTGTGGGCCAGCAGCATGCGGACAGTGACCTCCCGCCGCCGCGGGTCGTCGCCCGGGAACTCTCGCATTAGCGAGGTGACCGGCAGGTCGAGATCGAGCAGACCGCGCTCGTACAGGATCATGGCCATGGCGGTGGTGGCGACGATCTTGGTGAGCGAGGCAAGGTCGAAGATGGTTTCGGCCATCACTGGAAGCGCCTGCGGGTCATAGGTGAAGCGGCCCAGGCCCTTGGAAGCGACCAATTGCCCGCGATAGATGACGGTGAGCGCACATCCGGGAAAGGCGCGGGCGGCGATGCCATCGCGCAGCAGATCGAGAGCGCGCGTGAAGCGCTCGTCCTGGCCGGCGAAGTTGGGCACAAGGTTCATGAAATTGGGGCGGCGGCATTATGCTCTATGGAGTAGGGGTTTGCGAACCTGCGCTTGTGGCCGGATGCGGGGAAACAGTACGGGGAATCACCTGGTTGGACGGGCGGCTACACGAGCAGGCAGGTCTCGTTGGGAGGACGACCGTCGCTCAGCGAATTCCGGTGGGGCTGAAGTTTCGGCCCCCACATGCCTAGGGTTTCCACTCCCAGCCGCAGATGCAGCGCAGGGTTTCGGAGGGAGAGGATTTGCACAAGAGCCCGTTGCACTGCGGGCAGGAGCGCATCCAGACGCCGTTCACCCCGTCAACGTCCTCGAATCCTGTACAGGGGGTGACCAGGGCATCGTGATAGTTGTCATCAACGCAGACAGTCTCCGGTCGCATTCTGTGCCTCCCGTGGAACCGACGATCAAGCTACCAGCGCACCGAGTGAAAGAAATCATGCGGCATGGCGATCAACAATTGCGATGTCCCGCTCATTTCTTGCCACACGCACTGGGGTGACTTTGCAGCGATGCGCTTCCGGTGCGGTGGCAGCCATGGTTGCGGAGCCGCTCACACACCACGAACAAGTCCAGCACTCGGGGCGCATGCGGACCACAGCATTTTCGCGCGAGCAGAGCGCCGCTTTGTAACGATCAGCCCGAACATGGGGATACGGCAGCACGGCGACAAACTATGCTTACCGGAAGCCCCAGCCAATAGGATCAGTAGAAATGGCGGAACTAGTCGTGTGGCAGGAAATCCGCTTTTGGGACGCCCGTCCTAAGCGCACTGCTGGCGCGCGGCCCGCTCACGCCGCTTTACGGTTATCCGAATGCTGCCGAGGACCGCTTCCCGCGTCAATGCCACCGGGGTGCGATGCAGCCAGCAACTGATCTCCTCGGGGAAGGCGAGCACGGAGCCGGGTTTCTGCCGGCTCGGGCGATGCACCGGCATCTGCAGATCATGTTCCCACCGTTGCGCCGTGCGCACGCCACGACCCAAGTACGCAGCAATGTCCTTCCAAGTGTGCAGCACGGATGCTGGTGCAACCTTTGCACCGCGCTCACCACCGGGATTCGCGCCTGAGGGGACCTTCGCTGCGTTGTCAGACGGTGTGATGGAGGTTTCCGCCTGAAAGATGGAGCCGCAGGACGGGCAGCGCACATACGCGAAGGGAACGTACATACGAGCCTCCCATAGCTGGAATGTCTGTAAATTTTGGAGCTATTCCGGGTCGAGTTATGTGATCGAGGTCACACTCAAGCGTCCATTTTGAGGCGGCGATCTGGTTTGGGAAGTTGATGCCGGGCACTTGCACCCGATCCGCGAAGCACCAAGAATAGGGCAAGAGGTACCTGAAAAGTCCATGGCTTGGCACTTGTTGGCACTTGACAAAAAAATATAGCCTCCGCTCCAAGGAGTGAAAGATGTGGGCCGCAATTTCAGCCTGGTGAGGAAGGTTCGCGGCGTCGCTCCCGATGCTCCGCCGAATCAGCTGGAATCCCGTGTGGCTGCCACTGCGCCCCCGGGCGGTGACAGGCGACGTTCCCGCTACAATCTTGGTCTTAGCCGCTCCATTCCCGAGGTTCCCTCGCTATGGTGGGTGGCGGGGACGGCCACGCTATCTCTGGTCGCCGTCGCCAGCGTCGCCCTGCTCATTCAGTTGCTTGTTTTTCATTTAGCCACGCTTGGCAGCGTGCTGGCGCCCGGCTCCGCCGCGGGACTGCTGGTGTTTCACATCACCAACGGGTTTCGCAACCGACGCAAGGCAACCGCGCGCCGCTTGCACGCCATTAACGAGTTGAATCACCATATTCGCAACGGCCTGCAACAGATTGCCGCCGTTACCACGCTCAATGAAGGCGAAGAATACGAGCAGATACAAAGTGCCATCGACAGAATTGAGCGGATACTTCGGGATTGCTCGACCGAGATTCGCGGCGACGATTAACCCTGCACGAGGGCAACCGCGCACGACGCTGCCGGGGCTCCATTGATCACTGTACGGTCGCGGCGAAGTCCTGTAGATTTCGCGATGAATTCCTTTTGCGGTTCATGAAAAGCCATCGGACCTCGTGCGAGTGTGTAGCCGTCCTTGTCCTGACGTTTGCCCTGGCCACATCCACGGCGGCGCAGAGCGCGCGCCAACCGTTTTCCGGCGCTTCCGCCAGTCGCGCGATTTCGGCGGCCGCGCCTGATGAGCGCTTCAGCGCGATTGATTCCATCTTCCGCCAGGCCGTCGAGGGGCACCAGATTCCGGGCGCGGTGGTGCTGGTGGGGCACGATGGCCGAGTCGTGTTGCGTCGGGCTTACGGTTACCGCAGCCTGGAACCGCGGCGCGAACGCATGACCGTCAGTACCATCTTCGACCTGGCGTCGCTGACCAAGTGCGTGGCGACCGCGGTCTCGGTGATGCGACTGGTGCAAGAAGGGCGGGTGCGCCTCAATGACCCGGTGGCGCGCTATCTTCCTGAGTTCGCCGCCAACGGCAAGCAGGAAATCACGGTAAGGCAGTTGCTCACCCATTACTCCGGCCTTCCCGAGGATCTGGATCTGAAGCAGCCCTGGCGCGGCAAGGACGCGGCCTATCGCTTGGCCATGGCGGCCACACCCGTGTATCCGCCGGGTTCGCGTTTTTATTACAGTGACGTCAATTACCAGGTGCTGGGCTTCCTGGTGGAGCGGGTCTCGGGAATGCCGCTGGACAAGTACGCGGCGGCGCATATTTTCGCGCCCCTGAAGATGGAGCGCACCACATTCCGTCCGCCGGCCTTCTGGGCTTCGCGGATTGCGCCCACCGAATATGACGAGCGCGGGCGTATGCTGCGCGGGGTGGTGCACGACCCGACGGCGCGGCGCATGGGCGGAGTCGCCGGACATGCCGGTGTTTTTTCCACCGCCGACGACCTGGCCAGGTTCGCGCAGGCGATGCTGGATGGCGGCGCAGGGGTGCTCTCGCCGCTGATGGTGGAGAAGATGAGCACGCCGCAGCAGCCGCCCAATGCCACCGCGGTACGCGGCTTCGGCTGGGACATCGACACGCCGTTCTCCAGCAATCGCGGCGAGTTGTTGCCGGTGGGGTCGTTCGGGCACACGGGATTCACCGGCACCTCGCTGTGGATGGACCCGGTGACGCGGACCTACATCATCATCCTGTCGAACGCGGTGCACCCGCGCGGCCGGAACCAGGAGATGGTGTCGATCCGAAACCGCACGGCCACGGCGGTGACCGCGGCGCTGAAACTGTCGGTGAATGAGCAGCAGCGCATGCGGTTGGAGCGCATCACCGGCTACAACGATAGCCTGGCGGCTGGCCGCCGGATCAACGTTCGCAACGGGCAGGTGAAAACCGGAATCGACGTTCTCGAGGCGAACAACTTCGACCGCCTGCGGCCCGCTCAACCCGGCCGGGCCAGGCGGATTGGGTTGTTCACCAACCAGACCGGGCTGGATTCCCAGGGCCGTCGGACGATTGACGTGCTGGCGCACGTAGACGGCCTGAAGTTGTCCGCGATCTTCACCCCGGAGCACGGTGTTACCGGCGCATTGAATACAACGGACATCGGCAACAGTGTGGATGCGGCGACCGGGGTACCGGTTTACAGCATCTATGGCGACACCGATGCGAAACGGCGTCCGCCGCTGGATGTGCTGCGCAACCTGGACGCGGTGGTGTTCGATCTTCAGGATGTCGGCGCGCGTTTCTACACCTATGAGACCACGCTCGGGTACTTACTGGAAGCGGCAGCCAAGACCGGCATCAACGTCCTGGTGCTGGATCGCCCGAACCCGATCACCGGCGGCTATGTGCAGGGGCCGGTTTCAGAACCGGGGACGGAGAGCTTCGTCAACTACACCCAGGCGCCGGTACGGCACGGAATGACCGTGGGCGAACTGGCCAAGATGTTCAACGCCGAGCGCCACATCAACGCGCGGCTGACGGTGATCGCGATGCAAGGATGGATGCGCGGCGACTGGTACGATTCCACTGGTCTGGTGTGGACGAATCCTTCTCCCAACCTGAGAAGCCTGACCGAGACGACACTGTATCCCGGCGTGTGCATGATCGAGGGCACCAACGTCTCGGTCGGACGGGGAACCGATACACCGTTTGAGCTGGTCGGCGCGCCTTGGATCAAGCCGACGGAATTCGCCGGCTACCTGAACGCGAGATTGATCGAGGGCGTGCGTTTCGTGCCCGTGAACTTCATCCCAGCAGCGGGCGCCCGGTACGCCGGAGAAAAATCGGGCGGGGTGAAGATCGTCTTGCTGGACCGCAAGACGCTGGACGCACCCGAACTGGGAGTGGAACTGGCGGCGGCGCTGCATAAGCTGTATCCCGCGAAGTTTGACCTGAGCAAGATGAGCTGGCTGGTGAATAATCGGCGGGTGATGGATGCGCTTGCCGCCGGCAACGACCCCCGCAGTATCGCCGACGGCTGGCGCGAGGGGGCGGAGAAGTTCGAGCAAATCAGGAAGAAGTATCTGCTGTATTAGTCCCGCGCCCGGGCGAGAGATAAGGCAACAATCGGCGGCCATCTGTGTTGTAATCCGTGTACCCGTTCGGAGGCAGGTCTATGCGTTGGTTCACGATTGTATTCGTGCTGAGCGCTCTGGCGGCGGCGCAGCAGCCGTCCAAGGTGCGTGACGCCGACTTCGGCTCGCGCAATACGGGGATGGTAACGGTGGCGGCGGGCACGCAGATCCCGCTGAAGCTTGCGCAGGGCATCTCGACCAAGAGCGCCAAGGTGGGCGACGCGGTCTACGCGGAAACTGTGTTTCCGATCACCGCCAATGATCGCATCGTGATTCCCGCCGGCACTTACGTTCAGGGGCGTATCAGCCAGATCAAGCGCGCGGGACGAGTGAAGGGCCGTGCCGAGTTCCTGATGCATTTCACTACCTTGATTTACCACAGCGGCTACACGGTGATGCTGCCGGGCGCGGTGGAAAACCTGCCGGGCGCAGAGAAGCAGACGGTGAAGGGCAGGGAAGGCACCGTTCAGCAAGAGGGCACGAAGGGCAAGGATGCAGGCACCGTGGCCCAGACCGCGGGAACGGGCGCAGCAGTGGGTGCGATTGCCACCCGCGGCATCAAGGGAGCGGGAATCGGAGGCGCCGCGGGAGCGGCGGTCGGGCTGGCAACGGTGCTGCTCTCGCGCGGGCCTGACGTCACACTGCCCGCCGGCACCAGCGTACAGATCGTGCTGGAGCGGCCGCTGGAGCTGGACGGGAACAGGATTCGCTAGGCCCTGACCGGCGTCCGAATGAGCACTGAACACTGACGGCTTCCTTCCATTCGCGGCCGCAGCGGGCCGGTTCGATGGCGCGCAGTCCTGTATCGAGCCGGCCTTCTGCTAGACTCGAAATCGTGGCGGTTCGCACCATTTTTTCCATGGCGGAGGACTGCGCCGGCGGGGACCGCCTGGGGTGGAGGGAATTCGTCCGCGCCTATGCTCCCATCGCGCGCACCCTGCTGTGCCATTATTTCCCCATGCTGGCGACGGAGGTGGGCGCGCACGTCGCGGCCGTCTTTGAACGCGCGCGCGCCCACGAAAGCGCCTGGTTCCGCCAGATCAAATTCCAGAACGAGCGCGAATTCCTGATGTCGTTTCGCGAGCTCGTGTTTGCCTATGGTCGCGAGGTTGCGCGCCTGCCTGCGCCCGAGCTTTCGCTGGAGCAGGTGGGCGCCATCGTGAGGGACCTGCCGGTGGTGGAGCGCGAGGTCTTGTGGCTGTTCATCAAGGGCTACGACGCGCCCCGCATCGGCGCGATGATGATGAATACGGAGGCCACGGCGCAGGCAGTGAAGGAGATCGCGGAGCGGCGCCTGGCGCAAGTCCTGCCGGGAGCGAGCGGCGATGCGTTCAACATCTCGGCACGCGTGCTGATGGCCGAGGCGGAAAAAACCGCCGGCGATGCCTGCCTGCCCCTGAAGGCCTTCAACAACCTGGTCAATGGCCAGGTTTCATGGCGCGAACGCGAACTGGCCGAACAGCATATCCGCGATTGCTTCCGCTGCCTTGACCGCTATACGGGGTTCCTGGAGATGATCCGCCTGCGCAAGGACGCGCAACCGCTGGACGACAGTGAGATCCAGCCCATTCTCGCGCGCCTGAACTTGCCGCCGGAAAAGGGAAGAGGGATATTAGCAAAGCTCTTTGCCAAGTGAGGACGGCGGAAAAATCAGAAGTCAGAAGTAAGAAGTCAGGAAACGGACCTGCGCGTATTTCACCTTCGTCCTCATTGTTGACCTTTTACTTCTGGCTTTTCACCTCTGACTTTTTGCTTTCAACCGCTTACTTCAGTGCAAACACCGCGTTGACGCGCGCCGTCACCGTGACCTTCTGGGGCGAGAATTCCTCGGTGGGCGCGGGCATCTGGGAAGCCTGGGCTGACATGGCCATACGCGGCATGGGGCCGCGCAAAATGGGGACGGCCGTATCCACCGACGCGTGATTCAGTTCTCCCAGCGCGCGTCCTCCCGCTTGGGCGAGCGTGGCAGCCTCGGCGCGCGCGCGCTGGAAGGCATCCTGCACGGCGCGCACTTTGGCGGCGTCCATGTCCTGCAGGACGTAACTGAGGTCAACGTTCTGGTCGAATTCTCGGGCGCCGAGTTGCTGCACGATGGGGCCGACCTTGCTGAAATCCTTCAGCTTCAGGGCGACGTTGTTGGTGACGCGATAGCCCACGATGCGGCGCGCCGGCTGTTTATAGTCGTAAACCGGCTGGAGCGAGAAGAAGCCGATCTCCGCCGACTTCGGATCGACGCCGTTGTTTCTCAGGATTTGCCGCACCTGCTCGGTCTGCTGTGCGGCGCGGTCGTAAGCGGCGTGCGGCGAATTTTCCTGGACGGAAATGTTGAACTGGATGAGCGCCGTATCCGGCGGCGCCTCGAATTTTCCCTCGGCGCTGACGTAGACGCTGTTGGGCTGGGCGGTCACCAAAGGCGGATTCTGCGCGGCGGCGCCGCACGCAAGCAGGGTGAGGATGAGCAGCAGTGATGCCGGTTTCATGGTCGTCAGTCCCTCCAAGGCCACGATCATAGAACGCCCATAAGGGAAACGCTTGCATGCAAAAGAGCCTCTGCAGTTGCTTTCCACCAATCCGGGAACCGGCTTCGGGTGGCACCCAGCAGGCGCGCAGGGAAACTGTGGTCCTGCAACCGGCGTCCAATGCTGGTAAGGAAAGGGACAAGCGCGGGTCCAGGCGTTCCGTGCAGGACCGGCAAATGCCGCTCTGCGGCAGTTCCGGACTTCTTCTCACGCCCTGCTGACCATCTTCTGCGAATAGCCGAACCGGTAGATTTGCTGGTCGATCTCCTTACGCAGGTCGTGCCAGATGGACTCGGGAATGGTGAGGAAGACCTTAACCACGTCGGGATCGAACTGTCTCCCCGACCAGCGCACGATTTCCTCGCGGGCGGCGGAGAATGGCTGGGCGGCACGATAGGGACGATCCGACATGATGGCGTCCAGGGTGTCGGCAGCAGCGAACAATCGCGCCCCCAGCGGGATATCGCTTCCTTTCAGGTTGCGCGGGTACCCCGTCCCGTCCCAGCGCTCCTGGTGGGAGTAGACGATCTCGGCGGCTTCGGTAAGGAAAGGGATTTTGCGCAGCATCTGGTATCCGCGATAGCAGTGTTCCTGCATGATGCTGATCTCTTCCGGGGTAAGCGCGCCGGGCTTGCGCAAAATGGAATCCGGAATAGCCATCTTGCCGATGTCGTGCAGGAAGGCGCCGCGGGCGATGACGCGGATCTTCTCGCCGGGCAATCCCATCGCCCTGGCCATGGCGATGGTGAAGGCGGTCACACGCTTGGAATGCCCTTCGGTCTCGGCGTCCTTAAGGTCGAGAGCGTCCCCCAGCGCTTCCAGGGTGATGTCGTAGGAGCGCTCCAGGTCGAGCATGGTCTGCCGCAGTTGCTCGGTGCGTTCCGCCACCTTGGCCTCCAGGTTCGTTTGGTAGGCTCGATTCTCGATCTTGAGGCGGCGGTTCTCCAGGGCGCGCCGTGTCATGTTGAGCAAGGTCTCGCGCTCAAACGGCTTCAGCAGGTAGTCGTAGGCGCCATTGCGGATGGCCGCCAGCGCGACCGAGATGTCGTGCACCGCGGTCACCATCACCACCGGCATATCCGGGTATTTCTCCTTGGTGCGCTCCAGCAGGGCGATGCCATCCATTTCTGCCATCATCAGGTCGGAAAGCACCAGGTCGAACTGCTCGCCCGAATCGAGAATGGCGAGCGCCTCCACCCCCGAAGCCGCCTGCTGGCAGCGATAACCTGCCATGGACAGCATGGAAAAGACGATTTCGCGAATCGCTTCCTCGTCATCAACGATCAGGATCCGTTCAGCCGGCATGATTGTCCCGTGATTAGCTGGTCGGGCGCATTGTACCCCACCGTTGTGGAAACCGTATCTTGAAAGACACTCGTACCAAATTGCACAACGTCCCGTTTCGATTCCATGCTATACAGCAGGACTAAGTAGAGCCCTGCTCGACCGCAAAATGAACCTGGTGTTGTCCAGCATGCTTTGGGAAGGCGGAGCCGCGTCGCCGTGGCTGGGAGGGGTAAGTGTTCTCGTCCTGATCGCGGCCTGCTTGCTCCTCGGTGCCACCCTCCGCTTCCGCCGTCACGCCCAGACCTGCACAACCCGCCTCACCGCCGTCAAGGCCATTTCCGCCGCCATTGCGGGGGCGCAGGAACACGGGCCCATGGTGCTCACCGCGCTCAAGCAGTTGCAGGCCCTGATGGGCGCCCAGGCGGCCTGGTTTCGGCTGCTGGAAGGCGACCGCCTGGTGATCAGCGGCCAGGTTGGCCTCACGGAAAAATTCGTGCACGAGCGGCCGGCGATGGACGTGCACACCGCCGACGGCGCCCGCCTTGTGCAGCAAGGCTTGCCAACGGTTGTGCGGCTCACCAACCTTGAGGAGTCCAACCAGCGCCTGGTCCGTGAGGAAGGGTTCGACCATATCGTGCTGGTGCCGGTAAAAGGGAAAACATCGGTGATTGGCTCCTTCGCCCTGGGCCAGGCGCGCAATCGCGCCTACACACCCGATGACCTGGACTTCCTCACCTCCATCGGCCACCAAGTGGGCATTGCGGTGGAGAACCTGCGCCTTTTGGAGCAGATCATCCGTTCGCACCGGCAGTGGATCAGCACTTTCGACTCCATCGCCGACTTGATCCTGGTGCACGACTCCGCCTTCCGCATCCTGAAGCTCAATCGCGCCGTACTTCAGCGCCTCGGCAGCTCCTTCGCCAACGTCGTCTTCCACCGCTGCGACGAGGTGCTGCCCGGCGGGGGCGAGACCTGGCAACAGTGCCCGTATTGCGAGCATTGGCCCAACCTCGCCGAGGCGCCGGACCCTTGTTTCGGCGGGTATTCGATCGTGTCCACGTCGTCGTTCACCGAGGGCGGCCCGTCCCAGGGAACCATCCACGTCATCCGCGATACCACCGAGCGGCGCGAGGCGGAACAGCGCTACCGCCTGCTGTTCGAGCGGGCGCAGGAAGGGCTCTTCATCTCCACGCCGGAAGGACGGCTGGTCGACTGTAATCATGCCTTGGTCCAGATGCTGGGCTACGAAACACGCGACGAGGTGCTGGCGCTCGACATTGCGCGCGACATGTACGTCTCCGCCGAACAACGGGCGGCATTCTGCGAAATCATGCGCGACCGCGGTCTCGTGCGCAATTACGAAGTCGATTTGCGCCGCCGCGACGGCACGGTACTGCACGCCCTGGAGAACAGCTTTGCCTCACGCGACGCTTCCGGTACGATCGACCGCTTCCAGGGATTCCTGCTCGATGTTACGGAAAAGCGTCATGCGGAGAACGAAATCCGCCGCCGCAACCGAGAATTGCACGCGCTCAACGCCATTGCGGTGATCACCGCCCAGTCCTTTGACCTGGATGAGATTCTGAATACCGCGTTGCGCCACGTCATCGACCTGCTGGCCGCCGACATCGGCACCGTCTACCTGGCGGACCAGAACCATGCCCTCCATCGCCGCGCTGCCTATGGCCATCGCAATTCCGCGAGCGCTCCGGAGGTGACCGTGCCGCCCGAATTCCTGCAGCGCGCGCGCACATTGCATCTGGAGGTGGTCACCCACGAAGATCTTTCGATCCTGCCGGAATCCATAGTCGAGTACGTCCGCAACGAAGAGCTGCAAAGCTGGATCTGGGCGGTGATGTGGACCAACAACGTCGCCGTGGGCGTGCTCGGGGTCGGCAGCCGCAGCGAACGCAGGTTCAGCGATACCGATCAGCACCTGATGAGCGGGATCGCGCGCCAGCTTGCCACCACCATTGAAAAAGTCCGGCTCTACGAGGAAACCTGCCGCGCCTACGACGACCTGCGCCGTACCCAGGAGCAACTGCTGCAAAGCGAAAAAATGTCGGCCCTCGGACAATTGATTTCCGGGGTTGCCCACGAGCTGAACAATCCGCTTACCGCCATCCTCGGCTATTCCCAATTGCTGGAGAACGAACCCCTCGGAGACCGGGCGCGGGACTTCCTGGCCAAGCTCTTCAAGCAGGCGCAGCGGACGCAACGCCTGGTGCAGAACCTGCTGTCGTTTGCTCGCCAGCGCAAGCCCGAAAAGAAGCAGGTCAACATCCGCCGGGTGCTGGACGATACGCTGGCGCTGCGCGATTTCGATCTCAACCTGCACAATATCACTCTGACCTGCGAGATCGAACCCGATCTCCCGGCGGTGGTGGCCGACGCTCACCAGGTGGAACAGGTCTTTCTCAACATCATCAACAACGCCGTCGATGCCATGCTGGAACGGGAGCGAGGCGGCAAGCTTTCCGTGAAGTGCTACCGCCGGGACGAGAACGTATGCATCGAGTTCCACGACTCCGGTCCGGGAATCCGGGAACCGAACAAGGTTTTCGACCCCTTCTACACCACCAAAGTCGTGGGCAAGGGGACCGGCCTGGGCCTTAGCATTTGCTATGGGATCGTGAAGGAGCATGGCGGGGAAATCGTGGCCGTGAATCATCCCCAGGGCGGGGCGCTGTTCCGCGTCAGCTTGCCGGCCTCCGCCTCGCTTCCCGCCGAGGCGCCGCAGGAAGCTCCCCTGCGCCTGCCGCCGTTGCGCGGGCGCATTCTGCTGGTGGACGACGAAGAAGCGGTGCTGGAATTCGAGCGCGAGGCGCTGGCCGGCGCCGGTGCCGAGGTGGTGGCCGTTTCGTCCGGAGAGCAGGCTATGCGGCGCTTGCGACAAGAGAAATTCGATGCGGTGCTGGTGGACTCCGCCATGCCCGGCGGCTGGACCGGTATTGACCTGTACCGGTGGGTGGCAGCCACTTTTCCCGGCGCCGAGAAGAACATCATTTTGGCGGTTTCCAACATCAGAGATGGAGAGACACGCGCGTTCCTGAAACAAGCGCGTGTTCCATGGATTGAGAAACCGTTTCAAGTTGCTGATCTCATTGCTGTAGCCCGTCCTCTGCTGTCTCGCTCGCAGACGGCAGAAGCTCCGCACTAAGGCAGGGCGCCGCCCAAAGGGTTTTGGGTGCGGCCTTTGTCCTCGAATCCGCTTCCCTGAGAATCCTCATTGTGTGTCTCTTGGTGCCAACTAATGGCATGGATTTTCCCCATGGCTCTGAGAGTGGCTGCCGGGCAGGTGTGACCGGGAGGATAGGACTCGGCGCCGGTCTGCGGCGGTTGGTGTTGCAGTGTAACCATTTGTGCCATCAGTATCGCTTTTTCCGCAGTCCCATTCCGCCTTTGGGTATGTCGATTGCTTTGTTTCCCCGGAGTTCGCAGAAAGCCGCTTGCGTCTCAGTTGAGGCTCGCCTCTGAAAACACGGAACATGGCTGAGTGGCTGGAGTGGCTTGGCAAGTGCAATCCACTCGGGGGAGCGACGACGCAAAGGGATGTTCGGAAGCAGCAGCGGCAAGGTTTTCAATTGATTGGAGACGACATGGCGAGCATCATCCAGCAGGCAAAATTTTCCGGATACGCCACATTCTTACCCGGAGTCGCTGCCGAAGACGCGGCGAAGTTCCACCAGGTCTTTGAAGAAAACCGCCGTCGCATTTATGCCCTCGCATTCTGGATGACCGACAATGAGGTGACTGCCGAGGAGTTGATGCGGCTTACCTTCGCCCGTGGCTTTGTTCACGGATCGCAGCCGACTCCGGAGGCGCTTGACGGTACCCTGATCGCAGAGTTGCGCGAATTGATGCCGCTGGGCACGCTGACCCTGGAAGAGGGGCCGTGCTCGCGGGCCCATGGAGTCCGGCACAACACCTTGCGCGTACACCTGGAGCGCGCCGTGGTTCAGTTGCCGGGGACCGAGCGGATGGTCTTCCTGCTCCACGACGTGGAAGGATACGATCACGCACGCATCGCGCGTACCCTGGGGATCAGCGAAGACGAATCGCGAAGCGGACTCCACCAGGCGCGGCTGCGTCTGCGCAGCCTGTTGTCGGAAATAACCGGCTAGCCCATCGTTTCAAGAGATTTTTTCGTTTCTTCTCTCCTGAACCGCCCCTCGCAAGAGGGGCTTTTTTCCGGGTGCTAGAAAAAGGCGCGGCAACCGAACCGCGCCTGCGCTTCCTACACCGAAGGTATTCGAATCAATTTCTCCGCACTCAGGCCTTTACCAGTTCCGCCTGCACGCCGTAGAGTTCGAACCACGGCGTGGCCGCTTTCAGCTTGTCGTTGACGTTGTTGATGTTCTTCACGCCCTGGTCTTGCAGCCATTTGCGGAACCCATCCGCCCCCTGCTTGGCGTAGATAGGAATGCCGTCCTTCCAGGTGGCGCGGCCGCAGAGCACGCCATTGAACTTCACCCCCGACTCCGCCGCCAACTCCAGCGACTCGGTGAACTCGGCGTTACTGACCCCGGCCGACAGATAGATGAAGGGCTTGGTGGCCGCCTTGGCCGCGTCGAGGAAGTGGTTCATCGCTTCCTGCTTGGAGTATGCCTTCTGGCCGGCATAGCAGCGCGCGCCTTCCACGAATTTCATGTTGATCGGCACTTCCACCTTCATCACGTCCACGCCGTAGCGGTCCTTGGTGAACTCGGCCATGGAGCCCTTCACCACCTCGGGCTTCTTCTTGGCGAACTCGATGCCCTTCTCGTCCGCGCCCTCCTCGTAGCCGACGAACTCAAGGAAGAACGGGATGTCGTTGGAGCGGCACTCGTCGCCGATGCGCTCCACCCACGCATGTTTCTGGTCGTTGATCTCCTTGGGATCGAAGGGCGTGTAGTAGAGCAGGATCTTGAGGCAGTCGGCGCCGGCTTCTTTCAGCCGCCGCACCGACCAGTGGTCGAGCAGATCGGGCAGCCGCCCCGGACCCGTCTTGTCATAGCCCGTCTTCTCGTACGCGAGCAGCAGGCCGGCATTGCGGCTGCGGCGCTTGGAGGCCGGCAGACCCCACTCCGGGTCCAGCAGAATGGCGCTGGCATGGGGTGTAAGGACTTCGGTGACCAGCGACTTGAACTCTTCCATGTCGCGGTCGGTGATGTCGCCGCCCTTTTCCTTGGCGAGCGACTTCTTCAGCGAACCGCGCTGATCCATGGCAGCGGCGGCAATGATCCCGCGTTCTGTCGAAACTTTTTTAAGGCCAGATAATTTTCCCGGGGTCAGCTTCACGCGACACCTCCTATTAAGATGGTTGCTGGCTGCATAGAAATTGACGGCACTCGAACCGCAAACCACGTATTTTAACGCGCCGATTACTGCCGCAACAGCAGATTGCTGAGCACCGCCTGCTGCTTGGCGATGAGCGATTCGACGCCGCGCCGGGCAAGCTCGACCATTCGCTGCAGTTGCGCCTCGTCGAAGGCTTTCTGTTCGGCGGTGGCCTGCACCTCGACCATTTTCTTGGCGCCGGTCATGACGAAGTTCATGTCCACCTCGGCGCGCGAGTCTTCCTCGTAGCTGAGGTCGAGCATGATTTCCCCGTCCACGATACCGATGCTGGTGGCGGCGACGAAATCCCGGATCGGCGCCGAGGTCAGCGTCCCGGCTTCCACCAGCTTGCCCATGGCCAGCCCGAGAGCAACGAAGGCGCCGGTGATGGAAGCGGTGCGGGTGCCGCCGTCGGCCTGAATGACGTCGCAGTCGATCCAGATGGTGCGCTCGCCCAGCCGCGTGAGGTCGGCCACCGCCCGCAGCGAGCGGCCGATCAGGCGCTGGATTTCGTGCGTCCGCCCGCCGATTCGGCCACGCACCGATTCGCGCGCCGTGCGCGTCAGGGTGGAGCGCGGCAACATGCCGTACTCGCCGGTGATCCATCCCCTGCCGCTGTTTCGCATCCATGAGGGCACGGTTTCTTCGACCGATGCGGTGCAGATGACGCGTGTGTTGCCCAGTTCCATCAGCGCCGACCCTTCGGCGGTGGAGATGAAATCGGGCACGATGTTCACCGGCCGCATTTGCTCCGGCGTGCGATTGTCGCTGCGGTAGATCATGGGCGGCAATTCTAAATCACCGCCTACGGCCTTCTCACCGCACAAAAAAGAACAGGCACGCCGCTCCGGCGCGCCTGTTCGGTATCCGAACTCGCGAGACTAGCGAGACGCCCGTTCCTGGCCGGGATAGTAGCCGCTCCGGGTGCGCACCAGCAGGTGCTTGTGCCCGGGAGCGTGTGCATCCACCTTGATCGTGCGATAACCGCCCTCGCCCTTGGCCGTGCTCGGCCGGTAGCCGATGGTGTATTGGTTGCGGATGTCGTGGGCCACTTCCTGCGTGATGGAATCCACCTCGCTCAGGTCCTTGGGGAAAAACGAAACCCCGCCGGTCTGCTCGGCCATCGCGGTCAGCGCGCGTCGCGCGCGCCGCTGGCGCTCCCCGCCCAGCAATCCGATGGTGTAGACGGTGGGGCCATTCTCCGCCTGCAAACGGCGGATGGCCTGCTCCAGCGACTCGCGGCTGGCATTATCTTCGCCGTCGGTGACCACCAGCAGGACCTTCTTAGTGAGGCGCGCGTTTTTCTTCAGGTGGTCGGCGGAGGCCACCAGCGCGTCGTACAGGGCGGTGCCGCCGCGCGACTCGATCCGCTCCAGCGATTCCTTCAACTTGGGGATGTTGCTGGTGAAGTCCTGGTCGAGGTAGTACTCGTCGTTGAAGTTGACCACAAAAACTTCGTCCTGGGGATTGCTGGCTCGAACCAGGTTGACCGCCGCCTGGTTCACCGCCGGCCGCTTCTCGCGCATCGAGCCGGAGTTGTCGATCACGATTCCCAGCGCCACTGGGATGTCTTCTCGCCGGAAGGACGTGATCTGCTGGGCCGTGCCGTTCTCGTACACCTGAAAGTCGGCGCGCGAAAGCCCGGTCACGAGCCGGTGCTTTTCGTCCACCACGGTGGCGTGCAGGACCACTTCTTGAACGTCTTTTCTGAAGACGAAGACGCCGTTGTCTTCGCGCGTCGGCGCCTGGCCCTGCTGGCGCCCGGCGGGAACCTGCACCGTGTTGCCGGGCTGATTGGGCGCATCCTCCGCCGGCGTATCGGATTGCGGCATCGTCTGGCCGTACTGCGGTTGCGACGAAGACTGGGCGGAACTGCCCTGTGCCGGCGCGCTCACCGTGGTGGAGATGGTTTGCGCCCCCAGCCACGCGCTTATCGCCAGCAGGGAAGCAACTACAAGCAGGAATCTATTCCGTGGGAGCATAGTAACCCGTTTTCGCATAGACGCGCAGCGGTGGCAACCCTTTCGGCGGATTCAGCTTGACCTTCACCTTACGCCACTTTCCATCGTGCGCTGAATTGTTTGGACGGTATCCCAGCACATATTGGTTGCGTAGTTCGATCCCTATCTTTGTCGCCACGTCCGCCAACTCGTTCGGATTTTCGATCGTATAGGTGCGCCCCCCGGTCACATCCGTGATCGCCGACAGCATCGCCGGACCCTTGCGCTCCTCCGGCGTGCGCGGGCTCGGGTCAAATATCCCGATGGCATAGACCTGCACATCCGCTTCCTTCACCAGGCCGTCAATCTCGCCTTCCGTGTAGCGGCTATGGTTGTCGCCGCCGTCGGAAATGATCAGCAGCGCCTTCTTTTCGTGGTGGGCGTGGCGCATTTTATTCAAGGCGAGATAGACGGCGTCCAGCAGGGAGGTGCGTCCCCGAGGAACGGCGGTGATCAGGCTGGCCTGGATGTCTTCCACCGATGAGGTGAAATCCCGCAGCAGCTCCGGCTTATCGGAGAACGAGATCATGAAGAACTCATCCTGGGGATTAGCGGTGCGGAAGAACTCCAACACCGCCTCGCGAGATCTCTCTATCTTGTTTCCCATACTGCCGCTCAGATCGAAGATCACGCCCAGCGAAATGGGCGCGTCCTCGCTGGAGAAATGGCGGATTTGCTGTCTCTTGCCGTTTTCGTAGAGCTCGAAATTGTTGCGTTCCAGGCCGGTCACCAGCCGGTTATACGGGTCGGTGATGGTGGCCGGGATGAGCACCAGGTCAACGTCCACGCGCATCGGCTTGGTGTGCGTCTTGAGCGCGGGATTGGTGCCGCTGTCACCCCGGCGTGCACCGGCTTCAGGCTGGGGCCGCGGCTTGATGTGTACCTCATCCTGGAGCTGGGCCGGCACCGGCGGGCTGAAGACCAGCGCCGCCAGCACCAGGAAAACAACGCTCCATAGCTTTCCAGGGAACCGGGAGGGAACTGCCGCCAAGGGAGACCGAAGCTGGGGCACAGTCTGAAGAAGAGACATTGCAATGCAGCAGGACCCGCTATTTGTCTTGTCGCGGGCCATATACGCCTCGTTAGCTGGATGGTACCACACGCAGGCTGGCGGATTGAATTTGCCGGGACGAATTTGTCCGAGGTTGCGGCTTCCTCCGGCTTGCCTGGTGACCGCTCACCGCCGGTTGGGCCGGATTACAATGACCGCCTTATGCAAATCATGCCTTTCCGCGCTTTGCGGTACGAACCCGCCCGGGTGGCGGTCGGCGACGTGGTCACGCAGCCGTACGACAAGATTTCTCCTGCCATGCGGGAGCGTTATTACGCGGCAAGTCCGTTCAACCTGGTGAGGATCATTCTGGGCAATCCCGATCTCGAGCGGCCGGACGTGTACCAGGCGGCGGCCGCGCACTTTCGCTCTTGGCGTGAGCAAGGCATTTTGCGATGCGATCCGGAACCTTCGTTCTACCCCTACCGGCAGCGATTCACCATTCCCGGTTCGAACCAGGAACTGGAGCGGCGGGGCTTCATCGGGTTGGGGCGGCTTTACCGGTACTCCGAGGGCGTGGTCTTTCGCCATGAGCACACCCTGGCCAAGCCCAAGCAGGACCGGCTCAGCCTGCTGCGGGCCACGCGCGCCCACTTCGGCCAACTGTTCATGCTCTACAGCGATCCGGACGGCGAGGTGGACGGCTTGCTGGAATCGGAGTCGCGGCCGGAGGTTGAGGTTCGCGATGAATACGGCGTCGAGCACCGCATGGGGCGATGCTCGCAACTGGACGCCATTCACCGCGTCATCGCAGCCATGCGCGACAAGAAAATTCTGATCGCCGACGGCCATCATCGCTACGAAACCGCGCTCGCCTATCGGCAAGAGCGCGCGGCAGCCGCGGCGAACTCCGCCGGCCAGCCCTACGACTACGTGATGATGACCTTCGTCAACATGGACGCGCCCGGGTTGGTGATCCTGCCGACGCACCGCGTGGTCAGCGGCTTGCCCGGCTTCGACAACGACCTCTTCTTGCGCAGTGTCTTCCCCTACTTCACCGTGGATCCGGCGGCCACCACCGACCCCACGCGCCTGCTCGCGCTTCTGCACCACGCGGGACAGCAGGGTACCGCGCTCATAGCGGTCATCGGACGCGAGGCATTCCTGCTGCGGCCGCGGCCGGGCGCTGCCGATTCGCTGCTGGCGGCAGTCTCACCGCGGCAGCGCCGGTTGGACCTCGTCCATCTGCACAAGGTCATGCTGGAGCATGTGATGGCGATCTCCGAGGAAGCCATTCGCCAGCAGCAGAACATCGGCTACGTGCGCGACGCCGCGGAGGCCCTGCGCCAGGCGCAGTCGGGGGCGAATGTCGTTTTCCTGGTGAACCCGGTGCCCATGGAGCAGGTACGCGATATCGCATTTGCCGGCGAGGTACTGCCGCAAAAATCCACCGATTTCTATCCCAAGATGCTGAGCGGCCTCGCCATCTACGCGCTTGAATAAAACCGCCGCTGATGGGGTCGCGGCGGCTTGTCTGCGGTAAGATTCTGGTTGTACCCGTGAAATTCAGCAGTCATCTCCTTGCCATCGTTCTGGTGATCGCCGCTCTGGTCGCCACCGCTGCCGACGAGAAGCGCCTCACCGTCTATGCACCGCAACACTCATACTCCGTCGCACTGCTCGATCGCGCCGGCAGGGAATACGTCCCTCTGCTCGACCTGCTGTCGCCCTTGGGAGCAACGCGCTCGCGGGTGGACGGCGACAAGTGGAGGCTGTATTTCAACAACACCGAATCGGAATTCAAGATCGGTAGAAGCAAGGCCAAGGTGAATGGCAAGGGCGTGCGCATGCAGGCGCCCTTCATGATGGACGAAACGCGGGCCCTGGTGCCCATGCATTCGCTCGCGGCCGTGCTCTCACGCCTGCTCGGGACCTCGGTCGATCTCCGCGCGCCGGCGCGCCGCCTGTTCATCGCAGGCGTGGCGACGCACTTCGCTGCTGACTTGCAGGGCAGCGCCACTCTGGTCCTGCATTTTTCCGCTCCGGTGAACCCCACCATCGCCACCGAACCGGGCAAGCTGCGCATGGTATTCACCCACGATCCGGTGGTGGGTCCAAGCGGCGCGCAGGCTTTCAAGGACAACACCATTACCTCCGCTAGCTTCGCCGAGCGCGACGGTACGGCGGAGTTGACCATCCACGCCACTGTGCCCCTGCTGGCGAGGTTTGGCGACCAGCAGCGCACCATCACCATCGCGCCGGCGCCGTCAGGCAATACCGGGCCCGCCGTGGCGGCCTCCACCACGCCGCCGGAAACCGCTGCGGCGCCGCCGCATCCCGCACCGCAACCGTCGGTTCCCGTCGCTCACCCCCGGGCCGCGGTGGTCATCGATCCGGGGCACGGGGGCGACGATCGTGGCGCCCTGCTTTCTCCCTCGCTGCCCGAAAAAGAGGTCACCCTGGCTTGGGCGCGCCGCCTGCGTGCGGCGCTGCAGCAAAAGGGAATCAGCGTCATGCTGCTGCGCGACGGAGATACCTCTCTCACCCTGGACCAGCGGGCGGCGCTGGCCAATGCCGCGCGTCCGCAGGTGTTCATCACCCTTCATGCCGGTTCCACCGGCACCGGTGTGCGCATCTACACCGCCCATATGGGCGAGAGTGCCCCGCGTGCCGGCAGCTTTCTACCGTGGAATTCCGCCCAGGCCGCGTTTCTCGATTCCAGCCGCTCCCTGGCGGGCAGCATCGCCGCCGAGATGCGCAAGCGCGAAATTCCGTCGGGAACGGCGCCCGTGTTCCTGCGGCCGCTCATCAACGTCGCTGGTTCGGCGGTGGCCATCGAAGTCATGCCGGTGACCTCCGATGTGGACAGCCTGATGAGCGCCGGGTACCAGCAGTCCGTCTGCGCCGCCATCGCCGATGGAATCGCGGCGTCCGGCAGATTCAGCGCCGCCAGGGCTGCGCCATGAGCCGCCGCGTCAAACTCGTGCTCGCGCTGCTGCTGGCGACCGTAGCCGGCATGGGTTACTACGCGCTGCACCTGAAACGCCAGGCGGATTCGCTGCCCCCGCAGCCGGTCGATACGCGTCCCATCGCGCCGCCGGTGGCCGGGCCGTCGCAACGCGTTGCCCTCTACGTTGCCGACGACAGGGATGGCATGTTGCACAAGCAGGAGACCGAGATCGCAGCCCCGCATGACCCCAGCGAGCGGGCGCGGCAGGTCCTACGGGCCTTGTTCTCGCTCTATCTCGACAAGAACTCGCCCCATCCCCTGGGCAGCGGTGCGGACGTGAAATATGTGTTTCTGGTGAAGCCGGACATGGCGATCGTCGACACCAACGCCGCCTTTGCCGAAGGCCATCGCTCCGGCATCCTGGTCGAACAGCTCACGGTTTCTTCCATTGCGCGCACCCTTGCGGCCAACGTGCCGGGCACGATTCGGGTGAAAATCCTGGTGGAAGGCAAGGAGCGCGAGACCCTGGCCGGCCATGCCGACCTGGCGGATTTTTACAATACCGCGGCCGGGGACCAGTTTCCGGTGGCGGTCGGACAGTGATTCCCCGCCGCACGGCGAAGAGTTGCTCGAAGCACGTTGACTGGGCTGCCCCGGTCTCTTACCCTGTCGAGTGCCTGCCATGACGCTCCAACAAGGCTCCCGCCTGCGTGTCGCCGAGGACATCACGGATTTGGTCGGGGAAACGCCCCTGCTGCACCTGCGCAGGCTGCCGCCGCCCGGCGCGGCCGATGTGTACGCCAAACTCGAGTACCTGAACCCCGGCGGCAGCATCAAGGACCGCGCCGCCGTCGGCATCATCAAGCGCGCCGAATCCGAAGGACGCCTGCATCCCGGCTCCACCATCCTGGAGGCGACCGCCGGTAACACCGGCATCGGCATCGCCCTCATCGGCGTGAACCGCGGCTACCGGGTGATCGTCTGCATCCCGCAGAAATTCGCCAAGGAAAAAGTGGTACTCATGCAGGCCCTGGGCGCGGAGGTAATCCGCACTCCCGACGACGAGGGCATGGCGGGCGCCATCCACCGCGCCGAGGAACTGGCGGCCAAGATTCCGGGATCGTTCCTTGCCGGACAGTTTTCCAACCAGGCCAATCCCGACTACCACTACGAAACTACCGGCCGCGAAATCTGGGAGCAGATGCAGGCCCGCGTGGATGCTGTCGTGCTCGGCGCCGGCACTGGCGGGACCTTCACCGGCGTGGCCCGTTTCGTGAAGGAGCGGAACCCGCAAGCTTTGGCCTACCTGGTGGAGTCGCAGGGCTCGGTGTACGGTGGCGGCGAGCCGGGCGATCACAAGGTGGAAGGCATTGGTTCCAGCTTCATTCCCAAGACCGCGGACATGAGCCTGGCCGACGGTGTGATCACCGCGAAAGATGACGATGCATTCGAGATGACCCGGCGTCTGGCGCGTGAGGAAGGGGTTTTTGCCGGCTCCAGTGGCGGGGCCGCGATGTGGGCGGCGATTGAAGTGGCCGGGAAACTCGGCCCCGGCAAGCGCGTGGTCACCGTCATACCTGATTCCGCCGAGCGCTATCTCTCGAAAAGCATTTTTGAAGGACCGTAACCACTTTGTCATCCTGAGCCAGAGCTGCCCTGAGCGAAGCCGAAGGGGCGAACACCCGAGTCGAAGGATCTCGGGTTAGTCGTCAACGAGTATTCGAACATTTTTCAATTCATCAATCAGCGCCCTTCAATCGTCAATTGACTATGGCCAAAAAGACTTCCCGCGGCTTCTCCACCACCGCCATCCACGCCGGCCAGGAACCGGAGCCGCTCACCGGCGCGGTCTCGGTGCCCATCTTTGCCACCTCAACCTACGTGCAGGACGAATTGGGCAAGCCCCGTCTGGGCTACGAATACGCGCGCGTCACCAATCCCACCCGCGACCGGCTTCAGGAAAGCCTGGCGGCGCTGGAAGGCGGCACGGCGTCGCGCGTCTTCGCCAGCGGCATGGCCGCCATCAATGCCATCTGCACCATGATGAAGGCCGGCGATCACATGGTCTGCTCCGATAACATGTATGGTGGCGTGCCGCGCCTGTTCAACCAGATTCTCGCCAACTACGGGCTGGAGTTCACTTACGTCGACACCTCCGACCTGCGCGCGGTGGAGCGCGCCATCCGCGGCAACACGCGCTACGTCTATGTGGAAACGCCGACCAATCCGTTGATGACCATCAGCGATCTTGCCGCCATCAGCGGCATCGCCCACCGCCGGCGCGCCCAGGTGATCGTCGACAATACCTTCATGTCGCCCTATTTTCAGCGGCCCATTGCCCTGGGCGCCGACATGGTGGTGCACTCGACCACCAAGTTCCTCAACGGCCACAGCGACGGCCTGGGCGGCGTCGTGGTCTGCACCGCCGAGGATCAGGCCGAGCAGCTCGCCTTCATTCAGAAGGCGGCCGGAGCCATCATGTCGCCGTTCGAGTGCTGGCTCGTCCTGCGCGGGGTCAAGACGCTGGCCGTCCGCATGCAGCGGCACGACGAAAACGGCCGCCGTATCGCCGCCTACCTGGCCGCGCACAAGCGCGTAAAGGCGGTGTTCTACCCGGGATTGCCCAACCATCCGCAACATCAGTTGGCCAAGAAACAGATGACCGGCTTCGGATCCATGATCACCTTCGAAACCGGCTCGCTGCGCAATGCCAAAAAGCTGCTGAAAGCCTCCAAGGGCACGCTTTCCCTGGGCGAATCGCTGGGCGGCGTCGAAACCCTGATTTCTCATCCCGCCACCATGACCCACGCCGCCCTGGGCGAGAAGGGAAGAAAGGCCATCGGAATCACCGACGGCATGGTGCGCATCTCGGTCGGCATCGAGGATGTGGACGACATCATCGCCGACCTGGAGACCGCTCTCAGCGCAATCTGAATGCGCTCATGAAAAAAAAAGAGGAGCTGGCGCCAGCTCCTCTCGCGTGCCTCCAGTGATGGTTCCGGCTAGCCCTCCTGCGCCACCGCCGTGGCGAAGTCCTTGTTGACGGTGTTGACGAACCTCTCGGCCACCTGCGGCGTACGGACCCGGCCTGTGAGGATTTCGTTATACGGAACCGATTTGCCGTACATGGCTACCGTGGTGTCCATGTCCTGGGAAACCTTGGCGCCGCTCAGGTCCAATCCGGCGAACAGGCCCCGAGTGCGCGAGTAGCTGAGAATCTCCGACTTCATCTCTATGTCCGTGGCGGCCTGGGCATGGCGCCCCACGGGACCGGCGGCCACGGACGCGTTCACGCCCAACTTGACCTTATTGCTGAGCAGGTCCTGTAACGCATGGTTGTTCATGAACAGCAGCACGATGTCCGCCTGCTGCACTCCGATCTGCGCTCCCCAGCTTCCACCGCTCAGCGCGATGGGCGCCGGCGCGGTCCAACCCCCGTTCGCGCTGCGGCAGGTCCCCAGCCCGCGTCCGTGCTTGCCGCCAAACACGAACCCGCCCTTCACCATGTCCGGAATCACGGCCACGCACTTGGCCTTGGCCATGATGGTCTGCGGAATCTCGGTATCGGGGGCGTTAATCAGCGCCGTCAGATCGCGCGACGCCATATCGACGCGGCTGGTGAGGTCGGCCTTTTGCGCGCTTACACCAGCCGGGGTTGCCGCCGTTGCCGGATGGTGGCTGCATCCGGCCAGGAACGGCAGCGAAAACAGAATTGCCATTGCCATGGGTACCAGTTTCTTCATCGTAGCTCCCTCTGCCTCTGGATCGTCGGGCGGAACTCCCTCTCGCGCCTGTCGATGCGGCGCTCGGAAGATCACACACCCTGCACATTGGAGGCCGGCTGTAGACGCTGGTTTGCCAGCAAATCGGGCCGCAGCCCTCGATTTCGCTGCCTCTGCCGCGGATGGGTAGTTTTGTGACGCACCGAAACTGAAACTGAAGCTGAAAGTGAAACTGAAACCGAAACCGAAACTGAAACTGAAACTGAAACTACTCTCTCTTGAAATGTTCCAGGATGGCTTCCGCCTGCGGCTTGCTCACCACCGCCGATAGCGATGCGGCGTCGGCTTCCTTCACCGCCTGCAGGCTGCCGAAGTGCTGCAGCAGTCGCCGGGTGGTGCTTTCTCCGATGCCGGGAATCTGCAACAGCTCTGTGCTGCGGTCCCTCATCTGCCGCCGCTTGCGATGGAAGGTAACGGCGAAGCGGTGGGCCTCGTCGCGGATCAACTGCACCAGGTGCAGCACCGGGGAATGGTGATCCAGCACCACCGGTTCGTCTTCCTGGCCGTGGACGTAGATGATCTCCTCGCGCTTGGCAATAGCGGCCAGCGGCTGGTTAGTGATTTCCAGCGACTCCAGGGCCTCGGCCGCTGCGTGCAGTTGTCCGATGCCGCCGTCGATCAGCACCAGGCTGGGCATCTTCGGCTGATATCCGTGTTCGCCGTCCCGTCCGCGGGCCTCTTCCTGCACCCGCTTGTACCGGCGCGTCACCACCTCGCGCATCGAGGCGAAATCGTCCACCCCCTCCACCGTGCGGATGATGAACTTGCGGTAGTCGCTCTTCTTCATCCTGCCGTCTTCCCACACCACCATCGAGGCTACCGTTTCCGCGCCCTGGATGTGGGAAATGTCGAAGCACTCGATGCGCCGGGGCAGCTCCGGCAGCGTGAGCGCATCCTGCAGCGACTCCTGGACGGCCTTGGTGGCGGGCTTCATCACCCGGAAGCGCTGGTCGAACGACTGCTTCGCGTTCTGCCCCGCCAGATCGATCAGCGAGCGCTTCTCGCCCCGCTGCGGCGCCATGATCTGCACCCGGTGCCCGCAATTCTCCGCCAGCAGCTCTTCCAGCATCTGGCGGTCTTCAAAGTCCACCGGAACGAAGATCTCGCGCGGCACGTATTGCTGGTCGATGTAAACCTGCTTCAGCAGCGCCGCGAAGAATTCCCCGGGATGGAACCCGCCGCTGTCCCCCGTCAGCGTGGCCGGCAGGTCCTCCCAGAAGAATTCCCGCCGGTCCAGCACCCGCCCGCCGCGCATGTGGAACAGGTTGAGGGCCAGCATCCGGTTCTCCCAGTGATAGCCGAACACGTCGGCGTCGCTGCCCTCGGCGGCCGCCATGCGCTGCTTGTCCTGGAGCTGTTCGACGGTGCCGATCAGGTCCCGATACTTGGCTGCCAGCTCGTACTGCTCCTTCTCCGCCGCGGCCTCCATCCGCCCGCGCAGCGAGCCCGAGAGTTCCGTCTGCCGGCCTTCCAGAAAAAGTTTCACGTCGCGCACCGCCTCCTGGTATGCCGCGGGTGTGGTCAGCCCGTGCACGCACGGACCCAGGCAGCGCCCGATGTAGTACTGCAGGCAGGCGCGCGGATGGAAGCGCGTCAGGTCCACCTTGCAGCTCGGAATCAGAAAATGACGGTGGATCAGGTCCACGATGCGGTAAGCCAGGCTGGCCGGGAAGTAAGGGCCGTAATAGAGGCTGCCGTCTTTCTTCAACCTCCGCGTCACATATACCCGCGGAAACCGTTCTGCCAGCGTGAGTTTTAGGTACGGGTAGCTCTTGTCGTCGCGCAGAAGAATGTTGAAGCGCGGCTTCTTCTGCTTGATCAGGTTATTCTCCAGCGCCAGCGCTTCCTTCTCGTTGTCGACCACGATGTAGTCCAGGTCGACCGCCTCCCGCAGCAGGCTTCCGGTTTTGGCGTCCTCCGCGCGCCCCTCAACGAAATAGCTGCGCACCCGGCTGCGCAAGTTTTTCGCCTTGCCGACGTAGATCACGTCTCCCTCGGCGTTCTTGTACAGGTACACTCCGGCCTGGGTCGGAAGACTGCGGATTTTATCCTGCAAGTCCATGCTCTCGGCGTGCTCGGAGGACAGAACTCTTTCCCCAAAATGTTAGCAGAGACCAGCCGGTAAAAATTCTACGCAGCCTCCCAGGATTGCCTGCCGTCCGCCCCTGCCTCTGAGGATAATCATAGCTAAGTGACAGAAAATAGATGGTTTAGTCTGCCGGATAGCAGCCAAGTAAATGGCAGGATGCGTGCTCTGCTCACCTGCGGTCCGTGCTTGTGTGTGAGCTGCCTCCGGCCGGGCTGCCGCAAACATTGAAGGAGTTATCTCCCATGACCCGTTTTTCTGCTTTCGCCGTGGTGATCGCCGTAACCCTGCCGTTCAGCCTCGGCTGCGCCTCCAAGAAGTACGTGCGCAACCAGACCGCACCCGTCATCAACAAAGTCAACGAACTCGACGATCTGACGGCCAGGAATTCGCGCGATATCAAGGACGTCGATCAGCGCGCGCAGCACGGGATCCAGTCGGTACAGGCCCAGGCCGCGGCCGCCGATCAGAAGGCGGTGACCGCCGGCCAGCAAGCCGACCAGGCCCAGAACATGGCCAACCAGGTCGCCACTCGCGCTGACACCCTGACCAGCACCGTCGCCAACCTGGATAACTATCGTCCGGTGATCGAGACCTCGGTGCACTTCGCCTTTGACCACTACAACCTTACCTCCAAGGCCAGGAAGGCCCTGGACGAGCTGGGCGCCGAGCTCCCCAACGCCAAGCATTACATCATCGTGGTGGACGGCAATGCCGATGCCACCGGCCCCGCAGAATACAATTACGTGCTCAGCAAGCGGCGCGCCGATTCCGTCATCCAGTACCTGGTCACCAAGTACCAGGTGCCGGCGCACAAGATTTACATCATCGGGCTCGGCGAGGATAAGCCGGTGGCCTCCAACACCAGCACTTCCGGCCGGGCCAAGAACCGGCGCGTGGACGTGCGCCTGATGACCAGCATCAGCGGCGGCACCCCCGCCTCGGCTTCGGCGGCGATGCCGGAGCAGCCGTAAGCAGTTGTGAGTTGGGCTAACCACGGGCAGATCTCCCTCCCCCAGGGAGTCATAAAGGGCCGCCCGATCCCCCCGACGGGCGGCCTTTTTTGTCAGCCTTCCTCACACTTCCGTGGGCGCCGTGGATTGTGCCGCCACTTGTGCCCGCCTCCGGGGTTAGAATCGCATCATGCGCCCCGCTTTAATATTGCGAATCATCTGGACGGCAGCGTTGCTCTGCGCCACCGCCTTCGCTCAGGCGCAGCTTCCTGACGCTCCCCGGCCGCAAGCGCCACCCCCGGCGCCGCCTTCCGCTCAGTCGCAGAGCCCCGAGCCGGCGCCAAAGCAGGAAGACAAGAAGCAGGAGGAGAAGTCGGAATCGAAGATCAAGCAAACCCTGAAGCGCGGCGCGCCCAACTGCATTCATATCGGCGGCGCGGAGAAGTGCTGGCCTGCCCCGGGCGAGGAGAAGCAGGACGAGTCAGGCGGCGATCAGGCGCAGGCGCCACAGCAGCCTGACGTTCCCCAGAGCCAGCCCCTGCCGCGGTCCTCGTCTCAGGAGGGTGAAAGTTCCAGCAAGGATACGGAGCTTCCCCTGGGGCTGCCCGGCCAGACCGGCAGTGTCCCGGCCGCTGGCGTCCAGGAGGTGCACCCCTACAATCCGCACAAGGCCGACAAGGACGTGGAGGTCGGCGACTTCTACTTCAAGCGCAGCAACTACCGCGCCGCCGAATCGCGCTACGCCGAAGCGCTGCTCTATATGCCCAACCACGCTCAGGCGACCTTCAAGTTGGCGCAGGCGGAGGAGAAACTCGGAAAGAGGCCGAAGGCGCGTGCCTACTACCAGAAATACCTGGAGCTCCTGCCCGGCGGCGAGTACGCGGAGCAGGCCAAAAAGGCGCTGGCACGTCTGGACACTGAGGCGAAGGGCTCTCCGCCTACCTCTCCACCCGCTCAAAACCGCCGGTAGAGGCGTTCACTGCCACCCTCAGCTTGGCCTCGGCTTGGCTGATGCCGTATACCACGTGCCAGATCAGGATGTTCTGCTTGGGATTCCAATCCAGCAGATAGAACACCGGCAGCTTCGGGTTCCGCTTCAGCAGCTTTTCTCCGCCGTGCTTCTGCGCCACCTCGAACGCCTTGTCGGAATCGATCTTGACAAACGCGGGATCGAACACCTGGGTGGAGCTGTTGTTCGGATTGTAGGTGTCCTCCGTGCCCGAACTGATGCCAAAGGCCGGTCCATCCTCGGAGTGCGTCCCCGACCACAGGAACGACTTGATGAAGCGTTTCGACGCCGAGGCGAAGCCGGCGCGCCAGATCACCGCCTTGCCGTCCTCGCCCGGGTAATCCTTGAAGACCTCCGACTGCAGGCGGTAGGGGCGCGCGTCGGCCGCCCACAAGTGCGCGGACAGATACATCTTCTGGAAGGCTTCGCGGCCGCTGGCTGCAATCGTGACCGGCTCCTGCGTTTTTCCCAGTCCCGGTCCGGACGGACCTGGCTTGGCCGGCGTGCCGCCTTCGCAAGCGCTGAGGGCAAGCACGGCGGCCACCGCCGCCGTGAGGAGAAGAATGGAGGACTTGCTCATCGTGCCTGGCTCCAAATTGGCTGCTCGGCTCCGGCGCGTTGCACACCCCGACTGACGCGGCAGTCGCGCACCGGGCAATGCTTCATTGTAATGGACGTGAATCAGCGCTCAATGGATTTCCACCTCCGGCGCCAATGTACGCGAGCTACCGTGGCTATGCGGCCGACGCGCGCAGGTTGAGCCCGTCGATGGTGCCGCGCAGCACCGCCGCCGACTTCCGCAATCCTTCCTGCCTGGCTGATCGATCTTAGTATTTCACGATCGCGGCGAAAGACTTCGCATCCAGACTAGCGCCGCCCACCAGCGCGCCGTCGATTTCCGCCTCCGACATGAGCGCCTTGGCATTTTCCGGCTTCACGCTGCCGCCGTAGAGGATGCGCATGTTATCGGCGACCTGATGGCCCAGGGCCTTGGCGCCCTCGGCGCGGATCACGCGATGCGCGTCAGCGGCGATGGCGGGAGTGGCCGTCTTGCCCGTCCCGATGGCCCACACCGGCTCGTAGGCGATGACCAGCGGCCCGGCCTTGTCGCCGGCGATGGTGCGCAAGGCGCGCGTGCATTGCCGCCGCAGTACTTCCTCGGTCAGCCCGGCTTCGCGCTCCTGGGGCACTTCACCCACGCAGACGATAGGCGCCAGGCCGGCCCCGAGGGCGGTGATCAGCTTGCGGTTCACCGTGTCATCGGTCTCGCCGAAGTGCTGGCGGCGCTCGGAATGGCCTATGATCACGTGCGTGCACCCGGCGGCCAGCAGCATAGCGGCGGAAATCTCGCCCGTGTAGGCGCCTTCCTTCTCCCAGTACATGTCCTGTCCGCCGATCTGCACGTTGGAATGGCGTGCCGCCTGCACCGCCGTAGGCAGATCGACGAAGGGCGGGCAGATGACAATCTCGTCGCGGTTGTGCCCCGCCACCTCGCGTAGAAAACTCTGCATGAAGGCGAAGGTTTCGTCCGGAGTCTTGAACATCTTCCAGTTGGCGGCGATCAGTTTTTTGCGCATATGAATGAAGTATCAGCTCTCAGGTTTCAGCTCCCAGCTATCAGCTATCAGCTTTCAGCTACTGCGTTCAGGCTTGACTGACGTTCTTTCAGCGGCCTGCGCGTAAGCCTCAAACGTCGCCTGGTCAAACAACACGAACCGGACTTCGGCCACGTGCTTGGCGGACCGCAGCGCATCCGCCACCGCGTCCAGCGCAGTCGGCGCGGCGAGATCTACGGGGTAACCGAAGATTCCGGTGGAAATGGACGGAAAGGCGATGCTGCGCAGCTTGAGTTCGTCGGCCACGCGGATGGATTCGCGATAGCAACTGGCCAGGTTTTCCGGCTCACCGGATTTGCCGCCGTGCCAGACAGGACCGACCGTATGAATGACGTAGCGCGTCTTCATGCGACCCGCCGTGGTGGCGACAGCATGGCCCGTGGGCAGCGGCCCCTGTTTGCGCACGATGCCTTTGCATTCCTCCCAGATTTCGGGGCCGCCGGCGCGATGGATTGCGCCGCACACTCCGCCGCCCGGGGCAAGCTGCTCGTTGGCGGCGTTGACGATGGCGTCGGCGTCCTGGAGGGTGATGTCGCCGGTGAGGAGGCTGATGGACCGGCCGTTTTCGAGGGCGATGCGCATGATGAGTCGTCGTTGATGGTCGTCGGTCGTAGGTGCTGCTGCGATTCGGCCGACGACCGGCGGCCACCGACTATTTCTTGTCCGAGAGCGCTTCCACGCCCGGCAGCTTCTTGCCTTCCAGGAATTCGAGCGAGGCGCCGCCGCCGGTGGAGATGTGCGTGATCTTGTCGGCAACGCCGGCATCGTGGACGGCCGAGACCGTATCGCCGCCGCCGACGATGGAGGTGGCGCCCGAATTCTCGGTCACCGCCTGTGCGATCTTGCGCGTGCCGCAGGCGAAGATCGGGATCTCGAACACGCCCATGGGGCCGTTCCACACGATCGTCTTGGCGCGCGCGATTTCCTCGGAAAACTGCTCAATCGTCTTCGGGCCGATGTCGAGGCCCATCTGATCCGCGGGGATCGGATGGCCTTCTCCCACCACGTGGGTGACCGCATCTTCGGCGATCTTGCTGGCCGTCACATGGTCAACGGGAAGCAGGAATCGTACCTTCCGCGTGCGCGCCTCGTTCAGCAGTTGCCGCGCCAGATCGAGTTTGTCTTCCTCGACGATTGACTTGCCAACCTCGTGACCCTGCGCCTTGAGAAAGGTATACGCCATGCCGCCGGCAACCAGCAGCGCATCCACCTTGTGCAGCAGGTTCTTGATTACCGGGATCTTGTCGCTCACCTTGGCTCCGCCTAGGATGGCGACAAACGGCCGGGCGGGCGAGTGCAGCGCTTTCCCCAGGTACTCCAGTTCGCTTTTCCATCAGCAGCCCGGCTGCCGCGCGCTCCACAAATTTGGTGATTCCAACAGTCGAGGCGTGGGCCCGATGCGCGGTGCCGAAGGCGTCGTTCACGTAGTAATCCGCGAGTTTCGCAAGCTCCTTGGAAAACTTTTCGTCATTGGCCTCTTCCTCGGGATGGAAGCGCAGGTTCTCCAGCAGCAGGGTCTGGCCCTTTTCCAGCTTGCCGGCCATCTCCTCGGCCTGCACCCCGATGCAATCGGTGCAGAAGCCGACGTTTTCGCCGCGTCCCAGTTGCTGGTCCAGCATCATGCGCAGGCGCTCGGCCACCGGCCGCAAGCTGAGCTTGGGAGTGGGCTTGCCCTTGGGACGGCCCAGGTGCGACGCCAGGATGAGCCGTGCGCCGTGGCGCAGCGCGTACTCGATGGTGGGCAGGGTCTCGCGGATGCGCGTGTCGTCGGTGACCCGGCCGCTATCATCCAGCGGGACATTGAAGTCCACGCGCATGAAGATGCGATGGTTGCTGAGCGGGAGATCGCGGATGGAGAGCTTGTTCATGCGCAGTTTCCGGTTCCCAGGGACTTGGACAGTAAAACCGCGGAATTCCGAGAATCCCCACCCTGTCTCGCCAACCCTCGGCGAGACAAGGGTGGGCCACACGGTAGCACTACAGGCCCTTCCTGCCGATGAAGTTGATCAGGTCGCGAACCCGGCAGGAATAGCCCCACTCGTTGTCGTACCAGGAGATCACCTTCACGCAATTCCCGGCGACCACGCGCGTAAGCGGCGCGTCCACGATGGAGGAGCGGTCGTCCTTGCGGAAATCGCTGGATACCAACTCCTCTTCGGTGTAGCCGAGATATCCCTTCAGCGGGCCGGACTCGGAGGCCTTTTTCATGGCCGCGTTCACTTCCTCGGGCGTGGTCTTCTTCTCCACCAGGCATACCAGGTCCACGACCGAGACATTGGGTGTCGGCACGCGCATGGCAAAGCCGTCGAGCTTGCCCTTGAGCTCCGGAATCGCCAGATAAATGGCCTTGGCGGCGCCGGTAGTGGTGGGAATCATGGAGAGCGCCGCCGCCCGCGCACGCCGCAGGTCCTTGTGCGGGAAATCCAGAATCACCTGGTCGTTGGTGTAGGAGTGGATGGTGGTCATGGTGCCGCTGACGATCTTGAAAACGTCGTTAACCACCTTGCAGATGGGCGCCAGGCAGTTGGTGGTGCAGGAGGCGTTGGAGATGATGGTGTGTTTGGCCGGATCGTACTTGTCGTCATTCACCCCCATCACGATGGTGATGTCCTCATTCTTCGCCGGAGCGGAGATGACCACCTTCTTCACCGGACCGCGCAGGTGCTTGCGCGCGTCGTCGGCGTTGGTGAAATGACCGGTGGATTCGACCACCAACTGCGCGCCCACTGATTCCCAGTTGATCTTGGAAGGGTCCCGCTCGGAAAAGACCTTAATGCTGCGCTTGTCCACCTTGATGGAGTCCTGCTCGGCGCGCACGTTGTGCGGCAGGTTGCCGAGAACCGAGTCGTACTTCAGCAGGTGGGCGAGCGTTTTGGGATCGGTGAGGTCGTTGACCGCGACAAAATCCAGGTTGGAATCGTCGATCGAGGCCCGAAAAACGTTGCGTCCGATGCGGCCGAAGCCGTTGATGCCCACTTTGATTGCCATCTTGCCTCCGGAATCGAGAGCGCGCCACAGAAAGTTTCCCGCGCCCGCCAAAAACAAAAAATCGTAACACCGGGGCCATGGCGGTGCAAATCGCGCTCGCCTTCCCACCCTGGCCGGAAACCAGGACACCGCCCGCCCGGCGGCAGGTTGCGCAAGAAAGACGCTTCGCCGCCGCCCCGCGTTGCCGAACCTCCGCCAACTGTGTTCCAATCGCTGCATGCGCAAGTGGCAGCGCGACCGCGTAAGGCGGCGCAAGACGAAAAGTACACCGTCCGCACCGGCAAGCCAGCAGGCGGAACCGCTTCAGCCGATGTACCCCGACATGGATCGCCCGCTGGAGAGTCCGGAACCCGAGCCGCCGCCCGAGCCGAGCCCCGCGCCCGCGGAAGAGACCCAGGCTGCGGAGCGCACCCGTCGCCGCCGGCGGAGCAGGGGCGGAGGCGGAGGCCAGCGCCGCAAGGCTGCTGCCCCGGTCGAGCCGCCCGCCGAGGTGCCGCCGCCGGAGCCGGCAGCGTCGGAGGTTGCGCCGGAACTGCCGGCCGCCGCGGCGCCCCTGGAGCCGCGCCCGCCGCAGCCGGTACACCGTCCGCCGCGTCCGCCCAAGGGAGTGGTGGTGCTCGCCATCGGCCTGCCCGGATCGGGCAAGAGCAGTTGGTTCAAGCGCCGCGGCGTGACCCCGTTGTCCAGCGACCTGCTGCGCAGCATCCTTTTCGACGACATCGCCGAGCAGCGCTACCAGGACCTGGTGTTTGGCACGCTGCGTTCCTTGCTGCGCGCGCGCCTGATTGCCCGCATGCCCTGGAATTACGTGGATGCGACCAACCTTTCGCCCAAGGAGCGCCACGGGTGGATCAAGATGGCGCGCGAATTCGGATTTGAGGCGCACGCCGTCTTCTTCGACGTCCCCCTGGAGGTCTGTCTGGAGCGCAACCGCCGGCGCGCCCGTCTGGTGCCGGAAGACGTGATGCAGCGCATGGCCGCCAAGCTGCGGCCCCCGAGCTTCGAGGAAGGGTTCTCCAAGATCATCGTGGTGCGGGTCAAGCACCGGGAGCCGGGCGCCGAGGCGGAGAATGCCGAGGATCAGGGCGAGTAAGGGCCGCGCGCCCTGCCGGGCGGTTGACTTCGCCGCAGCGTCCTTTCTATGATGCTCCGCCCCTGAACGAAAATTTCCTGGAGGAGCCGGCTCATGGCTTCGCCCCTCATGCCTTTATTCCGTCCGTCCCGCATCGCCATGATCGGCGCATCGGCCAACCCCGATAAACTGAGCTTCCAGATTTTTCGCAACCTGACGGAAGCGGGATTCGCGGGCGAGATCATCCCCGTCAATCCCAAGGGCGAATCCATTCTCGGCATTCGCTCGCTGAAATCGGCCGCGGAAATCCCGCGGGGCACCGATCTGGCGGTGGTCATGATTCCCGCCAAGCTCGTGCCGGAAGCCATCCTGCAACTCGGCGAGCGCCAGGTGAGGGCCGCCGTCGTCATCACCGGCGGCTTCGCCGAATCCGGAGAGCAGGGTGCCGCCCTGCAGCGCGACCTGGCGAATAATGCCGCCCAATGCGGCATTCGGGTGGTGGGGCCCAACTGCCAGGGCGTCAACTATCCCTATCACGGTTTGTGCGCGTCCTGGCCGCTGCTGACGCGCCGCGGCGACATGGCGATCGTCTCCCAGAGCGGCACCGTCGGTGCCGCGCTCATTGACTGGGCTTCGCAGGATCGCCTCGGCTTCTCTGCCTTCGTCAGCCTGGGAAATCGCGTCGACGTGGACGAGGCGGACCTGATCTCCTTCTTTTCCGAAGATCTAAACACCAGGGTCATCGCGCTCTATATCGAAGGCGTTAAACAGGCCCCCAAGTTTCTGGCGGCGGTCGAGGCTTGCCGCAAGCCGCTGGTCATCCTGAAGGCGGGCCGCACGCGCCAAGGACGCAAAGCGGCGGAGTCGCACACCCGTTCGCTGGCCGGCCGCGACGAGATTTATGAAGCCGTCTTCCGCCAGCACCGAGTGCATCGCGCCTATACCCTGGAAGAGCTCTATGACTATGCCAAGGCGCTGGCGTACCTGCCGCCGCCGCAAGGCAATCGCACGCTCATCGTCACCAGTTCAGGCGGCTCGGCCATTCTTGCCACCGACGTGCTGGAAGAGGAGGGCTATCGCCTGGCGCCGGTCCCGCCCGAACTGGCATCGCGGCTGCGGGAGTTTCTCCCGGCGCATTGTCCGATCGGCAATCCCATCGACCTGACTGGCGATGCCACCGCGGACTGGTACCGCAAGGTGCTGCAGCTCTCCGACGGCCACTTCAACGTCGTCATGACCATCTTCGGCGATCCCATCCCCGGCGCCAGCAACGTCCCCCGGCCAGGGCAATGCCAGTTGATCACTTATCTGGGCGGCGCCGATGTCGAGCGCCAGGAGCGGGCGCTCATGGGCGAGAAGAAGATCGCCGTCTTTCCCACCCCGGAACGGGCGGTGAAGGCGCTGGCGCGCCACACCTGCTTTCGACGCCGGGAATTCGCGGGGCCTCCGCTCACGGATGCCGTCCCCGCTCCCGCGCCCGCCTCGCTCACCCCCGCCGGCTCCATGGCCTTCCTCAAGAACGCTGGATTGCCGGTCACGCCCTTTGCCGTTGCCGCCAGCGAAGAGGAAGCCATGGCTGCCGCATGCGCCATCGGCTTTCCCGTCGCCGTCAAGATCAACTCCCCCGACGTGACTCACAAAACCGAGGTCGGCGGGGTCATCCTGAATGTCGCCGACAAGGCCGCCGTCGCCGCCGCTTTCCGGCGGGTGGCCGCCATTGAAACCGCGGCCCGCTTCCGTCCCGGCGGGGCGCTGGTTTGCGGCATGGCCGCCGCCGGGGTGGAAGTGATCATCGGCGTGACGCGCGACAGCCAGTTCGGTCACGCCGTCATGTTCGGCATGGGCGGGATCATGGTCGAGGTGCTGAAGGACGTCTCCTTCCGCATCGTGCCGCTGCGGGAAGTGGACGCGGCCGAAATGATCGACGAGGTCCGCGGCGCGGCCATTCTCCGCGGCGTTCGCGGCGCCCCGCCCGCCGATGTGGCGGCGTTGCAAACGCTGCTGCTCCAGGTCTCGGAGCTGGTGGCCCGGCATCCTGAGATCGCCGAGCTCGATCTGAATCCGGTTTTTGTTTCTTCGCGCGGCGTGCAGATCGCTGACACGCGTATCGTGCTGGAGAGCGCCGGCGCGGGCGTGGCCGCCACCTAGCCCCTGTCAGCCAATCGCGCGGGCCCTCATTTCAGCTGCTTCAGCATCTCCTTGAACGCCGCTGTGCCGGAGTTGTGCAGCAATTCGTAGATGATCATCTCCGTCGACGAGATTACCGCGCCGGCCGCTTCCATGCGCCGCAGTCCCACCTGCCAGTTCCACTCGGCGCGTGAGCCCACCGCGTCCGACGCCACGTGCACCAGGTAGCCCCGGTTCAGCGCCTCCAGCGCCGTCTGCATCACGCAGATGTGCGTTTCCATGCCGCACAGCAGCAGCGTGTTGCGGTCTCTGGGCATGGACTTTACCGCGTCGCAGAAGCCATCCGCGCCGAAGCAGTTGAACTCCAGCTTGTCATAAGGCCCGCTCGGCAGCAGGGAAGCGATTTCCGGCACCACCGGCCCCAATCCCTTGGTGTATTGCGTGGCTGCCATCACCGGCAAATCGAGGATCTTGGCCAGCCGCAACAGCAGTTGCGCGTTGCGGATGAGGCGCTCTTTTTCGAAGATCGGCGGCAGGAGCTTCTCCTGGATGTCCACCACCACCAGCGCGCACTGCTCGGGTTGCAGATGCCGGCGCGCAATCTCGCTGGGGCTGGCGGTGTCGTGGAGCGTGGTCACGGTTCCGACTTCCGTTGCCATGGGAATCTCTCCTTGCAGCAAATTGTAGTCGCACAGAGCCGGATTCTCAGCATCCCGGCTGGTCAGCGGCTCACCTTATCGTAAGAGGCCGGTTTCAATCTGGAATTGACCTCCGGAACTCCCGTGCACGATCCCTCTTACGCCCTGGCAAACTGACAGACCGCGGCGCTGCTCCGCTGCTATTGACATGCTGACGTACTGAGCTAGTGAGCTATTGGGTTACTGGAGTTCCTGCCCGCCTGATTTGACCGGAGTGCAATCCAGCCCATAAAATCTGACTAGGTGCGCACTCTTCGCGCGCCCGCGCGCTGCCCCCTCGTTCAATGGTAGGACAGCTGACTCTGGATCAGCATATCGGGGTTCGAATCCCTGGGGGGCAGCCAGATCGAACCAAAGCACTTACCTGGTTTATGCCAATTCGCAAGTCTTCCCGGTGTGCCTCGGAATGCGCCGAATTGAGCACCTCCCCAGCGGGTAATGGCGTGGAAACTAGTACAAGCGGGAGACACCCGGCTCTGCCGGGGAGACGGCAGGACCGGGCAGCGAGTCAGGGAAGGGGCTGCCCGCCAATCGAATTCGGGCGGGAGCAGTCGACGAAGTTGTACGGCGGCCAGGGCCCGCTGAGCAGCAGTTTCCATCGCAGTTCTTCTGCAATCGAACGAACCACACCAGCGAAGGGGGCCACCGAAACGCGTTGCATCAGGAACTGAAGCGAAAGCAATGTTGTACGCTCGCTCAGCGCCCAGCATTCCTCCCGACTGCCGGCGAAATACCCCGAGAGCCGCTGGCAAAGCGTTTGTGCCATGCAGTGCAACTTGTCTTTGTGTCCGTCCTGGGCGGCGTAATACTGCTTCCTGACCATCAGGTACGCCGCTCCAGGGCAGTGCCCATTGTCCGTGCGCGCAACTGCCGTTAAGGGCTGGCTCTTTCCCGTCTCGCTGTCCTGCAGCAGAATGCGGATTCCCATCTCCACCATTCCGTCGAGTTTGTCCAGCAGCGATTGATATTCCTCCTTACGCTCCTGCAGGAACCCCATGATCTGGGGGCGTTCGTCAAATACGCACCCATAGCGCATAGGGACGAGGGTTCGCTGACCATGGAAGTACTCAACCACCCGTTCATAGGCGAGCAGGCCAGACACGTTGGGCGCCTGCAAGCCGGGACCAGCGGAAACCGCCGCGCCCAGATCGCTGTTGCAGAGGATGACGACCGGATCTCCTCCCACGCCGGGAGGCGGACTCAGGCTTTCCGGCTGCCGTGAGGAGAATACGCAATAGACCAGATAGCTCATTCACTCGCTTCACTGACCAGGGAGGGAGTAAAGCTGTACGGGGGCCATGGTCCGGACAGCTCGAAGCGCAGACCTACCGCCGCATGGGTTGCGCCGGCCAACTGGACTTGCCCGCGAAACCGTTCCACCGCCTTCTTGGGCAGCAGGAAAGCCCAGTTGAAGACCGGTGCGCTCCCGTCTTTTTCCGGCCTGCTGTCCAGGATTTTGCGTTTTGCAAACTGCGATGCCTCTCGTCGCAGATCTTCGGCCAGCATTCCGCAGGTGACTTGCAGCCGTCCGGAGACGGCCTTGGCCGCTTCTTTTTGTAGTCTTTGCTCTTCGATATATCGTTTGCCCGGTGGCAGCGCCGACAGTTGTGCGGCACGCGCCGCCAGTTCCTGTCGCAGAACTGATTGCCTGGCCTGGTTGCCGGCCAGGAACCCCTTCACCGCCCATTCTTCCTGGCCGGCAACCTGATCCAGAAACCTGGAAATTGACGAGGCATGCGTCTCCATGAATTGCCGCAAACCGGCGACCGAAGAGAAGAGAGTTCCGAAAGGCACCGGCAGGACGGGGGAGTGCGGCATGAGGGCTTCGATAAGTTGTTCGTGACGGCATGCCCGCGGGGCCACCCAGGTGAGGTCCTGCATCCTGGCATCGGCGGCGGGACCGCGGAACTCTTCATGAGGCAGTTCACTGACCACCGCGGTGGCGGTAGGGAAGTGACAAACGCGCACCGGACTGTGGCCGTCCACCCCGGTTTCGGACAAGCTCGTCTCGAGGCCGGGAGGGGCGAAGCAGTACAGATAGATCACCGTCGCTTCAGTCCGCATGTTCTTCCTCGAGTTGGCGCAGGCCAATCTCCAGGTCCTCGGGTTTGATGAGCACGCTGGCGGGGACGCCGGAGTTCGCTTTTTCGTATTCCACCGCCTGCCGCACCGCGAGGCGCGCTGCCTTCTCGCAAACCGCGCAGATATCGGCTCCACTGCATCCCGCGGTGCGCACCGCCAGTTGGTGGATGTCCACACCGGAAGCCAGAGGCTTGTTCCGCAAATGCACGGCGAAGACCTCCTCCCGGGCGGGCTCGTCGGGCATGGGAATCTCGATCACTTCATCGAAGCGCCCGGGCCGAAGGACGGCAGGATCCAGCATGTCGAGCCGGTTGGTGGAGGCCAGCACCAGCACCCCCTTCAACTCCTCGATGCCGTCCATTTCCGCCAGAAATTGACTGAGCACCCGTTCGGCAACGTGGGAGTCTCCTCCCGTGCCCCGGGTGGGCAGCAGAGCGTCAATCTCGTCAAAGAAAAGAATGGCCGGCGCCGCCTGCTTTGCCTTGCGGAATACTTCCCGCACCCCCCTCTCCGATTCGCCCACATACTTGGAGATCAGCTCGGGCCCCTTGACGGAGATGAAATTCACCTTGCTCTCATTGGCAATCGCCTTCGCCAGCAGCGTCTTGCCGCAGCCTGGGGGACCGGAGAGCAGAACCCCACGCACCGGCCGGATGCCGGCCGCCGCGAAAAGGTGTGGATACTGGAGCGGCCACTCGACCGCTTCCACCAGGGTCTGCTTCACTGGTTCCAGGCCGCCTACGTCCCGCCAGGCGACATCCGGCACCTCGACAAAGATTTCTCTGGTCGCCGAGGGCTCCACCTCGCGCAAGGCTTCCAGAAAATCGTCCATGCGCACTTCCAGCCTGGCCACCTGCTCGTAAGGAATGCGTGCCAGCGCGAAATCAATCTCTGGGAGAATGCGGCGCAGGCAAATCATGGCCGATTCCCGGCACAAAGCTTCCAGGTCGGCTCCCACAAAGCCGTGGGTGATCTCGGCCAGGTGGCGCATGTCCACATCGTCGGCGAGTGGCATACCGCGGCTATGGATGGCCAGGATCTCTTCTCTCCCGTGGCGGTCGGGGATGGGAATGGCGATCTCACGATCGAAACGGCCGGGACGGCGGAGCGCCGGGTCGAGGGCATTGGGAAGGTTGGTTGCGGCAATCACAATCAAGTTCTGCCGCCGTTGCAGGCCGTCCATCAGCGCCAGCAACTGCGCCACCACCCGCTTCTCCACCTCTCCCTGCACCTGTTCCCGTTTGGGCGCGATGGCATCAATCTCATCGATAAAAATAATGCTCGGAGATTTCCGGCCGGCTTCCTCAAAAATCTTGCGCAGGTGGGCTTCGCTCTCCCCATAAAACTTGTGGATGATTTCCGGGCCGCTCACGGCATAAAACTCAGCTTCGGTCTCGTGCGCGATGGCGCGGGCGATCAGGGTTTTGCCGCATCCCGGCGGGCCATGCAGAAGAACTCCCTTGGGAGCATCGATACCCAGGCGCTCAAAAACTTCCGGGTAGCGAAGCGGGAGCTCGATCATTTCGCGGATCCGTTGCAGTTGCGGTTTCAGCCCTCCGATGTCTTCATACGACAGCGTGCGGGCGGAGACTTCCGCATGTGCCTGTGCCTTGCCTACCACCAGTTGGGTGGTGGGGTTGATCAGAACCGGACCGCGGGGAGTGGTGGTCTCGACCTTGAAGTCCGCCCAGCGCGTGCCGAACAAGGTGGCCCGGATGCGGCCGCCCTCGAGCACGGGCAGGCCATCCAGCAAGCTGCCGATGTACTCCAGGTCCCTCTGCGACGGCGACATGTTGACCGGAGCCAGCACCACCCGTTGCGCGGGCTGGCAACTGGTCGAGCGCAGTTGCACGCTCTCATCCAGACCTGCGCCGGCGTTTTCCCGCGACAGCCCGTCCAGTTGAATCCTGGACTGGCCGCGCAACTCGCGGTAAACCGGCATGGCCTTGCACACCGCCTTGCGCTTGCCGGTGACTTCGACAAAATCCCCGATCGCCACCCCAAGCTTTTCCATGTCCTTGGGGTCCATGCGCGCCAGGGCGCGGCCTACGTCCTTGCTGAGGGCTTCGGCCACTTTAAGTTTTATGCCTGTCTCTTCTTCCACTTTGCTCATGGTGGTGCGGACCTCAACGCAAACACTTGATTTCGAGTACCCCGTTGTGGCAGGTAATCAGCATTTTTTCGCGCTGGAAATTTCCCGGCAGGAGGATCTCCTTGCGATACCGTTTCCCCTTCTTCTCGGCGGACACGGTGAGCAGGTCGTCTTTCACCTCCACCTGAACGTCCTCCGCGCTGATGCCGGGCATTTCCGCCAGCACCAACACGTGGTCCTCCTCTTCGATAACATCCACCATGGGTTCACGAACCTCCTGCACGACGGTGCGGCCGGAGCGGGTGTCGCGATGGAGATTGCCGAAGGGTTCAATGCTCGGCTTGCCGCCCAGTCCAACTTTCACGCTGAAGCCGTAGATCCCCTTGACGTTTTCTCCCTGGCGAATTTCGCCTGTCTGGGACAGTTCCTGGCCGGTTTCCGACACCTCGTTGAGTTTTTCGATCAAGTCGCCCAGTCCGCGGACGATGCCGCCCAAGCCGAGATCGAAACCCGCCGAGCCATGCTTGTCGCCGATCTTCTTGCTCATAAGCCCTCTTTTCTTTTCACGTCGATTCCATACTGCCGGACCTTGAAATGGATGGTCTTGTAGTCGATCTGTAGCAATCGAGCTGCCTCGGCTTTGTTGCCCCCGGTGCGGCTCAAGACCCGCAAAATCGTCTCGCGCTCCACGGTGACGGTGTTACGCCGCACAATTTCCTTCAGCGGCAGCAGGGTCCCCGGGCTCTCCCCGGAGGCGGCGCCCGCCGCAAGACGAACGGGCGGCGCCAGGTGCAACTGCTTTTCGGTGATCAGGGTGTCCGCCAGGAGCACGGCCCGGCGGATGCAGGAGCGCAATTCGCGGACGTTTCCCGGCCAGCAATAATGGAGCAGGGCCTCCACCGCTGCCTGGGAAAACCCGGTCACGTTTTTCTGCAACTCGCGGTTGGCTACTTCGGCAAAACGTTTTGCCAGGTACAGCGTGTCCTGCCGGCGCTCCCGCAAAGGAGGGATTTCCACCGTGAACTCGTTGAGGCGGAAGTACAGGTCGGAACGGAAGGCGCGCGCTTTTGTCAGGTGCAGAAGATCCTGGTTGGTGGCCACCAGCACGCGAGTCTCGACGCTCAGAGGCTTGCTGGAACCGATGCGGAAGAAGGTCTTTTCCTGCAACGCACGCAGAAGTTTTGCCTGCGAGTTCAGGGGCAGGTTGGAAATTTCGTCCAGGAAGAGAGTACCGCCGGCGGCGGCCTCGATCTTGCCGATCTGGCGCGAGTTCGCGCTGGTGAAGGCGCCTTTCTCGTGTCCGAAGAGTTCGCTTTCCAGCAGAGTATCGGGTATGGCGCCACAATCCACGGGGACAAACGGACCCCTGCTGAAGGAGCTGGCCTCGTGAATGGCCCGCGCTACCACTTCCTTGCCCGCCCCGGTTTCTCCCAGGATGACGACGTTGAAGTTGGATCTCGCCACCCGGTTGATTTCAGAGATCAGGCGCCCTACAAGGTCGCTCGGCCCCAGCATCTCCCGCAGACGGGTGGGGCCGGGCGGCGGCCAGGAAGGGCCGTCGGTTGCCAGTTGCAGTGCCGGCTCTTGGCCGGTGCGGGGAATGGCGGCGCAGTTGTCTTTTTCGTCCATGTACCAGGCCGGCTGTTAGCCCATGTCTCAGCGCCTGCCGGCCGTTCTGACCAGCGGCGGGTGAGCGAGCGGATACGTGATGCGAATGTCCTTCTCCAGAAGGCCCCTGAGGGAGTGCAAGGCGCCCAGGAACAGAATCCCGGTTTCCCCCGGCCCCAATGTCTTGTTGATCCGGTCAGCGATGTGCCGGTCGCGCTGGACCAGCAGCCGCTGCCGCGCGGCTTGCGTGCGTGCTTCCTCGCGCTCGATTTCCTTGGGATTTGACGAGGCGAAAATCCGGCTCATGAGCCGGTATTCCTCGAGCAGAAATTTCGGCGATTCCGTGCCCATGAGCATGCCGCCCTGATTCATCAACTGCAGGAGCAAGCGATGGTTGCGGCTTCCCGCCTGCGCCAGTTCGGTGACAATCTCCGCCGTGCGCTCGCACTCGGGCAAGCCATCCTGGTATAGCCGGACCTTGTCGTAGCTCAGGGGAAGAGCCGCGGCCAAGGTTTCGATCCGGGTCCAGAAACGGTCCACCAAGGTGAGGCTGCGTTGCCAGCCCTGCCGGCCGAACTTGCTGATCTGCGCATCGCGCACCGTGCCGCGCAGCGCTCCCATGTCGGCGGGTGTGTGAATGATGGGGAAACAGATGAGCGATCTGGCCGGCTGAATGGCGCCGTTTCTCCGCATAGCCCCTGCGTTCTCTCCGATTGATGCCATGCAGTATGAGGTAAAGACGCAGGTTGCAGCAGGTTTTCAAACATCGCTTGTAACCTGAGCAAACGCTTTTGAAACCTGCTTCCGTTTTGGAACCTGGCGCGATCGCCAGGACACTCGCCGCTCTCCGGCTGAGGCATCGTTCGGCTGGCAGATTGGGGAAGCAGATATGGCGTGCGCGCCATGGTTCTCGGGAGTTCGCGCTACACAGCCTCGCACTCTCCCGGTGGCGCCGAGGGAAGCCAGCGGCGTCCCCGCGCACGCAGTAAGGCAGTTAGCGCAAGCGCCGGGCTGGGCCGCCATGGCATTGCCGTTGCACAAGAGGGGGGCGTCTAGCAAGGTCGGTTCTCGCAATCATGTGGACCAGCGCCTGGCTAGCAAGGAGAAGAACCATGGCGAAAGTCCAGAAGTCGACCGACTCCTCCAGCTTGGCCGAAGTGGTAGATCGGATTCTCGACAAGGGAATCGTGATCGACGCGTGGGCCAAGGTGTCGCTAGTCGGCATCGAACTGCTGTCGATCGAAGCCCGAGTCGTCATCGCCTCGGTCGAAACCTACCTGAAGTACGCCGAGGCCATTGGCCTGACAGCGACGGCCGCTGCTCCGGCGTAATGGCCTGCGGGGCCGTGCCTGGTAGTCCTTGCGCAATTTTCCCTCCGGGCGCGGCCCCCAGTTTGCAACCGCAGAGGAGGAAGACCATGGATGTGTTGAGTGAAACCATGAATCGCCTGTGCGCCGACATTACCAGTTTGCGTCGGTCGCGCCATCAGTTGCGAGAAACCTTGCAACAGGGAAACCTCATGCGCCGGGCGGCGGTCGAGCATCTGTGCCATGACTTTGCCGCAACCCGCGCCGAGATGGGCAAAAACCGGACCAACCAGCGGCTGGCATTTGTCAGCCAACTGCAGCGCAGCGTGAGCCAGCAGTGCCGGGCCTTGCAGGACGACCTGCGGGGAGCGCGTCGCGCCTGGATGGGCCAGCAGGAGTCACCAAGGCGGGGGAGAAGCAGGTAGCTTCGCCCGGTCGGCCGCGTAGCGGTCCGAAGACAGCCGGCGGAAATGATTCAGCGAAGCTGTTCAGGGAATCGAGGAAAAGAGATGAACGGTACAGCTACCGCAGTGCGGCTTCCGGCGCGAGTGGAGCCGGTGATGCCGGAGGCGAGCCAGGGATTCGTCGGCACCCCCTACATCGCCGGCTTGGCGGAACGGGCGCTGGCTTATCTGGAGGCCGGATACGGAGTGCATTTTGCCGGCCCCCCGGGAACCGGCAAGACCACCCTGGCATTGCACGTGGCCGCCAAACGCGGCCGCCCGGTGATTCTGATTTACGGCGACGACGAGTTTGGAAGCTCCGATCTGGTGGGCAAGGACAGCGGCTACCGCAAGTCGACCCTGGTGGACAACTACATTCACTCCGTGCTGAAGACGGAAGAAAACGTGAATACCTGCTGGGTGGATAACCGCCTGACCACCGCCTGCCAGAATGGCTACACGCTCATCTATGACGAGTTCAATCGCTCCCGCCCCGAAGCCAACAATGCCCTGCTCAGCGTCCTGGAGGAGAAGCTCCTGAACCTGCCCAGCCTGCGTTGGTGCGGGCCCGGCTATCTGGAGGTGCACCCCGATTTCCGCGCCATTTTTACCTCCAATCCGGAGGAATACGCCGGGGTTCACCGCACCCAGGACGCGCTCATGGACCGGCTGATAACCATCAGCTTGGGACATTTTGACCGCGAAACCGAAATCCGGGTGCTGATGGCCAAATCGGGGGTTTCCCGCCTCGACGCGGAGGTCATCGTCGACGTGGTGCGCGAGCTGCGGACCGTGGGCGTGAACAACCATCGCCCCACCGTCCGCGCCGCCATCGCCATCGCCACCATTCTGAACCGCCAGCACGCCCGGGCCAGTCTCGACGATGACGTTCTCTCCGCCGTCTGCCACGACGTACTCAACATCGACACCGCGAAAGTCACGGTGGATGGCCGATCGCTGATGCCGCAGAAAATCGAGGAGGTCATTCAACGGGTCTGCGGCGCCATGCTGGAGCGCAAGGAGGCTCATTGCCGCGGCGCCGTCAAGGCAAAGGAGTGATTCGTATGGCCAGTTCAATGCGAGGTGTGCGCAACCTGCGGACTCTGTCCGGCAGGGCCGACCAGATGTCCATTCCCTATCGCGCCTATATGCAAATCACCTGTCTGGAGATGGAAAAAGCCAGGCGGACGACGGAGCGCCGCAGCGCCAGCCAGCGCATTGCGGAAATTGACGCGCGCATGAAGGAGATCGAAGCCGAGAAGGCGGAGCTCCTGAAAAGGTTGTCGGAAACGGAAACCGCCGAAACCGGGCTGGCCCGGGCGCACCCGACAGCCGCGCTGGTGCGCAAGCGCCAGGAGGTCAGGCTGCGCTACTGAAGCAACGCGCGGGCCGCGAGTCTCCGGCCGGCACGGGGGCAATCATGGCAACCGCCTGCGAATCGCGAACGGCAGAATGAATCCCGATGCGAGTGAGCGCCTTCATTTGCGACGAGTGCAAGGTGACGAAAGGAGTTTCCAATCACTGGTGGCTTGCCTGGATCGATTCCTCCGGCGGCCTGCACGCCAGTTGCTGGGATCAGGCCATTGCCGCGGAGAGCGACAAGCGTCACCTTTGCGGCCAGGAATGCGTACACAAGGCGGTCGATCGCTGGATGGCAACCGGGCAGATCAACGCCGACAACCCGCACCCCAGTTGGGATGCGCGCCCGCCGGGCGCCCGGCAGAATGGGGGCAAGCATGAGTGAGCATGGCACCACCGCAATCGCGCTACCCGTCCCAGGCCGTGAGAATACGCCTCTGGCAAGCAGGTATCTGTACGCCATCATCGCCGGCAAACCGGATCTGCGCTATGCGGCCGCCGGGCTGGGAGAAGCCGATGTCTACGCCATTACTTTGGGCAGCGTGTCCGCCGTGGTCAGCGACATTGCCGACGGGCGCCTGCGGGCGGAGAGGCGCTACCTGGCCGCTCACCGGGATGTCCTGGCACGGCTGATGACCGTTGCCACCCCGTTGCCGATCTCCTTTGGCACCGTCGCCGCCGGGACCCAGGCCGTGCGCCAGATCCTGGTGCAGAACCAGCGCACCTTGGTGGAACAACTGAACCAGGTGGCGGGCAAGGTGGAAATGGGTCTGCGGGTGTTCTGGGATGTGCCCAACATCTTCGAGTACTTCATCAGCACCTACCCCGAACTGCGGGCCGCCCGCGACCAGCTTTTTGGCCGCCGGCGCGAGCCCACGCAGGAGGAAAAGCTCGAACTCGGCCGTTTTTTCGACCATCTCCTCCAGGAAGATCGCGAGGCCTGCGCCGACAAGGTGGAGGAGGCGCTTTCCTCCGCCGGCGTCTCCCACAAGCGCAGCAAGAACCGCAACGAGCGGGAGATCCTGAACCTTGCCTGCCTCATCGCTCGCGAGCATCAGGCCGCCTTTGAAGCCCAGGTGCTGGAGATCGCCAAGCTCTTCGACAACAACTACGCCCTCGATTACAGCGGTCCCTGGCCGCCGTACAACTTTGTGCAGATGGACTTAAGCCTTTGATCGCATGCTGCTGATTGACGACATCCTGCTGTTTCCGGTGCATGCCGTCGCGTGGATCACGCGCGAAATCCACGATGCCGCCCAGCAGGAGGTCGCCAATGAGGGAGACACGATCAGGGCGGAACTGAGCGAGCTGTACATGATGCTGGAAACCGGCCGCATCTCCGAGGAGGAATTCACCAGCCAGGAAGCCGGCTTGCTCGACCGCCTTGATGTGCTGGATCAGCGGACTCATTCGATTGGCGAAGAAGCGTCACAGGAAGAATCGGAAAAGCCGGAAGAAGATCCAGAGGAAGAAGAGCCAGGGGAAGAAGAGCCAGAGGAAGAAGATTCAGGGGAAGAAGAGCCATAGGTGCTCCCACGGCGGGCAGGGCAGTGAAAGCGGAATGGCATGCCGCAGACGAACAACAGGCCGAAGCCGGCGTTCCTCGATGACGCATTTCAACTGCTGCTCTTCGGGGGCAAAGGCGGGGTGGGAAAAACAACCTGCGCCGCCGCAGCCGCTCTGCGCCTCAGTGGCCTGTTTCCGGAACGTTCCTTCCTGCTGGTTTCCACCGACCCGGCTCACTCCCTCACCGACAGCCTGGCTGGCAGTTCGACGCCCGAAAACCTTACGGTTCTGGAACTGGATGCCGCGGCCTGCCTCAAGGATTTCGTGAATCGGCAAGGGGAGAAGCTTCGGCAGATCGCGGCGCGAGGCACCTTTCTGGACAACGAGGATATCAACCGTTTTCTGGACCTGTCCTTGCCCGGCTTGGACGAACTGATGTCCTTTCTGGAGATCTCCCGCTGGCTGCAGGAAAGCCGCTACGACAGCGTTCTCGTCGACACCGCTCCTACCGGCCATACTCTGCGCCTCTTGCAAATGCCGGAGCTGCTTCGCCAGTGGATCGGCGCCTTGGATTCACTGCTCGAAAAACACAGGTACATGCGAGGCGTATTTGGTCGTTCCCGCGATGCTGACGAGTTAGACCTGTTTCTGGAGGAACTCCTTGGTTCCGTGCACCGGATGGAGCATCTGTTGCAGGACGCGCTGCACTGCCGCTTCATCCCAGTGATGCTGGCTGAGCCGCTGAGCATGATGGAGACGGTTTCCATGGTCCAGCAGTTGGACTCCCTTCATTTGCCGGTTTCGGACCTGCTGGTGAATCGAATCCATCCGGGCGGCCAATGCCGCATCTGCGAGGATATCCATGATCGGCAATGTCGGGAGTTGGCTGGCTGCTCTTCCCATCCTGTCCTTTCCCGTTGCGTCTTCTGGGGACTGCCCCTCTATACAACCGAGGTCCGCGGCGCTCGCGGCCTGCAAGAGTTTTGGGACAACATCACGCGGCTGAGCCCGGTGCCTCCGGTGCGGTGCCGGCCGCACCACCGGCTGGCGCCAACCGTGGATGGCGCTATCGGGGCGCCCTCCCCCGACGCGGTTTTCCTGCTGTTTGGCGGCAAGGGCGGTGTGGGGAAGACCACGCTGGCCTGCGCCACGGCTTTGTGGATGGCCGGCGAATACAGGCAAAAAAGGGTGCTCTTGTTTTCTACCGACCCGGCTCATTCGCTGTCTGACTGCCTCGACCTGCCGGTCGGTCCCGAACCAACCGCGGTGATACCTGGACTGACCGCCCTCGAAATCGATGCCGAGGCGGAGTTTCGCATTCTTAAGCAGGAGTACGCCGCCGACTTGCAGGATTTCCTGGCCGGCATTTCAGCAGACTTCGACCTCACCTTTGACCGCCAGGTGATGGAGAAGCTGCTCGACCTGGCTCCGCCCGGCCTGGACGAGATCATGGCCTTGTCCAAGGTCTTGCATTTCCTCGCCAACGGCACCTACGACGTTTTCGTCGTCGACTCGGCCGCCACCGGCCATCTGCTTCGCTGGCTGGAATTGCCGGACCTGATTACGCGATGGCTGCGCGTCTTTTTTAACGTCCTGTTGAAATACCGGCAAATCCTGCACTTTCCCAACTCCTCTCGCCGGCTGGTGGAAATTTCCAGAAACCTTAAGCGCTTGCAGAAGATATGGGCCGATCCCCTCCGTGCCCGCGTGTATGCGGTCAGCATCCTGACGCAGATGGCCCTGGAGGAAACCAGAGACCTGGTGGCCGCTTGTGAACGCAGCGGCATTTACGTGCCCGCCATTTTCTTGAACCTGGCTACCCCCGCCGGTGATTGCCGGTTCTGCTCCGCCATTTGCCGGCACGAGAGTCTGGTGCGGAAAAACTACGAGCAAGCGTTTCCCGGCAAGGCACAGGCGGTGGTCCATCAAGGAGGCGAACTGCGGGGAATCGCTAGGTTGGAAGAACTGGCGCACGCATTGTACCTGGGGGCCGGACGGGAGGCGGCCTGCCATGCAAGGTGAAATCTGCGGGGCAGAGTCCCGTGTGTGTGCGGAGGAATTCCGGTTGGAGAATGCCGAGCGGGTCTCGCTGTGCGAGGCATTGGATCGGGTCCTGAACAAAGGCGCCGTGATTGTGGGTCACGTAACCCTTTCCGTGGCCGACGTCGATTTGGTTTATCTCGGGCTGGAACTCGTCCTCACCTCGATTGAAACCGCCCGCAAGACGCTCGATTGTGCCCGCGGCGGCCGGCTGCGGGCTTGAGGAGTCAGACGCGATGGAGAATCCACGTCCGCAAATCCGGGTGGAATCCGAGGCGATGGCTGATTTTGTCGACACCGTGCCCTGCGGGTTGCTCCCCGATGGCCATAGTTGCAGCCTGCGGCATCCGCGCTTCAACGTCGACCCGGAAAACCTGAAGAACGGACTGGCTCAACTGGTGCTGACGCTGGTGAAGCTTCTGCACGAACTCTTGGAACGCCAGGCGATCCGCCGCATCGAAGCCGGTTCGCTTACCGATGTCCAGGTCGACCGCCTGGGCCTTGCCCTGATGCGCCAGGCTGAAGTGCTGGAACAGTTGCGCCAGGAGTTTGGCCTGGAAGAAGCCGACCTTAACCTGGACCTCGGTCCGCTGGGAAAACTGCTATAGGAGAGGAGATCATATGCCACAGGCGCACGCCATGACGCACGCCGTGGAGACAGCCACCCTCGCCGATGTCTTGGAAAGGGTGCTGGACAAGGGCTTGGTGATCGCCGGCGATATTAAGATCAAACTGGTCGACATTGAGCTGCTTTCTCTGCAACTCCGTTTGGTGATTTGCTCGGTGGAGAAAGCCAGAGAGATGGGAATGGACTGGTGGGTGAACAACCCTGCCTTTTGCAGTCATTCCGAGCAGGGATCGCTGCAGGATTCCTTGTCCGGCATCGAGCAGAGATTGGCCCGGTTGGAGAACACCACGGCGCCCGACACGGCTGGCTCCGGCCTCCCGCATTGCGGCCAATGAGCGAGACGGGATTCGGCGGCCCCGGCAAAGCATCGCCCACCGTCGCCATCACCTACCCCTGTGACGGCGTAAAATGGAGTCCATGCGCCGCGTCTACCTCGACAACAACGCCACCACTCCGCTTCTGCCCGCGGTGCTGGAGGTTATGCAGCCGTACTTCATCGAGCAGTTCGGCAACGCCTCCTCCATCCACCACCACGGCCAGCAGACGCGGGCGGCGGTGGAGCGCGCGCGCGAGTCCGTGGCCGCGCTGCTCGGCTGCCGGGCATCGGAGGTGGTCTTCACCAGCGGCGGCACCGAGTCCGATAACCTCGCCCTCTTCGGCATTGTCCGCCCGGGCGACCACGTCATCACCAGCGCCATCGAGCACCACGCCGTGCTCAACGCCTGCCAGCGCTTGCAGACGATGGGCTGCGAAGTCACCATACTGCCGGTGGACGGCCAGGCGCTGGTCTCCCCCGACGACGTCAAGCGCGCCCTCCGTCCCAATACCCGCCTGATCACCGTCATGATGGCCAACAACGAAACCGGCGTGCTCCAACCGCTGAACCAGATCGGCGAGATCGCCGCCGAGGCCGACGTCTACTTCCACACCGACGCCGTCCAGGCCGCCGCCAAGGCGCCCATCGACGTGAAGCAGATTCGCTGCGACCTGCTCTCCATCTCCGCCCACAAAATTCACGGTCCGCAGGGCGTGGGCGCCCTCTACGTGCGCAAGGGCACGCTGCTTCAGCCCATGCTCTACGGCGGGCGTCACGAGCGCGCCCGCCGCGCCGGCACGGAGAACGTCGCCGGCATCGTCGGCCTGGGCCGGGCGGCGGAGCTGGCGCGCGAGGGTTTCCACAATGGCGAGGTCGAGCGCCTGCGCTCCCTGCGCGATCGCCTGGAGAGCGTCATCCCGCGCGCAATCGAGTCCGTCGGCGTGAACAGCGCCGGCGCCCCGCGCGTTCCCAACACCAGCAGCGTCTACTTCGATTTCATCGAGGGCGAAGCGCTGGTCATCGCCCTCGACCTCAAGGGTGTCGCGGTTTCCACCGGCGCTGCCTGTTCTTCCGGCGCCATCGAGCCCTCGCACGTGCTCACCGCCATGGGCCTCTCCCCCGACCGCGCCCGCGCCAGCCTGCGCTTCTCCCTGGGCAAGCAGAACACCGGCGACGATCTCGACCTTCTGCTCTCCCTCCTGCCCGAAACCGTGGCCCGCCTGCGCGAGCTATCGCCGGTTTACAATAAAAGCTATTAGCTCTTAGCTGTTAGCTTTTAGCCAGACATGTCCGGAACAAGCTAATTGCTAATGGCTAATTGCTAATGACTTCTTCTCCCATTGCCGTCGCCATGTCGGGTGGAGTTGACTCCTCCACCGTCGCGGCCATGCTGTGCGCCGAAGGCCATCAGGTCATCGGCCTCACCATGCAGCTCTGGAACCAGCGCCGCCTCGCCGGACACCACGGCATGCCGGAGACGGTCACCGGCCGCTGCTGTTCCCTCGACGACGTCTACGACGCGCGCCGCGTCGCCGAGTGCCTCGGCATCCCCTATTACGTCGTCAACCAGGAGCGCCGCTTCGAGGACGAAGTCGTGCGCCCCTTTATCAGCGAATATCTCTCCGGCCGCACCCCCATCCCGTGCAGCCTGTGCAACAACCACCTGAAGTTCGACCAGCTCCTCGTCACCGCCCGCCAGATCGGCGCCGGGCAACTCGCCACCGGCCACTACGCACGCGTGGAATTCGATCCCGCAAGGGAGCGCTGGCTGCTGCGCCGTCCCGCCGACCTCGGCAAGGACCAGACCTACTTCCTCTTCGGCCTCACCCAGGAGCAGCTCTCGCGCACCCTGTTTCCGCTGGGCAACCTGCGCAAGACCGAAGTGAGGGAACTGGCGCGCCGGCACGGGCTGGCGCTGGCCGAAAAGCCGGACTCGCAGGAAATCTGCTTCGTTCCCGGAGGCGATTACAAGCAGTTTATCGACGCCTACCTGGCCGAAAAGGGTGAATCGCTGCCCGACACCTCCGGTGAGTTGGTCACCGCCGGCGGGGAAGTCATCGGCGCGCACCCCGGCATTCACAACTTCACCGTCGGCCAGCGCAAGGGCTTGGGCGTGGCCACCGGCTCGCCGTTGTACGTCCTGCAGATCGACGGCGAGAAGCGCCAGGTCGTGGTCGGCAGCGGGGAAGAGCTGTACTCGAAGACCCTGCGCGCGCGCCGCCTGAACTGGATTGCCACCGGCGATCTCCGCGAACCGATGCGCGTGGCGGTGAAGATCCGCAACCGGCACGAGCCCGCGCCCGCGCTGATTGAGAAGACTGCCGGCGATGAAGTGCTCGCCACCTTCGATGAGCCGCAGCGCGCCGTCACTCCCGGCCAGGCAGCGGTGTTCTACCAGGGCGACCTGGTGGTTGGCGGCGGCTGGATCGCATAGTTGCAACGAGGTGCAGTTTGTTGCTTAACCGGTAAACCTTAGACGCATATACCCCCCTCCCCCCTGCGTGGCGCTCGTGTTGCTGCAAACAAAGGACTTAGGTTACCGGATACCGTGACGGATACCGTGGGATACCTGCAGGTAACCTGGCGCATTATCGGACGCAAAAGGGACATGCGCGAAGGGACGCGAATGGCTGCCGGTTGTCAAAGATCTAAACAGAGTTGGTTGCTCTACACCAACCCTGGAAGCGCGCTGGGCGCAGATCGATGGTAGCGCATGGCGCGGCAGGGGCAAGGAGAATCCGCGGTGCGGGGGTTACGTTGGGGTGCGGAGGAGGTTACTTTGGTAAGCAGCGCGTGCGGAATCGCTCGCGGGATCACGGCTGGCGGAGCTGCTGCTGCAGGAGTTCCTGGGTGAGCAGGGGATTGTGCAGAGGCTGGCGGGCGGCGACAAAGATGGCGCGGGTGATAACTTCCGGAGGAGGCGGGGCGGCGGTCCATTCGGTGGGGAACTCGAAGTGGTTGGGCTGGGTCTGGGGCAGGTAAACGAAGGGGAACAGATCGCCGAGCCGGCGGTAGACCCAGGAGCGCGTGGGGCGACAGCCACGGCCGACGATGCTGTCGGAGGGATAGCGGGCCGATTCCTGCACGAAGGTGACCTCCTCGCGATCGCCGAAGAACACGCGGGTCTCGAGCAGCAGGATGCGTTGGCAGTGTTTTGCCATGAAGGCGAGCGCTTCGCCGGGGCGGGAGAGATGGTAGAGGCAGCCATAGCAATAGACGACGTCGAAGGTCCGGCCGAGATCGACGGGGTGATCGAGGTCGAGGTGACGGACGTTGAGGCCGGGGTAGCGCGAGCGGAGGATAGCCAGGTTTTCGGGGCGTCCTTCGGTGGAAACGACATGGCAGCCACGATCGAGAAAGAAGCTGGTGTGGTCGCCGATACCGGCGGCCACTTCGAGAACGGTGGCGCCGGCGAGCGGCAGGCCGAGGCTGGCGAGATGTTCCAAGCGGCGCTGGTTGTGGCGGAGATAGTAATCCTCATGAAAAACACGTTGCGGGTCAGGGCGGCCATTGCGCGGGGGAACGCCGAGGGCGCGAAGAATCCTGCCGGCGCTGGAGCGGAGCGATCTGAGGGCGGAGTTCATGAGGAGTGGCGGGATTTTACCTTATTCCACAAGGAAGGGTGGCCATCAAAAGCAGATCCCTCGGCTCGGACGCGGCATGTTCGCGCGCAAGAGCGGCGCGCTCACGTGTTTGCCGCGTCCTCGCTCGGGATGACACAAACTTAGGGTTGGCGTTGCGGCACGACTGAAGTCGTGCCCTGACACAAAAACCGCGGGACGACCGAAGTCGTGCAACGCAATAGCTCCGGCGGGGTGGATTAGCTATAATGCGGTCACTCCTGAATTCCCCGATGCGCAATATAGCCATCCACTGCGAATCGCTCGGCAAGCGCTACCGAATCGGCGAACCTCCGACCAATTTGTTGCGGGAAGCGGTGATGAAAGGGGCGCGGGCGTGTTTCCGCCGCGGAGCCGAACGAAACAACGGCGACGGCGAGCAGACCGTGTGGGCGCTGCGGGAGGTAGGCTTCCAAGTGGAGGAAGGCGAGGTGGTGGGGATCATCGGGCGGAACGGGGCGGGGAAGAGCACGCTGCTGAAGGTGCTGTCGAAGATCACGGAGCCGACCGAGGGATTCGCCGACGTGGCAGGACGGGTGGGATCGCTGCTGGAGGTGGGCACGGGCTTTCACCCGGAGCTGACGGGGCGGGAAAACATTTTTCTGAACGGCGCGATCCTGGGCATGCGGAAAGCGGAAATCGAGCGGAAGTTCGACGAGATCGTGGAGTTCGCGGAGATCGCAAAGTTCCTGGACACGCCGGTGAAATTCTATTCCAGCGGGATGTACGTGCGGCTGGCGTTCGCGGTGGCGGCGCACCTGGAAACCGAGATCCTGCTGGTGGACGAAGTGCTGGCGGTGGGGGATGCGCAGTTCCAGAAAAAATGTTTCGAGAAGGTGCGCTCGGTGGGGCGGAGCGGGCGAACCATCCTGTTCGTGAGCCACAACATGGCGGCGCTGCGGCAGGTGTGCGAGCGGGGCATCGTATTGAACGGCGGGCAGATCGTCGCCGACGGCGAAATCAACCAGGTGGCGGACCAGTACCTGGCGTCGATGAATGTGCGCAACGGCAACGGCATTGAAGCGGAGACGGAAACCTGCATCCTCAACGACGTGCAGGTGACCTCGCTGAACGGGCCGGTGATCAAGACGTTTGATCCGGTGGAGGTGAGGATCCGTTTCACCGCCAAAGAGGCGATGAGGGATCCCGGGCTATACATCGGCATCCTGACCATGGACGGCGGGCGACTTGCCGGAATGGTGACCAACGACTTCAAGACCTTTGCCCCGATCGCCGCGGGAGAAATGGTGGAGATGGGGTTCCTGATCGAGTCACTGCCGCTGCTGGGGGGCACCTACAACCTTGAAGTACAGTTCCGCGAGAGAGTGGAGGGAACCTACGAATTCGTGCGCGGCGGGTTTCCTTTCGAGGTGGTGGAGACACCGGTGTACGGCGCGCGAAAGGCCAACCAGTGGTTCGGCAACATCGGCTTGCGGGCGCAGGCGTTCTCCTCGGCGGTGGAGAGCGATAAGGCCGGAGCGGGGCGCGGGAAGGGCGAATGAGAGCGTCGTGGTTGAGGCGCGTGGCCAGGCGACTGCGGCATCCGTTGTGGGAGTACCACGGCCGGCAGCTACGGCGGCGTCCATTGTTGTTTCAGGTGCGGCCGGAGGGAGTGCGGGTGCACCTGTATCCGGGAGAGCACATCTCGGAGTGGATTGTGCGGGACTTCGAGCCCGGAGTGCGGCGGGTGATCGGGGAGACGCTGCGTCCGGGGATGACCTTTGTGGACGCGGGAGCGAACCTGGGGCTGTACACGGCCATCGCCGCCAAACTGGTGGGCCCCTCGGGCAAGGTCTATGCCTTCGAGCCCTCGGCGCGGGAGTACGAGCGCGCCAAGAGGACGGTGGAGGCAAACAAGTTCGAAAACGTGGAGCTTTACCGGGTTGCGCTGGGAGAGAAGGACGGCACAGCGTCGCTGAACGTGTGCGAGGAGGCTTACGGCGCTTACAACTCGGTGGGCAAGGTGAGCCACTTTATCGCGCAGGGGCATGTTTCGCACGTGGAGGAGGTGAGCTGCCGCTCGCTGGATTCCTTCGCCGCCGAAAAGGGCCTGCGCACGGTGGGCATGGTGAAGATTGACGTGGAGGGGGCGGAGGCGCAGGTGCTGAGGGGAGGCAGGAAGCTGTTTTCCGCCGAGGACGGGCCGCTGGTGGTATGCGAGCTGTCCGACTGGACGGCGTCGGGAGTGGGCAGCAGCGCGGCGGAGGCCTGGGAACTGCTGGCCGGGTTTGGCTATACGCCGTATGCGGTGGAGGTCCGTGGAAAGAGCTATCGGTTGAGCCCGCTCGAGCGACAGGAACGAACCGATTACCTGGACGCGGTGGCGCTGAAGCCGTGGCAGGCGAAACAGCTTGGCGCGCGCATTGCGGGTGCGGCGCGAATGGCGGGTTCGTTTCAGTGCTGCCGGCAATGACGCGGGTGGAGCGTGGCGATGCCGCTAGGGCAGAGGATGAGGGAAGTTGCGGTGTTTACGCGGCGCATCTCGGCGAGTGCGGGGATCGACATGTCGCGGATGTCGGCGTTTGTGCGCGGACTGCCGGCCTTTTTGCGCGATGCGAGCGTGTATCGCAAACAGGCGGACAACGACTTTCCTTTTGCGCTGAGCCGGCTCTACCCGTTTCTGACGGACAAGAACGCGACGGCCGGGCGCGTTGATGCGCATTACTTCCACCAGGATTTGTGGGCGGCGACGGAGATCTACAAGGCGAACCCAGGGCGGCACGTTGACATCGGCAGCCGGGTGGACGGATTTATCGCCCATCTGTTGGTGTTTCGAGAGGTGGAAGTGGTGGACATACGGCCGCTCGATATGGAAGTAAAGGGCCTGCGGTTCATGCGGGACGATGCCACCGAGTTGCGGACGTTCGCGGACGATTCGGTGGAGAGCCTGTCGAGCCTGCATGCGGCCGAACACTTTGGCCTGGGCCGGTACGGCGACCCGGTTGACCCGTCGGCGTGGAGGAGATTTGCCCGCAGCCTGGCGAGAGTGCTGAAGCGCGGAGGGAAGTTGTACTTCTCGGTTCCCTGTGGCCGGCAACGGGTGCTGTTTAACGCGCACCGGATATTTCATCCGCTAACGGTGATTGAAGCGTTTGCCGGGCTCACGCTGCTGAACATGCACGGAGTTTTGGACGACGGCCGCTTCTACCGCAACCTGAGCGTGGAAGACCTGGCATCGCAGCAGTATGGGTGCGGCTGTTTTACGTTTACGAAATAACAATGCGTATTGCCGAATGATTACCGTGAAGCTCCAGGGAGGGTTGGGCAACCAGATGTTCCAGTACGCCGTGGGAAGAGCCCTGGCGGAAAAGAACCGGGACCGGCTGGTGCTGGACCTGACGTTTCTGCTGGACCGCACTCCGCGGGAAAGCTTCGTGTTCCGCGATTATGATCTCGGGATTTTTCCCAACATCAGGGCGGAATTCACATGGCTATCGAAAATGGCGCGGCGGCTGCCGATAGAAGGGCTGTACCTGAGGGCGAGCAATTTTATCCGGCGAGTGAAAACCAAGCTGGGCGTGCAGCGATACGCGGGCGAGCCGGACCGGAGCTTTTATGCGGAAGTTTTGGAGCTGAAAGGAAACGTTTACCTGGACGGGTATTGGCAGAGCGAAAAGTATTTTTCGGCGAGCGAAAGAGTGATTCGCTCCGAATTCGCTTTCGGGCGAGTTTCTGATCCGAAGGCGGAGGCATTACGGCAGCAGATCCTGGGGGCCGAGTCGGTATGCTTGAATGTCCGGCGCGGCGACTACGTTTCGCTGCCGAGTTCAATCCAGGCGCACGGTTTTGTGGGCGTTTCCTACTACAACGAAGGAATCAAGGAAGTTGCTGGAAGGATCAAGAACCCGCATTTCTACGTGTTCTCCGACGAGATTGACTGGTGCAGGGAGAATCTGAAACTGGAATATGCGCACACGTTTGTGGGGCACGATTATGCGGGAGAGAAATTCGGCTGCTACCTGATGCTGATGTCGTCGTGTAAGCACTTTCTGATTGCCAACAGCTCGTTTGGATGGTGGGCGGCGTGGTTGAGCCGCAATCGGGAGAAAGTGGTGGTGGCGCCGAAGCGGTGGGCGCGCAACGAGCAGGACCATCGGAAGGACCTGATTCCCGCGACGTGGATCAGGGTGTAGGCGCCGGGATGCTTCTTTCCAAGAAGGCGAAGTAATGAAGAATGATTCCAGCCCGGGCGGGGAAGGGAAGCCGCGGGTTTCCGTGCTGATGACGGTGCACAACGGCGGAGCGTACCTGCCGGCGGCGGTGGAGAGCATCCTGGGGCAGACGTTTCGGGATTTTGAGTTGGTGATCGTGGACGACGGGTCCACGGATGAGACTCCAGCCTACCTGGCGAGCGTGCAAGACCCGCGTGCGCGGGTGTTGCGGAATCCGCGGAAGATGGGAATCGTGGTGTCGGCGAACCGCGGGCTGCGAGAGTGCGCCGGCGAATATATTGCGAGGCAGGATGCGGACGATCTTTCGGAGTTGAGCCGGCTGGCCAGGGAAGTCGAGATGCTGGATTCGGCGCCCGAGGTGGGGGTGGTGGGCACGGGCGCGACGTACGTGGATGGCGAGGGCAAGGTGACTGGCCACTTCTGTCCGACGACGGGCGAAGACCTGGATGTGCGCTGGCAAATGCTGTTTCACAACGTGCTGCCGCATACCAGCATCATGGCGCGGCGGGCGGTGATGGAGGGCGGATACCCGGAGGCGCCCGGACAGTTCGCGGAAGATTATGACTTGCTGTCGCGGATAGCTCGTGAACACGGGATGGCCGTGATTCGCGACGAGCTGGTGCGCTACCGCCGGCACGCGACCTCGGTGTCGCAAGTGAATTACGAGAACAATCGGCGGCTGGCGGAGGCGATCGCGTGGCGCGAAGTGAGCGAACTGGCCGGCGGGGAACTTGAGCGCAATGTCTATGAGGATTTCCTGGCGGTGTATCGGGGAGGCGGGAAAGAGTTGCCGCGGCTGTCGGTGGAGCAGGTGAGACGGGCGACGGAGTTTGCGGTGAAGCTGCAGGCGGCTTTTTATGCGCGCGCCGGTTGCGCGAAGGCGGCGGCATGGCGTCATTGCGCCGGAGTGCGGATGCGGTGGGCGGGCCACCTGTTGCGGCTGGCGTGGCGTGAACGCCGGGATTGGCGATGGCGGGCGAGCGTGGCGATGACGGCGGCGAAACTGATGTCGGCGCGGGTGGTGGGTCCGGCGAAGGAGCGGCTGGCGATGAGGACGGCGCAATGAAGGTGGCGTACGTCAGTTGCGAAGACCCGCAGGACGTTCATGCGTGGTCGGGGCTGGTGTACCACATCGGTCATTCGCTGGAGCCGCATGCGGAGGTCAGCTACGCGGGGCCGCTGGCGCACCGGCGTTTTCTGGCGGACAAGCTGCGGCAAGTGGTGTGCGAAAGAGTTTCGGGAAAGCGGCATCGGCGCGGGCGCGAACCGTGGTTGCTGAAGCATTATGCCGAGCAGGCACGGCCCAAGGTGGCCGCGGATGTGGACGCGGTGCTGGCCTGCAGCACGCTGCCGGTGGCGTATCTGGAATGCGCGCAGCCGGTGGTGGTGTGGATCGATTCCACGTTTGCCGGGCTGGTTGATTATCATCCCGAGTTTCACAAGCTGTGCGCGCATACGCTGGCCATGGGAAATGCGGCGGAACAGCGGGCGCTGCAGCGGTGCCGGCGGGTGATCTTCGCTTCCGAGTGGGCGGCACGGGCGGCCATGCAGCATTATCGGCTGGATGAGCAGAAAGTCGAAGTGGTGCCGTTTGGAGCGAATCTGGAGACGGCGCCGGGGACGGCGGAGGTAAGGGCGGCGGTGCGGGGGAGATCGAGGTCGGCGTGCCGGCTGCTGCTGGTGGGAGTCGATTGGCGGCGCAAGGGAGCTGACGTGGCGGTGGAGGTGGCGAAGGAACTGCGGGCGGCGGGAGTGCCGGCGGAGTTGACCATTGCCGGGTGCCAGGCGCCGGCGGGAACGGCCGTGCCGGAATGGGTGCGGGTGACGGGATTTATTTCGCAAAAGAGCGAAGAAGGCCAGGCACTGACTGGCGGAGTTGTATCGCGAGGCCCACTTCCTGCTGCTTCCCACGGAGGCGGAGTGCTACGGGTTGGTGGTGGCGGAGGCAAATGCGTATGGCGTGCCGGCGGTGGTCAGCAAGACCGGCGGGATTCCGATCAGCGCGGCAGGCGCGAACGGAGTGCGGATCGGCCTGGAACGGTTCGTGGAGGAAGGCGTGGCGTATGTCGGGTCGCACTGGAGGAACGCGGCGCGCTATGCGGAGCTGGCGGAAAGTTCGCGCCAGGAATTTGAGACCCGGCTGAACTGGCGTGTGTCGGGAGCCAGGGTGGCGGAGATCCTGCGGGAATGCGGGAAGCGCGGCGGAGAGCGGGCGCGGCAACCAGCCCGGGTGGCGGAGAGCTGATGCGCATACTGTTTGTGGCGATCGCGTGCAGCCCGCATACCGGGCGGTGGATGGAGCAAATCGGCGGCCTGGGATGGGACATCCACCTGTACCACGATAGCCAGGAGCGTGCGCACGGCGAGCTGCGCGAGGTCAGCGTACATTCGCTGCTCCTGCCGCCGGTCGAGATGCGGGGAGCGTGCCGGCATTCGGGACTGCCGTGGCCATGGAAACGCGGCTCCACACGGGCGACGCAACTGCTTCTGAAGACGCGGAGGTACGCGCCCGCCGAGCGCCTGCGGCGGCTGATTGACGAGTTGCAGCCGGACATCGTGCACAGCCTGGAGATGCAGCGGTGCAGCTACCTGACGGCGGCCGCGAGGCGGCTGATGCCGGCGGGCAAATTTCCGCGCTGGATTTATTCGTCCTGGGGAAGCGACTTGTACCTGTTCGCGCAGCGAGACGGGCACGCGGCGCGAATCCGGGAAGTGCTTGCCGGATGCGATTACCTGATCACAGACTGCCGGCGTGATGTGGGATTGGCGCGGGAGATGGGGTTCCAGGGAACGGCGCTGGGAGTGGTGCCCGGCGGCGGCGGATTCGAGCTGGATGCGATGCGGGCGAGGAGGCGGCCGGGCCTGGTGTCGGCGCGGCGGACCATCAACATCAAGGGCCGGCACGACGAGGAACTGGGCGGGCGGGCGCTGGTGGCGTTGGAGGCGGTACGACAATGCGCGCGCGAGCTGGCGGGATACGAGATCGTGGTTCACACCGCCACCGAGAACGTCAAGCGGGAAGCGGAGCTGCTGGGCCGAACCGGCGGGCTCAGCGTCAGGGTTCTGCCCAGCCGTCCGCAGGAGGAGATGGTGCGGCTGATGGGCGAATCGAGAATCGCCATTGGGCTGGGGATCAGCGATGGGACGCCCAACGTGATGCTGGAGGCGATGATCGGGGGCGCGTTTCCCATTCAGTCGGACACGATTTCCACGCGCGAGTGGATCGACGGTAAAAACGGGTTGCTGGTTCCGCCGGAAGACGTGAACGCGGTGGCGGAGGCGATCAAGAAAGCAGTCGCGGATGACGAGTTGGTGGACCGGGCCGCGGAACTCAACGCGGCGATCGCCGATCAGCGGCTGGAGCGCGGGAAGATTCGGGCGGAGGTGATCGAGATGTACCGGCGGGTGATGGGCGCGAGCGAGGGGCCGGTCCGAATGAAGGCTGCGGCAGAGCTGGTTGCTCCAGGGACAGGGGTTGACAGGCAGGCGTAAGGGCGCCGCGGTGGTGGGAGTTCGATGGGCAGCGACCAAATGAGCAGTGACAAGCAACGGGCGATAAGGGCGGTCGCCTCAACCTTGCGGCACCATGCTCCCGGGGCCTTCATCCTGGCACTGGCAATGATGACCGCGGCAATCAATATCCATCGCACAGCCGGCCATCCGCCGGACGATGCGCCCGCGGTTGTCGCAAAGTTCGCCGCATTGAACAGAGGATTGCCGGATGATGCGAGCGTTTGTTACGGGCCTGCACCGCGGACGTCGGACGGCCTCCGCCTGTTTCAACTGGCGCAGTACGCTTTGGCGCCGCGGATTCTGGTCCCGGAAGACAACAGCGCCGATTGCCGCTGGACAATCGGTCCGGACTTTCGCGTGAAGGTGCGATGAATTCTGCTTTCGCGATCCTGCCGGCCGCGGTGATCGGATATGCGCTGGCTTCTACTTTCCGCATCCCCGGCGCCGGGCGGGGAGACGTTCTGCTGCTGCGGCTGGGCCTTATGCCCGGCATAGGCTTTGGGCTCTTGTCCCTCTGGTACTTCGTTTCGCGGGCGGCGGGCTTGCCCGTGTGGGTAGAGATTGGAGTTGAAGTTCTGGCCGCAGCCGGCGCCGCGGTTTGGCTTTGTCTCCATCACCAGTTGGGTTCGGGGGGCCCGCGGTCGCGGCCTCGGTGGAGCTTCCTCCTGGCGGCGATCATCGGGGTCGCCGGGCTCATCGCCTCGTTCTGGATCCGCTACACACGGCAGCCGCTGGGCGAATGGGACGCATGGGCTATCTGGAATGTTCATGCGCGCATTCTCGATCAGGCTGGACATAACTGGCCCGCGGCCATTCGCGCCTCGGCTCATCCCGACTATCCGGTGTTGTTGCCGCTGACAGTTGCGAGGTTGTGGCACTCCTTGGGGGCCGAGCCCACATGGGTTCCCGCGCTGGTCGGGTTGGTGTTCCTGATGGGGACGATTGCGGTTTTGTATGGCGCCCTGGGCATGGTTTCGCGGCGGGACGCCGCATGCATCGGGGTAGTCGTGCTGGCCATGAATTTCGCCGTGCCGGCGGTGGCAAGCGTGCAACTTGCCGACTGGCCTCTGGCCTACTTCTTTACCGCTTGCCTGGCGCTGGTGCTGCTCGGCCGCCAGGCAATATTGCTTGCTGGACTGATGGCCGGTTTGGCAGCCTGGACCAAGAATGAAGGCCTGCTATTTGCCCTGGTGTTGGTCGTCATGCTAGCCGTGGCCGATCGTCGGGTGCTGCGATCGCTGGTGCCGCCTATTGCCGTCGTCCTGGCAGTTGTCTTCTGGTACAAGTGGACCATCCATGTACCCAACGACCTTTTTCAGCCCAGCAGACCGGGGCTGATTCCCGGCGTGATCGACCCCAGGCCATTGCTCGCTCGCGTTACAGACTACTATCGATTGCGATTCATCTTCTCCAGCTTCAGCGTGCATCTTCTGGATTTTGCCGTCTTGTTGTCGCCGGCGTTCCTTCTGGCCCTGCAGCCGTCGCGCACCGGAGAGTGGCTGGATTTCCATCTCCAAGTTCGTGCCAACCGCACGCTCATCGCGTGTGCGGTCACGCTGCTGCTCATGGTTGCAGGCTACGGCGCGATCTATGTGATCTCTCCAGGTACCGTGCAGACCCACGTGACAACCTCGGTCGATCGGCTATTTGCACAGCTCTGGCCCGGCGCCGTCCTCTGCGCCCTGGCCGCGCTTATGCCCTCGGCGCCGAGACCGGAGGAGACCGGGAAAAATGGTTTGGTGCTGCCTGTGCACGCGGATGGTGTGGTCCAGTGAAACTCGTCGCGGGCGCGCCCTTGTGCGGAGGAAGAACGGATACTTGCCGAACACGCGGGGGCGGGAAGCGCCACATCCGACGACAGGCACAATGATTTCCGCATAGAATACAATCACTTTTCTGCGCTCAGGCTGCTTTCATGAGAATGGTTCTGGTTACAGGTTCATCGGGGCTGATCGGGTCGGAGTGTGTCAGCTATTTCGACCGCCTGGGGTGGCGGGTCCACGGCGTCGACAACAACATGCGGGAGTCGTTTTTCGGCCCGGACGGCGACACCCGGTGGAACCTGAAGCGCCTGCGGGCGGAGTGCCGGAACTTCGAGCATCACGAGCTGGACATTCGTGACCGGGCGGGAATGCTGGCGCTGGTGAAGGCAGTGCGGCCGTCGCTGCTGATCCATTGCGCGGCCCAGCCCTCGCACGACCTGGCGAAAGAGAGGCCGTTCGACGACTTCGAGATCAACGCCACCGGGACACTGAACCTGCTGGAAGCGGCGCGGCAGTGGGCCTCGGAGGCGCCGTTCATCTTCATGAGCACCAACAAGGTGTACGGCGACGCGCCCAACGAGCTGCCGCTGGAAGAGCGGGCGACGCGCTGGGAGTACGCGCGGGCCCAGGACTGGAACGGCATCGGCGAGACCTGCCGGATCGACGCCACGCTGCACAGCCTGTTTGGCGCGTCGAAGGCGGCGGCGGACCTGGTGGTGCAGGAGTACGGGCGCTACTTCAACATGCCGACGGTGTGCTTCCGCGGCGGATGCCTGACGGGGCCGAACCACTCGAGCGCGGAGCTGCACGGCTTCCTGGCCTACCTGGCGCGCTGCTTCCGCGAGCAGCGGACGTACCGCATTTACGGATACAAGGGCAAGCAGGTGCGCGACAACATCCACTCGCAGGACGTCTGCGACGCCTTCCACGCCTTCTACCAGGCGCCGCGATGCGCGGCGGTGTACAACCTGGGCGGAGGGCGGGAGAACTCCATTTCCATCCTGGAGGCGGTCAGCCGGCTGGGCGAGCTGTTCGGGAAGGCCCTGAAGACCGAATACGTGGAGCAGAACCGGGTGGGCGACCATATCTGCTACATCAGCGACCTGCGCCGGTTCCAGAGCGATTATCCGAAGTGGCGGGTGCGGGTGCCGATGGAGGAGATCCTGCGGCAACTGGCGCAGCCGGCGGTGCGCGCGGTGACGGCGCAGTAGGAGTTCGCAAGCAGTATGAGGCCCCTGGTTTCCATCCTGATTCCCGCCTACAACGCCGAGCCGTGGATCGCGGCGACGCTGGATTGCGCCCTCACCCAGAGCTGGCCGAACAAGGAAATCATCGTGGTGGATGACGGGTCCACCGACGCTACCGCGGAAGTGGCGCGCGGCTACGAATCGAAGGGCGTTCGGGTGTTGCGGCAGAAGAACAGCGGGGCGGCGGCGGCGAGGAACCTGGCGCTGGCAAACGCCGGCGGCGATTACATCCAGTATCTGGATGCCGACGACCTGATGAGTCCGGAGAAGATCGAAGCGCAGGTTGAACTGCTGAAGGCGAGCGCGCCCGGGATGCTGGTGATGTGTCCGCACACTTACTTCAAGGATGGCAGCGATCCGCGGCGGGGGCGGGCGCATTCGGGCTGGCCGTACGTGGCCACCGATTCGCCGCGCGCGTGGCTGCTGGACATGTGGGGCGCGAACGACCGCTTCGGCCTGGTGCCGGTCGGGTCTTATCTTGTATCGAGGCCGCTGGTGGAGAAGGCCGGGCCGTGGGACGCCGGCGTGCGCTCGCCCATCGACGACGGCGAATACTTCGCGCGCGTGGCGCTGGCGAGCGCCGGGATACGGCCATCGGGCGGCCGCTATTACTATCGCAAGTTCGCGGGCGGCGGCAGCTACAGTTCAACCGGGCGCGCCGAATTGTTCTGGGGCAGCCTGCATTCGATCGACTCCGTGGCGCGCACCCTGCTGGCCGGCGGCGACGATGCCGCTGCCCGCCATGCCATGGCGAACACGTATCGGAGTCTGGCCTTCAATGCCTATCCCAGGTTTCCCGAGGTGACCAAGAAGGCGATGGAGCGTGTGCGCGAGATGGGCGGCACCGACTGGGCGCCCCGGTTCGCCACCTGGCGCGGCCGGTTGCTCTCACGGCTGATCGGATGGAAGGCGACCAGGCGGCTGAACGCCTTTTATCACCAGCGCCGCAAACACATCCTGAGACGCGCCGCCGCGGCTTCATGAGAAGACAATTGCGGCGGAAGGGGATCCCGCGGCCAGCGGCGAGTATGCGCGCCGCCTGCGTCCAGCCCGTGCATGGTGTCAATGGTTAGCCGGCCACATTCCGTGAAAGACGCACCGGCGGAGGCGGGAAGGGGCGAATGGCCGCTCCCTGCCCTGGCGGGGGCGCCGAGGCTGCTCCTGGTTTCCGACTTGCAGCCTTGCCACGTGAACGGGGGTCCCATTCTGATGTCGCGGCTGCTGGCGGGATACCCGATGGACCGGCTGCAGGTGCTGGCCGCCTCGTATTTTCTGAACAGCTTTCCCGAAGGCCGGCTGGCTTGCGAGCACATCAGCTTTCCACAACCCAACAATTTCGGGCGATGGGGATTGGGCCGGCTTAAACAACTGCTGCAAGTGGCCTCGCTGCCGCTGCTGGTGTTCGTCTGCTGGCGGGAGATCCGGCGGCGGCGCATCCAGGTGGTGGCCGGCGTGGCCCACGATCTGTTCTTCCTGGCGGGGGCGCTGGCGGCGCGCTTGAGCGGCGTGCCCTTCGTGCTGGTGGTGCACGACGAGTGGCTGTTCTTCATCCGGCCGCTGATGTGGCTGCCGAACGCCGTGGCGCGCTGGGCATACCGTCGGGTGCTGCGGAGCGCCGCGCATATTTATGCGGTGTGCCCGGAGATGCGCGATGTACTGCGCCAGGAGTACGGGGTGGAATCGGAAGTCCAGTTGCCTGCCGCTGAAGCGCAGGCCGCGGCTGAGGCGGTGGAGGCGGCGGGCACACTGCGCATTGTCTTTGCCGGCACGCTGACCGGGGTGGCGATTCCCAGCCTTGAGCTGCTGGTGCGGGCGCTGAAATCGGCGAAGCTGTCGGGAATAGCGTGGTCGCTGGACGTTTACGGGGCGAACGCGGAGCACCTGCGAGAGTTTGGATGGGACGGCGATGCGCGCATTCAAGCACGCGGCTGGGCGGAGCAGGACGAACTGAAAGCGGCGCTGCGCCAGGCCGATGTGCTTTACCTGCCGTACTCGTTCGAGAGGGCGACGCTGAGGTTCGTGCACACGTCGTTTCCCTCGAAGCTGGCGGATTACCTGGCGGCGGGACGCGCGGTGCTGATTTGCGCGCCCCCGGAAAGCAGCGTGGTGCCCTACGCGCGGGAGCGCGGATTCGCCGAGGTGGTGGACCGGCCGAGCGAAGAGCTGCTGGCGGAGGCCTTGGCGCGCCTGGGTTCAGCGGAACATCGACGGCGGCTGGCGGCGCGGGGCTTGCACGTGTTCGCGGAAAATCACGACATCGCGCGGCAGCAGCGCGAGTTCGTGGCCTGCATGGCGCGCCTGGCGGAGCAAGGGAAAGCGCGGGAGACACGTGTCCAAGTCGCGGGACAGTAACAGCGCGCACGGCGCGATACGGGGTCCTGGTCATTTTCAACACCACATTCCTGTACGGCATGGAGCGGGCGATATAGGTGGATGTGAAATCCCAGTACGATATCTGGCATGAGCAGGCCAGCGCGTTTGAGCACGGTGACGCGGAGCATCTGTTCGCCTGGCACAGAACGGTCATCAAGTTACTTCCCGACATCGATGGGAAGGCAGTTCTCGAGATTGGGTGCGGCCGAGGCGATTTCAGCATTTGGCTGGCCCGAAACCACCGTGCGGCGCGGATTACCGGCGTCGAATTTTCCCCCAAGGCGATGGATACCGCACGTTCCAGAGTCAACGAGGAATTGGCGAATTTAGCGTTTGTGATAGGCGATGCCGAATCACTGCCATTCGCCTCCGCCAGTTTTGACCTGGTGATCTCGTGTGAGTGCCTGGAGCACGTCCTGTTGCCGGGAAGAATGGCCGCGGAAATTGCGCGGGTGTTGAAGCCAGAAGGGAAATTCATCGTAACGACCGAGAATTACTTTAACGGCATGGTGCTGGCGTGGCTGAAGTCGTGGGCAACGAAAACCCCGTTCGACTCCGGGTCAGGCGTGCAACCGCACGAGAAGTTTTTTGTGTATTGGCGCGTGAAGTCTCTGTTGCAGGCCGGCGGGTTGAGAGTGGAACACATGGAGAGCAGCGAGTTTCAATGGCTTCTTCTTCCCCGGATTGATCCCCGCACGTTGTGTACGGCTGATTTTGAGAGCAAGTTCTGGAAGCGAGTCTTCCGCCCGCTCGGCAGGCACTTCACCTACCAGGGGTGCAAACGGCGGGAGTTCCGAATTTCCGCTGCCGAGGCGCCTGCGGAACCGGCGCAACGCCCGCCGCACAGCGCCACGCGGCGAGCCGGCGTGGCCGTTCTTCTAAATTCGCCATACTTGTATGGCATGGAGCGCGCCGTCATTGAACTGTTCAGCGCGCTGAGGCCGGAAATCGAGGCGCAATTTCTGATGTCGCATGTAACGCTGCGGGAGAACCTGCCGGTGTTGAAGGAGGTCGAACGGCGCGGGATTCCGCACGTGTTTATGCCTGACCGCAAACCCTGGCCCAGACTAGGCAAGCCGCACTCGCTTGCCCACCTGCTGCGCATGATTTCGGCATGGATCCGAGCGAGCATCGCGCTGTTCAAGATGGGGGCAGGGAAGGATGCCTTGTACATTTCCTCGCTTTTAGCGGCCCCCTACGGCATGCCGCTGGCCGCATATCACCGATTGCGCGGCAGGCGAGTGGTGCACCACTTCCATGATCTCAAGAACAACCGCCACCTGATGAGGCTGTGGTCGCTGTTTGTGACCGACTTCGTCCATAACTCCCGCTTCTGCCAGGAAACGGTGCTGCGCGATCACCCGTACTTGGGCAAGAAGCGCAACCATGTGCTGCCCTACATTCTGGACCTTGCCGCTCCCGCGCATCGATGGAGTGGCGAGCGGGGGAAGCATCACCTGGTGATGGCGGGCCAAATATCGCCGCATAAGGGCGTGGATTATGCGCTGGAAGCATTTGCGCAGATCGCGCCCAGCTATCCCGACGCTACCCTAGATCTTGTGGGCAATTGCGCGACGGGATACGAAGAGGAGTTCGAGCGGCGGCTGACGGCGGCGCAAGCGCGGGCCGAGGTGAAGTTCTGGGGATACTTAGACAATGCCATCGATGTGCTCAGCTTCGCGTATTTGCATCTGCAGCCAACCCCGCCGAGCCGATTCCAGGAATCGTTTCCGCGCGCGGCATTGGAAGCAATGGCTTCCGGCGTGCCAACCCTCTGTTTCCGGAGCGGCGGGCTGCGGGACATGATCGAGGACGGGGTTACGGGGATTATGTGCGAGGAAGAAAGCGTGGAAGCACTCGCGAATGCGATGGCACTTTATCTTGGAGATCCCGAGTTCCGCGAGCGCTGCGGCAGAAACGCGCGGGAACGGTACCTTCGCGAGTACTCTCCTGAAACACTACGGGAGCGCTGGCTGGAGTTGCTGACCCCCGGCATTCCCACACGCGCCGGAAGGGCTTCGGCATAACGTTTCCACCGAATGGTGGCGGGAGCGGTTTGGGGAATGAATGCGCTGCTGCATTTCGTGCGATTTGTCGTGGGGGCCGATGAGCAGCGAACGCAGCTCACGGCAGCAGAAACGGAACTCCTTCTGCAGCACCTGGAGGAGGTGGAGACATTCGTCGAGATTGGGTGCTATGAGGGGAAGACCTCGTGCGCGGTGGCGAGGCGCGGGGTCCGAGTGTATTCGGTCGATCCGTTTAAACGCGGACGACTGGGGGTTAGTTATGGGGAGTGGATCGCGCGCATCCAGCGGTACCGGGACAAGAGCAGCCGCTTGACGTTCGTGAAGGGTTTCAGTTGGGACGTTGCGCCGGTGTTTGACCGGAGCATCGACGCGCTGTTCATCGACGCGGATCATCGGTACGAGGCAATTCAGCGTGACTGGCAGCAGTGGTCGCACAAGGTGAAGCCCGGGGGGATCATCGCGCTGCACGATTGCCGTCGCGTGCCGAGTTCGCCGGAGCGTCTGGGCACGCAGCGATTTTACGAAACGGACATTCCCAAGATGAGCGAGGTCCGGGAAATTGCCGCGGTGGACTCGCTGGTGATCTTCCGTGTACTCAAGAGCGGGGAAGCAGCGGGTAGCGACGCGGCAAGCACGGAATGAAAGCGACGGAGAAGCGAACTGGGAGCGTGGTACGATACCGCGTGTCGGCAGATAGATGGCGGACCGGCGAGAAGTTTGGGAATCGAGACAGGTTCGCCGAGTGATCAGCAGGACAACGACAGGATGCAACTTAGGGGATTAGAAGCGCCCGCAAGCCTGGCCGCGAGCAGAACAGGCACTTTCCTGGTGCAAGGTGGCGAGTACACCACCTTACCGGTCCTGGTGACGGCCTTCCTGTGGCTGACCGGAACTAGGCAAGCGACGCTGCTGCAGGCGTGCCTTGCGCTGGTCCTGATGCAGATTGCGTGGGGCTCATGGCTGCGGTGGAAGGCCAAGCCGGAAAGAGAACGGGATTTCCCGCTGTTTGCCCTGGTGGCGGGCATGTACTGGATGGCGTTCGGGCTGCCGCTGCTGTGGGCTCCTCCGTGGTTTGCCGGGGGGACAGCGTCGTCGTCGGGAGCCATAACGCGGTCGCTGGAGTTGGCGATCGTGGGTGTGAGCGCGATGTACGGCGGTATTCGGCTGGGCATCGGGCGGCGGCTTCGGTTCAACAAGACCCTTGACCTGCGGGACACTCCCAGTTCGCCCCGATACATCGCGGCGGTCATGGTGTTCGCCCTGGGACTGAGGTTTTTCCCTTGGTTGGGATATATTTTTGGCTCCGCGTCGCGGAATGTGTTCATGATCGCCACCAGCACCCTGCCGCTGGCGGCGTTTGCCATCCTGCTGCGCCGGCAGTTGCTGCGGCGGGTGCCCATCTACGAGCTGCTGCTGGTCGTCGTGTTTGTCGCTGGAACTTTCCTTTCCGGCTTGGCAAGCGGCTGGCTGGGTACGGGAGCGGTGGCTGTGCTGGTAACGGGGTGCGTGCTGGTCGACACGCGTTTCAAGATTCCCAAGCTCGCCCTGGTGGCTGTATTTGCCTACGTCCTGTTCTTGCAGCCGGTTAAAGAACAGTTCCGGCAGACCTATTGGCAGGGCGATCGGGCTTCGGGCCGAGCCGACCGGGCCTTGGACTGGGTTTCCTCGGCACGGTCCTTCTGGGAAGACGCGCTCACCGGGTCGAATCCGGCTGCATTGAAAACCGGCCTCGGTTATTCGCTTGCGCGGTTTGCCCTGCTGCCGCAGACGGCCAACGTGATGGATCTGACGCCGGCGATTATTCCCTACCAGGGCGGGAGGATGTACTCCTACCTGGCGGTGAGCCTGATTCCCCGGGCAATTTGGCCGGAGAAGCCCTCGGTCAACGACGCCAACCGGTTCTACCAGGTGACCTATGGAATGACTTCGGAGAACAACCTGGAGGGGGTTTCGATTTCCGTGGGCATGCTGACCGAAGCCTACATCAGTTATGGATGGCCGGGCGTGCTGGTCGTGATGATGCTGGTCGGGATGTTCCTTGACGCCGTGAACGCCGTGTTTCTGTCCCGCCACTCCGGAACGCTGATGAAGGGAATCGGAATGGGGATGATGCCGAGTTTCATCTTTCCCGAAGCGCAGATGGCGCAGTTTCTGGGAGGCTTTTTCCAGCAGGTGGGCCTGGTGATGATGATCATGCTGCCGATTGTGAGCGTACGGCGAGGCCATCGGGACGCCGCCACGGCGCCCGGCTCCGGCAGGCAGGTTTCGCCCGCCGCGATGCTCATGCGTCCCACCATGCGTCCGCCCCAGCCCCTTTCCTGACGCTCTGCCGCAAACCGGTTCCGAGTGAAGGAGATTTCTCGCCTCGGGCAGTTGCCTTTCTCAGCACAAACCTGGAGTTTCACGAGTGAACAGCGTGGACGCGGGAAACGGGTTGAATCGCCGGGAAGACCGGAGGGGCTCTGAGTCCGGCCCGTTATTCGCACCGGGAAACAGGATGCGGGAGCGAGTCTCGGTGCTGGCGGTGGCAGCGCTGGTCATCGTGCTTTGCGGCATTTTCGCGGCGGAGACCGTGGGCCTGCGCGGCCTGGTGTCGTCGCATGGAGATGATCCTTCGTACCTCGCAATCACGGGCGGAATCCTGGGCAAGCAGTCTGCGCCCGCCTCCAAGCATTTCCGGGGACTGCCCTATGCCACGGCGGCGGTGGTCGCGCTGACGCGAGTCTCGCCGGCGACGGCTCTTTACCTGATCTGCGTGCTCAGTTCGCTGGCGGCGACATGGGTGGTGACCGGCCTCTGGGGCAAGTGGGTTGGGGTTGGGTTCACGCTCGGCAACTGGACCTGGATCGAGTTCTCGTCGTACGGGGGTTCCGAGCCGCTCTTCGTGTTGCTGCTGTTGCTGGCCATTGCCCAGGCGCGGCGCGGCCGCTATCTGGCGGCGGTGCTGCTGGCGTCGCTGGCAACCACGGTGCGCCCCCTGGGGCTATTCCTGGTCCTGGTGCTGTTGATTGCCGCCTGGCGCGAGCGCGGGCTGCGCTGGGCAGTGGCGTGTGCGGCGGCGGCAGCGGCCATCGGGTTGTTGTACGTGGCGCCGCTGGTGCGCGAGTTTCACGATCCCTTGCTCAATCTGCATGGCTACCAGCAAAGCGACTGGGGCGGCGGAGCGCCGGTGGGCCTTCCGCTGAAGGCCGTTGTCGCCAACTACATCAACGGAAGAAATGTCGGCAACCTGCTGATCAAACATGCGAAGGCGGCGTTCGTGCTGCTGCACCTGGCGGCGCTGCTGGGACTGGCCGTAAGTTCCGGGCTGCGGCGGCGGCTTGCGGAACAGCCGGTGATGGGCGCCTTCGCCCTCGTCTATTCCGCTTTCATCCTCTGCTACAACGCGCCTTGGTGGGCGCTGTCCATCTATCCGCGGCTGCTGATTCCGGTGCTGCCGTTCTTCCTCTGGCTGTACCAGCGATGGCTGCCCCGCACCTGGAGAGCGTGGGGGGCGGTGGGAGCTTTGAGCGTGGTGCTGGCGTGCGGAGCAGGATTGGGTTTCAACCGCGCCTGGCTGGTGTTGCACGGGCGCGCCGCCCAAGGATGGAATCGGCCGGCGGTTCCGGGTCGCGTCTACTTCGACCCGGTGCGCGATGATACGCGATTTGCGGACCTGGTCCGCCGCGTCGGCTTGGCCCAATAACCCACCGCGAGCTGCAAAGAATAGCCCGACCGGCCACGGCCGGGCTGTTCCGTTTTTGTGAGCGAATCGCTAATTGCTGATCGCTGACTGCTGCTTTCTACAGCGAGCTCATGTTCGCCAAAAACTGGCCGTTGCTCTTGGTCTTGCTCAGCTTGTCGATCAGCAACTCCATGGCTTCCACCGGGGAGAGCGGGTTGAGCACCTTGCGCAGTACCCAGATGCGCGCCAGGTCCTCCTTGGGGATGAGCAGCTCTTCCTTGCGGGTGCCGGAGCGCTGGATGTCGATGGCCGGGAAGATGCGCTTATCGACCAGCTTGCGGTCGAGAATGATTTCCATGTTGCCGGTGCCCTTGAACTCTTCGAAGATGACGTCGTCCATGCGCGAGCCGGTATCGACCAGGGCGGTGGCGATAATGGTGAGCGAGCCGCCTTCCTCGATATTGCGGGCGGCGCCGAAGAAGCGCTTGGGACGCTGCAGGGCGTTGGAATCCACGCCGCCGGAGAGCACCTTGCCCGAGGGCGGAACGATGGTGTTGTAGGCGCGCGCCAGACGGGTGATGGAGTCCAGCAGGATGACCACGTCGCGCTTGTGCTCGACCAGGCGCTTGGCCTTTTCGATCACCATCTCGGCGACCTGCACGTGGCGGGCGGCGGGCTCGTCGAAGGTCGAGCTGATGACTTCGCCCTTGACCGAGCGCTGCATGTCGGTGACTTCCTCGGGACGCTCGTCGATGAGCAGCACGATGAGGACGATCTCCGGATGATTGGTGGTGATGGAGTTGGCGATGTTCTGCAGCAGCATGGTCTTGCCGGTGCGCGGCGGGGCGACGATCAGGCCGCGCTGGCCTTTGCCCACCGGGGTGAGCAGATCCATGACGCGGGCGCTGACGTTCTCCTTGACGGTCTCCAGCTTGATCCGCTCCTGCGGATACAGCGGCGTCAGGTTGTCGAACAGGATCTTGTTGCGCGCTTCTTCGGGCGATTCGAAGTTGACCGCCTCGATCTTGACCAGCGCGAAATATTTTTCGCCCTCATGCGGAGGACGCACCTGGCCGCTGATCGTGTCGCCGGTCTTCAGATCGAATTTGCGGATCTGCGACGGCGAAACGTAGATGTCGTCCGGGCCCGGCAGGTAGTTGTAGTCGGGCGAGCGGAGGAAGCCGTAGCCGTCGGGCAGGATTTCCAGCACGCCTTCGGCAAAGATGTGGCCTTCTTTTTCGCTCTGCGCCTGCAGGATCTTGAAGATGAGGTCCTGCTTGCGGAGCCCGCTGGCTCCCGGCAGATCGAGCGTCCGAGCGATACGGGTTAGCTCGGTGATGTTCTTTTCTTTCAGTTCTGCGATGGTCATATTCACCTACGGGAGATTTTCAAGGGGGGTCGGAGGACGTGCTGCGCGCCAGGCGAAAAGGCACACGGGGGAAGCTCTATTATGCAGCCCGCCGCTGCGCCTCTGCAACGTGTTCCGGTTCAGCCAACACCTCCTCCCGGTCGGCGACCCGCAATCCGCTCCAACACCTCGTTCATCGTTTCCTGGATGCGGGTGTTAGGCCGATGGAACTTGCGCGTTGCCTTGGAGGCAAGCTGGCAAAGCATATACCGGTTCCGCAGGGTGTGTAAAGCTTCGAATACCAGGTTCGAGCGCATCATCTAAATCTCCTATGACTGAGACCCGTTGCCGGAACGGCAGGCCCGTTCATTGCTGCCAACCTCAAGGGATTTCAGGGTGGGGTTTTACGGTGCGGATCTTTTCTCTGAAATAGAGATGCCGCACCATGCCGCAAAGTTGCTTATTTTCACCACTCCCGATTGCTTGGATGGCCCCGAGTAGCTGCAGGTAACCTGATATTTGCCATATTTGCCAAAATATCGCCAAAAATCGGGTGGGTGACCCCACACTAATGCCCCGGCGGGAACACGGCAATCAAAAAATGCGGGGCGCGGGAAAACTGTCACCCAACGAGGCAACAACCGGGTTTGCAGACCTTCATCTGCTGATCCGGCTTCAAGCCACGATGCGGGCCAGCAGGGAGGGTTCGATGTTCCCGCCGCTGATGATGGCCACGGTTTTCTGTAGCGGGAGGTGGCGGAGAAAGGAAGGCGGCGAAGGTGACGGCGCCGCTGGGTTCGGCGACCAGCTTGGCGTTCAGCGCCAGGCGGCGAACGGCTTCGAGAATCTCGTCTTCGTGACGGTGACGATGTCGTCCACATAGCGGCGGATGTGTTCGAAATTGATCTCGCCCACGGATTGGGTGCGCAGACCGTCGGCGAGCGTGCGGGCAGTCTGCTCGGCGGGAGATTTCGACGATGCGGCCGGAGCGCAAGCTGGCCTGCGCGTCGGCGGCCAGTTCCGGTTCGACCCCGATGACGCGGGCTGGGAGGCCGCTGAGCTTGAGGGCGGTGGCGACACCGCTGATCAGGCCGCCCCCGCCGACGGGGACGAGGACGGTGTCCGGCGTCCGGCAGGTCGGCGGAGATTTCCAGGCCGGTGGTGCCGGCGCCGGCGATGATTTTTTCGTCGTCGTAGGGTGGGATGACGGCATAGCCCTGCTCGCGGGCGAGAGCTTCGGCTTTCGCTCTGCGTTCCGAGCTGGCGCCGCCGACGAAGACGACTTCGGCGCCGAGCGCGCGGGTGCTCTCGATCTTGATCTTGGGGGCGATACTGGGCATCACGATGACCGATTTTGTGCCGAAGGCGCGGGCGGCATAGGCGACGCCCTGGGCGTGGTTGCCGCTGGAGTAGGTGACGACGCCGCGCCGGCGCTCGTCATCGGAGAGCGAGGCGATCTTGTTGTAGGCGCCGCGCAGTTTGAAGGAGCCGATGGGCTGGAAGCTCTCCGCCTTGAGATAGAGCTCGCGGCCAGATTGCGGGCAGGGAATCAGCGGCGTGCGCACGGCGATGCCGCGCAGGCGCGAGGCGGCCAGGGAGATGTCGGAGAGAGTGACCATGGGAGAACCATTCTAGATTTAAGAATTAAGAATTGAGAATCAGTATTGTCCAGAGAGACTCGGGACAGGTTGGTGTAAACCGAGGTGCCGCTTCGGCTATCTGATTGGAACAAACCAGGATGGGCTGGGGTGGGAGATGGGAATCGAACCCACAACGTCCGGAGCCACAGTCCGGTGCTCTGCCAGTTGAGCTACTCCCACCGCAAACATCGATTATAGCAGGCGAAGCTCGCCCTCAGCGGGTCGGGGCAAGGCGGCGGCCCAGGGGAATGGGAGCCAGGTCGACCCAACTGTTGGCGCCGGCTTCGCGCACGAAAGTCAGTTGGTCGATGACCACGCGGCGCGATTCCGCGTATTGATCCCAGCGCCGGCGGGCCTCCTCCAGCGCGGGTACCGCCTGCTCGTTGGTGTCCATGCGGAAAATGGTGAGATGCGGCATGTAGGGCCATTGTTCCTCGGCATGAAGCGCGCCCAGGTTAAGGCGGTCGTGCAACTCGCGCATGCGGTAGGCAGCGTGGGCCACGCGCAGAAAAACGGTGGGCGTGACCGGGATGAAGGTGGCCACTTCGCCGAGCACGATTTCAAAGGGATCGACGCTGCGGCAGACCTGCTCCACCAATTGCACGCACTCGGATTCCGAGCCCTGCAGGATGCGCGGCGGAAGAATGCTGAGATGGGCCGGAAGATGCGCCTGGGTGGGGTGGAACTCGCGCCGCAGGTTCTCGACGAAGACAGCCACGGGGCACTTCACGTAGGCCACCAGGGCGTATTGCAGGGGGCGCATGGCTGCGAACCATTATATTCCCTGCGCAGCCTTGATCCGGCGCTCCGGCGTCAGCCCCGTTCCGGTGTGAGGCCGGCGCCCACCAGTTCGCGGTCAATATTGGCGATGATCTGATCGCGCACACGCCGGAAGACGTTCAGCCGCTGCTCGCGGGTCCCCGTCGCCTCCGCCGGGTCTTCCACGCTCCAGTGCAGGAACTTCCATGTGCCGGGAAAAATCGGGCACCTCTGCTTGGCGTTGTCGCAGACGGTAACCACGTAGGGAATGTGTTGCCCAAGCAAGCTAACTACGTCCTTCGAGGTCTGCCGGGAAATGTCGATGCCCATTTCCGCCATGGCCTCCACCGCCAGTGGGTTCAGCTCCTTCGGTTCGACACCGGCGCTCATCGGCGTAAATCGGTCCGCCGCCACGTGCCGGAGGTATCCTTCGGCCATCTGGCTGCGGGCTGAATTTCCGGTGCAGAGAAACAGGACTTTCGGCTTCATGCGGGAGACTCCTGCGCGGCCGCATCCCTTGCTGTCCGCGGATCACGGCCGCGCCCCGCGATCATAGCATAAGTTTATGCTTGTATGCGAATATGAATGTAGGCTAGAATGGGAGCCATGGATACCTCCCGGGAACTGGAGCAGCTTTTCAAGGGACTGGCGGACGTGACGCGGCTCCGCATCGTGAACCTGTTGCTGCACGGCGAGTTGTGCGTCTGCGACATCCAGTACGTGCTCGCTTCGTCGCAGCCGAACGTCTCCCGGCACCTCATCTACCTGAAGAACTCGGGTCTGGTGCTGGACCGCCGGGAAGGCCAGCGCATCTACTACCGGCTGACGCAGCCGGCCGCGGGCTTGCGGCGCCAGTTGTTCGAGTTTCTGCGGACCACTTTCGCGGTGACCGGGGAATTCGAGGCGGACGCGCGCAAACTCAGGAAGTCCATCGAAACCGGCTCCTGCACGGTGAGCCAGTGGCGTCCGTATTCCGCGTTGCTGAAGCCGCGAGCCTCTAGCGTTCACCGCTCCTGAGAACATCATGGAAACCAAAGTCGCCTCCCGCCTGAGCTTCCTCGACCGCTTTCTCACGCTCTGGATTTTCGTCGCCATGCTGGTGGGCGTCGGGGCCGGTTGGGCGCTGCCCGGCATTGTTCCCTTCCTGAACCGCTTCAGCGTGGGCACAACGTCCATTCCCATTGCCGTCGGCCTGATCCTGATGATGTACCCGCCGCTCGCCAAGGTGCGCTACGAGGAACTCCACGAGGTTTTCCGCAACAAGCGGATTCTCGGGCTCTCGCTGGTGCAGAACTGGGTGATCGGGCCGGTGCTGATGTTCGCGCTGGCCGTCATTTTTCTGCGCGGCTACCCCGAGTACATGGCCGGACTCATCATGATCGGCCTGGCGCGCTGCATCGCCATGGTGATTGTCTGGAACGAACTGGCCAAGGGCGACACCCAATACGCCGCCGGCCTGGTCGCCTTCAACTCCGTCTTTCAGGTGCTGTTTTACTCCGTTTATGCCTGGGTGTTCGTCACCAAGTTGCCGGAGTGGCTCGGCCTGCATGGCGCCGTTGTCAGGGTCACCATCGGCGACATCGCCGAGAGCGTCTTCATCTATCTGGGCATCCCGTTTCTCGCCGGCATGGCCACCCGCTTCGTGCTGGTGCGCAGGCGCGGGCGGGAGTGGTACGAGAAGCGGTTCATTCCGCGCATCAGCCCGGTGACCCTGGTCGCGCTGCTGTTCACCATCGTGGTGATGTTTTCGCTCAAGGGCGAGTACATCGTGCGGCTGCCGCTGGACGTGCTGCGGATTGCCGTGCCGCTGCTGATTTACTTCGTCGTCATGTTTCTGGTGTCGTTCTACATGGGATGGCGGCTGGGCGCCGACTACTCGAAAACGGCGACCTTATCGTTCACCGCGGCGAGCAACAACTTCGAACTGGCGATCGCGGTTGCGGTGGCGGTGTTCGGATTGAACTCGGGCGCGGCATTCGCGGCGGTGATCGGGCCGCTGGTCGAGGTTCCCGCGCTGATTGGGCTGGTCAACGTCGCGCTCATGTTTCAGCGGAAATTCTTCACCCCGGACAGCCAAAAGGTGTTGACCCCGGAGTGCGCCACCATCATCGGTCGGCGCTGAGGGATGGGTGACGAATAGAAGGGCTCAAGGACTAACATGCCGGATTCCACCGCAGTATGCGAAGTTCGGGCCCCGCGAGGCAGCCGGCCTGCGCTCAGACGAAAGCTTTTCCTCATAGCCGCCATTCTTCTGGTGTGGGTAGCGCTCTACGGCCAGCTTGCCCGTGTGGCCGATTGGTTGACATTCTCCTTGCTGGCGCTGAACCGCGGCGGGCGCTTCGGTTTGGCAGTGCAGTTCTTTCTGTTTGAAGCGCCCAAGGTGATGATGTTGCTCACCCTGGTGGTCTTCGGGGTGGGAATCATCCGCTCCTTCTTTACCCCCGAAAGAACGCGCGCCATTCTGGCCGGACAGAGAGAGTCCGCGGGAAACGTCATCGCGGCGCTGCTGGGCATTGTCACGCCCTTCTGCTCCTGCTCGGCTGTCCCTCTGTTCATCGGTTTCGTAACCGCGGGAGTCCCGCTGGGGGTTACGTTCTCATTCCTCGTATCGGCGCCGATGGTGAATGAGGTGGCGCTGGTGCTGTTGTTCGGCCTGTTCGGCTGGCGGGTGGCGGCCATCTACGCCGGGACCGGAGTGCTGATCGCGATTGTTTCCGGATGGACGGTCGGGCGGCTGCGGTTGGAGCACCACGTGGAGCCCTGGGTTTATGCCACTGCATCCCCGGGGGCGGCGGCCGGTTCTCCGGCTGACTTCACCTTCGATGACCGCCTGCGGTTGGGCTTCGATGCTCTGCGCAGCATCGTGGGCAAGGTCTGGCCCTACGTGCTGGCGGGAATTGCGGTGGGCGCGGGCATCCACGGCTATGTCCCGGAAAATTTCATGGCCCATATCATGGGCAAAGGGGCGTGGTGGTCGGTGCCGCTGGCGGTGCTGCTCGGTGTTCCCATGTACGCCAACGCCGCGGGGATTATCCCGGTGGTTCAGGCGCTGCTGGGAAAGGGAGCGGCGCTGGGAACCGTGCTGGCGTTCATGATGTCCGTCATCGGGCTCTCCCTTCCGGAGGCGATCATCCTTCGCAAAGTGCTGCGCCTCCGCCTGATCTTGGTGTTCTTCGGCATCGTGGCGGTGGGAATTCTGACGGTGGGCTACGTATTTAATTTCATCATGTGAAGGAGGCAATCATGCTGACCATCACGGTTTACGGGCCAGGTTGCGCCAAGTGCAAGGAAACGGAGCGGCGCGTGCGCCACATCGTGGAGGCCTCGGGAGTGGAAGCCACGGTTCGGAAAGCAACCGACTTCTCGGAAATGGCGAAGGCCGGCATCCTTTCCACCCCGGCCGTCTCCGTCAACGGCGTAATCAAGAGCGCCGGCCGGGTACCCTCGGAAGAGGATGTGAAGCAATGGCTGATCGAGGCCGGAGTGAACGCAACCGTCAGCCGGTGATCCCCAGGCGGCGAGTGCGTTTGCCGCCGCCTCCTCCAGGACAGAGACAGAGACCCTGTCTTAGCCTTCCACCTCGAATATGATTTCCAGCTCGAATCAGGAACGTTGAGCGCGGTGCTTTAAGGCCGCTGTTACTCCGTGCCGAGGGCAATCTGCGACCTGGCGCAAGGTTTTGTATCTAATCGGGTGCGAGCACAGAACTGCCGAGCCGTTTGATGCAAATCCGAGGGCCGACCATGGCGAAGCCAATTCTGCTGAGTGTTGATGATGACGCCGACGTGCTGCGGTCCATCGAACGCGATCTCCGATCGCAGTACGGCGCCGAATACCGGGTCATGGGGAGCGATTCTCCCGAGGGAGCACTGGACCTTCTTAAGCAACTGAAGGTGCGGAATGACAGCGTGGCCCTGCTGCTTGCGGACCAGCGCATGCCGCGCATGGACGGGGTCAATTTCCTCCAGGAAGCAACCCGGCTCTTCCCCGAAGCGAAGCGCGCTTTGCTGACCGCCTATGCCGATACCAACGCCGCGATCAGCGCCATCAATGAAGCCAACATCAACTACTTTTTCCTGAAGCCGTGGGACCCGCCGGCCGAACATTTGTATCCGCAGTTGGATGACCTGCTCGACGATTGGCAAGCCTCGTACCGGCCCACCTTCGAAGGAATCCGCTTGCTGGGCACTCGGTGGTCGCCGCGTTCCTATGAGCTGCGGGATTTCCTGGCGCGCAACCATGTTCCCTATCAGTGGATCGACGTGGATCTTTCCGCCAACGATCCGGAAACCAAGCGGCTGTTGGAGGCGCTGGGCCCGGAAGCGGCGAATCTGCCCGTCGTGTTGTTTCCCGATGGAAGCAGGCTGCTGGAGAGCGTGCCGGCCGAACGTCGCGCAGAGAATCGGGTTGCGGACTCGGGCGCAAACCGATTTTTACGATTTAGCGATTGTCGGTGGAGGGCCGGCCGGACTGGCGGCGGCGGTTTATGGAGCGTCGGAAGGGCTGCACACGGTGATCATCGAGCGGGAAGCGCCGGGCGGCCAGGCGGGAATGAGCTCGCGGATCGAGAATTACCTGGGGTTTCCGAACGGGCTTAGCGGCGGCGACCTGGCGCGTCGCGCGGTGGTGCAGGCGCAACGTTTCGGAGTAGAGATCCTGTCCCCGCAGGAGGCAGTCGGCGCGCGGATCGAAGGGCCATACCGCATGATCAAGTTTGCGGATGGCGCAGGCCGCCATGAACTTCTCCAAGTACGCCGAGCGCGTCGTCATCCTGGTGCGCGGCGCGTCGCTGGCGAGCAGCATGTCGCAGTACCTGGTCGACCAGATCCAAGAGACGCTGAACATCCAGTTGTGGACGCACGCCAGCGTCGCCGAAGTGCATGGTGAGACGCACTTGGAAGAAGTTTCCGTGCTCTGTTCTGACACGGGAAAAACGGAGCGCGTGCCGGCGAACGCGATGTTCATTTTCATTGGTGCGCGGCCGCGGACCAACTGGCTGGCGGATGTGGTGGAGCGGGACGAACGCGGGTTCATCCTGACCGGCCCCGATCTTATACGGGATGGACAACGCACCCGGGGATGGACGCTGGACCGCGATCCATACCTGCTGGAGACCAATGTTCCCGGCATTTTTGCGGTGGGCGACGTTCGCCACGGATCGGTCAAGCGGGTAGCTTCTGGAGTTGGTGAAGGGTCGGTGGCGGTGCAGTTCATCCATCAGTACCTGAGCAAGGTTTAATGATCCAGAACGTCGGAATTAAGTCGCGTCCCGGCATTCGCCGGCCTGCCCGAGGACCAGCTTGCCTGGTTCCTCAGCCAGTCGGAGGAGCTGCATCTCAACTCCGGCGATACCTACGTGCGCGCGAATGATCCGGCGGAGTCGATGTTTGTGATTCTGGAAGGAGAACTTCAAGCGCGGGGAGAATTTGCGGGCGAAGTATTCGTGCTTTCGATCAAGGCGGGCGATGTCACCGGCGTGCTCCCGTATTCGAGAATGAAGCGGGCTACGGTGACGGGTCGCGCGGTGACGGAAAGCCGCATCCTGCGTTTTCCGGCTGCGCTGTTTCAGGACCTGGTGCAGAAAATGCCGGAACTCGCCAAACGGCTGGTTGGCCTGATGGCCGACAGGATCCGCGAGGCCACGCGGATCGAGCAGCAGCGAGACCGGCTGGCCGCCCTGGGAAAACTCTCGGCAGGGCTGGCGCATGAGCTTAATAATCCTGCATCCGCAGCTAAACGCGCTACGGACCAACTGCGCGACATCCTCAAAAAGATCAGGGACGCCAGTCACGAGCTCGGAAGCCACGATTTAACGTCTGCCCAGAAAGCGGAAATCGAAAAGCTGGAAACGTCGCTCACCACCCTGGATGGGCCTTCGCCGGATGCGCTGACCATCAGCGACCTGGAAGAGCAGATCGAGTCGTGGTTGCAGAGTCACGGGCAAAATGGCCTGTGGCAGTTGGCCTCCGACCTGGCGCACAGGAACATCAAGCCGGTAGCGCTGGAATCGTTGTTTGCGATACTCGATCCCGATACCGCCAGGGCCGCGCTGGTGAGGATTGCCGCGTCGCTGGAGGTTGCGACCCTGTTGAACGAAATCGAAAACAGCACGTCGCGGATCTCGGAGCTGGTGCTGGCAATCAAGGAATACTCGTTCATGGACCAGGCGCCGCTGCAGAACGTGGATATCGTGAAGAGCCTGGAAAACACCCTTACAATACTGAACCACAAGCTCAAGCGTCGCGGCGTGGGGGTGCAACGCGACTACGAACAGATTCCATTGCTCGTGAACTCGTTCGGCAGCGAGCTCAACCAGGTGTGGACCAACCTCATCGACAACGCCATCGACGCCATGGGAGACAAGGGCGAACTGCGAGTCCGGACGTATCGCGATGACACCTGCGTGGTGGTCGAGATCCGCGACAACGGCCCGGGAATTCCGCCCGCGATAAAACCGCGCATTTTTGAGCCTTTCTTCACCACCAAGGGAGTCGGAGAGGGCACGGGGCTGGGCCTGGATATGGTGCAAAGAATCGTGAAGAAGCACAGAGGCAACATCCAGGTGAAGTCGATGCCGGGAGATACGCGATTCCAGGTGTGGCTCCCGCTGGCGGAAGTTCCGCGGTAACTGTTCACCGAGCGCATCAAGGCTTTCTCGGCTGACTTTGCCGAGGTTCGAGCTGTTCCTCATCTGCTGCCGGCGCACCAATCCGAGGTTCATGCGGCGTGGTCTGTGCCATATGCGGCCCTTCTGACTCGACTGTCTGCTCGGGCCTGCATCTGAACTGCGTAGTCCTTTCCTTCCCAGCGATTGTCCTCCAGCCACAGGAATGTGAAGCGAACCCCTCCTTCGCGTTCCGGGAGCTGGAGATCGACAAATTCAATGCCCACTCCCGTGGCGTTCGACCTTGTATCGGTCGAATGCTGCCATTCGTCGCTCGTCCAATGCAGCCGGAACGGGGAGTTCGCTTGTATGCGCAGGCGCGTGCCGGCAGCGACCGCCGGCACCTGGCGATTGAATTTCCACACCTCAATCGTGCGGCCCTCGCGGCCACCGCGGACGTAGCGGTCGTACGCTGCTTCAATCAAATCGAAGATTTTGCCGTCGGCGGCGGAGCGTTGCAGTTTCACGTATTCGGCATGGGCCCACAGCAGAGGCAGAGCTGCGCCTGTCGGGCCACCAAAGCGGAGATGGCGCGAGCGCAGGTCCGGCGCATCCCAGATCTGCTCGGGAATCAGGCCTATGCCTTGAGAAAATTGCTCAAGCGCTCGCAGGTAAGGACCAGGATCATGCCCGGCGGCAATCTCGTAGTGGCCGCGTTCGCCGGTCAGCAAAGGCCACGCTCGTCCGGTGCCCCAATACTGATACGACCGACCGTCCTCTCGCTGGCCGTAGCCGTCGTGGTTATAGCGGCGCCAACAGGGCCCAAGCGGCGTCTCGACCTTGAGCACCGCATCCACAACACGCAGCGAGTCCTGGATGATCACGTCGTCCGCGCTGCGAATTCCGTAACGCACCAGTTCCAGGAAACCGGCATCGACGATTTCTTTGGCAGGAAATTCATAGCGGGCGCCGGGAGGCTGGTTTGCCAGGATCAGCGTTCCGCAGTTCGGATCCTCGTCCGCGCAATGACGAACGTCGCCAGGGTTGATGCGGATGTAGTGCCGGCCTATCCCAGGCACCAGCGTTCCCTGGGTTGTCACCGCCCAACGCTCGATGTGCGACTCGAGGAAATCAGCATACTGGCGGACGAATTCAGCCGTGTCCTGGTCGCCCCGGTCAGCGAAGAACTCGGCCGCGCATATCAGGGCTGTAATGTGGACCGCCAGCGTTGATGGCGAATAACCGCTCGCTTCCTCCCAGCGATCCTGAGCCGTGACCGGACCTTCGCGGATCAGGAAACCGCAGGCACTGCGCACCATTTCGTAAGGATCGAAGTTCCCCAATGCGCCATGCTTCCAGAGCCGCCACGCGAGGAGAATTGGAAACGCGACTTCATCCAACTGTACGCCGTGCCAGTATGGCCGACCATCAATCCAGAAATTCTGATAAAAGCCGCCGTCCTCACGTTGCGACACGGCAAGGTAAATCAAGGCGCGCAAGGGCGTGCTGAAATCTCCGACGGCCAGCAACGCGCTTACGCACTTCACCATGTCGCGGGTCCACACCAAGTGGTAGCCGCCCAGCTCTTCGTCGCTCTTTTCATCACCCCAGGGAATGCTGAGCGACGCGATCATGGCGCCGGGATAGGTCTTGTCCTCGTGCGCCAGCAGCAGATTGACGCTACGCTCGAACAGCTTGGAATTGTTGGATTTCGAGGCCAGAGCAAAGCGCCTGGAGGTTCGCTCCCATTGATGGACAAAAGACTCGCGTATCTGCCGGAACGGAATGCTCAAAGACTGCGCCAGCGAACTGAGCGCGTTGTGCCGCGTGGTCCCGAAGGCCACGCCCAAGGTGAACTCGCGCGTGCGGGAAAGGTCCAGACCGCCGGTGAGGGCGATGTTTCCGTCAACCGCCGCCTCGTACTGCCAGTCCAGCCGATAGTTGTCCGCCAGATCCGTCCAGCCATCGTTCACGCCGACATAGCCGCAGGAGCAATCGGTGAACGGGATGGTCGCGCCAATCACCAGCCAGGTATTGCCTTTGTGGGCGGCGAGAACGGTGTGCCCTCTAAGCCGCAGCACCTCGCCGTTGTTGTGCCAGCCGCCAATTTCGAGGTGCGGCGCACATAGCACATACATGCGCAGTTTGGGCAACAGAGCCGCGGAAGCCTCCAGCCGGGTATCGATCAGAAGGCAGTTCTGATGCGGGTCGCCAAGAATCGTCTTGTGAATGCTGTAACGGCCTTGTTTTTCCCGGTTCGTGACTTCAAATCCGAGCGCCGCTTCGGAAACGCAATCGACCTGCCCGACAAAGCTCCTGCGTTCATCGTGGAAGAAGCTCTCGCCATCAGTAACGAGAAATTGCAGGTCACGGATCTGCGGAGAATCGATCGTCGGATAATAGACCTCGGTCACGCAACCACAATCGAGCGTGTACCAGACGTGGCTGGAAGTCGAATATGCGGTTCCAACGGCTGCCTTGGCGCCGCGCGTCCACCGCGGTTCGATTCCCGGCCCACCAGGCGCGAGGCGTGAAACACCGAGGCTATTCACCATTGCTCCTCTCGCAGGCTGTGCGTCGTAGATGATTGTTTCCACCGAAAAGTCGCAACAGTCGATGAATCAGGCCGACAGTTACGATGCGATCCTTTCAGAACCAACAACCTCTACGGATGGCGATGCGTGGCGTTGCCTCGTTGCCTGATTCATCCCTGACGTGTACCGTCAGCACCACACCCAAATGCAATCCCTGCTCCATTTGCGGAGATTTGAGCCCGTTAAACTTATCCGCACGACGAATGCCGGGGCATCAGCAATTGCTGAATTTTCAGCAGACGGACGGCGTTACAAGGCATAGAATCGCACAACAGGTGTGGGTGACGGTGTGAGCAATCAGGGATTCAAGCGCGTCACGAGCACGGATATCGGGGGCCACGAGCGGGCAGAATCGCTGCTGGCAGCCGAAAGGCGAACGTTGGAAATGATCGCGCGCGGAGCCAGCCTCGCGGATATCTTGCAGAATTTGTGCGATGCGATTGATGCCCAGGCGCCCGGGATCATCTCGTCAGTCCTACTCATGGACGCAGAAGGCGCGCAACTATGGCCTGCGGCCGGGCGCCGCGTTCCCAAGGGTTGGACACAGACCATAACTCCGTTGCCGATCGGGCCGGACATGGGCTCGTGTGGAACGGCCGCCTTTCGTAAGAAATTAGTTATCTGTTCGGACATTGCCAGCGACCCACTCTGGTCCGGACATGCGGACTACCAACGAATCGCCGTCGGCTACGGGCTGCACGCCGCCTGGTCGCAGCCGCTCGTTGCCAACAACGGCGAAGTCCTGGGCACGTTCGCCATGTACTATGCAGAACCCAGAGTTCCCAGCCAAAGTGATCTTGAGCTGATTGAAGGCGCAGGACACATCGCGCTGATAGCGATCAAGGGGGAACGGGCACACGCGGCGCTGAACAAAGCGCTCGACGAAATCAGGACATCCGAAGCTCAACTTCGCAAGATTATTGACACCATTCCCACCCTCGCCTGGCGCACTCTGGCGGATGGATCTGCCGACTACTTCAATCAACGGTGGCATGAGTACACCGGTCTGTCCCCGGAACAGGCACACGGCTCAGGATGGATCGCCATAATTCATCCCGATGACGTGCCAGGAGCCATGGACCGCTGGCTGCGGGAAATACTCCCTTCTCTCAAACCTGGTGAAATCGAAGTACGTTTGCGTCGTTTTGACGGTACATATCGTTGGTTTCTAGTGCGCATCGCCCCGCTCCGCGACGAGGAGGGCAATGTGGTCCGATGGTACGGCACAAATACCGACATCGAGGACCGAAAGCGAGCGGAAGAAAAACTGCTGCAAGATCAGCGGGAGCTCCGACTGATCATCGATGCCATACCTCAGACGATCGTCGTGTTGAGGCCCGACGGCACGACTCTTTACGCCAATCGTTCCATGCTCGATTACTCAGGCCTGACCCTGGACGAGGTGCTGGCCCCAGACTTCCGGGCTAGGGCTTTTCATTCGGAAGATGTGGAGAGATTGCGCGAGGAACGGCAGACGGCTCTATGCGGCGACACTCCGTTTGAAAACGAGCAACGCATACGGCGGAAAGACGGGCAGTATCGCTGGTTTCTTGTCCGCTTCAACCCACTGCGGGATGAAAACGGACAGGTTCTCCGCTGGTATGCAACCGGACTCGATATTGACGATCGCAAGCGGGCCGAAGAACGAATGCGCAACGAGAACTTGGCCCTGCGCGAAGAGATTGACCGCTCCTCGATGTTTGAGGAAATTGTGGGTTCTTCAGAAAAACTTCGATACGTGCTGACGCAAGTGGCAAAGGTGGCCGCCTCCGATTCCACGGTACTGATTGTCGGCGAAACTGGGACCGGCAAGGAATTGATTGCGCGTGCGATTCACAATCAGTCAAACCGTGCGAATCGCGCCTTCATCCGCGTGAATTGTGCCGCGATCCCCTCTTCTCTGATCGCCTCGGAGCTGTTCGGGCACGAGAAGGGCGCTTTTACCGGAGCAATACAACGCCGAGTCGGTCGGTTTGAAGCGGCCAACGGGGGAACCATCTTCCTCGATGAGATCAGCGAGATGCCGGCTGAAACACAGGTTGCGCTCCTGCGCGTGCTTCAAGAACGAGAATTCGAGCGCATTGGCAGAAATCAGCCGATCTCTGTGGACGTCCGGGTGCTGGCCGCGACCAACCGCGATCTGGGGGCCGCGGTCGCTGCGGGCAGCTTCCGTCAGGATCTCTTCTATCGCCTGAATGTGTTCCCCATCCAGCTACCCTCGCTGAGCGAGCGAGCGGATGACATTCCTTTGCTCGTCGAGTACCTGATTGACCGCTACGCCAAAAAGGTGGGTAAGAAGATTAGACGGATTAACAAGCAGACTTTGGAGTGGTTTCAGGCTTACCACTGGCCGGGCAACGTTCGCGAGCTGCAGAATGTGGTCGAGCGTGCCGTAATCCTGTGCGACGGCGACACTTTTTCGGTGGACCGCTCCTGGCTCCAGCACGGCTTGAATAGAGCTTCCGTGCCTGTCTCGTTTGCTCCTACACTTGCCCAGAACGATCAGGAGTCCGCGCAGCGCGAAAGAGATTTGATTGAAGCTGCCTTGTCGGCATGCCACGGACGAATCTCTGGGTCTTCCGGCGCGGCGGCAAGACTTAACATGCCACGCCAGACGCTTGATTCCAAAATCAAAGCACTGGGAATCAATAAGTATCGATTCAAGGCAGCGTGAAGCCCTGCTGCTACTGACCAACCCTCAGTTCGCCGATCGACCCCCGCTGCTAAACCTCTCTGCCGATTTGCCAAGATACGCCTCGGTACTGATTCGGCCGCCGTGCCGATACCTCAGCAATTTCTGAGGGTTCAGCGCCCTCGCCGAAAGCCAAACATCGGTGCACAAACAAATTAGGAGTGGCCCGCGGAGTGCAAGTACCGCCAACGTGACGTTCAGGCTTGAAAAGACCTCAAACGGGTGCAACACGACGATCCGCCTTGTTGGCCGGATTCGAGCGGAGCACCTCGACGAGTTGAAGACCCAAATCACAGGGTGTGGAGCACAGATTGTGCTGGACTTGGACGAAGTTACGCTGGTGGACGTGGACGTTGTTCGATTTTTGAATTCCTGCGAGAAACAAGGCGTCTGGCTTCTTCATTGTTCCCCGTACATTCGAGAGTGGATCATCCGGGAACAGGCTGTCAGCGCAGCCTAGGGAGGCCGGAATGGCTAAGGAGCGATGCGCGGCGCCAAAGACTCGGTACTGCACACCTGAGATTCCACCTGCTGACCGGAGGTGACCAAGATGTCATTCACAGCGCCAGTAAGCCGCACAACCCTCAGCGTGCTCGTCGTTTGCATTTGTGCGCTCATGCTCGGCGGTTGCAGCAGCAGCAAAGCAGCTCCGGCGACTCCGGCGGCCATGGTAGAAGTCGCCACCGTTATTCAACAGGACACCCCGATCTACACCGAATGGGTGGCGGTTCTGGACGGCTACGTGAACGCGCAGATCCAGCCTCGCGTTTCCGGATACATCATCCGGCAGAACTACAAAGAAGGATCTGTGGTGAGAAAGGGCGATGTCCTGTTTCAGATCGACCCTCGCCCGTTCAGGGCCGCACTCGACCAGGCCAAGGGCCAGCTCGCGCAAGCCGAAGCGCAGCTTGGCAAAGCCAGCCTCGATGTTGAGCGAGACAGGCCGCTGGCGCAAGCGCGCGCGATCGCCCAAAGCCAGCTCGATACGGAGATCCAGGCTAAACTCGGCGCGCAAGCTCTGGTACAAGCGGCGAAGGCAAATGTCGAGCAGGCTCAACTCAACCTGGACTGGACCAAGGTCACATCGCTGGTCAGCGGGATTGCCGGCATCGCGCAGGTACAGATCGGAAACCTGGTCGGACCTGCTTCAGTCCTGACCTCGGTCTCGCAGGTGGACCCGATCAAAGCTTATTTCACGGTGAGTGAGCAGCAGTTCACGGATTTCCATCGCAGATTTCCCACCGAGCAGACTGTGGCAGAGCAGCGGAAGCGCATCCCGCTTCATCTGATTCTCGCGGACGGCAGTGTTTATGAGCGGCCAGGCACCATCTACTTTGCCGACCGTGAAATAAATCCCGCTACCGGGGCCATACGGATCGCGGGCGTCTTTCCGAATCCGCACAATCTTCTTCGTCCGGGCGGGTTCGGGCGCGTGCGCGCCTCCGTCAAGACGCAAAACGGCGCCTTGCTGGTGCCCCAGAGGGCGGTCATTGAGCTTCAAGGCAGTCAGCAAGTCGCGGTCGTTGGGGAGGACAACAAGGTAAGTATCCGCCCGGTCACGGTTGGAGAGCGAGTTGGGAACTTGTGGATCGTCAACCACGGGCTGAAGCCGGGTGAACGCGTCGTCGTCGAAGGCCTGCAGAAGGTGCGAGACGGCTCGCCGGTGAAGGTGGTCTCCGCGTCCGCGAAGGCGGGAGGCTAGCCCATGTCAAAGTTCTTCATCAACCGGCCCATCGTAGCGATCGTCATCTCGATCCTGATGGTGATCGTCGGCGCGATCACGATCGTCAGCCTCCCCGTTTCGCAGTTCCCGGCGATTGCTCCCCCGGAAGTCCAGGTGTCTACCACCTACGTCGGCGCGGATGCGCAAACCGTCGAAGAGTCAGTCGCCACCCCCATCGAGCAGCAGATGAGCGGTGTGGACAACTCCAACTACATGTACTCGGTGAACTCGTCGACCGGCGAGATGAGGCTGATCGTTGATTTCGACGTAAAGACCGATACGAATACGGACCTGATCCTCACCCAGATTCGGGAATCGCAAGCCGCCTCCCAACTTCCTGCCGAAGTTAACAATTTCGGCGTGACGGTGCAGAAGACACTCACCTCGCCGTTGATGTTGATCAGTCTGTTTTCGCCCAGCGGTATCTATGACTCGAAGTTCCTGGCGAACTACGCGTACATCAACCTTTACGATCAACTGAGCCGCGTTCCCGGAATCGGCAGCGTGCAGGTGTTTGGCGCCGGCAGGTACGCGATGCGCCTGTGGATAAGACCCGATCAACTGGCAAAGCTCGGCATCACCGTGCCGGAGATCGTGTCCGCCATCCAGTCGCAGAACACGGTGAATCCAGCGGGGCAGATCGGCGGCGAGCCTGTGCCGAAAGGCCAGGAATTCACGTATTCGGTCCGGGCACAGGGTCGATTGACCACGCCTGAGCAGTTCGAACAGATCGTTGTCCGCGCCGCGCCCGATGGGGGCATCGTGCGCGTCAAGGACGTGGCTCGGGTGGAGATGGGGGCACAAGACTACACGGTCACCGGCCATTTGAATGGAAAGCCCGCCGCGCTTGTCGCCGTCTATCAATTGCCGGGGTCCAATGCGGTGCAGGCGGCAGAGGGAGTCCAGAGACTGCTCGCAGAGCAAAAGCACCGGCTGCCTCAAGGCATTGATTACACGATCACACTGGACACGACGCGCGCCGTATCGGAGGGAATCAAGGAGATCGTCGAGACGTTGTTGATCGCCATCGTCCTCGTAATCCTGGTTGTGTACATTTTCCTGCAGGGATGGCGCGCCACGCTGATTCCGCTCTTGGCGGTGCCGGTTTCGCTCGTCGGGACCTTCGTGTTATTTCCCCTGTTTGGCTTTTCCATCAACACTCTTTCGCTTTTCGGACTGGTGCTGGCGATCGGGCTCGTTGTTGATGACGCCATTGTGGTGGTGGAAGCGGTGGAGCACCACATCGAAGAAGGCATGTCGCCCAAAGAGGCGACGCTCAAGGCAATGGAGGAAATCTCGGGACCGGTCGTGGGCATTGCCCTGGTGCTTTCCGCGGTGTTCATTCCTACGGCGTTCATACCCGGGATCACCGGGCGCCTGTACCAGCAGTTTGCGGTGACCATCGCAATCTCCGTACTGCTTTCTGCCTTCAACGCGCTCACGTTAAGTCCCGCTCTCTCGGCGTTGCTCCTGCGGCCGCGGACAAACAGCCGAGGTCTGCTGCGCAGGTTTTTCGACGGCTTCAACCGCATCTTCGCGCGGGCAACAGATGGCTACATATGGGTCGCCGGCGCACTCATCCGCAAGAGCGCCATTGCAGTCGTCGTGCTGGTTGCCTGCGCAGCCTTGGCCGGCCTCTTCGGCGCTAAATTGCCTTCGAGCTTTCTTCCCGACGAGGACCAGGGCTACCTGTTCATGAATCTGCAACTCCCCAACGCCTCCTCGCTGCAACGGACGGAAGCCGTCGCGCACCAGATTGAGGACACACTGGCCAAGACCCCAGGCATTGAATCGACCGCCAGCGTTATAGGGTTCAGCCTCTTGAGCCTTACCCGGTCCAGCTATACCGCTTTCTTCTTTGTCACATTGAAAGAATGGAAGGACCGCCGGAAAAGAGAAGAGCAGTATCAGTTCATTCGACAAAACATAAACCGTAAGCTTGCTGGCCTTCCGCAGGCGATTGCGTTTTCCTTCTCGCCACCGGCGATTCCCGGCGTCGGCACCTCTGGGGGCTTCACCTTCGTTCTCGAGGACCGCTCCGGAAAAGACGTTGGATTTCTTGCCGGGAATGTCGCCAAGTTCCTTGCAGCAGCCCGGAAGCGCCCTGAACTCGCCACCGTCAACACCACATTCCTTCCCAGCGTGCCCCAGCAGTTCATCGCAGTCGACCGCGACAAAGCGCTCAAGCAGGGCGTCGACATCAAGGATGTTTATCGAACGATCCAGGCGTTCATGGGCGGATCCTTCATCAACTACTTCAATCGATTCGGGCGGCAATGGCAGGTGTATATCGAGGCTGAGGGCGCTTATCGAAACCGCGCGGAGAATGTGGGACAGTTCTATGTTCGGAACCGAAAAGGTGACATGGTGCCGCTCTCTGCCTTGACAAGATTTGAACCACGTTCCGGTCCTGAATTCACCATGCGCTACAACCTCTATCGGGCTGCACAGATCATCGGGGGAGCAGCGCCCGGATACAGCTCGGGCCAGGCGATGACAGCGCTGGAAAAGGTTTTTGCCGAGACCATGCCTCCGGAAATGGGATACGACTACCAGGGCATTTCCTTCCAGGAGAAGCTAGCCCAGCGCGGAGTGCCGCCCGCGGCGATTTTTGGATTTTCGCTGCTGGTAGTTTTCTTGATCCTGGCGGCGTTATATGAAAGCTGGTCGTTGCCGTTCAGCGTCTTGCTGAGCACGCCGGTGGCCGTGTTTGGCGCTTTCTTTGTCCTGTGGCTGCGCCGCGCGCTGCTCGGTACGTTCCTCCCTCCCTACCTGGTGCAGATCGAAAGCGACGTGTATTCGCAGATCGGACTGGTCATGCTGATCGGACTGGCGGCGAAAAATGCCATCTTGATCGTCGAATTCGCCAAGGACGCGCACGAGAGCGGCCAGCCATTGGTGGAAGCTGCGCTTGCCGCCGGAAGGTTACGCTTGCGCCCGATCCTGATGACTTCCTTCGCTTTTGTACTGGGTTGCGTGCCGCTCTGGACCGCCACCGGAGCTGGATCGGTCTCGCGGCAGATCATGGGTACCACCGTGATCGGAGGAATGCTGGCAGCCACGCTGATCGCGGTGTTCATCATTCCCGTGCTGTTCGTGATTGTAGAAAAGTTGGCGCAAAAAACGTCCGGCATCACGGTTGTGCCTGCAAAGCCACTACCGGCGGCGGACGATGAACCGCCTCTGTCGGCGGCGGGAGATGATTGAGATGAATCCGAGGAAACAGATCCTGGTAGCTGCCTTCCTCGTGCTGTTGTGCTCGGGTTGCGCTGTAGGACCTAATTACAGGAAGCCGTCAGTGCCCGTGCCTCCGGAATACAGGGGCGTGTCAGCCGGCCAGACGGGCAAGTCTGGCGCCTCTTTCGGCGATCAGAAGTGGTGGGATGCATTCCAGGATGAGACTTTGCGCGATCTCATTCAAACGGCCCTGAAGCAGAACTATGACGTCCGGATTGCGGCAGCAAGAATCCTCGAGGCCCGCGCGCAACTTGGCATAACGCGAGCAGACCAATTTCCATCGGTCGCCGCTAACGCATCCGCGGTGAACGAGAAAATTCCGAAGTCAGTCGGCCTTCCCAGTGTCGAAACCAGCGCGAACCAGGGGAGTCTTTCGTTTGCATGGGAGCTTGACTTCTGGGGCAAGTTCCGGCGGGCGACAGAAGCGGCGCGGGCCAATCTGCTCTCGCAGGAATGGGCCCAGCGTCAAGTCATCAGTTCGCTGGTCAGCGATGTTGCCACTGCATACTTTCAACTGCGCGAACTGGACCTCGAACTGGAAATCTCACGCCGGACGCTCGCTTCCCGGCAGGACTCGCTGCGGTTGACTCAGATCCTTGCCGACGGCGGCGCCACCTCCCTGCTCGACGTACGACAGGCTGAGCAACTGGTGTATACGGCCGCCGCCTCCATCCCAGACCTGGAACGGCGCATCGAGCAACAGGAGAACTTCATCAGCATTCTTTTGGGCGAGAATCCTCGGGCTGTCACTCGTGGCAGGAAGCTGGTCGATCAACCGCATGCCCCGGAAGTCCCCGCGGGACTGCCGTCATCCCTTCTGGAACGCCGCCCCGACATTCGCGAGGCGGAGCAGCAATTGATCGCCGCTAACGCGCAGATCGGTGTCGCCAAGGCGGACTACTTCCCCCGGATTTCATTGACGGCTGCGGGCGGCTATCAAAGCTCCGCACTGACTGGTCTCTTTGCTGGGCCCGCAGGACTTTGGGCGTTTGGCGGCAGCGCCATCCAGCCGGTGTTTGAAGGTGGCCGGATTCGTAACCGCGTGAGATTCGCCCGCGCACACACCGAGGAAGCCACGTTGTTCTATCGACGCACCGTGCAGCAGGCGTTTCGCGATGTTTCCGACGCACTGGTCGGGTACCGAAAGAGCCAGGAGTTCCGCATCCAGCAGCAGCATTTGACGCACTCGGCCGAGGAAGCGACCAAGTTGTCGAACATGAGGTACAAGGGCGGCGCCACCAGCTACCTGGAGGTGCTTGACAGCGAAACGAGGTACTTCTCGGCTCAACTCTCTCTCGCGCAATCGCAACTCCAGGAGCTCGAATCCCTGGTGCAGATCTACCGGTCCCTCGGAGGGGGATGGCAGCAGTGAGCAACTCGCGGAACCGAACTATGTGTTAGGCGTGAAAAGTCAACGGACGGCCGACAGTTCACAGGAGGGGTTTATGGCAACGATGAGAGTGGTAGTCCGGCAAATGAAAATGGCGCGGATTTCGCAACCGGGAGCAGGCTTTCAGATCGCTGAGCGCGAGGTGCCTGAGCCCGGTGCAGGGCAGGTGCGCATCAAGGTGCAGGCCTGTGGTGTTTGCCACAGTGACGTGCTTACGGCAGAAGGCTCCTGGCCCGGAATTCAGTATCCACGGGTCCCGGGGCATGAAGTGGCGGGAGTCATTGACGAGGTCGGTCCTGCTGTTTCCGTGTGGAAGAAGGGCCAGCGCGTCGGCGTCGGCTGGCACGGCGGCCAGGACAACACGTGTCGCGAGTGCCGGCGCGGGGATTTTCGCAATTGCCAGAACCTGAAGATTACGGGCATCAGCTATGACGGCGGATACCAGCAGTACATGGTGGCCCCTGTGGAGGCGCTCGTCCCGATACCAGACGGCCTGAGCGACGCCGAAGCAGCACCGCTGCTCTGCGCCGGGATCACGACCTACAACGCGCTGCGGCACAGTGGCGCTTTGCCCGGCGACCTTGTCGCCGTGCAGGGTATCGGCGGTCTGGGTCACCTCGGCATTCAATTCGCAAACAAGTTCGGTTACAAGGTGGCCGCGATCTCACGCGGCTCTGAAAACGCAACGCTGGCAAAGAAACTCGGAGCGAGCGTCTACATCGATAGCAAAGCAACGAACGCAGCAGCGGAATTGCAGAAGCTGGGCGGGGCACAGGCGATCCTGGCTACAGCTCCAAGCTCGAAGGCGATGTCCGAGGTGATCGACGGTTTGGGTCCCAACGGAACACTCATGGTGATCGGTGCAACCTTTGATCCCATTGAGGTCACCCCCGTACAACTCATCAGCGGTAGTCGCAGGATTCAAGGCTGGGCCGCGGGAACACCGGCCGATTCCGAGGACACCCTGCGCTTCGCCGAGCTGGCCGGCGTGCGTCCGATGATCGAAACATACCCGCTCGAGAAAGCGGCCGAGGCTTACGCGCGCATGGTGAGCGGCAAGGCACAATTCCGCGTCGTTCTGACGATGTGAAGTTGGTCTGAAGCTTGTTATTTCAACCGTTCGCGCACACCCGTGGAAAGCTGTCGCTTAGCTCTCCGGCAACTCGCGATGGCATGCCCGCGGTGGAATCAAAGCCGCGCTCGCTCAGTCTTTAAGCAGTGAAATGTGATGGTTTAAAATTCTTGCGTGATTCCGCACACCAGCTACCGCCAACCTCTGCCAGCGTGGGCTCTGCGGCTGCGCTGGCCGGCGTCCGCTTCAGCTTGACAGATGACACGATCTAGACAATCCGCTTCGATCGATGTCGCGGCGTATGCCGAATACTTGCGGACCGTGGAAGGGCGGCTCCGCGTGGACCTGGCCTGGGAGAACCTGCGCGGATTTCTGCCACCAGGCGTGCATCGTCGTGCGCTGGATGTGGGCGCTGGTACCGGTGAAATGGCGTTGCGACTGGCTTTGCGCGGTTTTCAAGTCACGGCGCTGGACATTTCTGATTCCATGCTTGCCGAAACTGAACGGGCCGCGGCAGAGGCTGGACTGCAAGCGCGTGTCAGCGTTATCTGCTCCGAGGCCGATGAACTGCCGAATCGGTTCTCCCCGTCTTCGTTCGAGGTCATCGTGTGCCACAACCTCCTTGAATTCGTGGAGCGCCCGGCCGAGATCCTGAAATCCGTCCAGCAACTCCTCGCATCACATGCTTGTGCGCTCGTCTCGGTGATCGTGCGCAATCGTGCGGGTGAAGTGATGTCGGCCGCGATCAAAGCCGGCGATCTGACCACGGCGGAAACCAATCTGACGGCGGCCACCCTCCGCGCCAAACTTATGGACGTGCCGGCCGCTGTGTTTACTCCCGCCGAGCTGCGAACCCTGCTGTCCGAGGCGGGGCTGGAAGTGATTGCCGAGTACGGCATCCGCGTCTTCAGCGACTACTTGCCACAGGCGCAGCTCGTGGAGGCCGCCAATTATCCACGGTTGCTGGCGCTGGAAAAGCAACTGGGCAAGCGGCCGGAATTTGCCGCGATTGCCCGTTACACGCAGATGATCGCCCGGCAGATGTCAGCCGGTGCCCGTCCGCAGGAACAGAGTTCATGAACGGACGAAAGCGGCTGCCGGATTTGCAGGAGCCTACGCCCGCGACAGGAGCTGGTTTTTCGCTCGGCTTGGGATTGACGAATGAATGCAATCTGGCATGTGCGTTCTGCTACCGCGATCCGACGCGTGTCGATCGCCTTACTCTGGAGCAGGTTCACGCCGTAATGGAGCGGTTGCCGGTACGCTCGGTCAACCTGGGGACCGGCGAAAACGGCATGCACCCGGATTTCAGGGCCATCCTGGAGTACTTGCGTACAAAGCCCATAAAGCTGACGATCACTTCCAACGGGCACAGCATCGCCGTTCTCGAAGATGAGGAAGTACGTGGTTTTCACGACGTTGAATTCTCGCTCGACTATCCCACGGAAGCCGAGCAGGATGCGCAACGCGGTCCGGGCAACTGGGCATTGGTTCATCGGCAGGCCGGCCGCTGCTTTCGGCTGGGGGTGCCGGTCACGATTATCGCTGTCATGATGAAGTCCAATTACCTGCATCTTGCCGGCGTGGCCCGTGTTGCCAAACGATTCAATGCTCCGCTCCGCATGAACGTCTATCAATCCGTGCGCTCGGACCTGTATGCGCTTACCTATGAGGAGTACTGGGAGGGCTTTCGCAGGCTATTCGCGGAGACCGACGTGATCGACATCGGCGAGCCACTGGTGCGTGCCATGGCCGGTCTGCCGCCGGGAAGGGGCGGCTGCGGCGTCAGGACTGTACGCGTGACCCCGCGCGGCGCCACGCAACCCTGTGTTTACTGGACTGGCGCGGGAGAACCGCTGGCGGCTCTCGTCAAGACGGGCGACGAAATCGTGAACAGCCCGGCTTTCCTGCAGGCCCGCGCGCTGCCGCAAGCCTGCGAGCCCTGCGCCTTCCGCGAGACTTGCCGCGGCGGGTGTGCCGGACGTTGCCGCATCCAGAATGCGCTGTTGCAACCCGATTGCTATTGTCCCGTGGTCCGTGGGGAAGTGCCTAAACTTGAAATAAAGATGGCAGCGGGCCGCGATTTGCCCAAGTCTGAGAGTTCCTGCACGACGATTGTGATTGCTCGCGATTGAGATTTCTGCGTCAGCGTGAGGTGCGGAGAACAGGCCCACGAAATTGGCACAAAGCCTATGCGATTCACCAGAACTCAAAAGCTCACGATTGCCGTTTTGCTCTTTGCGATGTCCCTTGCCGGCGCGGCGCAGTTGTCGACGGGGCACACGCGCGCTCAGAAGGCAATCGCTGTCCAGGCGCAGCCGCGCAACACCAGCCCACCCTACACCGGCGATCTCTCCAGGTTCGAGGCCAAGGATCGCGCGCAGAAGCTCCAGGTGGAGCGTGTGATGGATATCCTGGGCATTAAGCCAGGTGTGACCGTGGCGGACATCGGTGCCGGTTCCGGTTGGTTTACGGTAAGGGCTGCCCGGCGGACCGGGAACGCCACGGTTTACGCCGTGGACATCAATCCCGCTTTCCTTCAGCATATTCGCGAGCGCGCGCAACGCGAAGGATTTCACAATATCCAGACGATTCTGGACAACGATCACGATCCTCTGTTGCCGCCCAGGAGCGTTGACTCTGTGTTGCTCCTGAAGACGTACCACGAAGTTGCTCAGCCGGTGCCGTTCCTGATGAACCTGCGCAAGGCACTGAAGCCGGGCGCCAAGGTCGGCATCATTGACCGCAACGGCAACGGCGATGATCACGGCATCGACGCCGCGGTGGTCATCGACGAAGCGCGGCGGGCGGGCTACAAGCTCGCCGGGCGATATGACTTCGTAAAAGGGGACGAAGGAGTGGATTACCTCCTCGTGTTTGTGGCCGAGTAGCGCGGCGGCTAATCGGGGCTCGGCGCGAATGCTCTCCCCCTTTTCTGAAACTTTTGGCGCGCTCGCGAATCACACCGGGCGATCGTGCCGTTCGTGTTTGCGGCGTTGATTGCTTTTGCTGGCGCAAGCGCTGCGGCAGAAAGTCCGCCTCCGGTTTTTTGTGGAATCAACAGGTGTTCTAGAGAGCGAGCAAGGCGATGCGCGCACAGGATGAGGTCGTTGCCGTCCGCAGCCCTGGAATAGGCTTAGCGCTGGTGCGATTCACAATCGGGGCGATGTTCGTCTGGGTGTTCTTTGAGAATTTTGGAAAGGGCCTCTACACGCCGGCCGGCTACGCAGGCCTGGTCCAATACTACATCCAACATGGTCACGCGCCGGAGGCATGGAAAGCGGTCATGAGACTGATGGCGGGCCATGCCGCCATGGCGGCGCCAGGACAAGCAGTGCTGGAAATCTCGCTCGGCATCCTGCTTGTGTTGGGGCTGCTCACCCGCCCTGTCGCGCTAGTGGCGTGTGCTTACCTGGCCAGCCTCTGGGTATCGGAATGGGGAACCGCATGGATCTGGGAGTTGCTCGTGCCGGTGCTCGCGTCACTGGCATTGGCGGTAGGAGGGGCCGGCCGGACCTGGGGGATCGACGCCTTACTGGCGCGCCGCCGGCCTGGCTCGCAGTGGTGGTGACGTGCGGGTCTCGGTCATCATCCCTACCCGCAACGAGGCCCCGTCGATAGCCCACGTGCTGGAAGACCTCCCCGGGGACTTGGTCAGCGAAGTTCTTGTTGTGGACAGCGACTCAACGGACGGCACTCCCGAGATCGCTGCTCGCCTGGGCGCCCGCGTCATCCGCCAATCGCGCCGCGGCTACGGCCGCGCTTGCTTGACCGGCCTTGCCCAGGTAAGCGCTCCCGACATTGTAGTGTTCCTCGATGGCGATTACAGCGACCGGCCTGCGGAGTTGCCGATTGTGTTAGCTCCGATCATCGAGGGCCGTGCCGATATCACGGTTGGGTCGCGCCTCGGGGCAAACCGAAACTCCGCGGCGTTACCTTGGCATGCGGCACTCGGCAACCGTCTCGCAGCCAGCCTGATCCGGCTTCTGTACGGTCTCAACATCACCGATCTCGGCCCGTTTCGCGCCGGACGCGCAGATGTGCTTCGTGCCCTCGCGCTCGAAGAGACCACCTACGGCTGGGCGGTAGAGATGATCGTGAAAGGGGCGGTCGCGGGATTTCGCGTCGTTGAAGTCCCGGTGAGCTACTACCCGCGCATTGGAAAATCGAAAATCAGCGGTACGCTGAGGGGAACGTTGGGAGCAGCGTGGTTCATCCTCAGCCGGATCGTGCGCTATTATTTCCGACGTCGAAGGGCGGGAACGAAGGGACAGGCGTAAGTTCCCGATAGACCGATCTCCATGGAATGCTCAAGCCAGACCGCTATGCGTTTTTCTCGCCCCAACCGCACGTTGGTCATCATGGCGAAAGCGCCGAAGCCGGGTTTGGTCAAGACCCGTCTGACTGAAAGCCTTGCTTCTCCCGCGGTCACAGCGCTGTATCGCTGCCTTCTAGAGGACACGCTCGCGTTGGCAAAGTCATTGACCAGCGTGGAGGTCGCGGTGATGTGCCCTGAGTCGGATCAGGGCGAATTGGCGCACCTATTAGGCAATACAGTGCTGGTCGTAGGGCAAAAAGGGGAAGGTCTCGCAGCCGGACTCACCTCTGTTTTTCGACACTTCACCGCCGTAGGCCGACGGCACGTCGTCGCGTTCAATAGCGATAGCCCACACCTGGCGCCATCGGTTCTGGACAGCGCCTTCGAAATACTCGCCACGCATGACGTGGTTGTCGGGCCAACCCACGATGGAGGCTACTATCTGGTTGGCGCCAAGGCTTCCCACCCGGCGCTGTTCGAAGGTGACGGGATGGGAACAAGGAGCGCGCTCGACCGATTGCTGGCTCGCGCCCGGTCTCTTGAGCTGTCCACAGGCTTTACCGAGCTTTTCTATGACATCGATATCGCGGACGACCTGATGCGGCTCTATCAGGAACTGCGACTCGCTCCGGCGAGGGCCCCGAGGACGGCAGGCTGGTTTGCCGAGTGGGAGGAAGCAGTCGTGCAACTGCGTCATCGTATGAGAGAGCTATGAAGCTCGCGCCCTCGGGCAGGCTGTACGCACTCGGCGCCATCTTGCTGGTTGCGCTGGCCATCTGCTCACGCAGCTTCGACCACAGGGGTGAACCGTCGTTCCTCATTCCGCTGGCCGTAGCCGGCATCGCGTACCTTCTGGCGATCCGTGAATTCTTCGCCGTACCAGGCGTCCCCAGGCGTGTCATCGTCATCGGGCTCACGATGGCCGCCGTATGGCATCTTCTATTTCTGGTGAAGCCACCCGGTTCCGATGACGACATTCACCGGTACGTCTGGGACGGCCGCGTGCAGCGGCTCGGATATAACCCTTATGTTCTGGTCCCGATCAACCCCGCCCTTCGCGGGTTGCACACCCCTGAGACCCGCACGCTGAACAATCCGGATGTACCCAGCCCATATCCAGCGGGAGCTCAGCTTTTCTTTCGTGCCGTAACCGCGATTCACGAATCCACGTTTGCGCTGAAAGTAGCATTTGTAATTTGCGATCTGGCACTTGTTCTCGTGTTGCTCGATGTCCTGCGTCGTAGTGGGCAGGGAGAGCACTGGGTTTTGGCCTATGCCTGGCACCCGCTATTGGCTGTAGACGTGGCCGGCAGCAGTCACGTCGATATTCTCGGCGCACTGCTGCTCTTAATCTCGGTCGCCGCGTTGGGGCGGCGCTGGCGCACGCTGGCAACCGTGGCATTCGCGCTGGCTGTTGCGGTGAAACTGCTCCCGATTGTATTGCTCCCGCTGTATTGGAAACGTGTTCGCGTGCGTGATGGCGTGCTCGCCGCAATCGTATTCGGCCTCCTGTACATACCATTTCTCGACCATGGGCGGATTCCGATCGGTTCGCTCGGCAGCTATGTGCAAAGTTTCCGTTTTAATGATCCCGTGTTTGCCGTGCTCGAGCGAGTGGCGGCTCCACAGGTTGTAGTTGGGCTGGCAGTGCTGGTGGGCTTCTTTACCGCGATTTGGCTGAGAAAAGGTTCCGAACCGTGGCCTTCGGAGACTTTTGCTTGGCCCATGGCCGCATCGCTTCTATGTGCACCGGTTGTGTATCCATGGTACCTGCTTTGGTTGCTGCCGTTCATACGCTCGGTCTCGACACTGCCGATTATCATCTGGACGCTGAGCATTATCCCTACTTACTACGTTTGGCATCTGCGCACACTTGGACGTCCGTGGTCAGTTCCGGGTTGGATTATGTTGTTTGAATACGGATCGGTGGCAATAGCTGTGGCAATTATCGCTTGGCGCCGGACCAGGCGATCGGGCGCGTGACGAAGTTGGGCCGGCCGTGGGCTCGTGATCTGCTGTGCCAAAACGATCTGTTTTCGCGGGTTAGGGCACAGTTCGATGAATTGCAGGCTGGCATCAAACTGTAAGTCGCAGTAAAATCAGAACTTAAGATGTCGGGGCGTAGCGCAGCCTGGTAGCGCACCTGCCTTGGGCGCAGGGGGTCACAGGTTCAAATCCTGTCGCCCCGACCATTCTTCTCTAACGGTCTTGCGCCTTGTGTCTTGCGCCTTCGCCATGGCATCTTCTCTCCATGCCCGACTCTCGCCAGGTTCATGGCCACGTGCAGCACCGGCATCCTGTCCTCAAGAAGCACCCGTCCCTGCGCAAGAACTACTGTTTCGGCTGCGGCAAGGACAATCCCGAAGGCATGCGGCTGAAGTTCGTCTACCACGAGGAAGGGAAGCGCTTTGTGGCCGGCTTTCGTCTGGACCGGCGCTTCACCGGCCCCCCGCGCCACGCCCACGGCGGCATTATCGCCGCCATCCTCGATGAAGCCATGTCGAAGGCCTCGCGCTTGCGTGGGGTGATCGCTCCGACCAGGGAGTTGAAGGTTGAATACCTCAAGCCCGTGCCCCTGGGCGAAAAGCTGACCGCCGCCGGCTGGGAAGTGCGGGTGCGCGGCCGCGAGCACCACCGCGCCGCTGAAATCCGCAATCAGCGCGGTGAATTGCTCGCCCGCGGGCGCGGCAAATTCATCGCCGTGGACGCCGACCGCGTCATGGCCAAATTCATCAACCGCCCCCGCAGCTAACCACCGGGTGCCCCAGGTTCGCGCCCCGGTTTTGGGCGCTAACCTGGGAAGAACTGCTCGTCTGGGATGGGAGCCGCGCCGAAGATGTGCTCTAACTTTTGTCAAAGCGGCGCTTTTGATCACCCGATCGCCCGATCACCCGATCACTCGATGTAAAATAAGTCTGACCACATAGAGAGAGAGAAAGAGGCGCCCCATGTCAGACAACAACGGCTCGAGCGGCCTGCGCCTGAAGACCGGGCTGGCGGAGATGTTGAAGGGCGGCGTGATCATGGATGTGACCAACGCCGAGCAGGCGACCATCGCCGAAAAATCCGGTGCCGTCGCCGTCATGGCCCTGGAGCGCGTGCCCGCCCAGATTCGCGCCGAAGGCGGCGTGGCCCGCATGGCCAATCCCAAGAGGATTCGCGAAATCATGGCCGCCGTTTCCATTCCGGTGATGGCCAAGTGCCGCATCGGCCACTTTGCCGAGGCGCAGATCCTGCAGGAGCTGGGCGTCGACTACATCGACGAGTCGGAGGTGCTCACTCCGGCCGACGAAGCCCACCACGTCGATAAGCACGCTTTCACCGTGCCCTTCGTCTGCGGCTGCCGCAACCTGGGCGAAGCCCTGCGCCGAATCGCCGAGGGCGCGGCCATGATCCGCACCAAGGGAGAGGCCGGCACCGGCGACGTCGTCCACGCCGTCAAGCACATGCGCCAGGTCATGACCGAAATGCGCCAGCTCACCGTCATGGGCGACGACGAGCTTTCCGCCGCGGCCAAGAACCTGCAAGCTCCCTATGAACTGGTGCGCATGGTGGCCAAGGCGGGTAAATTGCCGGTGCCCAATTTTTCCGCCGGCGGAATTGCCACCCCCGCCGACGCTTCCCTGGTCATGCAACTGGGCGCGGAAGCGGTGTTCGTGGGCAGCGGCATTTTCATGAAGAACTCCACCGAGTTTGCCCCGCCGGAGGAGGCGGAGCGCCGGGCGCGCGCCATCGTCATGGCCGCCACCCACTACAACGATCCCAAGGTGCTGCTGCAGGTTTCCGAGGATGCCACCAGCGCCATGAAGGGTCTTGCCGTCTCGGCGCTCGATGAATCGCAGTTGTTGCAGACTCGCGGCTGGTAACTAGCGGGCACGGAAATCGCCCACCAGCGGAGCCAAACGGCGACGCGAACGAACTTCTGACACTTAATAGTAGCCAGGCCACAATCGCCTGCCCACGCGTTCTCGGCGCGGTCAGAATCCGGCTGGCTTCAAGCCCACTCCTGCGCCATTGTGGAGATGTGATTGTGTGCGACGGTCAACCGCAGGCCGGGCATTTGCTCCCGCTCGCGGGTGCGACGGTCCGCCTGCTCCGGCAGCCACGTACGGAGCGCCCGCGGGCTCGCCATTCTCTGGCGGACGATAAGCTTTCAGCGCCCTCAGGTACCGTTGTGTGAAGTCGGGCTTGATATTGATGCGCCCGTCCCGCAGCCAGTCTGCTCCCAGAATCGCGCGCCTGAATTCCTCCATGGAAGGAATGTTTGCGTACTCCACCACCGGCGCCGCCGGTCCCGCCATGGATGGATCGTCCAATCCGATCAGGCTCGGGATATCCAGCAAGGAGATAGGCTGCTGCAGGTCGCGCACCGGCAGCCCGAAGGTGATCAGCGGAACCTCGTAATAAACTCGGGAGCCGAAGTTTCGGCTGTTCAACTTCGAGCGCTGTCCATGATCGGAGAGAAGGATCAGGCGGTTATGATTCTGCTCCTCGAGAAATCCGGAGCGGCGTACTTCGTCCGTCACCACCGCCTGCACCTTGCCAATCTTCCATTCCAATAGGTTGATTCGGTCGCCCGGTACTCTGGGTAACTGCCAGTCCCCGCCGAAGTCCCGCAGTGAGTCCACGCGAGATCCCAGCACGGCGGAGCGGTAATTTTTCGGCAGGTCGGCGAACCGCGGATACGCTTCGTCGTGCAGGTATTCAAGGTGGCCAATCGTGAGCACCGGCCTGGGGCCTTGGTGAGCGCTCAGAATGGTTCGCACGTTCGCGCGCAGGTCGTAGGCGTAAGTCCCCGCCTGATTGGGGGCAATATGGGAGAAAGGAAGCTGTGGCAGTCGCGAGACCACGAACGGAACAAGAACGCTTCCGTTTTTCGCGGCCGATGTCGCGTCCTGCAGCCACCCCATGGGCCCGCTGCGGTCGTGGTCAAAACCAGCCAAGGTTCCTATATACGCCGTGTTCTGTGACGTCACGAAGCTCCAAGTCTGAAATCCGCGACGCTGCGCTTCTCTCACCAGTTGATAGGGTGAGCGGCTCCAGTCCGGCGATTGGAACGTCAGCAGCACGCCCGTCTCATGGACCGGCCGATGCTCCAGGATCGCGGTCCACACCGCGTTGGTCAGCAGGCCCGGTGTGACCGCATGCTCGTAGAACGCCCCTCCATTTTCCTTGGCGAAATTCCGGAGCGGCTCGATCGCCATGCTGGTCGAAAGCGAGTCGATGCCCAGAAGCACGGTGGCGTTTCGATTGGCCGGCTGATTCGAACCCGGGACTGGAATTTGCGTCAGCCCCCATCCGAAAGCCACAAACACCATGGCCGGTAGCGTCGCGCGCGCCAGCCTCCTCCATTGCGGCCGCGTACCCTGCCTCGACAACGCCAGGCCCGCCAGCGTCAGCACCAGCGCTATGTAGGCCTCCCACAGCGTGATCTTTCGCAGCGGCCAGAAGAACGCGTTGTTCAGAACAGCCGGAAATTCCAGCGCGATGCCCAGGCACAGGCCAATGTAGGCAATGGCCGGCTCAAGCACCCAGCGCTGCCTCAGCGGTCTCGTCCCCGGCGGAAAGGCCACGAATACCGCGCTCGACACCAGGAACAGGATCGCGCCGCTTACCAGAAACTCCGGAATCAGGTACAGCACTCCCGTGGCGATCCCGGGAAATGCGATCGAGAAAGGCACGTCCCGGGTGGTGGGATACTCCATCAAGTTAATCGAGCCCATCAGCACCGCGACAAACGGCCAGATCGCGAACCAGAAGACGGCCAGGTGAAGCACGCGCGTGGTCAGGCGCCGGCTCCGGGATCGCGCCAAAGCCTCTTCATCCGGCAAATCCGCTGATGGCCGTTCCCACAGCAAAGTGGCTGTCCGCCGGATTTGGCGGAAGAGCACCCGCGCGGCCGCCCGCCCAATTACCGTCACATCCGTGTTGAGCCCGTCGCGCAATGCGCGTGCCAGCCGCCGGGCCCGAGCTGTACCGTCTGTCATCAATCAACCTGCCGCGTGGAATCACGCAGCCTCGCAAAACTCTTTTTCAAATCAGTCCGCTTCTACCAGCACCGGCTGCATCTCCGGCTCTGCTTCCTTCTTCGCCGCCAATCGCCGCGCCAGGTCCTGCAACGCCCCGTAAACGAAATATGTGCTCAGCAGGAGCATTTCCGGCTCGATGGCGTACCGGTATCGTAGCTGGGCATAGGTCAGATAGTAGACAATTGGATAGAGCAATATCAGCCAGAAATAAAGCCAGGCGCCATCCACACGCCTCGCCAGCGCGACGATCATCCCGTAGAGCATCAACGCGGATAGCGGCCAATAAAACCATTTCCGCCAGGGCTCATTGTGCTGGTTTACGTAGTCCAGGATCGTTCCCGTCCAGAACGCGCCCACTCGAGTGGCGCAAAGGGCCGCAAATTCCCGCGGCTCCCGCTTGACGAACTCCATCGCCAGCCGCCCCTTGCTGGCGATGTAAGCTTGTTCTCCCATCTGCTTGTACTTGGCGTATTCCCACTTGTTTTGTGTCGGGTGCTTTCCTCCCCAACCCATGGCATTGCTGCCGTGGTAGTTGCCAAGTGCGAATTCAAACGGGGCATTGCCCCGGATAAATACCCAGCTCCCAAACGTGACCCGGTTCCTGATCAGCCAGGGAGAAATCACGGCTGCGAACACCACCGCGGAGAGCGCTGCCTGGGCAAACCAGCGTTCATTTCGCCCGCGCAATTTGAACACCGGATACAGGCCGGCGGCGGGAAGGAACGCCAGTAAGGCGGGATTGGTGAGCGCCGCAATTCCCCACACCAGGCCGAAACGGCCCCATCGCTTCCAGTCGCTTTCTTGGGCAAGCCGCAGCGACTGCAGGAACAAAACGCTCATCAGCAGCACGGAGGCGCTCATGTCCCAAATCCAGGTAGTGGGCCAGCGCATGAAGATCACGCCCGTTGCCCAGATCCACCCCGACCAGTAACCCACCTTGCGCCCCAAGGTCAGTTCGCCGATGCGGCACAGGGGGATGCACGTCAGGGCCGAAAAAATACTGTTGATCAGCAGGATTACGAACCCAGACGCGTTGCTGAAGCTGCCGAACACCTTAAACACCAGCGCGCACATCCCGGGGTAAAGCGGCGCAATCCAGGCGGTAGGCCCCGTGGAGCCGCCAAACGGAGATGAGAAACCGTGACCGGTGGCCAGCGAGTACGCGACCGCGCCGGTTTCATATCCAAAGCCAAAATGGAAAAGCGGAGGCCCAAGTGCGAAGTTGATGCCGTCCATCGCTCTGAAATCGTAATAGCGCAACCAGACAATCAACGCCAGCCGCAGCGTCAGCCCGAGAAACACCATCCACAGCAAAGGATTGCTCAGGCCCCAGCGATTTGCCCATTGACGCATCGTCTTTCTCTTTTCACATTGCTAGGAGGTGCTGAAAAACTCGATTGCAAGCCGTTTTTGTGTCAGGGCACGACTTCAGTCGTGCCGTAAATGATTGAAAACACGTTGGGGCTTTAGCCCCTGCATTCCCAAATCGCATGGCGAGAGAGAGTTTTTCGGCACCCTCCTGGAGGGCCTTCAGCTCTGCGTCCAAAGAAAAAAGGAGCAGAAGGGTTACTTCTGCTCCCCCGGCTCGTACCCTCCCCCAGGTACTTCGCCAAAATCAAGTCCTTGTTACTGCAGCGGACTCAGAGCTATGCAGGCGGTGGCACTGGCAACGGTGGTGCCGGCGGGATCGTAGCGGATCACGCCTGACTGGTCGCTGCAGAAGGTGCGAATGCCAGAACGTCCCCTTCGTCGCCGGATGCGCCTCTGTCCAATAGTTCGTGAAGGTCGTGCTGCCTGAGCCCGTGCTTCCAGCAACCGACAGTTTATAGCCGCTCTTCGCAGTCGTTCCAGCGTTGGCGACCACCCAGTCGATGATGCAAGCGGAGGCCGATGTCGGTGCAGCGCAGGCATCGCTCACTGACGCGGGACCAAGCTTCACCAGCGAGTCGGCAAACCCCACGTCGGGATAGGTGGAGGAATAGGTGACCTCCGCGGTGTTGATGGTGCGAACCGAGCCCACTGCCGACGCTTCATTGGCGGCAATGCGCGAGCGCAGCAGGTTGGGAATGGCGATGGCCGCGATGATCAAAATGATCGCCACGACGATCAGCAGCTCGATCAGTGAGAAGCCTTTCTGTTTGCGCATGTCATCCTCTCGAAATTGATTACCGGAGTCGCCCGGCATATGTGCACTTCGTTCGCCAATGCCAATTGGCGAACCGGTCTCGTCAACAGGGTTCCTGTAAGTTGAAGTCTTTCTTATAATTATGCCAAAGCAGCGGGGCGGATGGCGGGTCCGCCCGCGGATTTTTTCCGCCCCGCCGCCGGCATCTTGACAAATTTTGTCATCCCAATCGCCGGAATTTGTCATTCTGGTGACTGGCCTGGCGCCGGCCGCAAGCGCGAAATTGCCGCTCCACAACGCGAAAACTGGAGATTTGTCATCCTGAACGAAGCGAAGGATCCATGTTTTTCTCCCGCGCTGAGGGAACGCATAGATGCTTCGCTGCGTTCGGTCCGTGATAAAGCTTTTCCGTTGCTCACCCAATCGCCGCCTCGCGTTATCAATTTTCTGCTGGTTCCATCCTGCTCGCACCTGAATTTGAGGATGCCTTCCACTCCCGCGGGCCAATTCGGTTCCTTTCCCAAATTTGCGACCGATCTCTGAAGGCAGGCGTTTGCCGCCGGAACCGCAGGGGAGGGGAAAAATCGTGGAGGTCCGCGGTCGCGGATCAGCAGGCCAGGTGGTCGCGCGCGATCTTCAGCCCATTCAGGTTTCCCAGCACCGTCACCGCGATCGACTCCGGCCGGAAGAACTCGTTGGCCAGCCGGATCAGGTCCTCCGAGGTGACCTTCTCGATGCTGTTGACGATCTCGTCCAGGCCGATGAAGCGGTCGAAGTACATCTCCTGCCGCGCCAGGTTCGACATGCGCGCCGTTGACGACTCCAGGCTCAGCATCAGGCTCCCCTTCAGTTGGTCCTTGGCGCGGCGCAGCTCTTCCTCGGGCACCGCTTCCGCCTTCAAGCTGCGAAATTCCTGGACCACGGAGCGCACCACGTGGGGCGCCGACTCGCGCGAGGTGCCGGCGTAGATGGAAAGGCATCCGGTGTCGCGGTACGGGTTCAACTCGCTGTAGATCGCGTAGGCCAGCCCTTGCCGCTCGCGGATGTTCTGAAACAGCCGCGAGCTCATCCCGCCGCCCAGCAGCGTGCTTAGGATGTAGCTGGCATAGCGCCGCTCGTGGCCTACTGGATGCGAAGGCACCCCGACGCAGATCTGCACCTGCTCCAGAGACTTCTTGTTGCGCATGATGATGCGCGCCGAAGGCTTGGGCGGCGCCTGGTGGAAGCCGTTCTTGCCCGCCGCCAGCGGGCAGAATTTCTGCGACACCAGCTCCACAACGCGCTCGTGGTTCAGGTTGCCGGCCGCCGAGACGATCATGTTGTTGGGGATAAAGAACCGGCGCCAGTAATTCAGCAGCGCCTCCTGCTCGAAGCGCCGCACCGTCTCCTTGGTTCCCAGGATCGGCTTGCCCAGCGGATGGTCCTTCCAGAAATTCTGGGTGAAAATCTCATGCACCAGGTAATCCGGACTGTCCTCGTCCATCTTGATTTCTTCCAGGATCACCCCGCGCTCCCGCGAGATGTCCTTCACCTCGAAGACGGGGTTCAGCACCAGGTCGCTGAGCACGTCCAGGGCAATCGGCAGATGCTCATCCAGCACCTTGATGTCGAACGAGATGCATTCCTTGGCGGTAAACGCATCCAGGTTGCCGCCGATCGAATCCACCTGGCGCGCGATGTCCTCGGCGCTGCGCCCGCGCGTCCCCTTGAACACCATGTGCTCCACAAAGTGGGTGATACCGTTCAGCTCCGGGTCTTCATGCCGCGATCCGGTCTTGATCCAAATGCCGATGGAGGCCGAACGGATGTGCTGCATCTCCTCGGTCAGCACGATCAGACCGTTGGGCAGCACCTCGCGCCGAATACTTCTCAGTTCTTCAACCATGGCATTCCCCACTGGACCAGGCCGCCCCCCGGCGGTCCGGTGCCCCTCCCATAATTCTTACACACCGCAGGTGCCATGCACATAAACATATGTCTATAGTAATCAACAGCTTACAGATACTCGCTTAAAGTGGCCCAGGAGCATACGGCGACTCCCGGCGGCGGGTACAATACGGAGGTCGGGCGTCGCTTACCCCATGAGATGCCATGCGAGAACCACCCGAAAAGGAACTTTTAGGCCTTGATTTGCAAGAGCTTACCGCCCTTGTTGTCGAAGCCGGCGAGCCCGCCTACCGCGGCCGTCAACTGTTCCAGGCCCTCTACCGCCAGCGCGTGGTAGAGCTCGAAGACATCACCACTCTGCCACAATCTGCGCGCAGCCGGTTCGCTGAAAACTACCGTCTTGGGTTGCCGGAAACCCAAAAAAGGTTCGTTTCCGCCGATGGAACCGTTCGCTACCTGCTGGTTTTCGCCGACGGCCAGAGCGTCGAAACCGTCTGGATGCCGGAGGGCGACGGCGGCGAGCAGGCCGACGGCAGCGAGGCCGGCGAGGAGCAAGCCCAGCCAGGATTTCGCCGGGCGACCATCTGCGTTTCCAGCCAGGCCGGTTGCGCCGTCGGCTGCCGCTTCTGCATGACCGCGCTGCTCGGCCTGCTGCGCAACCTCAGCGCCGGGGAAATCGTCGGCCAGGTGCTGCGGGTTCTCCAGGACCAGGGAGTCGCGCGCGAGAACCAACGCATCAACCTGGTGTTCATGGGCCAGGGCGAGCCCTTTCTCAACTACGACAACTTCATCAAGGCCGTCCACCTGCTGGTCTCGGGCGCGGGCATCGCGGAGTCGCGGATGACCGTTTCCACCGCCGGAGTGGCGCCGCGGATTGACGATTTCGGCCGGGAAGCGGTCCGGCCCAAGCTGGCCATCTCGCTCAACGCCAGCGGCGACGCGGTGCGCGACCAGGTGATGCCGATCAACCGCAAGTGGAACCTGGAAGCGCTGATCTCGGCGGCGCGGCGTTTCCCGCTGCGTCCCCGCGAACGGCTCACCTTCGAGTACGTGCTGCTGGCGGGCGTGAACGACAGCGTGGAAAACGCGCGCGAGGTGGTGGAGCTGATTCGTGGGCTCAAGGCCAAGGTCAACCTGATCGCGCTCAATCCCGGGCCGGAAATACCGTTCTCCACGCCCGATGAGGATCGCATAACGGCCTTCCGGCAGACGCTGATTCGCGCCGGCATTCCGGCGTTCATTCGGCGGCCCCGGGGACGCGACATCTATGCCGCCTGCGGGCAACTGAAGCGCGCCGAGGTGCTTCCGTTGGGCGGGTGGCCCGGGTAAGCGCGGCGATTCGAAATGAAAATGAAGATCCGAGGGTGCCCCGGGTAAGCCCGTCTTTGGCTTACCCGGGAGTTTTCCATTGGCGTCACAGACAAACCGCTGCGGCTCCTCTTGAGCGGCAGGGAGCTTCGATTTCAGAGCCTCTACCCACCTACGAAGCACAAGGCATTTCACACGGTGCGGCTGACAGATGGACTGATTAGATAACCGTGTCGGCCCCAGAGCCTCTGAGTAGACTTGGGTGTTTTGCTCAAACGACCAAGGCTCGGAGGAAAGGAGCCGAGCACATGAAGGTTGTAGGTTGTGATTTGCATACGCGCTACCGCGCCTTGCGCCTTGAGCCTTGCGCCTCGGCCAACGGCCAACGACCAACGACACGACGACCGGCGACACTTTGCTCCTCACCAACTCCCGGGTAACCACCACCGATGACCATCGTGCCTTGACACCATTTACCAACTGCTTACAATGTACGTAGCCGGTCAGTCCGGCGCCACATTCAGGGCCGCAGGGGAGGGCGACCACCTTGCGGCCCTATATGTTGTGTGGAATTGTGGTTTCGCTCTTTGACAACACAATATCTTCGGTTTTCCAGAAAACTCGGACGCAAGTTGTTGATTCTTAGTTCGGCCTCCACGGTAACCGACGGTATCCCACGGTATACCGTGCGTAAGTTGATGATTCCATTAAAGGCATGGGGGAGGGGGGTGGGGTACCGTCTAAGGTTTACCGATAGGTAATATTTCAAGCTCGATGGCCCTGGCATTTATCCTGAACTGCCATGACCGAGCGCCTTTACTACACCGACCCGAAGCTCACCGAGTTCGACGCCCGCGTGGTTGCCGTCGATCGCGGCGCGGTCATGCTGGATCGCACCGCCTTCTACCCCACGAGCGGAGGGCAACGGTTCGACACCGGCATTCTCGAGATCGACGGCCACAAGTTGCATGTTGTGGAGGTTGCGGAGGACGAGCACGGCAACATTCGCCACCTGGTGGAGAACGGAAGCATTCCCGCCTCGGGCGCGACTGTCCACGGCACACTCGACCGCGCCCGCCGCCGCGACCACATGCAGCAGCACACCGGGCAGCACTTGCTCTCGGCCGTCTTCATCGAGCTGTTCCAGGCGCCCACCGTTTCTTTCCACATGGGCGAGGAGACGTGCACGATTGATCTGGATGTGAAGACGCTCACCGCGGACCAGATCAAGGAGGCCGAGCGGCGCTCGAATGAAATCGTCACCGATGACGTCCCGGTGGAGATCAAGTTCGCCACCCTGGAGGAAGCGCGGCGGATGGGCGTGCGCAAGATTCCGCCGGAGCTGACCGGCACCCTGCGGCTGATCGAGATCCGCGGCCACGACCTCACCGCCTGCGGCGGCACGCACGTGGGCCGCACCGGCGAGATTGGCGCCATTCTCGTCCGCAGGACGGAGAAGGTGAAGCAGGGCTTGCGGGTGGAGTTCGTCTGCGGGCTGCGCGCCGTGGCCGCCGCGCGCCAGGACTTCGAAACGCTTACCTCGGCGGCGGCGCTGTTTTCCAGCCACATCTGCGACGTCCCGGAGCAGATTCGCAAGACGCTCGACGATGCGAAAGCGTCGGGGAAGCGCGAGCAGAGAACGCAGGCCGAGCTGGCCGAGTTCATGGCCGCCCGCATGTTGGCCGACGCGCCGGAAGCGGATGGATTGCGGCTGGTGAAGCGCAGCTTTGCCGACCGCGATCTCGGGTTCATCAAGCTGCTGGCGCAGAAGCTGGCGGCGCAGGCGAACGTGGTTGCGCTGCTCGCCGGCACGGCCAACCAGCCCGCACTGGTGTTCGCACAATCATCGGGCGGAAGGTTCGACATGGGCGCCTTGATGAAAGAGGCCATGGCCGCTCTCGGCGGACGCGGCGGCGGCGCCCGCGACATGGCGCAGGGAGGCGCGCCGGCGGGAGCCGATGTTGAAAGCGCGCTCGATGCAGTTGCGGAAAAGATTGTCAGTTCAACATGCTAGAGTAAGCCTGAGCCGCGCATGGATCGCCTGGTCGCCATCAATCTGCTGATCCAGCTTGGCGTCGCCGCCGCCGTGGCCAGCGCGCTGGTGCGCTCGCGCGCCTTCAAGGACCTGCTCTACACCCAGCGGCGCACCATCGCCGACACGCTGTACCTGGTGCTGTGGATCGGCATTCCCTTCGCCCTGGGCGTGGTGGTGCGGATCAACGCGCTCAACTTCCTGGCGGCCGATTTGTCGTTTGAAGCGGCCATCCTGATGGGCGTCATCGGCGGGCCGCTGGCCGGCTTTCTCGGCGGGGTGATGGTGTCGCTGCCCTCGGCGGTGCGCCACGAGTGGCTGAATCCGCCGTTCTGCATCCTCGTGGGCATGATCGCGGGCGCGGTGCGCGAGCTGGCCAAGAGCCCGGAAGACATCTGGTCGTTCTCGCCGTTTATCGACCTGAGCATCTATCGCTGGGTTCGCCGCAATTTTCCGCGTCCGAAAGTCGACTGGCAGATCGGCTTTTTCTGCCTGATCCTGGCGTTGCGCCTGGTGAAGCTGGAGCTGCACCGCTGGCACCCGCGGCTCATGTTCAGCATGGACAGCGACAACTTCTGGATCCTGGCGGCCATTTTCGCCACCTCGGCGGTATGCGTGGCCATCCCGCTGAAGATCTGGAACAACACCCGCATGGAGACCAAGCTGGAAGAGCAGCAGCGGGCGCTGCTGCAGGCGCGCATGGAGGCCCTGCAAAGCCAGATCAATCCGCACTTCCTGTTCAACACCCTGAATTCCGTCTCCTCGCTGGTGCGCTTCGATCCGGACACGGCGCGCGACGTGATCGTGAAGCTGGCCAACATCCTGCGCCGGCTGCTGCGCAAGGGCGACGCCTTCGTGCAACTGCGGGAGGAGTTCGAGTTCATCGACGACTACCTGGACATCGAGGTGGTGCGCTTCGGGCGCGACAAGCTGACGGTGGTGAAGGACCTGGATCCGGCTTCGCTCGACGTGGTGGTGCCCAGCATGCTGCTGCAGCCGCTGGTGGAGAATTCGATCAAGCACGGGCTGGCGCCCAAGATCGAGGGTGGAACCATCTATCTGCGCAGCCGCCTGAGAGACGGGCTGGTGACGGTGGAGGTGGAAGACGACGGCGTGGGGATGGGCGCGGCGCAATTCCTGGAGCCGCCCACCGGAATCGGGGGCAGCGGCATCGGCATGGCCAACATCGCCGAGCGGCTGAAGGTGCTGTATGGGGAGTCGGCGAGGATGGTGATCGACAGCGGCGCCTTCGGTGGAACCCTCATCCGCCTGAGCCTGCCGGTGCTGCAACCCTACAGCGCCGGCGTTTCCGCGTTTACACGCTCGGGAGGGACGCGGTAGGCAGCTTGAAACGTCAACCGTACGGACGGCTAAAACAACAGGTCCCTCGCTCCGCTCGGGATGACACAAGTTAGAAGGTGGTGCGCCGGAATAAATTCCGCTGCTAACTGGTGCGTTCCAGCACGGCGCGATAAAACTTTTCGTATTGCGGAATGATGCGGGTGGAGCAGAAGCGGCCCTGGGCGACGGTGCGGCCTTCGCGGCCCATTTGCTTCAGCTTCGCATCGTCGGAGAGCAGGTCGATGGCGCAGCGCGCCATCTCCTCCACGTCGCCCACCTCGGCGAGGAATCCGGTTTTGCCGTGCTCGATGACTTCCGGCACGCCGCCGACGTTGGTGGCGATGGGCACCACCTCGCAGGCCATGGCCTCCAGCGCCGCCAGGCCGAAGGATTCCAGGCGGCTGGGCAGCAGCAGGATGTCGGCCATGGGCAGCTTTTCGTGCACGCGGTCCTGCTTGCCGAGGAAGATGACGCGGTCGTGGATGCGCTTTTCCATGGCCAGCCACTCCGCCTGGGAGCGGTCAGGGCCGTCGCCGATGAGCAGCAATTTGGCGGGAATTTTCTTTTGCACGCGGTCGAAGATTTCGATCACGTCGCAGACGCGCTTCACCGGGCGGAAGTTGGAGAGATGAACCAGCAGGCGCTCGTCGTCGCGGGCGAACTCGCGGCGGCGCTCTTGCGCCTGCTTGTCGCGGATATAGATGTCGCAGTTGACGAAGTTGTAGATCACCTGGATGGAGTTGGGGAGCTGGAATTCCTTGAGCGTGCGCTCGCGCAGGTACTTGGAGATGGAGGTGACGCCGTCGCTCTGCTGGATGGAGAAGCGGGTGATCGGCAGGTACGACCGGTCCTGGCCGACGAGGGTAATGTCGGTGCCGTGCAGGGTGGTGACAAAGGGCAGGCGCTTGCCGGAGGCCGCCAGCATCTGCTTGGCCAGGTAGGCGCTGACCGAGTGCGGGATGGCGTAGTGCACGTGCAGCAGGTCGAGAGCGTAGATTTCCGCGACCTCGGCCATGCGCGTGGCCAGCGCCAGGTCGTAAGGCGGATAGTCGAACAGCGGGTAGTGCGAGACCTCGACCTCGTGATACCACACGTTGGGCTGCGGGCCGGAGAGGCGGAAGGGCTGGGCGTAGGTGATGAAATGGACTTCGTGGCCGCGCTGCGCCAGCTCAATACCGAGCTCGGTGGCGACCACGCCGCTGCCGCCGTAAGTGGGATAGCATGTGATGCCGATCTTCATAGGCGCAAGGCGCGAGGCTCAAGGCTCAGGGCGCAAGACTCAAGGCTTCGGGCTTCAGGGAGTTGGATTGTAGCGCGGGCGGAAGAGACTCGGGAAAAGAGGCTCAAGGCACGAGGCGCAAGGCGCAAGGCGCAAGGCTTGAGGCGCAAGGCGCAAGGCTTGAGGCGCAAGGCGCAAGGCACGAGGCACAAGGCTCAAGGCTTACTTCTGACTTCTTACTTCTTACTTCTGACTTGTATTCAGGACGGGCTCCTGCTCTTCGTCCTTGCCGGCTTCGTCGAGGTAGAGCTTGATCTTGTCGAGCAGGGAGGGGAAGAGTTCGTCCTTGGCGAGGCAGGCCTTGACGTCGTCGCCGCCTTCGACCGGGCCGTAGCCGGTGACGATGATGACCGGGGTCTTGGGGCTGGTGGCGTGAATTTTGCGGGCCAGTTCCAGGCCGTTCATGCCTTCCATGCGGAAGTCGGTGACCAGGATGTCGAACCTGTCGCGCTGGAATTTTTCCAGGGCGTCGGCGGCATTGTAGGCGCATACCGCCTTGTAGCCCTGCGTCTGCAGAATCTCGCAGCTCAGGCGAGCCAGCACTTCGTGGTCGTCGACAAAGAGGACGGCTTTCATGGTGTGGGCCCCTTTTGCGCAACCCGGCTCCCTTGGCGCGGGGCGCGTCGAAATGGCCGGGCGGACTGCCCCAAGCCCCTAATTGGTTTCGCCGGGAAGCAAAAAAGATGCCCCCGGCGGGGAAATTTTGTGGCCGGGGTGCAACCCGGCGGCAGGGAATGGTGGGCAGTGAAGGACTCGAACCTTCGACCTCGTGCTTGTAAGGCACGCGCTCTAACCAACTGAGCTAACCGCCCTCCTGAGAATGATTTGCAACCACCTGACGGCAGTATACGTGAGCCGCGAAAGGGCGGTCAAACCAGGCGGACTCAGTTTCCAGTTTCTGGTTTCCAGTTTCCAGTTCGGAAAAGACCCACATCTGCCAAAAACCGGGCAGACGTGGGGCACCGGCGGGGCACCAGCGCGCTAGTTGGGCACGCGCTTGGGCTCGCCGGCGAGCATCTTTCCTTCCCAGCGGCGGGTGACATCCACGTGAAAATCGAACTGGTCGAGCACGCGCATGGCGATGTGGTTGACGACATCGTCGAGCGACTGGGGATGGTTGTAGAAGGCGGGCACCGGGGGAAAGACGACGGCGCCCATGCGCGCGAGCTTGAGCATATTGTCGAGGTGAATCTCGCTGAGGGGAGATTCGCGGACCACCAGTACCAGCTTGCGGCGCTCCTTGAGAATGACGTTGGCGGCGCGATGGATGAGGTTGTCGCCGAGGCCATGGGCGATGCAACCGAGGGTGTTCATGGTGCAGGGCGCGATGACCATGCCCAGGGTAAGAAATGAACCGCTGGAGATAGGAGCGCCCTGGTCGCCGACGGGATAAGCGCGAGTGGCCATGGCCTGCACCTGCTCGACGGTGAACTCGGTTTCGTGCACCAGGGTGCGTGCGCCCCACTGGCTCATGACCAGGTGCGTGTTGACGCCGGTGCCCTGCAGCAACTGCAGAATGCGCACGCCGATGATGCTGCCGGTGGCGCCGGTGATGGCGACGATGAGGTTACGATTCTCGGGCACGGGGATTCCTCTGCCTGCTTCTGCCTGCTAATGATGCACCAGGGAAGGGCAGGGACGGCAAGGAAATGGCGGGGACGACGAGACTCGAACTCGCGACCTCTGCCGTGACAGGGCAGCGTTCTAACCAACTGAACTACGTCCCCGCTTTTATTTCGATCGGGTTAGCGGAAAACCCGCGTCATTACTGGCGTTCCGTAGTTTTCAATGGATTCGCCAGTTTCGCCCATTTCCACGAAATCTGCTCGATATTCGTGTCTTATGGACAGTATGGACAGTAAGGAAATTACCGTCCAAAGCGGCCTCGAGCCAGCAGATCCAACAGATGATCGGACCCTCGACTTCGGAACCACATGAATTCTAGCAGATTGCGTCGATACGCGTAAGCGGGGCGTTCCGCGCGGTTGCCGGGCATGTTGTTTCCAGTTTGCGCCTCACTGCCGTTTGTCAGTCCCCTGTCCTTACTGTCCGTTCCTGTCCAAACACCGCGCAGTGGAGGGGAGGCACAACAAAGGTCTTACGCTGGAATCTCAACCCGACGGCCTTCGCGCGACAGATATGCGCTGCCTACCTGCACGACAGCTTCGGTAAAGAGTTTCAGCGTTGGCGCATCGTAGCTGCGATGAGACGCGATCGCGGTTTCGACGACGAGGTGCTTGTCGGCGAACGTTTTCACGGCAAGGCCCTTCCCCTCGGACTGCAACACCGAGGTCTGCGCGATAGCGATGCCAAGCCCTTCAGAGACGAGGTGCAACGCCTCGTGAGGACTTGTCACTTCGTGCGCGATAGCTGGCGCAACGCCTACCGCCCTGAATCGGGAAACCAGATAGTCGTGGAAATGTGGGTTGAACCGTCTCGGAGCAAGAATCAGAGGCTCGTCCGCCAAGTCGCGCAACCCTATTTTCGCTTTCCGTCCGAGGGAGTGGGCTTCTGGCACCGCAAGCCCCAGAGGCTCTCGCAGTAGAGGCGTGACAGCGAGTTCTCGTTCGACAACCGGGATGATCACCAGGCCGGCATGAAACTCGTGACTGAGCAGCTTGCCCACGATCTCGGCCGTGAAAGAGCTCTTGAAGATGGGCCGCTCGGACCCGAGCGGTTTCATTCGCCGGATTGCGGAGAGGAAATGTAGGTCGATAAACGGTGAGTAGCCGATGGTGAGGGTTTCATGTTCCTGCTGTTCCGCCTTCTTCGCAAGCTCGACTGCCCGTTCGGAGTAATGCAGCGCCTTCTTTGCCTCAGCAACAAATGTGCGGCCCGCTGTCGTGAGCTCGACCGAGCGTTTGGTGCGGATGAAGAGCTTGAAGCCGAGATAATCCTCAAGCTGCTGAATTTGTTTGCTCAGCGACGGTTGCGAAACGTGGAGCCGCTGAGCTGCTCTGCCGAAATGGAGTTCTTCCGAGACGGCGACCGCATACCGCAACAACCTGAGTTCGACGCCGGGGTACATGGGGGCCCGATCTAACGTATTAACTCCCTTACAATGAAGAGCGCGTTTGATTAGAAAACCTCAACGTACTATTCAGAAAGAGTATCAATCTCCGTTCGCCAGGACTTATATGTCAAAGACACAGATCGTCTGCTCGGAAGCAGAGCTCGAACCGATGCTGCTGCGAATTAACGAAGCAGCGCGTTCTGCTGTGGAATCTGTCGTGGAACTCTCCGCGATTGCTGCACCACTGGATTTGTTGCGAACCATTAAATTCCAGAAGCTAGGTTTCGATCCTCTGGCGCACTCACGCCTGAATCTCATCGAGCAGGTTAATCAGACGTTTACATACGTTGCAACGATCGACGCCTTACGGTATTTGTTCCGGAAGCACAGCGCAGCTAGTCCGTTCATCGTCAATCTCGGCACAGCGTCTGGTCATGACATCGCGTCCAACGACGGCTCCGTCGTCGCGGAAGTATTTGCAGCAGTAAGCCCCGAGAGCAACGACAAACTGAAGAAGGATGTTTGCAAGTTAGCTGCGGTCGTAGCAAATCATCGGTACGTCTTTTGCTCCTGTCCGGGAATAGATCCCGGCGACCTGCCTTCACGTCCGGAGTGCCCGCAGGTCAAAATCGTGTCGCTGGGGGTCACACGAGAGGGGGCGATCAGGTGCACTGACGTGCTCGGTTTGACAACCTGATTTGGCCCACCTTTGATCATTTCATTTGGCCCACCCCTGGGTCATAAGTCCAGCTATTCCCAGTGCTCAAAGCCGGGATGGGGGTGCAGGGGAAGGGGCGGCAACTGAGCCCCTTCCCCTGCCCACTCTCTACGAAGCTTTCTTCTTCTTTCGTACCTCCAGAGTCCGCCGAAAGCGATACGAGTCCGTGCCGGTCTCGATGATGTGCGCGCGGTCGGTGATGCGATCCAGCAGCGCCTTGCACAAGCGCGCATTCGGGAACACCTGCGTCCACTCCGAAAACGGCAGGTTGGTGGTGATGATCAACGCCGCTCGCTCGGCCCGCTCGGCGATCACCTGGAACAAGAACTCGGCCCCGATCTCGGCCAGCGGCACATAGCCGACTTCGTCCATCGCGATGACGTCAAAGCGCATCCAGCGCGCCAGCACGCGCCGCACCGCGTTCTGCTGCCGGGCCTCGACCAGCTCGTTGACCAGGTTGGCGGCCGTCGTGAAGCGCACGCGCCGCTTCTGTCGGCAGGCCGCCACGCACAGCCCGGTCGCCAGGTGGGTCTTGCCCGTGCCGCACTCGCCGATCGAGCACGACCGGTTCGGCGCGCTCGATGTAGCCGCCTTCGGCCAGTTCGCGGATCTTGGCCGCCGGGATCTGTGGCGCCTGGTTGAAGTCGAACTCCTCCAGCGTCTTCATCCGCGGCAGGCGGGCATCGTGCAGCCGCTGCTGGATCGCGTGCCGGTCGCGTTCCTCGCTCTCCATCGCCAGCAGCGCTTCCAGATAGCCGATGTGGCTGCGGTTCTCCTTCACGGCCTGCTCGGCCAGCGGAACGAAGTTGGCGCCGATGACCGGCACACGTAGAGCCTTGCAGTACTGCTTCACGCTGGCATGCTCCAGAGCGTGCGGTGGCCGCCTTCATCGCGCCACCTCCGCTTCCGCCGTCGCCAGCAGCAGGTCGTACTCGCTCAGCACCGGCAGCGGACGCTCGTAGCGCTCCAGCTCTTGCCCAGCTCACAGCCATCGCAGCGCTCGGATGCGCCAGCTCGTCGAAGCTCAGCAGATGGCGCACCGCCGCCGCATCCGTGCAGCCCAGCGCCAGCGCTTGTTCGACCGCCTGCTTCAGGCGATCCCAGCCCTGCTGCTTGCCCAGCTCAGCAACTCGATCATCGCCCGCGTGCCCGCCTGCTCGGCCATGCCGCTCCGTCAGCTCTGCCACAGCCGGTCGAAACTCTCCGGCCAGCGCCCGCGCTCCCGCCACTGCTGCAACGGCGTCGAACCGGCCAGCGCTCCCGGCTTTCGCTCCAGCACGTCCAGGTAATGCTCCAGATCCAGCACCTGCTGGTAGCGCCCGAAGCTGCGCTCGTGCCGCGCCACGCACTGCCGCTCGTGCCAGATCTCCACATAGGCCGGCAGCAGTCGCGCCTGGCAGTGCGTCTGCCGGTTTCAGCGGCGTCGAGTAGCAGTTGGTGCGCACCTTCACGCAGCCCTTGCCATCCACCGTCGGGAAACTGGTCTCGGCCAGCTCGAAGCCTTCGCTCGCCAAGCGGCAACAGGTGCTCGCGCTCGACCCGCATGCGCTTCGCCCACCGTGAGCGGCTTGCCCGCGATCCGCCGCTGCTCGTCCTGCCGGCAGCCGCGCAAATGCTCGTTCAACTCGGCCAGGTCCTTCACGCTGCGGCATCGGCACCAGGTGGTTGCGCCGGAAGTAGCCCACCTCGCCTTCCACGCCGCCCTTCTCGTTGCCCCGCGCCGGATTGCAGAACTCCGTCTGAAAGCCCCAGTGCGAGCGGAACGCGATCAGCCGCTCGGTCTCCTCCCGCTGGTGCCCGCGCAGGATCTTCTTCACCGCGCTCTTCAGGTTGTCGTAGCGCAGCAGGCGGAACACTCCGCCGAAATAGTGAAATGCCAGCTCGTGGGCTTCCAGAAAGCCTGCTGCGTGGCGTGGTAGTAGGCCACATGAAAGGCGCCGCCGCTGGCCATCGCTGCGCATCGAGAAGAGGTGCACCGTCTGGCGCTCGCCGCCGATCTCGGCCACCGCCTCGTACCAATCCACCTGCGCCTCGCCGCCCCACTCATAGACTGCGGCACGAACGTCTCGCGCCCCACCAGCCCCAACTCCTGCCTTTCGCCGCCGCACGTACCGCCGCACCGTCGACTTCCGCGACGGTCGCTTCCGGCCGCTCCTGGCGAATCCGTTGCCAGATCCGGTGCGCCGTGTGCCGCTGCTTGCGCGGCGCCTGCTGATCCGCCTGCAGAATCGCGTCGATAAAATCCATCACCGGGTCCAGCCGCGGCTTGCGCCGTACCGGCTGCTTCCGCTCCGGCGGAACCGCGCTGGCCAGCGCCTGCCGCACCATCCGCCGATGCACTCCCAACTTCTTGGCGACGCCTTGGATCGTGCCCACGCCGTGGGTGTACTCCCGTCGGATCTCCTCAAACAGCTCCACCTTGCGTCTCCTGTCCATCGGCCTCCCCGTTCCGGCTGGCCGGAACAGGGTAGGTCGATTCGGTTTACAGGGTGGGCCAAATCAGATGCGCAAAGTGGGCCAAATCAGAGTAGCGAAATCACGTGCAGCGTGCCAGCCGTCTTTCGGTGATGATGCAAAACGTCGGTTTCACGATTTGGCAACTGCAGGAGCTTGAGGACACAATAGCGACATACTTGGTGGTACGGTCGCACGCCTTGCAGGGTATCGGAGCTGCAGCAGGGGATGTGCTCTTGAGTAAGGCGCGCGGTCGCTCGTTGGCTCCCTCCTGACGGAAATCATCAAAACCGGATTGCTTGGACTGGGCTGGCGACAGAGCTGCGGGATGTAGTCGAAAAGCGTAACTGGGTGGTCCACCGTGCACGGCGCGAGTGCCGTGGCATTCTCACGGATGATAGCCGTCTATCGAGCATCCTTAGCGATCTTAACGAGTTAGCGGATTGCTCGTTAGAGCTTCAGAAGCGGTTAACTATTGACCTTGAGAGATTCGTTGTCGAAAGCGGAGTTGATCGAGGGTATGTCGACGCTGAAGCTGATCGCCTTCAGCGCGAGTGGGGCCTCCTTGAGATGTAGTAAGAAGGTCTAGAGCTTCTTCACGGCCTCGACCGCGTCAAGCAGTTGTGTGTCGCGCCCGGCGCACAACGATTCGCACCGCAATTCCGCAGTGACATTCACACACACCCTGCCTTCGAGTAAGGTTCCGTTCCACGTGTGATACGCAGCCGGCGGCAGCCGAAGCATGTAGCCCTCGCCGACGTGGAATGTGCGAGTAGGCGCCCCGCCGTTGTCTTGAATTGTCGCGAGGTTGTTCGAGCAAATGCCGCCAGCATTTCTGCGGCGCTTGCGCTGTGCTCGTTGACGAGGATCACCACTCGCCCTTGGAATTTATGCGGGCCAAGGCCCTCGGGGTCGAGGCAAATGGATTGATCCGCGATTGCGCTGGCGTAACGAATAATGAGCCAAGGCAAGGCGATCTTATAGCGGGGAATCTTGCCGAACCGGGTCAGTTCTTCGCGCTTGAATCCGTTCTGCGCACGGCGGCGGGTCAGGCTGTATCCAATCGGAAGTTTGCCGGGTGTGAGGTAACTCATCA